>NZ_JBIAYZ010000001.1:0-563420 GCF_042898635.1 Micromonospora sp. NPDC000442 | reverse complement strand
GCGTGCCGCGCCGGCGGTGTCGACGTGGGTGAGCTGGGCGGGTTCGGTCACGGTCGCGAGCCTATCCCGGCGGTACGACAGCACGTTTCCGTAGCTCGGAAGGAGCGGCGCGGGAACGCCGCCCCTTCCTCACCAGCCTGCCTCGGGTTGCTGGGGTAGACCCGGCGGCAGGGGTCGCGACGAGATCCGGCAACTGTCGGATCTCCCCCCGTCGACGAACGCTCGGGAGGTTAGCGACCCTGGCGATAAGAAATCGATAAGGACGATGGCCAGCGAGATCCGGCGATCAGCAGATCGGTGTGCCCTGCTTCAGCGCGGCGAGACGGCGCTCGATCTCGAACCGCTCGGGTGCTCCGGTTGGCACGATGAGCACCAGTGCCCGTTCCAGATGTCGCCGGGCTTCGGTCGGGTCCGCGCTCAACAGGTGCTCGGCCAGACCGGCCAACGCCCGGGCCTGCTCGTAACGGTTGTCGATCCGGACCGCCAGATCAAGCGCTCGCCGGTGTGCCCGCAAGGCGCCGTCGACGTCGCCGTCGGCCGCCAGCGTCAGGCCGAACTCGTTCAGCGCCGTGCACTCCGCCTGCCGCTCGGCCGAATGGCCGGTGAGTTCCAGCGCCAGTTCGTGCTGCCGCCGGGCCTCCGCAAGCAGACCCACGCCGCGATACGCCGCGCCCATCACATTGCGCGCGTCGCCTTCGCCGTGCCGGTGACCAGTCTGGGCGTACAGCACCATGGCGGACCGCAGCAACCGCAGGGCCGGAGCGTGCTCCCCTAAGCGCACCCGTGCGGCGGCGATGTGGCTCAGCGCGTTGGCGATCTGGTACCGGTCGCCTTCCACCCGTGCCCAGAGCAGATGAAGGCGATGTACCCGCAGCGCCTCCTCGTAACGACCCAACCAGGTAAGGGCGATACCGACGTTCGGAAGGTGTATCCGAACCTGACCTATCAGCCGCATCGGAAGGTCGCGCAGTGCTGCCATAGCAAGATCGATCGACTCCCTAAAATCACCCACCATGCAGTGGACCACGCTCAGGTTTCCACGAATCCGGGCGATGTCTCCACGGCGGCCTGCTGCCTCAGCCTCCGCCAGCGCACTCTTCAAGCACTGAACCGCCTGGTGATGCGAGCCGGTCTTGGTGAGTGCGGAGGCGAGATAGTTGTTCATGATGCCGGCCGCGCGATCGTTCCCCAACTGCTGTGCGGCGGTGAGTCCCAACTCGTGCGTAAGCTGAATATCCTCAAAATAGCCCCGCACATAGTAGAAACGCCAAAGGACGCGAGCCAGTCTCCAGGTATGACCATGAAGAGAGTTTTCTGCGGCCAGTTCGATGAAGAGATTCAGGTTGGCCCTTTCCCGTTCAACCCAGTCGATGTCGACCGTCCCAGGCGCGGGCAGTAGATCGGGGCGCTCCGGCACCACTTCGCCTATGTCGCCGAAAATGTCGACGAGCCTGTTCAGCGACTTCGTGGCGGCGATTGACAGTTGCATGACCTGGTCGAGCAGACTGGCAAGCGCAGCCCTTCTGGCCTCGTTCGAATCTTTTTCCAGGCACTTCTCGCGAGCGTACTGTCGGACTAGGTCGTGCATCCGATAACGACCATTTTCCGACTCTTCGAGTAAGTGCCGATCCACCAGGTCATCGAGGATGTGCCCAGCTTTCGCGTATGACAACCCGGACATGGCCGCAACCATGCTGATGCAGTAGTGCCCATTATGCACACCAAGCAAGCGGAACACACGCTTACTCACCTCGTTCAACGGCTCGTACGAGGCGGTGAAGGCCGTAGCGACGCTGGGCTCACCCGTCCCGAAGGTGGCCAACCCTGACTCGTTTGCGGCGAGGCGAGCGGCCAAGTCAACCAGCCGACGGTTGCGCCGGTGAGCCAGCCGCGACCCGACCAGCCGGATTGCCAGCGGCAGGTAACCACAATTGCGGACTATCTCCGCAGCGGATTCAGGTTCTGCATTTACCCGCTCTTCTCCAGCGCTGACCGCGAGCAGACGGACAGCCTCTTCTGACGACAGCACCGATAGGGACTCCGGAGGCCCTACATCCAGGTCGAGGAGTCGCCGACGAGAAGTGATCAGTATTACCGAAGACGCCGTGACTGGTAACAGCGAAGCCACCTGCTCGCTGTCGGCCGCATTGTCGAGAACGACGACCGCACGGCGAACGGACAGTTCCCTACGCCACAACCCTCGCCGCTCATCGATGTCAACTGGAATTCGAGGAGCCGGAACACCCAACTGGCGGAGAAGCACCACGAGGGCAGTGGCGGGATCCATCACGTTGCCCTCATCGTGACCGCGCAGGTCGATGAAGAGTCGACCATCCGGGTGCGAGGTCGCCAGATGCCTGGCGACTTGCACGGCGAGGGTCGTCTTGCCGCTTCCGGCCATCCCGTCGATCAGGTGAACGACGGGTGCCGGGCCTGCGGCGGCTCGGCTCCGGCCGATCATTCGGTCGACGAGGGCCTCCCGGCCAACGAAGTGAGCTACAGGTCTGGGCAGCCAGTCCCAGTCGATCCCACCGATGTCAGGCGTCGTCGAGTGCAACGCGCTCGAATCGTCGCTGTCCCCGGAACCCCTGGAGGGGAACGCCGATATCGCAGCCGCTCGATGCCCGACCATCTCCTGATGCAGTCGCCGAAGATCGGATCCCGGCTCGACGCCGAGTTCGGCCCTCATGACTCGGGCCGCGGATCGAAATACCGAGATCGCGCCGGCCACGTCGCCGCGCCGATGCAGCGCCCTCATCAACAGCAGCAGCGCCGGCTCTCGGATCGGATGGGTCGCGACCGTTCGCCACAGCAGCGGTAGGGCCTCCTCCACGCGGTCCGCTGCGAGGTGGAGGTCCGCGAGGAGTTCCACGGCGAGAAGGTGCTGTTCCTGGGCGGCGGCCACATGAGCAGCCAGCGAGGCCCCGAGAGGCACACCCAGCAGGGGTGGCCCGTGCCAGAGGGGCATCACCCCGCTCAGCAACGACCGCGCCGTCTCCGGGTCGTCGCGGTGGTTGCGTTGACGGGCCCGCTCAACCTGGTCAAGGAAGTGGAACAGATCCACGTCGTCGGTCGCGACCTCCAGGCGGTACCCGCCGCGCTGACGTACCAGCACCCCCTGGCCAGCTTCGTGCGCCTCGAAGGTACGTCGAAGGTTTGCGGCGTAGGTCCGGACATTCGGTACGGCCGAACGCGGTGGGCCCTCCGGCCAGATCTCGTCGATCAGTTCCTCTATGGCTACCGTCCGTCCCGAGTTCATCACCAGCTCGGCCAGAACGGTTCGTTGCTTCGGCGTGCCGAGGTCCACCTCGGACGAACCAAATAAGACCCGAAAGCCGCCAAGCACCTCAATCTTCACTTTTCGAACCCCTTGTGAGGCAGGCATTCGCGTGACCGCACCTTAACAATGCGCATCGCACCGGGTGAACCGCAACAAACGCTCGGTCACGGGGATGGCGACATCGGCGATGTGCGACCACAATCCGAAGTGGCGACGAACAAGCCTTGCCGAATTCGGTAAGCCAACTGTCGGCAGTAGACGAGCAACTCGACAAACTTCACGATCGATGCGCTCCGCACAACACATATAAACGGACGGTCATGAATAGCGGCATCCTTGGCTAATGTTGCGTATTGTCACATTTATCCTGGCTCGTCCGACCTGTCTCGACTTAACCTCGCTTTCGCCATCGAATGGAGTCTCCATCGATGAGCTGAGGCGTCGAGTTGAGGAGGCGAAGACATGCGTGGCAACGACTGGACCTGATCGATACCGCGGGATGCCCGCACCGGCGGTAGGCTGCCATCACGGTGGAGCGGCCGTCAGGAGTGGCATGATCCATCTCTCGACACGAGACAATGAGACCGATCGGCGGCTCACGCTGCTAGTCGGTCTCGTCGTCGTGGCGGCGACCGCAGCCGTCTCCGCCTCGACCATGATCGCGTCGACCTCGCCGTTGATCACCCCTCTCAACGAGCTGTCCGTTCTGGTTATGTTGATCTTCATGAGTGCGGTCGGCACTCTCGTCAACACCCCCGTCCGGATCAGGTCGACAGGTCATTCGATCAGCTGGAACGAGACTGCGCTGGTGATGGCCCTGGCTCTCGCGCCAACGCCGTGGGTGGTCCTGTGCACCGCGGCCGGCGTGGCACTGGCCTCGCTCCGGCTACCACCGATCAAGCTCGCCTTCGGCGTGGGCAAGAACGTTCTGATGGCCGTAGGTGCCGGCGCCACCCTCCACGCCGCCGGTTGGGACGGCCTCAGCGGCGACCCGTGGCTGCTGATACCTCCGCTCGCAGCGGCCTACCTCGCCGCCGCTCTGCTCGACGAGGCGCTGGCGATGCCCGTGATCGCGCTGGCCTCGCGAACTCCCATCTCCCAGCACTTCCGCAACAACCTCGATCTGAGGATTGCTGGATACCTCGTACGCTTCTGCGTCGCCATCGGCAGCCTGCTCATCCTCGAAGCGGATCCCAGGCTGCTACTCGCCGTTCCACCGCTCGTGCTCAGTCTGCATCTGGCGTACGCCGGCCGGATCCGACAGCGCACCGAGCAGCAGGTGTGGCAGCGGCTCGCTCAGACCACCGACGCGCTCAACGTGGTCGAGCTGGACGAGGTCCTCACCACCGCGGTCACCCGGGCATCCGAACTCTTCTCCGCCGACGAGGTGGAGGTCGAGCTGCGCGAGACAGACCGGGTCGTGCGCGGCGGCGCCGAGGGAGTCAGCTACGACGGGCCGGCCGACGAGTCCACCACCGTCCAGGGCGCGGTGGTCCCCGTCCGCCTGGAAGGGCACGACAAGACGGTCGACGTGGGCATGCTGCGGCTGCGATTCCGCGGACCGGTGAAACTCTCCGAGCGGGAGCACTACACCCTCTACACCTTCGCCTCGGCGCTGTGCACCGCCATCCGCAACGCTCAGGCGTACGCCGAACTCGCCCGGGTGGCCCAGGCCCACGCGCACGACGCGACGCACGACGCGCTCACCGGTCTGCCGAACCGGCGTCACCTGCTCGACGCGGGCAACGACCACCTGAACCAACGGCACGCCGACGGGGTGACCGCCCTGGTCCTGATCGACCTGAACCACTTCAAAGAGGTCAACGACACCCTTGGCCACACCGCCGGTGACCAGATGCTGGCCGCCGTCGCCGAACGGCTGCGCGCCGCCGCCCACGCCGAGGACCTGGTCGCCCGGCTCGGCGGCGACGAGTTCGCTGTACTCCTGCGCGCCCTGCCCGCGCCCGCGGTCGCCGCACACCGCACCGAAACGCTGCTGGCGGCGCTGCACGAACCCTTCGACATCGACGGCATGCGGCTCAACGTGGAGGCCAGCGGCGGCATCGCCGCCGCGCCCGCCACCGGCGGCATGGTCGAACTGCTGCGCCGCGCGGACGTCGCCATGTACCAGGCCAAGCGGGCCGGGCAGCGTCTGGCCAGCTACGCGTCCGCCCGGGACACCGCCGACCTGGGTCGCCTCACGCTCGGCGGCGACCTGACCCGAGCCGTGGCCGACCACGAGTTCACCGTCAAGTTCCAGCCGATCGTCGAACTCGGCACCGGTAAGGTCATCGCCGCCGAAGCGCTGGCCCGATGGCGTCACCCCACCCACGGCATGATCGACCCGCTGCGCTTCCTGGAGACCGTCGAGCGGTCGGGCCTGCTACCCGCCTTCGCCGAAGCCATCCTCGACCAGGCCCTGATCGCCGCCGGCACCTGGCGGGACGCCGGCTTCGACGTACCCGTGGCGGTGAACGTCTCCCCCCGCAGCCTGCTCGACACCCGGTTCCCCGGTTCGGTGCTGGCCCGCCTGCGCGCCCATGACCTGCCACCCGACCGGCTGATCCTGGAACTGACCGAGACCCTCACCCTCAGTCAACTCGACGTCGTAGACCAGGTACTCACCCGACTGCGCGACGCCGGCATCCGGCTCGCCCTGGACGACTTCGGCACCGGCTACTCCTCGCTCTCGCTGCTCTCCCGGATCCCGGTGCACCAGCTGAAGATCGACCGGAGTTTCGTCACCGCCATGGAATCCTCCACCGAGGCCGCCGCGATCATCCGCTCCACCCTCGATCTCGGTCGCAGCCTCGACCTCGCCGTGGTGGCCGAGGGTGTGGAGCGGGAGGCGCAGCGACGCACGCTCTGGGAACTGGGCTGTACCGCCGGCCAGGGTCATCTCTTCGCCCGCCCACTGCCCGCCGGAACGCTGCTCGCCGCCCTCCAGCGCGGCACCGGTGACCGGACCGGCTGCCTGGCGGTCGCCCTGCACGACGCCGGTGCGGTGGTCCGGCTACCGCAGGGACGCCGACAGGGCGGCCGGGGCCGCCACCAGCCGGCCTGACACACTTGCCCGGGTGAGCACGACCCTCCCGACCCGCCGCCGTTCCGGGTGGTGGCACCGGATCGACAGCGCCGCCGGAGGTCTCGCTCTCGACCTCGGCCTCTACACCGTCTCCGCCGCCTTCGCCGCAGTCACCGCGGCCACCTCCACCCTCCTGCCGCACCGCGCCTGGGGCGGCATCGCCGCGCTCGGCTACCTCGGCGCGGCAATCGTGGCGCTCGGTCAACTCCTGCTCCGGCGGCACCGGCCCGGCTCGGCGCTGGCCGGACTTCCCGGACGCTGCCTGGTCACCGTCCTCACCTGGATCGCCGTCGCCCTGCTACCGCTGCTCTGGCAGAGCGTGCAGCGCGCGGCGGGGCGTACCGACCGGGCCCAGGAAGAGGTGCTCGTCGTCGAGGAATCCGGGCGGCGGCTGGTGGAGACCGGCACGCCCTACCTGGGACCAGACGCCATCGCCGCGCTGCCGCCCGGCGAACAACTGCTCGGCTACACGCCGTACCAACCGGCCATGGCCCTGTTCGGGCTGCCCCGCGCGGCCACCGACGCGTGGTGGAGCGACGCCCGGGTCTGGTTCGCGATCGGCACCGCCCTCGCTCTCCTCCTCGCCGTCCGCGTCCTGCGCCGGCCGGAGGGTGTGGCCGCAGCGGTCGGGCACGACGCCGCCGTGCTGCGCGGGGTACAGGCCGCCACCGTTCTGCCGATCTGCGCGCTGACCCTCGCCACCGGTGGCGACGACCTACCCGTACTCGCGCTCTGCCTGCTGGCCCTCGCGCTCGCCGCCACCGCACGACCCGATTGGGCCGGCGTCGCCGTCGGACTCGCCGGTGCACTCAAACTCTTCGCCTGGCCGGTCGCCGCCGTCCTGGTCATCTGGGGTATCTGCCGGCGGGCCGGCCTGCGGGTCGCCGCCGGTGCGCTCGGCCTACCCGCCGCCGCGCTGCTGCCCACCCTGCTGGTGGACCGGGACGCCCTGGTGGAGAACGTGCTGCGGTTCCCCCTCGGACACGGCCTGGTCTCCAGCCCGGCGCAGTCACCGTTTCCCGGCTATCTGATCGCGAACGCGCTACCGGCGGGCCGGGCCGTGGCAGCGGCCCTGCTGGTCGCCGCCGCAGTGGCGATCGCCGTCCGGCTCGCCCGCCGCCCGCCCCGCACCGCCCGCACGGCAGCGCTCGTCTGCGGGTACGGGCTGCTCGTGGCGATCCTGCTGATGCCCAGCACCCGGTTCGGCTATCTGCTCTACCCGGTGGCGTTCCTCGTGTGGGCACCCGCACTCGACGTTCCCGGGATCCGGCAACCGGCGAGCGAAGACGGCCCGTAGGGCGTAGACCTGAGAGCATGACCACCTACCGCGACCGCAGCGAGGCGGGCCAGGTGCTCGCCGACCGACTCACCGCCCTGATCGGCGAACCGGACGTCGTCGTCCTGGGACTGGTACGCGGCGGCGTGCCGGTCGCCCAGGTCGTCGCCGAACGCCTCGGCGCACCACTGGACGTGCTCGTGGTCCGCAAGCTCGGCATGCCGTGGGCCCCCGAGGTCGCCTTCGGCGCGCTCGGTCCGGCGGGCGTACGCGTGGTCAACGACGTGGTGGCCGGGCAGCTCAGCCCCGACGACATCGCCGACGTGCAGCGCCGGGAACAGGCGGAACTGGATCGGCGCGAACGGCTCTACCGGGCCGGCCGACCGCCGCTGGATCTGACCGGACGCACCGCCGTCATCGTCGACGACGGGCTGGCGACCGGGGCCACCGCCCGGGCCGCCGTGCAGGTGGCCCGCCATCTCGGCGCCCGTCGGGTGGTGGTCGCCGTACCGGTCGGTGCCCAGGAGGCGTACGAGATGCTCGCCGCCGAAGCCGACCAGGTGATCTGTGCTCAGCGGCCGCCCACCTTCACTGCCGTCGGGGCGCACTACGACGACTTCCACGAGGTTTCCGACGACGAGGTGACGGAGGCGCTGACCGCTACCGCGTGAGTCGACCAGGTACCGTCGGGTGATGAGCCTGACCTGTCCCAAGTGTCACGGAGAAATGCGTCAGTACGAGCGCAGTGGCGTCGTCATCGACCAGTGCGGCGAGTGCCGAGGGATCTTCCTCGACCGCGGCGAGTTGGAGAAGCTGTTCGAGGCGGAGGCCAACTGGAGCGCCCAGCAGGCCCCGCCGCCGCCCGCCCCGCAGCCGGCCCAGCACGCCCCCCAGCCGGGCGGCTACCAGCCCCCGCCCCCACCGCCCGCGCCACACCAGCCGGGCTACGGCGCCGTGCCGCCGCCTCCGCCCCCGCCGCACGGCTACCCGGCCCCGGCGCCCGCCTACGGCCACAGTCAGCAGCACTACGGCTACCACGGGCACTACCGCCGGAAGAAGCGCAAGAGCTTCCTCGACGACATGTTCGGCTGAGCCGTTCAGCTCCGGAAGACCGGTCCGGCCGAACGCCCGGACCGGTCTTCCACTCCACAGCCAGTCACATCCCGGCCAGCCCGGTCACCGGTGCCTGCGCCCGGCCAGCCCGCCGCCCGACCCGTCGCTGCCCGGCTGAAACCGGGTCCGGCCGCGCCCGGCACCGCCCGACCGGTCGCTGAACGCGCTGGCGGTCGCCGGCTGTGGGACGCTGCCGGCATGGGGTCGCGAGCTTCGCACATCGCACTTGCCAACGCGTACGACGGCATCATTCCATCAGCTACTGGCACGCGTTCCCCGGCGGTACCGGAAACGCCCGGCACGCCTGGTGGGCCCGTCGCTCCGCGGCTGCATTCGAGAGTCCGTCCGAAGTGGTCCAACTCCTGAGCGGCGTGATCTCGATGCCTTGGCCGCCCGCTTCCCGGTGCTCGGCTGAGCCCGTGAGCCTCGGCTGAGTCAGGTCAGACGATCGCCATGTCCACGAAGCGCGACAGGTGCAGCTGGGCGGCGACCGTCACAGTGTCAGTCGGGCCATTTCTGTGTTTAGCGATTATGAAATCCGCCTCTCCGGCGCGGGGGGACTCCTTGTCGTAGTAGTCGTCGCGATGCAGAAGGATGACAACGTCCGCATCCTGTTCAATTGACCCAGATTCACGTAGATCGGACAATTGTGGGCGCTTGTCGGTGCGCTGCTCAGGGCCACGGTTCAGCTGGCTGACCGCGATGACCGGACACTCGACCTCCTTAGCCAGCAGCTTCAAGCCACGGGACAGGTCCGCGACCTCCTGCTGCCGGCTCTCGGTACGCTTCGGCGAGGTCATCAGCTGGAGATAGTCGACCACGATCAACTTGAGGTCATGCCGCTGCTTGAGCCGACGGGCCTTCGCCCGGATCTCCATGAGGTTCATGCTGGGCGTGTCATCGACGAACAGCGGGGCCTCGCTGATCTCACCCATGCAGCGGGCCAGCTTCGTCCAGTCGTCATCGGACAGTTGCCCGCTGCGCAGCACGTGCAGTGGCACTCGGGCCTCGGCCGAGAGCAGCCGCATCACGATCTCGACCTTACTCATTTCCAGCGAGAAGATCGCCGCCGCCTGGTTGGCACGAATCGCAGCGTTACGCGCGAAGTCCATGCTTGCTGTGCTGTTGTGCGTGGGAATCATCGACCGCCCGGCAAGGTACAGGTGATCCTCGTTGTCGACCGTGACGCACCGCACGGGGACACTCGGCACCGGTCGCACATCCACGATGTAGCGGGATCGGGTACCCGCGTGCCGGCGCGTGGCGTGCGACTCCCGCTTCCTGGTCAACCGGAACACCTCGTCCGAGGTAGAGAAGTTCAGTGTGAAAGCCGTCGAGCTTTCGGGAGTGCGGCCGTTGACTCGCTTGCGGTTGATCGAGCATCGGTAGCCCAGGCTGACGACGAGTTCGTACATATCCTCGGCCATCCGCTCCGAGGTGGTGGTGTATTGGATGTGTCCGGCTGGCGCGGCGGTACCGTCGGTGTCGAGCAGTCCGGCCAGCAGCTTCCGTCGCTGCTCCTCCGACGCTCGGAGGTAGGGCTGCGGAATGTGCTTGTCGTTAAGGACACCGGCGGCTCGAAGCAGCCCGGTGAACGAGCCACGCAACCGGCGACACGACGCGCAGTGGCGGGCACCGTTCCAGCTGGACTTCGTCGCCGTACCGCAGGTCTCGCAACCCTCGCGGTCGGCGGTCTCGACCATGCCTCTCGACCTGGCGCCACACGTCCTTCCGCAGGTTCTTACCGCAGGCGCGCGGGGAGTGAAGATGACGCCGCAGACGATGCAGCGACGATCGTCGAGTGGTGCCCGCGGCGGCAGCTTGATGCCATAGGAGTAGGTCCCGCTTCCCGGGGCGACGATGAAGCCATCGGCTGCGACGTACTGTGCGATCTCCGGATCCGCCGACGTGAACCGGGCGCCTGCCGAGTGCCCGTCGCCCAGCCACACGCCAAGCGTGTACGGGGGGATCGGCAGGTCCTCGCGGGCGGGAAGGGACAGCGGTCGAGCATTGGTCACCGCGTGGTTTGCGCGCCCGTCAGCCGGATGCCGCAGTGTCGCGGCGATGTGTTCGGTAGTGACGGCCCGAGGGTGTGCCACGGTCGTATTGCTGTTCATCATCCGACTCACCCGGCTCAGGTGTGCGTCGAACAGGGCATGGGCGCTGTAGGCGTCGACCGTCCGACGCCAGGGCCTACCGTTCCGGGAGTACTGACGTTCGACAGTGCCTGCGATGCCGACCTTGGCCGCCACAACGTGCAGGACGTTCCGGAACTGGGACCCGGCGATCTCCACGGCTTCCCGGTAGGTGACAAGCCGGTCGGGAATTGCGGTGACGGTCCGGTGTACGGCTGCCGCCTTGACGCGCGCCGAGGCATCCCGCTGGTAGCGCGGCCGGCGCTCATTCTGTTGGCGGCGTGAGGCCCGGGTGGTCGTCGTCCACAGGTGCTCGGCATCGGCGACGATGACTGAACCGTCGGAGAACTCGACCTCGTAGCAGGGGCGGTCGTGGCGCACCTCGTAGGCGTGCGTGACGGTGGTAGGGCGGCCGTCCGCACCGATCAGCTGATCGCCTACCTGCACCTCGCCCATCGTCGTCCAGCCGGCCGGAGTTGGCAGGGGCGTGTCGAGCGCGAGCGCCTTTCCGAGGCCAGGTCTCCCCGCCACAATGATCAACTGACCGGCATGCAGCCCGTTGAGCAGGCGATCCAGGTCGGTGAAGCCGGTCGGCACGCCGGTCATCACGCCGCCCTGCGCACCGACCGCCTCGATCTCGTCGAGCGTCGGTTGCAGCATGTCGGCCAGGATGGCGAAGTCCTCACTGACCCGGCGTTCCGTGACGTCGTAAACGGCCTGCTGAGCCAGGTCGACGACGTCGTCCACGTCCCGGCTGCCACCGCTCGCGGTGCCGTAGCCGAGTTGGACGATCCGGGTGCCGGCCTCGACCAGGCGCCGGAGCACCGCGCGTTCGCTGACGATGCGCGCGTAGTAGGCGGCGTTCGCGGCGGTCGGCACGCTCGCGATCAACGTGTGCAGGTACGGAGCGCCACCCACGCGGGCCAGATCGCCGGAGTCGGCAAGTGCCGCCGCGACGGTGATGGCGTCGGCCGGTTCGCCCCTGCCGTAGATCTCCAGGATGATGTCGAAGATGGTGGCGTGCACCGGCCGGTAGAAGTCGTTGGTCTTGAGGATCTCGACGACGTCGGCGATGGCGTCCTTGGAAAGCAGCATGCCGCCCAGGACGCACTGCTCCGCGGCAACATCCTGCGGTGGCGTCTTGTCGAACTGACCGTCGCGTGGTCCGTCGCCGGACTGCTGCCCGCCGCCCGGGAACGACTCCGTCCGCCTGTCGTCGGTGACCGACACCGGGCCCCCCTCCACTGCGTCGGATCGGTTCCAGGCTTACCGCCCGGATGCGACAACGTCGACCGGCCGCTTCGATCGGGGGCCATCGGGTCAGCAGGTCGGTGGCAACCATACGGACTCCGAGGTCAGCCACTCAACCGTGGCGGTGGACGAGCCTCGGGACAACCTGTGGATTCAGGTGGACAACCATGTGCGCAGCGTGTGCACAGGGTGTGGATAACGGATGGGGAATTCTCGCCGGAAAGGCGCTGACCTGCGGAAACTCTTTCCCCAGCCTGTGGAGGGGAATTTCCGGGTAGGGCTTTGTCCTGAACCTCCCGTAAGATCGGTGGCCTACGGCTACACCTGGACAGCGGATTGCACTTTCGGTTGAGAAGGGTCACGCTCCGGCCGTGAGTTACCGGGACTGGGCACGCGGGGAGGACGGTCCGCGCGAGCGGCGACCGACCGCTTCGTGGGCCGAGCCCGTCGAGGATTCACGGGCCGACCGTTACGACTCGGCGGTCGAGCGCTACCGCACTCCGAGCCGTCGGCGGGCGATCGAACGTGGCCAGGAGGAACCGGCCGAGCCGTATCTGCCGCGTTGGGCACTGGAGTCGGGAGTCAGCAGCGTCGACGGTGGCGGCCGGCATGCCGCGCCGGACGACGATGACGATGACGACCGGCCGCGCTACGGCGATGACGGCTGGAGATCGTCGAGGGCTTCCCGGAGCAGTCGGAGCCGGCGCTCCCAGGAGGCTGAATGGCGTGATCCGCCGCCTCGCGCCATCGCCTCGTCGCCAGCGGTGGCACCGCAGTCCGATCACACCCGCGAGTGGACCTTCGACCGTCCACAGGAGGAGGGGTACGTCGGCAGCCGCCGGGCCGAGGAGGACGATCCGGTCTCGGGTGTGGCGCCGCAGAGTCGGCCTCGCCGCGCGCAGTCCCGCCAACGCCAGGTGACCTGGTCCGGCCTGGCGGACGAGGGCCAGCAGACCCCTGACTCGGAGCCGGTCGCCGAGCCGACGCCTCGACGTCGGCGGCGGGCGGCAGAGCCAGCACCCGGTCCAGCGGTGGATCCCTGGGAGCGGGCAGCGGAACCGTGGGATCGGGCGGCAGAGCCAGCACCGCGCCGGCCCGCGGTGGATCCGTGGGACGCCTCCGGTCTGCACGCCTGGGAGCAGCCCACCGGTCTGGATCGTCGTGCCGATTCCAGCCCGGTCGATCCCTGGGACGCCGACAGTACGAGCCAGTGGCTTCAGTCGTCGCCGTCGGAGCAGTGGCTGGAGCCGGACAGCACGGGCCAGTGGGACCGCGATCCCGAGCTTGACCGACGGGAACGGCAGCGGGACGGCAACAGGTGGGAGGACTACTCCGAGGCGGACCGTTGGGATCGTACGGAGCGCCCCCGGTCGGGTGGCGCACCCGGTGCCCAGCAGTGGTCGCGGAGCAGCCGGCCCCAGCCGGAGCCGCCGCAGGAGACCTTCTGGCCGGGTACCCGGTTGGCCGGTGACGATCCGCGTTGGGTGGACGCGCCCGCCTCGGCGCCCCGGTCGCCGGTGGTGGGCTACACGGCACCGCGTCCCCGCCCGGCACCACGGCGGCGTACCGCCGCGGTCCCGCAGGCTCGGCCGGTCGGTATGGCGGCGGTACGACGCCGCATCGAGTCGGTGGGCAACGCAGGTTGGAACCGCCGGCTGGAAGACGACCTGCTTGATCCCGATCCGGGCGGCCCCTGGCTGCCCCTGCTCTACACCGCGGCCTGTTACGTCCTACCGGCGGTCGTGGTCTTCGTCTGGCTGCTGACCCTGGACGGGGCGCCACCTGCGGGCTGTGTGACCGACATCAGTGGCGGTGGCTGCGAGTCGCCCCGGGCGCGGGCGTTCGGGGCGATGGTGGGCGGGCTGCCGCGCTTCGGCCTGGCCCTGGCCAGCAGCCTGGCGATCGCGACGCTGCTGCGTCGGGTGGGTACGACCTGGCGTCCGACCACTGTGGCGCTCGCCGCCGCCGTGGTGGGTGGCGGTCTCTCGACGGTGATGATCAGCGCGGTGACCGGCCAGCCCATCGGCTGACCGGGTACTTCACGAACAACGACGCAGGGCCTGCACCGTGCACCGGTGCAGGCCCTGCGTCATCTGCCGGCCGGGACTCAGCCCTGCACGACGTTGAGGTTGAACGTGGCGGTCACCTCGGGGTGCAGCTTGATCCGCACGGGGTGCGACCCGATCGACTTGACGTGACCGGAAACTTCCAGCCGCCGCCGGTCGAGGGCCGGGCCGCCGGCCGCCTTGACGGCGTCGACGATCTCGGCCGGGGTGACCGAGCCGAAGAGCCGACCACCTTCACCGGCGCGGGCCTTCAGGTTCACCTTGAGGGCCTCGAGCTGTGCCTTCACCTCGTTGGCGTGATCCAGGTCGCGGATCTCGCGGGCCGAGCGGGCCCGCTTGATGAGGGTGACCTGCTTTTCCGCGCCCTTGGTCCAGGCGATCGCGAAGCCCTGCGGGAGCAGGTAGTTACGGCCGTAGCCGTTCTTGACCTCCACGATGTCGCCCGGGGCACCGAGCCCGGACACCTCCTGAGTCAGGATGATCTTCATGTCGGTGCCTCTCTCAGCGGGCCGTCGCGGTGTACGGCAGGAGCGCCATCTCACGGGCGTTCTTGACCGCACGGGCGATCTGCCGCTGCTGCTGCGAGGTGACGCCGGTCACCCGCCGAGCGCGGATCTTGCCGCGATCGGAGATGAACTTGCGCAGCAGCGCGGTGTCCTTGTAATCGATGTACGTGATCCCGTCCTTGTCGAGCGGGTTCACCTTCTTCTTCGGCTTGCGCAGTGCCGCAGCCTTCGCCATTGCTCTTGCTCCTGGTTTACGATCACGGGCGCTCGGCGCCATTAGAACGGAGGCTCCTCGTCGAAGTTGCCGCCACCCGAACGTGAGGGGGCCGGTGCAGCCGAAGCCCAGGGGTCGTCGAAGTTACCTCCGCCGCCCTGGCCACCACCGCCACCACTACCGAAGCCGCCGCCACCGCCGCCGGACCGGGACATCTTCTGCACCTTCGCCGTGGCGTAGCGCAGTGACGGGCCGATCTCGTCGACCTCCAGCTCGATGACGGTGCGCTTCTCGCCCTCGCGGGTCTCGTAGGACCGCTGACGCAGCCGACCCGAGACGATCACGCGGGCACCGCGCTGGAGCGACTCCGCAACGTGCTCCGCGGCCTGCCGCCAGACGGTGCACGAAAGGAACAGCGGCTCGCCGTCCTTCCACTCACCGGATGCCTTGTCCATGAACCGGGGCGTCGAAGCGACCCGGAACTTGGCGACCGCGGCACCGGAGGGGGTGAACCGCAACTCGGGGTCATCGGTCAGGTTGCCGATGACCGTGATGGTGGTGTCTCCTGCCATGACCAAACTCCTCGCGCGCTCATCCGTTCCGCCGTACAGGTTCTCAGAACCCTCCGACAACGACGGTGAGGCTGATCCGGGTGGGGCCGGGGTGGGTTTGCTAGCGCATTTCCGGCCGGAGGACCTTCGTACGCAGCACGGACTCGTTGAGCCGCAGCTGGCGGTCCAGCTCGGCCACCGCCTCCGGCGTCGCCTGGAGGTCGATGACGGCGTAGATGCCCTCGGCCTTCTTGTTGATCTCGTACGCGAGGCGCCGGCGGCCCCACACATCGGTCTTCTCCACCGAGCCACCCGCGGTCCTGATCACGTTCAGGTACGTGTCGAGCGACGGGGCGACGGTGCGCTCCTCGAGGCTGGGGTCGAGGATCACCATGATCTCGTAATGACGCAAGACGTGCTCACCTCCTGTGGGCTAAGCGGCCACGGTCCTTCCGTGGCAGGAGGTCGTGCGTCGTGGCCCGTTCCGGTACCGGGGGGACCCGGCCGGGGACGGACAACCGGACCAGGATACCCGGCCCGGACGATCACCATCACCGAGGTGACGGGGTACAGCAAACCGGGGGTCCGTGCCGACGTCGCTGTCGGCACGGACCCCCGGCCACGGGCCGCGGGGCGCCTGGTCCGCATTCCTTGGGTGGGACCTGGGGAGGAACGACCACACCGATGAGGTTGGACCGGAGACGCCCCGCGGAGCTTTATCACGTTGTTACCTGACGTTATCGCAGAAGCCGGTGCTTCATGGGGCAAATCTTAGAATTACCGACATTTTCCTTTACTGGGTCCTGCCGAGTCGTCTTGACCGGAGGATCCATTGGCATCAACGACTGCCGTCGGTGCCGGTGACGCGGCCAGGTAGCGGGCGTCGGCCCGCCCGTCGGTGGCGGGACGTAGGCTCGCCTGCATGCGTATCGGAGCCCACGTCGATCCGACCGACCCGCTGGCGGAGGCGACCGCCCGAGCGGCAGACGCCGTGCAGTTCTTTCTCTCCGACCCCCAGGGCTGGAAGTCGCCGCAGCCCCGCGCCGACGCGGCAGCGCTGATCGGTTCCGATGTCGACGTCTACGTGCACGCGCCGTACGTCATCAATGTCGCCACCGGCAACAACCGCATCCGGATCCCCAGCCGCAAGCTGCTGCTCGCGCACGCGAAAGCGGCCGCGGCGATCGGCGCCAAGGGCCTGGTGGTGCACGGCGGGCACGTGAACGCCGGTGACGACCCGTCGACCGGGTTCGACAACTGGCGCAAGGCACTGTCGTACGCGGCCGAGTCGGGGGGCTTCGGGCTTCCGGTGCTGATCGAGAACACCGCCGGTGGCGAGAACGCCTGCGCGCGGCGGCTGGATGCGCTCGCCCGGCTCTGGGACGCCCTCGGTGACCAGGAGGTCGGTTTCTGCCTGGACACCTGCCACGCCCATGCCGGCGGTGAGGAACTGCTCGGCCTGGTCGATCGGGTGAAGGCGATCACCGGTCGGATCGACCTGGTACACGCCAACAACTCCAAGGACGGGTTCGGGTCGGGGCGGGATCGTCACGACAACCTGTCGGGCGGGACCATCGACCCGGATCTCCTGCTTGCGGTGATTCGCGCGGCGGACGCGCCGGTCATCGTGGAGACGCCCGGGGGCGTCGAGGGGCAGGGCAACGACATCGCCTTCCTGCGTCGGCAACTCGACGGGGAGACCGGAGCACGATGACCACGGACCAGTCCGCCCCTGGCGGCCCCAGGCCGACCTCGCGCAACGCTCGGGCCACCAATGGTCCGGCGCCCGGCGGCACCGACCCGCAGTACCGGCGCGACCCGGGCGACGAGGTCCGGGCGAGCGCCTTCGACGAGGCTGACCAGGGCAGACCCACCGGGAACGGTCCGGCCGACGCGGCTCGCACGACACGGAAGCGCCCCAGGGCCGACGATGCGCCGGGCAAGAAGGCAGGCACTGCGGACACGGCCGACGCCAGGAGCGAGGCCGGAGCCACGAACAAGGTCGGCGACCAGGACGAGCCTGGGGAGAAGGACAAGGGCGGAAAGAAGAACAAGGGCAGAGGCAGGAAGAAGGCGGGCGGCGACGGGGCCGGCGCGGGCGACAGCGGCACGCCCGACGGCAGTCCGGCAGCGGGCGGAAGCAAGCCCGACGGCACCCCGGCGGAGGGCGCAAGCAAGCCTGACCCGTGGGCCGCTTTCGGGCCCGCACCCGAGCCGGTACCCACCTGGTACGGGCGGTTGGGTCGGTGGGTCGGCCGGCTGCTGATCCACGAGTGGACGCTGGCCGCCGTCGCGTCGCTGGCGCTGGCCGTGCTGATGACCTGGCCGACGCTGCGTTACCCAGCACACACGCTGCCGCAGGACTACTGGGACCCGAGCCTCCAGGCCTGGCAGATGGCCTGGTCCGGGCACATCCTGCTGACCGAACCGGCCCAGCTCTGGCACGCCAACGCGTTCTTCCCGGAAAGGTGGAGCTTCGCCTTCTCGGACACCCTGCTCGGGTACGCGCCGGCCGGCATGATCGGCAGCGGCCCCGAAGCCGCCCTCGTTCGCTACAACATCGTGTTCGTGTTGGCGCACGCCCTCGCCACCTTCGGCGCGTACGTGCTGGCCCGGCAGCTCGGCGCGAGCCGGACGGGTTCCGCGGTGGTCGGTGTCGCCTACACCTACGCACCGTGGCTGCTGGCCCAGGCGGGCCACCTGCACGTGGTCTCCAACGGCGGTATTCCGCTGGCGCTGGCCATGCTGGCCCGGGGGCACGGCTGGTCGCTCCGGCACGGCTATCGACCGGAGCGTCGGCACGAGGGCTGGGTGTACGCCGGCTGGCTGGTGGCCGCCTGGCAGCTCAGTCTCGGATTCGGTATCGGCCTGCCGTTCGCGTACGTGCTCGCCGGCACCGTGCTGGTGGCCGCCGTCATCTGGTACGCGAAACGGATCTTCTGGCGGCTCAAGCGCCCCTTCGGCCAGCGGTTGTTCGTCGCCGACCTGATCGGCGGGCTGATCTTCGCCGGGGTGGGTGTCCTGATGGCCATCCCGTACTTCACCGTCGCGCAGCTGCACCCGAACGCGGAGCGGACGATCGACGACATCGCCATCTTCTCGCCGCCCGCGACCGGTTTCGTGACCGCCCCGGCCGAGTCCCGCCTCTGGGGTGGGCTGCACGAAGGTGCCCGGTCGCTGCTGCCGTGGCATCCGGAGATGACACTGCTGCCCGGCTTCGTGCTGTACGCGCTGGCCGTCGGCGGGCTGTTCTTCTCCATCTGGAAGGTCCGCCAGCGGCTCCTGCTGCTCGCCGGGGCGCTTGTCGCGATGGCCCTGTCGATGGGCACCGAGCTGTTCGGCGGTCGCTTCACCTACGTACCGCTCTTCGACCATCTGCCCGGCTGGAGCGGCATCCGGACGCCGGGCCGGTTGATGTTGTGGGCCACGTTGCTGCTCGGGCTGCTGGCGGCGGGGGCGGTAAGCGCGTTCGCCGAGCGGGTCCGGGAGATCTCCGCCGAACGCATTCCCTCCTGGCCGAGCCCCTGGCTGCGCCTGGCGACCCTGGTGCCGCTGCTGCTGGTCGTCGCTGAGGGCACCAACACCACACCCCATCCGGTGGTGCCGGCGCAGCCGGCGGCGATGCGTTCGATCGACGGCCCGCTACTCGTCCTGCCCAGCGGGCAGAACCACGACCAGCCGGTGATGCTGTGGTCGACCACGCGGTTCCAGGACATCGTCAACGGGGGCAGCGGTTTCACCCCACGTCAGCTCGACGACGTACGCCGGGTCACCATGACCTTCCCCGACCAGACCAGCGTCGATTACCTGCGCACGCTCGGCGTGCACAACGTCCTGGTGCTGCGCGGCAAGATCGCCGGCACCCCGTGGGAGGTAAGCGTCGACGCACCGGTCGACGGGTTGGGCATCACCCGCGAGGAGATCGACGACGTCGTCGTCTTCCGCCTCTGAGCGTCAAGCGTCACCGGGTCAGGTGGTCGCAGCCACGGGCGTCGGGGTTGGCTCGATGGTTGAGCGGCGGCTTCGCCATCGGTCCAGCCAGGGGGCGTCGGGGGTGCCGTCGAGCAGGCCGCCGTCCGGGTCGTCGGCGTAGTTGCGGCGTACCGCGTCCTGCTCCGGGTTCAGGATCTCGCGTACGACCAGGACGACCAGGGCCACCACGGCGGCCAGACGTAGGCTCGCGGCCAGCACGAAGACGCCCTCCGGGAAGACCGGCGTGCCGGTCGACGCGCCGAGCAACTGGCCGTAGAAGGCGATGAAGTAGCAGACCTCGGCCGCCTGCCAGACGAGGAACGCTCCCCACTTGGGCCGGGCGAGCACCACCAGCGGCAGCAGCCAGAGCACGAACTGCTGCGACCAGACCTTGCTGAAGATCAGGAAGGCGGCGACCACCAGGAAGGCGAGCTGGGCGAGCCGGGGACGCCGCGGTGCCAGCAACGCCAGCGCGCCGACGCCGAGGCAGGCCAGCCCGAACAGGGCGTACGACAGGTAGTTGAGCGTGGGAATGTTGGCGTCCAGCCACTGGAAGGGCCCGATGCTGGCGGGGTCGCCGAACTTCCCGTCCAGGTAGCGACCGATGTACCAGAAGGTGCCCCAGTCGATCGGACGAGTGGTGTTCAGCTCGAAGAAGCGGTCCCAGTTGTCGCGGTACGGAATGGCTGCCGGCAGGTTCACCAGCACCACCGTCACCGCGGCCGTGACGATGGACAGCAGCGCGGCCCGGATCCGGTTGGCACGTAACGCGAGCACCAGGATCGGTCCGAGGATGAACAGCGGCCACATCTTCGCCGCGCCACCGAGCCCGAGCAGCACTCCGGAAAGCGCCACCAACATTGTCCCCTTCGGGCCTGGCCCGGAGCGCGCCCAGGACAACAGACCCAACGCGGCGAGCCCGATGGCGAGGAAGTCCCAGTTGACGGTGGCGGTGAGCAGCAGCGCGGGAGCGAGCGCGAAGAGCGCGGCGTCCCATGGGCGCCGACGGCGCAGCGCCAGGATCACCGCCACGGTGACCACCGCCAGCGCACCGAGCACCAGTGCGTTGAGGTTGTAGAACCACTGGCCCTGGTTCATGTCGGGGTTGCCGTCGCCGGCCGAGTGGACCGGCAACCCGAGCGCCCCCATGAAGTACCCGGTCAGCACCGGGTACTCGACCGGGTGGTCCCGGTAGGGCACCGCCCCCTCATTGAGCCGTTCGGCGTAGTAGAGCGCCAGCACGTCGGTGTAGCAGAAGCGGGTGTACTGCTCGTTGTTCACCCACGCGCCGTCCTGGCAGGGCGACTTCTGCACCCAGTGCAGGGCCAGCGTGAGGCAGGTCAGCGCCAGGACGATCCGTACCGCCGTCCAGAGCCGATTCTCCGCGCCGACGGGCCGGTCGCGGGCGACCGCGTGGTCGCCGAGCGGACCGCCGATCAGCCCGGAAAGCCCCCGGACGAAGCCGTCGGAGCGGGACGGGTGATCGGGGGCACCCGATCCATCGATGCCTGGCGTCGACTTCGTGCTCATGACCGTGCATCCTGCCGCATCCGGCGACGGCGTTGAAGCCGAAACCACATCGAATCCCCGAGGCGCTGTCGCCGTTGTGTGGACACCTCCGCCACCTGGGCACTGGCGACCGGCGCTCGGCAACCGACGCCCGGCGCTCGCGGTCTGCGGCATGTCGCGGTATCCCTGGCGTCGGAAACCCCGACATGCCGCATCTGACGATCCGGCGGCCGGTTGCGCTCAGGTACGAAAGCTCAGAGCACGAAGAACAGGACCGCCGGGGTGATGAGCAGGGCGGCAAGTGCGACGCGAACCGCTCGGGACAACCCAGTAAGACAGGCCAGCGCGACGGCCGTATAGCAGGCTCCCCAGGCCAAGGCGCAGATCGCGACCGGTGTCGCGTCCGACGAGCCGGCGGCCTTCTGGTAGAGGCCCTCGACGTAGGCTCCGGCAGCCAGCCCCGCGATCGTCACCGTTGGCGCCACCCAGGCCGGACCGGTGAGCGCCAGTACTACCCAGCTCACCACCAACAGCACCGGAAGACCGACCAGCCAAGCGAGGAAGGTCAGAGCGATTATGTCCTCGGCCGGTCGATCGGACTCGGTGAGTGCCCGCCAGGTCGCCCCGATCACGGTGCCGATCACCGCGCCGAGCAGCGCTGCGATCGTGACCCGCCAGAACAGGGAGGCAGGCAGTCTGTTGTCGACACGTTGCGGACCCTGCGCCGACGCGCGCGGCGAATCGGATGGGCCCGGCACCGACTCGACCACGTGATACTCCTTCTAGCCGTCCACCACGTACCGGTCCCCGTCCCGGTCGGATCCCCTTCAGCACCTCGTCGACCGGCGTCTCCGGAGACTCCGACAGGACGGCCACGACGCACCTGGAGCCGTCGGTGGCCATCTCGCGCAGCGGGCTCGTGGTCACCACCCGCGCCAGATCTTCCCGGCAGCAGCGTGGCGAAGTTCCCGTACCCCTCCGCCGTGAGCAGGCTGCGGAGATCGGCCATGCCGACACGGCTCGGCCTTCCCGAGGTTGATACCGCGCAGAAGGACCGCGTACCGGGCCATCGTCGTCCCCTCCGTACAGCGCCGCGGGCGGCCGGAATTCTCCGGCCGCCCGCGGCGTCAGCGGGAGCTAGTCCCGGCTCGTCGTTCTGGGTGGTAGCAGGCCGCCGCCTTCGCCACCCGGCGCTTGATCACGATCGGGCGGGCCGCCCGGGTTGTTGCCACCGTTGTCCCCGCCGCCGGGACCGCCGTTGTTGCCACCGCCGAGCTGGCAGAGGAGGTCGAGCGGGTTGCAGTTCTGCTGGTTGCCGCCCGGCGGGGGCGAGGGCGGGGCGGGCTCCTCGCCGTTGCCGGCGTCCTGATCGCCGACCCCGGTCACGTCGGGCAGGTCGGACGGGTCGTAGCCCTTCAGGGCGTCGTCCATGTACCGCTTCCACAGCGCGGCCGGGATGTTGCCACCGCCGATGTTGACGCCATTTCGGTCCACGATCGCCGGCTTCTTCGGGTCGCGGCTGCCGATCCACACTGCGGTGGCCACGTTCTCGTCGTAGCCGACCATCCAGGCGTGAGCGTTCTTGTCGGTTTTGCCGTGCTGCCAGGTGCCGGTCTTACCCGCGGCCTGCCGGTTGCCGACCAGCGTCGCGTTGTTTCGGCCGGGGATCTCCTTGAGCACCGCGGTCACCTCGTCGGCGACCTCCGGCCGGATCACCTGCTGCGGCTTGAGCTTCTCGCCGGTGCCGCGCACCTTGTCCCACTTGCCGGTGGCCTTGTTCTGCTTCTCCACCATCCGGACAAAGTGCGCCTTGTTGTACTTGCCCTTGTTGGCGAGGGTGGCCAGACCGTTGGCATGGTCCAGCACGGTCACCGGATACTGACCGAAGCCGACAACCCGGTCGAACTTGCTCGGCGCGAGTTTCTCGGGCTTCTCCTTCGTCAGGTCGTAGACCTTTTGCTTGTCGTCCCACATGGTGCGGATGCCGGCGCGGCGAGCCATGTCGAGGACCTTGTCGGGGCCGATGTCCTCGGTCACGTGGAAAAACGGCACGTTGTACGACTGCACCGTCGACTCCTGCAGCGTGCACCACTTGTTACAGGTTCGCCTGACATCCCGGCCAGCGTTCACGATCGGATCGTCGTACCCCTCGGGCTTGAACGGGGTGGCGTCCCAGTGCGACTTGACCGAGATTTCCGCGTCGATCGCCGCGGCCAGGGTGTAGACCTTGAACGACGAGCCTGGGGGATGGCCACCGACGATGTTGCCATTCTGATCCGTGTTGAGGCCGGCGTAGTCGAAGTCGGCGCCGCTGTCACCGCCGTAGTAGGCGAGCACCCGGCCGGTCTTCGGGTCGACGGAGACCACCGCCGACATCAGGTTCTTCGGCTGCCCCTTGAGCACCGAGCCCTTCCGGTCCGGCTGGGCCGCCTCCTCCAGCGCCTTCTGCATCTTCGGGTCGATGGTGGTGGTGATCCGGTAGCCGCCCTCGCGCAGCTCGTCCACGCAGCTGGGCTTGCCCTCGGCACCGGAGTTGGAGCAGAGGCCCCACTCCTCCATCTCCTTGCGGACGTAGTTGATGACGTTGCCGCGTGGAGTGGCGACCCCGAAGCCGTTGTTCTTCTTCGACTTCTCGACCTTCGGATACTCGGCCGGCCGCTCCGGCTTGCCCGGGGCGTTCAGCCAGCCCTCCTCGACCATCCCGTTGATGACGTACTCCCACCGGGATTTCGCGTCGATTTCGTTGGTCTCCGGGTCGAAGCCCTTGTGGGTGGCGCTGGCGACCGGCTGCTTGATCAACGCGGCGAGCACCGCGCCCTGCGCCACCGTCAGCTTCTTCGCGCTGGTTTTGAAGTACGTCTGCGCCGCCGCCTCGATGCCGTACGCACCACGACCGAAGTAGATCACGTTGAGGTAGTTCTCCATGATCTCGTCTTTGGTGTAGTTGTCGTTCAGCTTGGAGGCGAGGATCGCCTCCTTCACCTTCCGCGCGTAGCTGTCGTCCTGGAGGTTCTCGTAGGCGTTGCGGGCGTACTGCTGGGTGATGGTCGAGGCGCCCTGCTTGTCGCCGCCGGAGAGGTTGTTCCAGGCGGCCCGGGCGATGCCCTTGTAGTCGACGCCCGAGTGTCGGTAGAAGTTCCGGTCCTCGGCGGCGGCCACGGCGTCGCGCACATGCTGCGGGATGTTGTCGATGGTGACGAAGGTGCGGTTCTCGTTGCCGAGCTTGGCGACCAGCGACTTGCCATCCTTGGCGTAGACGGTGGTGGACAGCGGCAGCGGGATCTCCTTGGGCAGCACCACGTTCGTCGAGTAGTAGGTGAACCCGACCACGCCGATGCCGGCCAGCATGATGAACACCGCGAAGCCGGCGATCAGCATGTTCATCCGCTTGCGCTTGCGGGCGCGGGCCACCGCACCCGGGTCACGGCCACCGCGACCGGGCCTGGTCGGTCCACCCGGTCCACCGGGACCGCCCGGTCCGCCGGGGCCGCCGACGCTTGCCCGGGCCACCGCGGCCCGACCGCCGACGCCACCCACGGACGCCGACCCGACGCTCGCCCGACCGGCTGACGCCGCGCCCACGGCGGCGGCACCGACCGAGGCACGACCGGGTGCAGGCGAGACCGGCACCGAGGCACGGCCGGCACGGCCGGGTGCGGGCGAGACCGGCACCGAGGCACGACCCGGTCCGGCTGGTGAGACCGGCACGGAGGCGCGACCGGGGCCGGCCCGGCCGACCGGGGCCGCACCGGTGGAACCGCCCCGCGGCGGAACGCTCGCCGAGCCGCCGACCGAGGCACGTCCGCCGACCGAGGCGCGGGCCGACGGGCCGGATGTCTCCGGCCCGGTCGACCAGTTGACTCCGCGCGGTTCACCACCCGGGCGGCGGTACGCGTCGTCCGTCTGCCCCGAGTCGTCCTGGCCCGGAATCCAGGCCCGGCCGCGCGAGGAGCTGGGATCGCCGTACGAGTTCATTCCTCACACCCTGCCGTCGCGGTGGGGCGCGGTCGCACCGCCACCGGTTTGCCGTGAGTTTTGACACCTGCGACCACGGCACGGGGGTGCTGTGGTCCCGGCGTCAGATCCGTATCAATCGGACCATTCAGACCTACAAGCCGTCGGTCACCCCAGCCGCGTCGCACGCGACCGGGGCCGGCCGATCGAGCTCGTATCACCGTTGCGCCTCTCGCCTTCGCCGGACACCCGTTCCGTCCGCGGTCATGCCGCTCGCCTCACCGTGCTCCGGGTCGCCGTCGGCGACGCCGGTCAGACCGTCCCGCCCGAGCAGGTACTGCTCGATGAGATGGTTCCAGTCACAGCCGAGGCACACCTCCACCACGAAGACCTGGAACTCACGCAGCGTCATCGCCAGCACGGTCAGCTCAGCCACATTACGGGCTTGGCCGGCCGACTGCTTGAGTTCGTCTCCGTAAATGTAGTGGACCAGGGTCAGGTTCTCGCTGCGGCAGATCGGGCACCGCTCGTCGGTGGACTCACCGTGGAACCGAGCCGCGTTCTTCAGGTAGGGCGACGCGTCGCACAGGTCATAGGTGCCGACGCGGCCGGCGAGGAGCTCACGCAGCGCCGCTCGCTTTCGGAGCGAGTAGTCGACGACCTGGCGCTGCGTACGCATGCGGGAAAGGGTACGCGGTCTCTTCTGACGAGGCGACCACCGTGACGATCCGTGACCGAAGGACATCAGAACGGGGGTTTGCCCAGACTGGAACGAGACGCTACGGTGCGATGTATCGGTCCGATACATCGTGGCGGTTAGCGCTTCACGCACAGGGTAAAGGGAGGGTGGCCAGTGCTCGAACTCGCCATCCTCGGCCTGCTGCAGGAGGCCCCGATGCACGGCTACGAGCTGCGCAAGGAGCTCACCGCCAAGCTCGGGGCGATTCGCGCCGCCATCAGTTACGGCTCGCTCTATCCGACCCTGCGCCGGCTGCAGGCGGCGGGATGGATCACCGAGGCCGACGAGACACCCGCCACCGCCGAGGAGGTTCCCGCGCTGACCAGCCGACGAGGTCGGGTGGTCTACGAAATCACCGCGGAAGGAAAGGAACGCTTCGCCCAGCTCATCGCACAGACCGGGCCGGAGACGTACGGCGACACCGGCTTCGGTGTGCACTTCGCGTTCTTTTCCCGAACCGACCAGGCGACCCGACTTCGAATTTTGGAAGGTCGCCGCCGCACGATCGAGGAACGTCGCGAGGGCCTTCGCGACATGCTGGGCCGGGCGGCCGAGCGCCTCGACGCGTACACCCTGGAGCTGCAGCGCCACGGCCTGGAGGCCTGTGAGCGTGAGGTCCGCTGGCTGGAGGAGCTCATCGCCAACGAGCGCTCCGGCCGTGCCCCGACGGTCCCGCACGACGGGACGGCCGGCGGCCCACGACAAGACAACAGCCCGCCTCCGCCTGGTGAGACCAGGACAGAGCGGCCGTGACAGAGAAGAAGGAGGCACACGCGATGGGCTCCGTCCGCGTCGCCATCGTCGGTGTGGGTAACTGCGCCTCGTCCCTGGTACAGGGCGTCGAGTACTACCGGAATGCCGACCCCAACGACCGCGTCCCGGGTCTCATGCACGTCACCTTCGGCGACTACCACGTTTCTGACGTGCAGTTCGTCGCGGCGTTCGATGTCGACGCCAAGAAGGTGGGCATGGACCTCGCGGAGGCGATCGTCGCCAGCGAGAACAACACCATCAAGCTCTGCGACGTGCCGCCGACCGGCGTCACCGTGCAGCGCGGCCCGACCTTCGACGGCCTCGGCCAGTACTACCGCGAGATCGTCGAGGAGTCGGACGCCACGCCGGTCGACGTGGCCAAGGCGCTGCGCGACGCGCAGGTCGACGTGGTCGTCTCGTACCTGCCGGTCGGGTCGGAGCAGGCCGACAAGTTCTACGCCCAGGCCGCGATCGACGCCGGCTGCGCGTTCGTCAACGCCCTGCCGGTCTTCATCGCCTCCGACCCGGAGTGGGCGCAGAAGTTCACCGACGCGGGCCTGCCGATCGTCGGCGACGACATCAAGAGCCAGGTCGGCGCCACCATCGTGCACCGCGCCCTGGCGAAGCTCTTCGAGGACCGGGGTGTCGAGCTGCTGCGGACGTACCAGCTCAACTTCGGCGGCAACATGGACTTCATGAACATGCTGGAGCGCAACCGCCTGGTCTCGAAGAAGATCTCGAAGACCCAGTCGGTGACCTCCCAGGTGCCGCACGAGATGGCCAAGAGCGACGTGCACATCGGCCCGTCCGACCACGTGCCGTGGCTGGACGACCGCAAGTGGGCGTACATCCGCCTGGAGGGCCGCTCGTTCGGTGACACGCCGCTCAACGCCGAGCTGAAGCTCGAGGTGTGGGACTCGCCGAACTCGGCCGGTGTCATCATCGACGCCGTCCGGGCCGCCAAGATCGCCCTGGACCGGAAGATCGGTGGCCCGATCCTGTCGGCCTCGTCGTACTTCATGAAGTCCCCGCCGGTGCAGTACGCCGACCACGACGCGCACGCCGCCGTCGAGGCGTTCATCGCCGGCGAGGTCGAGCGCTGACGCGCCGACCACCAGCAGCAGCACCGGCGAGGGCCGGGTCCGCGCGGACCCGGCCCTCGCCGTCTCCGCTCAGGCCAGCCGCACCGGGTACGGGGGTGGACGTCACAAGCGCCGCCGGGCGCACGGGGCCGCGTCGTCGATGGTGGAACGTTACGCTGATCGCGTGCCGTTCACCGACGCTAGGCCCGCCCGCGGGTCGGGTCGCCGAATCGCCACCGCACTCACGGGCACGCTGCTGACCACCAGCCTGTTCGCCTGCGCTGTCCCGGGCAGCCGTCCGGCAGCCGAGTCGGACCAAGACGTCGTGCCGCCCAACCCCCTGCCATCGGTGGCCGAGGCCCGCTGTGTCGCCGCCGCGGCCGCACCGCCGGAGGGCGTGACGAAAGCCCCGGTCCCGTCCGGCGCGTCGACCGCACCGATACCGTCCGGCACCGGACATTCGATGGCCGACGAACGGGTACGCGAGGAGATGCTCCGCCGTCAGCAGGCCGCCAACGACGCCTTCCGGCAGCGCGGCACGCTCGAACCCGAGACGGCTGCCGGCGCTCGGGCCTGTGCCACCGAGGTGCTCAAGGGCCTGAATCTGCTGACCGCTGACGGCCGGGACGAGCCCGACGAGGAGGCCGTGCGGCGGGCGGTGACCGCCACCGGCCTCACCGACGTGGTCGTCAGACCGCCTGGACGCCTCGATCTCGGCCCCGGCGGCGGGCTGATCTTCGCGGGGTGGACCGGCCGGGCGTGCGTCTTCGGCAACGTCCGCTCGGACGACATCACGGTGGAGATCGGCGCCCGGATCGCCGACGGTGGCTGTCTGCCCGCTCCGGACTGATCAGGACCAGGCGCGTTGCAGGGCCACCCGGGCCTCCAGCTCCAGTAGTTTGACCTTGCGGTCCAGGCCACCACCGAAGCCGACCAGCTTCCCGCCGGCCCCGATGATGCGGTGACACGGCACGAGCACCGGGATGGGGTTGCGGTTGCAGGCCACTCCGACCGCTCGGGCCGCTCCGGGGTCGCCGACCCGCCGGGCCACCTCACCGTAGGTCAGTGTCTCGCCGTACGGAATGAGGGTCATCTCCCGCCACACCGCCCGCTCGAAGTCGGAGCCGCGCGGCACGGTCACCGGCACCCCGAAGTCGGTCAGTTCCCCGGCGAAGTACGCGCGCAGCTCCGCCACCGCCCGCCGGGAGGTCTCGTCGGCCGGCTCGGTCGTCCCGTCACCGACCGGGCCGAAATGCGCCCCACAGACGCTGTCCCCGTCGGTGGCCACGGAGAATTCCCCGATCGGTGAGTCGAGCACGGTCCAACGCATCTCGCCATTGTCCACCTGTGAGCAGGGGCGGGAAAGGCCGACGCCCGCCGGAGCGTCCGAGTGCTCGGTAGCTCCGGCGGGCGCCGGTCATGTCGCGACGGATCAGGCGGTGGAGACGGTGAATCTCTCGCCGTTGCCCAGCCCCAGACCGGGGGACGACCACTTGATGGTCTTGTTCGAGATCAGTTGGCTGGTGCCGGACGACCCGGCGGAGACCGCCTGGCCGTCGCTGGCCCTGAGGAAGATCGTCCCGTCGATGTTGTAGTTGGCAAAGTCGAACGTCTCCCAGAGACCCCGCGAAGTGCTGCTGGCGACCAGCGGCTTGGTGCCCTTGCTCGCCGCGGTCACGTACCTGCCGTTGGCGTGGGCCCGGAGACCGAAGAAGCCGTCACCCTGGTTGATGACGTCGAACCTCGCCGCCTTGGTGACTGTCGTGCTGCTGGCGACCAGCGGCTTCGTGCTGCTGGCGGCCACGACGTACTTGCCGCTGGCCTTCGACCTGAGGCTGACGATCGGCGGCGCTGCGTCGATGGTGAACTTCTCGTTGGTCCCGATGGAGGTCCTGCTCGCCATCATCGACGAGCTGCCGGACGTCGACGCCGTGACGTACTTGCCATTGATCTTGGACTTGAGGCTGACCGTGCCATCGGTGTGGTTGACGATTGTGTACTTGGCCGACGTGACGATCGTCTTGTGGCTGGCGATCAGTGGCTTGGTGCCGTTGCTCGGCGCCACCACGTACCGTCCGTTGGCCCTGGAACGCAGCGCGACCAGGCCGCCGCCAGCGTCGACGAAGTCGAATCGCTGCGCCGTGCCCATGCTCGTCCCGTTGTTCACCAGCGGCTTGGTGCTGCTGGCGGCGGTGACGAACTTGCCGTTGGAACGGGCCTTGAAGCCGTGCGAGTAGCGGGTCGGCGTGACCGAGCCGACGGTCAGCAGCCGGTCGATAGAACCCTTCGTGTCGTACACCCCGCCGGCCAGGCCGGTGGTGACGATCCGGTCCCGGACCTGCCTCGGCGTCCAACCCGGATTGGTGTTCAGCAGCAGCGCCGCGGCGCCTGCCACGTGCGGAGCGGCCATCGAGGTACCGCTGAACACCGCGCTGCTGGTGTTGCTGTTGTGGCGCGCCGAGACGATGCTCACGCCCGGAGCGAAGACGTCCAGGCACTTGCCGTAGTTCGAGAACCACGCCCGCATGTTGATCCGGTCGGTCGCGCCCACCGTGATCGCCTCCGGTACCCGGGCCGGCGACGCCTTGCAGGCGTCCATCCAGCTGTTACCGGCCGCGATCGAATAGGTGACACCGGATGCGATGGACCGGTTCACCGCCTCGTCGAGGGACGGGACGGCCACGACGTCACCGAGGCTCATGTTGGCCACGGCCGGCTTCTGGGCGTGCTCGGTCACCCAGTCGACGCCGGCGATGACCTGCTCGGTGGTGCCGAAGCCGTCGCAGTCGAGCACCCGTACGCCCACGAGCTTGACGCCCTTGGCGACACCGTACTTCGTGCCGCCGACGGTCCCGGCGACGTGCGTGCCGTGGCTGTTGCAGTCCTGGGCGACCTCGTCGGAGTCAATGGCGTCGTAACCGTGCCTGGCCCGGCCGCCGAAGTCCTGGTGGGCGACGTTGATCCCGGTGTCCAGGATGTACGCGGTGACCGAGCTACCGGTGTTGGGGTACTTGTAGGTGCTGTTCAACTTCGGCGAGGCCTGATCGATGCGGTCGAGGCCCCAGGACGGCGGGCTGCTCTGCGAACCGCTGTTGGCCGACAGCCGCCGGACCTGCTCCACGTAGGCCACGTCGGGGTGGCTGGCCAACTTGTCCGCCTGCCGCTGGCTCATGGTGGCCGAGTAACCGTTGAGGGCGTTGCCGAACACCCGGCGGACCGTGCCACCGTTCGCGCCGGTGAGCGCCGAGGCGGCGGCCCGAACCGAGCTCTTGGTCACGCCCCGGTCCTTGAGGACGACGATGTAGCGGTCCGGCACGACACCGACGCCCTTGGTGCCGAGCACCTCGGCGCGGGGCTGGTCGGCCGGAGCGGCCATCGCGGCACCGCCGGTCACGACGGTGAGGATGGACGAGGCGGTGGCGAGGGCGAGCCCCGCCGCCGCCGCCGAGCGGCGCAGTGCGCCACGGCGATTCACTGGATGTGCCCCCGTCGGTCGTCGACCAGGCCCGGTGGGCGGTCGGCCGGATAGTGGATCGTCCCGCCTCCGACTGCGAAGCAGCGGGCTGATGGACGTGCCAACATCATGGACGAACCTCGCTGGCACCGCGTCCACCGTTCGGTCGAGACGTGAGCGTTTCGACGTACGGCCGTCGCCTTGGGACGGGCCACGATGGACCTCGGGGTGCGGCCGGGCGCACCCGGCGCGATCAATTCGCGTAGCTGGTCAGTCGCGGATGCCTTCGTCGCGGGCCCAGCGCAGCAGCTCCGCCTCGGCCGTGTCACGATCCAACGGCCCACGCTCCAGCCGCAGGTCCTTCAGGTGCTTCCAGGCCCGTCCCACCACCGGCCCGGGCGGCACACCCAGCAGCTCCATGATGGCGTTTCCGTCGAGGTCGGGCCGGACCCGGGCGAGGTCCTCCTCGGCGGCGATCCGGGCGATCCGCTCCTCCAACGCGTCGTAGTCCGCGGCGAGCTGGGCCGCCTTCCGCCGGTTGCGGGTGGTGCAGTCCGAGCGGGTCAGCTTGTGCAGCCGGGGCAGCAGGTCCCCGGCGTCGGTGACGTACCGACGCACCGCCGAATCCGTCCACTCGCCCCGGCCGTACCCGTAGAAGCGCAGGTGCAGTGCGACCAATGCGGTCACCTTCGCGGTGACGTCCTTGGGGTAGCGCAGCGCCTTCATCCGTACCTTGGTCAGCCGGGCGCCGACCACCTCGTGGTGGTGGAAGCTGACCCGCCCGTCCGGGCCGATCGCCTTCGTCGCCGGCTTGCCCACGTCGTGCATCAGCGCGGCCATCCGCAGGATGAAGTCCGGTCCGTCCTCCTCGTACGAGACGGCGTTGCGGACCACCGTGAGGGTGTGCTCGTAGACGTCCTTGTGCTGGGCGTGCTCGTCGATCTCCAGCTTGAGCCCGGTCAACTCGGGCAGGAAACGCTCGGCCAGGCCGGTGTCGACAAGCAGCCGCAGACCGGAGATCGGGTCCGCGCCGCAGAGCAGCTTGGTGAACTCGTCGCGGATCCGCTCGGCGGTGATCCGGTCCAGATCGGTCGCCATCCTGCTCATCGCCGCCCGCACGTCCGGGTGGACCGCGAAGCGCAGCTGCGCGGCGAAGCGGGCGGCCCGCAGCATCCGCAGCGGGTCGTCGCCGAACGACTCGGCGGGCGTACCCGGGGTACGCACGATCTTCGCGGCCAGGTCGGCCAGGCCGCCGTACGGGTCGGTGAACCGGTGCTCGGGGACACTTACCGCCATCGCGTTGACGGTGAAGTCCCGCCGTCGCAGATCCTCGGCGAGGCTGGTGCCGTAGGCGACCACCGGGTTCCGGCTGACCTGGTCGTACGACTCGGCGCGGAAGGTGGTGATCTCCAGGCGTAGGCCGTCACGCTGGCAGCCGATGGTGCCGAACTCGCGGCCGGTCTCCCAGATCGCCTCGGCCCAGCCCCGCACGACGTCAAGCGTCTGGTCGGGGTGTGCGTCGGTGCAGAAGTCGAGATCCTCACCGAGCCGGCCGAGCAGGGCGTCGCGTACCGAACCGCCCACGAGGTGCAGTTCGTGACCGGCGGCGGCGAACCGGCGGCCCAACTCGTCGGCCACCGGGGAGACCCGGAGCAGTTCGGCGACGGCGTTGCGCTGCGCGGCGGTGAGATCGCGGCGGTCGGTGGCGTGGGATGCGGCGGCTTCGGACATCGGATCCGCAGCCTATCGGTCCTGACCGGCATCTCCTCCGCCGGGCGCGGGTAACCGGCGGGGGTTGACTAAGGTCTGTGGCGTGTGGGCCGGTGCCGGCTCCGGCTTACCCCTTGGAGGCAACAGATGAGCGGCGGGCTCTACCGCAGCGCGAACGCCCAGCAGGGCGGCGCGGCCGGCGGCCGGCCCGGTGACGGTGCCACGTTCATCTCCGCCGAGCCGCTCAACCAGCCCGCGATGGAGTCGACCGCCCCCCCGCAGGAGCAGGTGGCGGAGGGCAGCGCCGCCGCCAACAGCGCGATCATGGCCCTGGGCAGCCTGGTCAGCCGGGGTACCGGCTTCCTACGCAATCTGGTCATCGGCGCCGCCCTCGGTGGTGCGTTGGTGGGAGACGCCTACACCACCGCCCAGATTCTGCCGGGGATGGTCTACGAGTTCCTGCTCGGCGGCATCCTCACCAGCGTGCTGATCCCGGTGCTGGTGCGTCGGCGAAAGGCGGACGCCGACGGCGGTCAGGCGTACGCGCAGCGGTTGCTGACCCTGGCGGTGCTCGCGCTGGGTGCCGCCGCCGTGCTCGCGGTGGCTCTGGCCATGCCGCTGACCTGGCTGTACGGCGCAAACGAGTCCGCTGCCGGTTACTCCGGACTGGTCACTGGCCTGGCCCGGCTCATGCTGCCGATGATCTTCTTCTCCGGCCTGAGCGCGCTGATCAGCGCGGTGCTCAACACCCGGGGCCACTTCGCCGCGCCGATGTGGGCACCGATCCTGAACAACCTGGTCGTCATCGGTACCGCCGCTCTCTACATCGCCATCTTCGGCGCCGACATCGTCGAGCCCGATGACATGACGACCGGACGGGTCCTGCTCATCGGCGGCGGCACCCTGGTCGGCGTGGCCGTCCAGGTCGCCGGTCTGTTGCCGGCGCTGCGCAGGGTCGGGTTCCGGTGGAAGCTCCGCTTCGACTTCCGCAAGCTCGGTCTGGCCGAGCTGGGGCGGCTCGGCGCCTGGATGATCTGCTATGTCGCGGTCAGCCAGCTCGGCCTCATCGTGTTGTTCAACCTGCTGAACCGCGCCGGCAAGGAGAACGCCGCCGGTCCGCTGATCTACAACAACGTCTTCCTGCTGTTGATGACCGCGCACGGCATCATCGCGGTGTCGATCATCACCGCGCTGATGCCTCGGATGAGCGCCGCCGCCGCCGACGGCAGGTACGCCGACCTCGCCGCCGACCTGTCCCGGGGCACCCGGACCGTGTCTGCCGTACTCGCCCCGATCGCCGTCTGCTACGCCGTGCTGGCCACCCCGATCGCGTTCACGCTGTTCCGGTGGGGCGCGTTCACCGCCGACAACGCCACCGCGACTTCCCTGGTGCTGCTCGCCGCCGCGCTCGCGCTGGTGCCCTTCGCGATCAGCCAGTTGTTCACCTTCGCCTTTTACGCACTGCCGGACACCCGCACCCCGGCCCTGATCAACATTCCGGTCGTGGCGCTCCGGATCGCTGTGCAGATCGGCCTGTTCGCGATCTTCTCGGCGAGCTTCGTCGGAGCGGGGATGATGATCGGTAACGCGATCTCGTATCTGGCCGCGGCGATCGCCTCCGCCTGGCTGCTGCGCCCCCGGGTCGGCCGCATCGGGCTGGGCGCGATCCTGCGTACCCTCGGCCGGGTTGCCGTCGCGGCGCTGGGCGCCGCCCTGGCCGGCCTACTGGTGGTGGCCCTGCTGCCCGGCGACGACACGCCGACGCGGTTGGAAGCGATCGCGCAGCTGCTGGTCGGTGGCGCGGTCATCGGTGGCACCTACCTCGGCCTGGCGACCGTGCTGCGGATCTCCGAGATCACCGAGGTGGTCGGCATGGTCCGCCGCCGGCTCGGCCGCTGAACCTGCCCACCCTGCCGTACACCCAGAGTGACCGCGGATCACCAGGCTGGGGATGCGCCTGTGGATAACTCCGCGCGCCGCCGCTCAACTGGCGGATCGACCTGTGGATAACCAACCGGACGGCCGAGTATGCCCGGCCGATTGACGGGAAATCCGGCGCTGCCGAACCCGCCGATGCGACCGGTTCCGCCCCAGCCGGAGCCGGTTGTGGTCAACCTCTAGATTGGCTGGTAAATGTACCGGCAACGTGGCCGACAACGGTGGTAACAGGACAAGTCCGCCGACTGCTGACTACGCCGTCACCGGACGGCGGGAAGATGACATGTCGGGGACCGGGCCATCCCGGGTAAGGTCGCACTCGACGGGTACGGCAGACACCGGCGCGCGGCACCGTGCTGCGACCGGCCGGCCGGTACCAGACGAAGGCGGAGCGGGAAGCAGATGCCCAGCAGCGCGGGTCCATCGATCGACACGATCACCGAGGGAGGACGGGTGACCCAGGTCGGCGAGGGTCAGGACGCGGACGAGACCACTCCGCCGGTCATGACCTTCGGTGCTCCGACGGCCGGTGAGATCCTCGCCGAACGTTACGAACTGGTCGAGCACATCAACAACGACAGCGCGGGCCGTCTGGTCTGGCGTGGGGTCGACGTCGTGCTGCGCCGGCCGGTCGCGGTCGTCATGCGCTACCCGGGCGGCGAGTCCGCCACCGAGATGCTTCAGGCCGCGGTCGCCGCCAGCCGGGTCGTACACCCCAACCTGGTCGGCGTGTACGACGCCATCGACGAGGCCGAGCGGGCCTACGTGGTACGCGAGTGGGTCGACGGTCAGTCCCTGCGGGACCTGGTCGCGGGCGGGCCGTTGGACGCCGCTCGCGCGACCGCCGTCGGTAACTCCGTCGCCAGCGCCCTGGCCGCCGTGCACGCCACCGGCATGGTGCACGGCAACGTGCACCCCGGCACGGTGATGATCAGCGATGACGGCCGGGTGGTGCTCGCGGACGCCCGCACCGACGGTGACGACAGCCAGGAGAGCGACGTCCGCGCCGTCGGCGGCATCCTCTACTTCGCGATGACCGGCTACTGGCCGCACGCCGAGGCGCCGCTGCGCGGTGCCACCGCCGGGCACGGTCGAGCAGCCATTCCCGATGCGGTACGCGACGCCAACGGAGCCGTGGCGGCGCCCCGTCAGGTCCGGGCCGGTGTGCCGGCCTACCTGGACGACCTGACAATGGATCTGCTCGACGCCGAGATCGCCCCACCCCCGTCGGACGTCCTGACGGCGGAGCTGGCCCGGCTCGACGTGCCCGACGACGACTACCTCGACAACAGCGGCCCGCTGCGGTTCGCCGGCGAGACCGGCGAGGAGCCGTCGCCGTTGGCCGCGGCCGGCGGGCGCAAGGTCGCCCTGGGGATCGCCGGGCTGCTGACGGTGGCCCTGATCGGGCTCCTCATCGGGATCAGCACCCTCGGCGACGACGACGGGGACCCGCAGACGAACCCGGTCGCGGCGCCGACATCGAGCGCGCCGGTGAGCGAGGAGCCGGCAGCGCCTGCGGTTCGGAATCTCAAGATCAGCAATGCTCGGATCATCGACCCGGACAGCAACAACCGGAGCGAGGTACGCGACGCCGAGAAGGTCTTCGACGGCGACCAGGACGAGGGCTGGTCCACGGAGACCTACAACCGCAGCAACTTCGGCAACCTCAAGCGGGGCATGGGCGTCTGGATCGACCTCGGCACCGAGCGGACCGTCAAGTCGGTACAGGTCAACCTCTCCGACCGGGGTGCCTCGGCGGAGCTGCTCACCGGCACGATCGACGCCCCGTCGTCCAGTTCTGGCGACGATGAGGTCCTCACGTCGTACCTGAAGAACAAGATCGGGCAGCCCTTCGAGGCACACGACGGCACCACGATGACCTTTGACGGCTTCGACGCCGACCAGAAGTACCGCTACCTGCTGTTCTGGATCACCGAGCTGCCGCCGAACGGAGGCGGCTTCAAGGTCGGGGTGCAGGAAATCACGGTCCAGGGGTCATGAGACGCCAGCACGGCGGCAGCCACCGGGTCGGGTGATGGAGGTACGCGACGCCGGACGCAACCACACGGGCGCCGCTCCCGTGGACGACACGGTCAGCGACCTCGATCTGCTGCGCGCCCACGTCACCGGTGACCGGGACGCCTTCGGCGAGCTGTTCCGCCGGCACCGGGACCGGCTCTGGGCGGTCGCCCTGCGTACGCTCGGCGACCGTGAGGAGGCCGCGGACGCCCTCCAGGACGCGCTGCTGTCCGCCCATCGCGCGGCCGACCGGTTCCGGGGTGACTCGGCGGTCACCACCTGGTTGCACCGGATCGTGGTCAACGCCTGCCTCGACCGGATCCGCCGTCGGCGGGCCCACCCGACGGTGCCGTTGCCCGACGGGATACACGGCCCGGAGGACGGTCCGGCCACCGGCGGCGTCGAGCCGGCCGCACCGGTACCCGACCACGACACCGCGATGGTCGTCCGGGATGCCCTGGCCTCGTTGCCGCTGGAGCAGCGGGCCGCCCTGGTCCTGGTGGACGTGCAGGGCTATCCGGTAGCCGAGGTCGCGCGGATCCTCGGGGTCGCCGAGGGGACGGTCAAGAGTCGCTGCGCGCGGGGCCGTGCCCGGCTCGCGGTCACGCTCGGCCACCTGCGACCCGGCACCGGGCCGGCGACCGTTTCCCGGCCGGACGTGCCGGAGGTCACCGGCGGGAACCCGAAGGAACGATCGGGCGTCCGATCGGGGTCGGGGCGGTCCCGGCCGGCCGCCAACCAGCAGGAGGAAGCGTGAGTACCGGGGAGTTCAGCGAGGTCGACCACGACCTGCTCGCCGACTACCTCGGTGGCGCGCTGGACGGCACCCCCGAGCACGCTGAGATCGCCCGGCTGGTGGCGCAGGACCCGACCTGGACCCGCGCCCACGCTCTCCTGGCCCCGGCCGTCGACAGCGTCCGCACCGAGCTGGCCGAGTGGGGTGAGCCGACACTGGAGCTTCCGCCGGAGATCACCGACCGGATCAGCGCCGCTCTCGCCGCGGCGGAACCGCCCGCCGCACCCACCGCCGAGGTCACGCCCACCCCAGCGGCGTCCGAGGACCCGGAGCGTGCCGCAGCGGCCACCCGGGATCCGGATCCGGCTGTCGACCACCCCGGCTCGGAGCCGGCCGGCGGGAAGGTGACGCTCGTACCAGCCCAGCCGCTTGGCGGTCCCCGTCGGCCCGGCGGGCCGCTGCGGCCGGGACAGGATCGGTCCTCGTCGTCGCGGCCGGGTCGGCGACGTCGCCGCTGGGCCCGCGTGGCCGGGCCGGTTGCCCTCGCCGCCGCCGCCGTGGTCGGGCTGGGCGCGCTCCAGCTGTTCCAGCCCGGCGGGGGGGACGACGTCGCCACCGACACCGCCCTGAACGATCGGGCCGCCAGTCCCGTGGTGCCGCACGCGTACCCGCAGGAGTCCGCCGGGCAGCCCGCCACCCGATCAGCACCCGAACGTGCCACCGCGGCGACCGGCGATCCGTACCGCGTGGTCGGCGCTCCTCAGCGCAGCGACACCGACTACACGCCGGAGGCACTGGCCCGCATGACGCCGAGCGTCAGGCAGTTCTCCAGCGGTGGTGATCCGGGGCTCGGCGCGGAGAACCAGGAGCGCCTCCCCGCCCCGGGCGACCTTTCCCGGCTCGGCGACCAGACGGCGTTGAGCGCCTGCCTCGCGGAGATCGGTGCGGAGCACAGCGGAGGACCGCTGGTCTTCGAGGTCATCGACTATGCCCGCTTCCAGGGGCTGCCGGCGCTGGTCCTTCAGTTCACCGACGCCTCCGGCACGAGCTGGGCGTGGGTCAGTGGCCCGGAGTGCGGCGTACCCGGGTCCGGCTCGGACGCCCGCTACCGTACGCGGGTAGGGTGATCCTGCGGTCACCGGACTTTTGACCGTCCACGTGACCTGACCCACCGGGTGATCGGCTCGGGAATTCCCGCTTCGTACGATGACGTTCTGCACATCAGTTGCCGCCGCGTCGGCACTCGGATCGGCATCGGCCCGTACGCCGGTGACGACAGTCAACACGATTGGGAGACGGCAGTGGACGAGGTCCGCAACCTGGTCATCATCGGCTCCGGGCCGGCCGGCTACACGGCGGCGGTCTACGCGGCGCGCGCCAACCTCAGGCCACTGGTGATTGAGGGTGTGCAGTCCGGTGGCGCGTTGATGACCACCACCGAGGTGGAGAACTTCCCCGGTTTCGCCGACGGCATTCTCGGCCCCGAGCTGATGGACAACATGCGCAAGCAGGCCGAGCGGTTCGGTGCCGAATTCCTGACCGACGACGTCACCCGGGTCGAGCTGACCGACACCGGTCACCCCGGTGCGCTGAGCACCGTCTGGGTCGGGGAGACCGCGTACCCCGCCCGGGCCGTGATCCTCGCCACGGGTTCCGCCTGGCGCCCGCTCGGCGTACCCGGCGAGCAGGAGTACCTCGGCCACGGTGTCTCCTCCTGCGCCACCTGTGACGGCTTCTTCTTCCGCAACCAGCACATCGTGGTCGTCGGTGGCGGCGACTCGGCGATGGAGGAGGCCAGCTTCCTGACCCGCTTCGCCGACTCGGTGACGATCCTGCACCGCCGCGACTCGTTCCGGGCAAGCAAGATCATGGCCGAGCGGGCGCTGGGCAACGACAAGATCAAGGTCGAGTGGAACACCGTGGTGGAGGAGGTGCTCGGCGCGGACGGCAAGGTCTCCGGCGTACGGGTGCGCAACGTCCACACCGGCGAGGCCAAGGTGCTCGACGTCACCGGCGTGTTCGTGGCGATCGGCCACGACCCACGCAGCGAACTGTTCCGCGGGCAGGTGGAGATGGACGACGAGGGGTACGTGAAGGTGCAGGCCCCCAGCACCCGGACCAGCATCCCCGGTGTCTTCGCCGCCGGTGACCTGGTCGACCACACGTACCGGCAGGCGATCACCGCAGCCGGGACCGGCTGCGCGGCCGCTCTGGACGCGGAACGCTTCATCGCCACGCTGCCCAAGGGCTGAACCAGACACAACGGAGGAGGAGGGGTCAACAGTGGGAGCAACCAAGTCGGTCACCGACGCGAGCTTCGCCGCAGACGTGCTGAAGTCCGACAAGCCGGTCCTGGTGGATTTCTGGGCCGAGTGGTGCGGGCCGTGCCGCAAGGTGTCGCCGCTGCTGGAGGAGATCGCCGGCGAGATGGGCGACCAGGTCAGCATCGTCAAGCTCAACATCGACGAGAACCCGGAGACCGCCCGGACGTACCGCGTGATGTCGGTGCCGACCCTCACCGTGTTCAAGAACGGTGAGCCGGTTCAGTCGATCGCCGGCGCCAAGCCCAAGGGCGAACTGGTCAAGCTGATCGAATCGGCGCTCTGACCCCCAGCGACGACGTCGCCGTCGACCCCGTGCCGGGCCCACCGGCACGGGGTCGACGCGTTTTTCGCCGCCCACCACCCCAGCGGATCGCCTAGCGCATAACCTCGAACCCGGGGCCGCCGGACGCCGGTGAGCACCTGGTCCCCGCCAACGACACCCACCCGTCGTCGGCGGGGCCCGGCAGCCACCGACCGTGCAGAGGGGGTCGTGCGTGCGTCCGATCCGTCCCGGTGACCGGGGACCCGCAGTGACCGAGATCCGTGCGGTGTTGACCGGCCTCGACCTGCTGTCGAAGGCGGCCGGTCCACACAGCGACGAGTTCGACCCGGCGACCGAACGGGCGGTCCGAGCGTTCCAGCAGTCGCGGGGACTCAGCGTCGACGGGCGGGTCGGTGCCGAGACCTGGCGGGCCCTCGACGCCGCCCGTTGGCGGCTGGGCGCCCGCACCCTCTACCACGCGGTGCCGGTCCCGCTCACCGGCGAGGATGTCCGGTCGCTACAGGAACGGCTGCTGGAGATGGGATACGACACCGGCCGGGCGGACGCCATCTACGGCCTCCGCACGTCCCGGGCGGTGGCGCAGTTCCAGCGTGAGGTGGGACTGGTCCCCGACGGCACCTGCGGCCCACACACCATGGGTGCCCTGCGCCGGCTCGGCCGCAAGGTGGTCGGCGGCCGGCCGCAGTGGTTGCGCGAGTCCGACGCCATCCGACAGTCCGGCCCGACCCTGGTCGGCCGGACCGTGGTGATCGACCCGGGCCACGGCGGGACCGACCCGGGCGTCGTGGTGGCGGACGGCCCGCTGCGTTGGACCGAGGCGGATCTGATGCACGATCTGGCCAGCCGGCTGGAGGGGCGCCTCGCCGCGTCCGGGGTACGGGTGCAACTCACCCGAGGACCGTCGCCGGAGACCTGCCTGCCCGACATCGACCGGGCGCAACTGGCCAACTCGCTCGGCGCCGACGTGTTCATCTCGCTGCACACGGACGGCCACGCCAACCCGATGGCCGAGGGCGTCGCCACGTACCACTACGGCACCGACAACGGGGTGACCTCGGCGACCGGCGAACGCCTGGCCGGGCTGGTCCAGCGGGAGATCGTGGCGCGTACCGGGCTGCGGGACTGCCACACCCATGCCAAGGCGTGGGACCTGCTCCGGATCACCCGGATGCCGGCGGTCCGCGTCGAGGTCGGCTACCTCACCTCACCGACCGACCGGGAACGGCTGATCGGTCCCCGGTTCCGGGACAAGCTGGTGGAGGCGATGGTGGCCGCGGTGCAGCGGATGTACCTGCCGATCGAACGCGACGTCCCGACCGGCTCGATCGACGTCAGCGAACTGCGGGCGGCGGTCGCCGCCGGCACCGTGGTGGACTGAGCCGTCCGCCCGCCAAGGCCGCTCCTCGCGTCGGTTCGACGTCGACCGGTCAGGCGTCGGGCGCGGTCAGCCGGCCGTGGAACGGGTGGCCGGCGTCGGTCGGACCGGACGTAGCAGCGACTCCGGGCTCATCGAGCCGAGCAGCTTCTCCAGCGCGTACTCGACGTCGGACTTCCAGCTCAACGCCGTCCGCAGTTCCAGCCGCAGTCGCGGAAACCGTGGATGCGGTCGAACCGTCTTGAAGCCCACCGAGAGGAAGAAGTCGGCGGGTGCCACGCACGCTCCGCCCGGATCGGCGGAGTCACCGAACTTCGCGTCGCCGAACGCCTCGATCGCCTTGATCCCGCGCTTGGTCAGATCGCGGGCCACGCCCTGTACCAGCATCCGGCCGAGGCCGCCGCCGGAGAACGCGGGCACCACGTTCGCGGTCATCAGCAGCGCCGCGTCGGCGGAGACCGGGGAGGTCGGAAAGGCCATCGAGCGGGGAACGTAGGCCGGCGGGGCGTACATGACGAAGCCGGCCGGCATGCCGTCGACGTAGATCAGCTTGCCGCAGGAACCCCATTCCAGCAGGGTCTGCGAGACCCACGCCTCCTTCTCCAGCCCAGGGTCGCCAGCAGCGCAGGCGCGGTCCGCGGAAACCGGATCAAGCTCCCAGTAGACGCACTGCCGGCAGGGACGGGGCAGGTCCTCCAGGGTGTCCAGGGTCAGGCTGACCAGACGTCGCGACATTGGCGCTTCCCCACACTAGGCTCGGAGGTGGGACCGGCCAGGGCGGCACCGCCGCCGCAGCGGCCCGGACGGCACCGCCGTGTTCCTGCCCCCGACGAGCGATCGTACGCCGCCGATCGCCGACAGGGGAGACTAAGCGTGAACGTCCACCTCAGGGGCGTGGGCCGCCGGTCCGGCATGTGGACGCCCGAATAATCGAGGGAGCGTCGGACGACGTACGGCGGCTAGGATCGACACTCGGCGCGCCGTACCGCCATGGTCGCCGTTGTCCGGGGTATCCGGGACCGGAGCCGTCCGAGCAGCCATCGGGGTGATGTGATGACCGGCACGACACTCGACGACTACACCGACCGGTACGCCCGGCGGGTCCGGGGAATGACCGCCTCGGAGATCAGGGCTCTGTTCGCGGTGGCCAGTCGACCGGAGGTCGTCTCCCTCGCCGGTGGCGCGCCGTACATTGCCGCGCTGCCGCTGGACGCGGTCGGCGAGATGCTTGGCCGGCTCGGTGCCGAGCATGGCAGCACGACCCTGCAGTACGGCATCGGTCAGGGCACCCTGGAGTTGCGGGAGCGAATCTGCGAGGTGATGGCGCTCTCCGGCATCGACGCGGCCTGTGGGGCCTCCCCGGAGGACGTGGTGGTGACAGTCGGTGGGCAGCAGGCGCTCGACCTGGTGGCCCGCCTCTTCCTGGACCCGGGTGACGTGGTGCTCGCCGAGGGGCCGACCTACGTCGGTGCACTCGGGGTGTTCCAGGCCGCCCAGGCGCAGGTCGTACACGTGCCTATGGACGACGACGGGCTGATCCCGGCGGCGCTGGAGCTCGCCATCGCAGAGCAGGCCCGGGCCGGACGCCGGGTCAAATTCCTCTACACCATCCCCACCTTCCAGAACCCGACCGGCGTGACGCTCACCGAGCAGCGGCGCGAACAGGTCCTCGACATCTGCGAGCGCGCCGGGCTGCTGGTGGTCGAGGACGACCCGTACGGCCAGTTGGGCTTCGAGAGCGAGGCGCCCGCGCCACTGCGGGCGCGGCGTCGGGACGGTGTCTTCTATCTCAGCACCTTCTCCAAGACCTTCGCGCCAGGGCTGCGGGTCGGCTGGATCCTCGCGCCACACGCGGTACGCGACAAGCTGGTGATCGCCAGTGAGGCACAGATCCTCTGCCCCAGCGCGTACGCGCAGGCCGCCGTCAGCACCTACCTCGGCACCATGCCCTGGCGTGAGCAGCTGAAGGTCTACCGGGAGGTCTACCGGGAGCGGCGGGACGCGATGCTCACCGCACTGGAGGACCTGATGCCGGCCGACACCCGCTGGACGGTGCCCGGCGGCGGGCTGTTCGTCTGGGCCACGCTGCCCGACGGACTGGACTCGAAGGCCATGATGCCCCGGGCCATCGCCGCGCGGGTGGCGTACGTGCCCGGCACCGGCTTCTACGCCGACGGCAGCGGCAACGGTCACATGCGGCTCAACTTCTCGTTCCCGCCGCCGGAGCGGATCAGGGAGGGGGTGCGCCGGTTGGCCAGCGTGATGGAACAGGACATCGCCATGCGGCGGGTGTTCGGCGCTGTCGGCGGGCCCGGTACCCGGCGAGGCCGGACCGGCTGGGACGCGCCAGGACCAGACTTGGCATGATGCCCGGCATGGGTGTCACCGCTGCCGAAGAACCCGCCGTGTCGGGCCCCGAGACCACCGATCTCCACGTGCTCGTGCTCGCCGGTGGTCTGTCGTACGAGCGTGACGTGTCGCTGCGCTCGGGCCGCCGGGTACTCGACGCGCTGCGCGCCGTCGGAATGCAGGCCGAGCTTCGCGACGCCGACGTCGCCCTGCTGCCGGCCCTGACCGCGGACCCACCCGACGCCGTGGTGATCGCCCTGCACGGCGCCACCGGCGAGGACGGGTCGCTGCGCGGCGTTCTGGACCTGTGCGGCGTGCCGTACGTCGGATGTGACGCTCGGGCTTCCCGCCTCGCCTGGGACAAGCCGTCGGCGAAGGCAGTGCTGCGGGAGGCCGGCATCGCCACCCCCGACTGGGTCGCCCTGCCACACGACCGGTTCAGCGAACTCGGCGCGGTGGCCGTGCTGGACCGCATCGTCGACCGGTTGGGGCTACCGCTCATGGTGAAGCCGGCCCAGGGTGGTTCCGGCCTGGGCGCCGCCGTGGTCCGGGACGCGGCGTCGCTGCCGGCCGCCATGGTGGGTTGTTTCGCGTACGACTCGACGGCGCTCGTCGAACAGTACGTTCCGGGCATGGACGTGGCGGTCTCCGTGGTCGACCTGGGAGACGGTCCGCAGGCCCTACCGGCGGTGGAGATCGTGCCCCGCAACGGGGTGTACGACTACGCCGCCCGCTACACCGCGGGCCGGACCACCTGGCACACCCCGGCCCGCCTGGAACCCACCGTCGCCGAATCGGTGGCCCAGGTCGCCCTGGCCGCCCACACCGCCCTCGGCCTGCGCGACCTCAGCCGGGTCGATCTGATCGTCGACTCGACCGGTCAGCCGCACGTGCTAGAGGTCAACGTCTCTCCGGGCATGACCGAGACGTCGCTGCTGCCGCTCGCGGTACAGGCCGCCGGTCTCGACTTCGGAGGCGTGATCGGCAACCTGGTCGCCCGCGCCGCGGCCCGCTGATCTCGCCAGCCGGCACAACGTCCACCGGTACCCGCTGACCCTCTGCGCAGAAGCGGGCGATGATCAATTCGGCGCCACACCGACCGGGCCGCCGGATCTCTGACTGATCGCGGTCGCGTTCAGACCCCGGCCCACCGATCGCCCTACTCGGGGATCGGTGGGCGGGCGGGCTGAAGCCGACGCTCGGCGCGGTCTGCGCGGTCTGCGCGGTCTGCGCGGTCAGAGCGGTCGGCGGTCTGCCGGTCAGGGCGGTCGGCGCGGTCGGCAGCAGGGGGCTGGTCCTCACCGAAGACGGCAGGGCGACGAAGGAAGCCATCCGGTGTACGCATCGCCGACTCCACCGGCCGGCATGCCAGGAGGTGTGCCCCAGCCCCGCCAGTCCTACTGCTGACCGCTCCCAGGCCTCGGTTCGCCGGACGGCGTCGTCCGGCCGGCGTCAGAGGTCTCCGCTTGCGCCTGCTCGGTCTCTGCTGCTTCCGCCTTCCGCGCACCGCCGGCGGTTCCGCCGGTCTCGGCGGTGCCGGTGGCCTCGGCATGCGGAAGGTTGTCGACGGTCCCGGTTTGCGGCTCCGCTTCTACTGCCCCGGGAACCGGCTGCCTCGTCGGCTCAGGTCCAGCCACCTCGGCCACGTCCGTTGCCGTCTGTCGCTGCGGTGCCGCGTCGATCGCCTCCTCCGGCACCGGGCCGCTCGCCGGCATCGAGGTCCCCGCCTCTGGCGACTCCGAGCCGACAGTGGCGCCTGGAGCGTCCGGTGGCTCAGCCGTCTCACCGATGGCGTCCAGCAGCGACCCTCCTTCTGCCGGCTTCGTCTCGGTAGGCAAGGCCGACTGCGCGGCCAAGCTGGACGGCGCCTGCCACTGGATGCGGGGTGGTTCGGCGAGTGGCCGTCCACCGAACTCAGCCAGCCAGGCCGCAACGAGGGCGAGGTTCTCCCGCCACTGCTCCTCCGAGATCGGCGGCAGGATCGAGTCCCAGAGCGACAGGAAGGTGCCGCGGAGCTGGAGCCGACCGTACGGCCGGGCAAGGAACCACATGTGGAGATGGGCGGACCCGTCGCCCCAACGGTTGACGTGCACTCGAGCCACTCCGTCCAGCGACCGGATGGCCCTTTCGAGCCGTACCGTCATCACGCCCAACTCGGCGGCGAGCAGATTCGGCAGGTCGCCGAGATCGAGGTGCGACCGTGACTCCAGGATGAGGACCATGGGCAGGCCGGTCGGCCGGTCCATGGCTCGCACGCGCCATCGTTCACCAACCCAGATGTAGGCCTCGTCGGGCGCTAGGCAGGCAGTGCATTCTCGGTGAGCCTCACCCTTGCGGGGTGGCTCGACAGGGACCGGATCGGCGAGTTGCTTGACCCGGAGATCGCCCTCGAAGGGGAAGGACGGCCACTGGGTGAAGTCCGGGATTGAGGGAGGGGTGTCGTGCACGACGCTGACCCTAACCGAGTCCGAGACCACTGTCCCTACCCGAATCGTCTTCGACTCTCCGCAGCGCTCGAATGGCGAGACAGGGAACACCAGCATGGTTCTCCCCAGAGTTATCCACAGGCTGCGGGGGTGCGGGATCCGTACTGCTGTCGCGGTTCGACAAGGGGTTTCGGTCCATGTTTCACGTGAAACGGTGCGGGCCTGTGGACAACTGGTGTGGATAACATCAGCGGACGAGCCGCCTCGCCGGGCAGGCGGTCGGCTATCGGCGCGACGCCCAACGCCCCGCGCCCAACGCCGTCGTTTCACGTGAAACGACGGCACGGCGGACGACCGGAGCCGCCGGCCCGATCCAGCCCGACTCACCCTCGTCGCCTCGCCGACCGGGTAGCCCCCGAGAGGCGTTCCGCTGCCGTCGAGCGACGCGCTCCTCACCCAGGTCCCTCACCGCCCGACGGTGCAACCGCCGGGCCGCCCGACGAGCAGAGGACGGAGGGGATGCCACTTCGAGTCCGGTGGTGGAACGTGCCGCTCCTTGATCAATCGGCCCTCAGCATGCTCCTGGCTTCTCGTTCACCGCCGCCGACAAAACCCACCCACCGTCTGAGCCCGCGTCCGCCGCCGATCTGTACGACAGCGACGGACGCGGGCGACAGTCCCGCCGAATTAGAAGTGGAGGTCATCGGCGGCCCTCCACACCCGTGGTGTTTCACGTGAAACATCTCCCCTGTCCGGCCCCGCCCGTCCATCCGGCCCAGCCCGTCTATCCGGCCCGCTCGTCTGGTCCGTGTCCGCCCGTGCGGGCTGCTCGCCCCTCTGGGTCATGTCCGACTCTGGCTTCAGCCCGTCTAGGCCGCCCGCCCGTCTGGGTGGTGCGCGTCTGGGTCGCTCCCCGTCCAGGTCCGTCCCTGACAGGACCGCGCCCTGTCCACCTGGCCGACGATTAGCTGCCCTGACGGTCTGTCCTTGGGCCGGCGTCCGTGTGGCCCCTGTCCGTGTCCGTCCGAGGTCCGGGCGTCCGGTCAGGCGGTCAGGCGGGTTGGCGTCCGGACGTCCGGGCGTACGGTCAGGCGGGTTGGCGTCCGGGCGTCCGGGCGTACGGCAGGCGGGTTGGCGTCCGCCCGGGCGTTCATCCGGCTGGCGTCCGGTCGGGCGGTCATCCGGGCGGGCCGTCGGGTCGGGCGGGCAGGTTGGCGTCCGGTCGTCCGGTCGAGCGTCCGGTCAGGCGTCCGGGTGGGTTTCGGGTCGAGCGAGGCGCGGGTTTGTGTCCGGGCGGTCGGGCTGGCGTCCGTATAAAGCGGGTATCCGAATGGGCTGGCTCGCGTCTGGCCACGCTTGCCCGCCTGACTCGCCCCCTGCCGGACGCGGCTCACCTAGCCCCAGCCCTGTCCCAAACCGCCGCCACACGTCCGGCCGGGTCTGCCCGACCCGTTGCGAGCCGAACCAGATGGCGACCGTCCGGCGCGCTCAGACGGCCATCCGATCCGACATCCGGCTGAGACCGACAGCCCGCCCGGTAGCAGGCCGGTCCGGCGTGGTGGTTCCGGCGTGGCGGGTCCGGCGTGGCGGGTCCGGCGTGGCGGGTCCGGCGTGGCGGGTCCGGCGTGGCGAGTCGGCGTTCCACTGCCCACGCCAGCCGATCCCGACGGCCCGCCGCGACCACCTCCGTTCGGTGCCAAACTCGGCGGTCAGTCACGGCTTGCGGTATGTCGCGCGATAGCTCCGGTGCGAGGGCCCGACATGCCGCAAGTCGCGAGTCCCCTGCGTTAGGCAGGGCGCCCCCTCGGCGTCTGCACGGCAGTCCAAGTGGGACCGCCCCAGGTGCCGTCCTCAGGGACCGCCCCCCGGCGCCGTCCTCGTGTGTGCGCGAAGACTGCTCGTGGCGGCAGCCTCGGGGCATGTCACTGCGGTGTGCAGCCGACCGGACAAAGAAGTGTTGGCTCGCGGCCACTGAACGAGCGGCCGATGCGGTACGCCCCTGTCGGAGCCGGCACGGGTCGCACTGTCCATAGGCTTGCGAGGTTCACGCGCGTGAAGATGACGGCGGACGGGCTGAGGCTCTCGTCCTCCGCAGCGCAAGCCGGACCACGGAAGGCCGCCCCCGCAGCGGAAGGGGAAGCGGAAGACAGCGGCAGCAAGCGGAAGCGGGCGAACGGAAGCAGCGGCACCGGCACCCGCCACCGGCGCGAAACCCGGCTGTTCGGTGCGTGCGGTTGCACCGATTCTGCGGGTGCCGGTCCGGTTCGGATGAGCCGCTCGCCCCGGGCGCCCGCTGCGGCTACCCAGACGACGACAAGGCCGCCTCGTCGCATTGGGGCGAGGCGGCCTGGTCGGTTCCCTAGATCAGTCTTCCGGTTCTTCGCGCTCTACTCCGATGATGCCAACGATCCGCTCCAGGTCGTCGACGGTCGCGAACTCAATCGTGATCTTGCCCTTGCTGCGCCCGATGTCGACCTTCACCCGGGTGTCGAACCGGTCGGAGAGGCGGTCGGCGAGATCGGTCAGAGCCGGTGCGTGTGGCTTCGGTCGACGCTTCGCCGAATCCTTCTTGCTCGGTCCGTCGTTGAGGGCGAGCGCGACGATCTCCTCGGTCGCACGGACCGACAGTCCCTCGGCGACGATCCTCAACGCCAGCTGCTCCTGGGTCTCCGGATCCTCCAGGCTGAGCAGCGCCCGGGCGTGCCCGGCGGAGAGGACACCGGCGGCCACGCGCCGCTGTACCGGTGCCGGCAGGTTCATCAGCCGGATGGTGTTCGAGATCTGCGGCCGGCTGCGACCGATGCGTCGGGCGAGTTCCTCGTGGGTGGCCCCGAACTCCTCCAGCAACTGCTGATAGGCGGCCGCCTCTTCCAGCGGGTTCAGGTTCGCCCGGTGGATGTTCTCCAGCAGCGCGTCCCGCAGCATGGCGTCGTCTCGGGTGTCTCGCACGATCGCCGGGATGTTCTCCCGACCGACCGCCTGGGCGGCTCGCCACCGGCGCTCGCCCATGACAAGCTCGAATTTCTCACCGTCGAGTTGCCGCACCACGATCGGCTGAAGAAAGCCGACCTCCTGGATGGAGGTCTTCAGTTCCTCCAGGGCCTCCTCATCGAAGACCTGGCGAGGCTGCTTCGGGTTGGGCACGATCGAGTCGACCGGGATCTCCGCGAAGCGCGCACCAGGCACCGGGCTCAGGGTCGCCTCAGGGTCGATCGTCGGGGCCGACACCGGCATCGCGGCCGGGGTGACAACGGCCGTCGACCCGCTCGATCCCGGCGTGGGCCCGCCGACGCTGGCGCCGGCGTTCGGCGCCGGCCCGGTCGGAATGAGCGCCCCCAGGCCCCGCCCCAGACCGCCCCGTGGACGGTTCTTCATGCCACGCCTCCCAGCGCCTCGTCCGCACTACGCATTCCGGCTCACCGGCTCCTTGACGCCCCGCTCGGCGATCTCCTGGGCGGCCTCGAAGTAGCTCGTCGCGCCCCGTGAACCGGGATCGTAGGTCATCACCGACTGGCCGTAGCTGGGTGCCTCGGAGACCCGCACGTTACGCGGGATCACCGCCTGGAGCACCTTGTCGCCGAAGTGGTTCCGGACGTCCTGCTCGACCGCGTCGGCGAGCCGGGTACGGCGGTCGTACATGGTGAGCAGGATCGTGGAGACCTCAAGCCGAGGGTTGAGGTGCTGACGAACCAGGTTGATGTTGTTGATGAGCTGGTTGAGCCCTTCGAGCGCGTAGTACTCACACTGGATAGGTATGAGCACCTCCTGCGCGGCCACCAACGCGTTGACGGTCAGCAGACCGAGCGAGGGCGGGCAGTCGATGAACACGTAGTCGAAGTGGCCCGGGTAGGCGGTGATGGCACGGTCCAGGCGCGACTCGCGGGCCACCACTGACACCAGCTCGATCTCGGCACCGGCGAGATCGATGGTGGCCGGCACGCACCAGAGGTTGGGAATGCCCTCCACCGCCTGGGTCACGTCCTCCAGCGGCACACTGTTGATCAGGCAGTCATAGACGTCCGGCACGCCGGTGTGGTGTGGCACGTTGAGCCCGGTCGAGGCGTTGCCCTGCGGGTCGAGGTCGACCACGAGCACCCGGTTGCCATGCAAGGCCAGGGCCACCGCGAGGTTGACCGTGGTCGTGGTCTTACCCACGCCGCCCTTTTGGTTCGCGACGCACATGACCCGGGTCCGGTCGGGCCGAGGCATGGTCACCTCGCCACTGGGATTCAGGATCTGCACGGCGCGCATCGCCTCCATAGCCAACGGTGGATCATCCTCTTCGCGCGTCGGGGTTTCACGTGAAACGTACGCGGCCTCGGTTGCGGCTGACGCGTAGGACCCGGCCGCAGGCGCGGGCGTGTCGGAAGCCGGTCGAGGATCCGGCACCGTTCCGGATGCCGGAGGTTGCGCTGCCGCCTCGAACCGAGCGGAGGCGGAGGTGTTCCGGCGAATCGGAATCACCCGCGCGTCGGGGGACGCGTTGACCGGACGGCCACTGGCGTCCATGCCGTCGCGTCCATCGTCGGTCGACCACGGAACGCCCGACGTCGGCGCGTTCCGACCAGGCTCCGGTGGGCTCTGCGGCACCTCGGAGGGCCGCCAGTTCGGATATTCGGTTTCACGTGAAACGGGGTCACCAGCTGACCCGGTCACGCGCGGATCGTCGTACCTGCCGTCGTCATGCACCTGTCATCCCTGCCCGCTTCGGATGGTCGGTCCGCACCCGTCAACCGGGCCACTCGCGCGCTCTCCGCAGAGGTACCGCCCGGCGGGAGCGGTCGGGCCCCGGAGGGAGATCCATCGCCGCCCGCTCCACACTATCGACGCGCGGCCAGCCTACGGCGCACGGGCGCGGCCGGTCCACGTCGGGTTCGTAACCCGCCGGTCGCGGCGTGCGCGACGAAAGATCGACGCCACTCCGGAACGTTGACTTCCACCGCCGTCAGCGGCCTACGGGCCCAGGTCAGCCGCGCGACCATCCGATGCGGCTCGGGAGTGGGAGCGCCCCGGAGCCTGCGCTCCGGCTCACCGTCGACGCGACCGCGACTTCCTGGGCGCCGTCCGGGCCGCCGGACCGACGGACCGCTCCCGGACGATCTCGACGACGGTGGTCGGCGGATCCACGACGCCTTCACCACACCGGCGCAACACAGGTCGACCACCACCGAGACGATGCACCGCGTCGGCGTGCTCGGCGATCTCATCCGCCGCCGAGGCACCCTTCAGGGCGAGTAGTCGGCCGCCGATCCCGGTGAGGGGCAGACACCAGCCCGCCAGCCGGTCCAGCGGTGCCACCGCCCGGGCGGTGACCACGTCGCCGGGCCCGACATCCGACCCCGCGCCCGCCTCCTCGGCTCTACCGCGGAACACCCGCACGGAGTTGGTCAGCCCGAGCGCCTCCACCGTCTCGTTGAGGAAGGCGGTACGGCGAGCCAGCGGCTCGATGAGTGTCACCGCCAGGTCCGGCCGGGCGATGGCAAGCACCAGACCGGGCAGCCCGGCACCCGATCCCACGTCCAGCACGGAGGCACCCGGTGGGATCAGCTCGGCCACCGCCGCGCAGTTCAGCAGGTGACGATCCCAGATCCGGGGGGCCTCGCGTGGGCCGATCAGCCCCCGTACCACCCCGTCGGTGGCGAGCAGCTCGCCGTAGGCAGCCGCGACTTCGAGGCGTACGCCGAAGAGCCGGCTCGCCGCCTCGGCAAGTTCGGGCGGCAGCACCGCCGTGGTGGGCCGAGGCGGGACAGCCGCCGGCCCGGGCGGCGTACCACCCGGGCCGGTTGCGGCAACACCGCTGGCGTCGTCTCGAGTCACCCGTCAGTCCACGGGACGAACGACGATGCGCCGGCTGGGCTCGACGCCCTCGGACTCGCTTTCCACTCCGTCGATCGCGTTGACCACGTCGTGGACGCACTTGCGCTCGAAGGCGGACATCGGCTCCAGTCGCACCGGCTCGCCGTGCTCCTTGACCTTCTCGACGGCGTTGCGGGCGACCGCGGCCAGTTCCTTGCGCCGGTTGGCCCGGTACCCGCCCACGTCGAGCAGCAGGCGGCTCGGCGAACCGGTCTGCCGGAACACCGCGAGCCGGGCCAGTTCCTGAAGTGCTTCGAGGGTGGCACCGCGCTGGCCGACGAGGTTCTGCAGGCGGCCACCGACGACCTCGACCACCGGCCGGCCACCCGACACCAGTTCGTCGATGTCGCCGTCATAGTCGAGGATGTCGAGCAGCCCCTCCACGTAGTCGGCCGCGATCTCGCTCTGCCGGAACAGATCGCTCTCGCCGGCGGCCTTGCTCGGCGCCGCTTCGGCGTCGGTCTCCTCCGGCTCGCCCCCGACCGGAGCCGCCGCGGTCGGCTCCTCGTCGTCCAGGGGCTGTTCGGCGCGGGGGATGCTGGTGTCGGTCACGGTGTCATCTCCGTACTCGCTCGGCCGGACCTCGGGTCCGCTGGTTCCCCGCGGCCGGCGGGACGTCGCCGGTGCCCACGGGCACGTCTGTAGGGCAGTTTCGCCCGTCCGCCACGGCACGCGTGGCGCTTCGCGCTTCCGGCGCCGGCCTTCGCAGGCGGCCGCACGGCGCGCAACGGGCCGCCGCCGGTCTCCCGGCGGCGGCCCGGACGATTAGCCCTGCCGCTTGGCGGGGCGGCCCTTCTTCGGGTTGACCGGCTTGGCGCCCGGCTTCGGACCGGCGATCTTCGGCGCGGCCGCGGGCGGCGGCGCGGCAGCCGGCTTGCTCCGGCCGAACAGCCCACCGGTCTTCGCCGGCTGCGCCCCGTTACGCGCCGAGGTGCCCGGCTTGCCACTGGTCGCGGTCACCGGCGGCGGGAACTTGCGCAGCACCCACTGCTGCTGCCCGAGGGTGAACAGGTTGTTGGTGACCCAGTAGATGATCACACCGATCGGGAAGATGGCCCCGGAGACCAGCAGGGACAGCGGGATGCCGTAGAGCATCAGGCGCTGGATCATGCGCTGCTGCGGGTCCTCCGCCCAGCCCGTCTTGAGGATCATCTGGCGGCTGGTGAGGTACGTGGTGCCCATCATCACCAGCACCAGGACACCGGCCATGATCTTCACAACGGTGCCGTTGGCGCCGAGCTGCGCCAGCTCCGCCGCGGTCGAGCCGAACTTGCTGGCGATCGGGGCGGTGAACAGAGTTGCGTCAGAGGCGCTGTTGAACTGGTCGACGGTCCAGCCGTAGATGTCCTTGTTGGTCTTCGCCGGGTCCGGGTTGAGGCGGCGCAGGACGTGGAAGAGACCGAGGAAGACCGGGATCTGGAGGAACATCGGAAGGCAGCCCATGAGCGGGTTGGCCTTTTCCTTCCGATAGAGCTCCATCATCTCCTTCTGGAGCGTCTCCCGGTCACCCTTGTGCTTCTCCTGGAGGGCCTTCACCTGCGGCTGGAGCGCCTGCATCGCCCGCTGCGACTTGATCTGCTTGACGAAGACCGGGAACAGGATGACCCGGACCGTGACCACCAGGAAGACGATGGCGAGGATCCACGCCCAGTTGGTGCCGAGGAACGCAGTGTCCGGGATGCCGATGGCGTCCCAGGCCGAGTGCCAGGCCAGCAGGATCCACGAGATCGCGTAGTAGATCCAGTCGAGACTCAATTCTCAGGCTCCAGTCACGTCGGCAGGTCGGCGGCCGCCCGGCTCCGGAACCGGATCGTATCCACCAGGATGAAATGGGTGGCAGCGCGCCAGCCGCCGGACCGTCAGGCCGGCTCCCCGGAGCGCGCCGTGCCGGGCCACCGCCTCCAGGGCGTAGGCGCTGCACGACGGGTAGAACCGACAGCGGGCCGGCAACGCCGGGCTTATCCACCGACGGTACGCGATGATGGGCAGGGTCAGCACCCGGGCACCCGGGGTAGCCGGGCGCGACGGCGTCTGCTCGGCGCTCACCGGGACCGCCGTCCCCGGCCGGACCGGGCGGCGACGAGCGCCGCATCCAGGTCGGTGCCGAGCCGCTGGTACGTGGCGTCAGCCGCCGCCGCCAGGGCGCGTACCACGAGGGTGCTTCCGGTCGGCAGGTCGACGAGGCGTTCCCGGGTCAACTGCCGCAGCCGGCGGCGCACCCGGTTGCGGACAACTGCCGGCCCGACCGCCTTGGAAACCACGAAGCCGGCGCGGGACACCGGCGGGGAGTCTGCCTCCGCGTTATCCCGCGCCGGCTTCGGCGCTGTGTTGTCGGATCCGGTTGCGGTTGGCACGGTCAGATGCACGACCAGAGCGCCGCGACCGGCTCGACGGCCACCGCGAACCGCTGCGGCGAAGTCGCTGCTGCGCCGCAGTCGTTGCGCGGCCGCCAGCACGACTGCCACGTCCTCCGGAGCGGACCTGACCGGCCTCAGGCCGACAGGCGGGCGCGGCCCTTGGCGCGACGGGTCGAGATGATGGCGCGGCCGGCCCGGGTGCGCATGCGCAGCCGGAAGCCGTGGGTCTTCGCGCGCCGGCGGTTGTTCGGCTGGTAGGTGCGCTTGCTCACGTCAGGCTCTCCGTTGTCGGACGCCCCGGACGAGTGGATCGCCGGGTCGTGGTGGTCCGGGCCGCCGCTGTGGTGGCCCCGATCGGTGCTGCCCGGCGGTGCGTGACCTCGATTGTGCGGTGAGCAACCGCGGGCAGCGAGCACCCATCACCCTAGCAGAGGGCGTGAGAGCAGCCCCTCCAGCCTAGGTCGGGGTGCAATCAGCGTCAAACCCGGCCACTCCGACGGTGAGCTGCGACGGAAGGCGACCGAAGCGGTGGTTTTCACAAATGCCGACAGGGGTGACCCGCGTCGGCGGTTGAAGACGCGGCAACAACGCTGTTACCGTGCCCGATTGCGGTCAGCGTCGGAGTTGTGCCGATGTCGCCGGCAGGCAAGACCGGACACGGTAGTGAATCGTTCGGCACGGTGAACCCCGCTTCAGTGCCCGGCCACGGCAGGGGGCAGGTCCGACCCGCGCCCGGCGGGCGGCCACAATCGGTCGGTACACAGGCTGTGGATAACTTGTGGAGAACGACCGGGTGCGGCGATCGGGTGGGTGGCGTGATCTCGCCCGCCGGTACGGGCCACCGGGAGACGGCGGCGTCCGGGAGCAGAGGCGAGGGGGTGGCACGACGGTGGCCGGTACGACCGACCTTGCCGCGGTGTGGACGGCGACGACCGACGAACTCGCTGACGAGATCATTTCCGCGCAGCAGCGGGCGTATCTGCGGCTGACCCGGCTGCGGGCAATCGTCGAGGACACCGTCCTGCTCTCCGTGCCGGACGCCTTCACCCGGGACGTCATCGAGTCCCGGCTGCGCCCGGCCATCACCGACGCGCTCACCCGCCGGCTGGGCCGGCCGATCCAGGTCGCCGTCACCGTCCGGGTGCCCGAGGACGGGCGGACCACCGGCACCGTCTACCGCAGCACCCCTGAGTCGGACCAGTTGGACCACGGTCCCGGCGAGGTCGACGACCGGTCGACCGGTCCCGACGGAGGGCGGCAGCTCCCGCTGATTCCCGAACAGCCGCACCCCGGCCGCTTCGACCGGACGCCGCCGGACGCACCGCGCGTCGAGGACGATCCCCGTACCGCGGCCCCCGACGGTCAGGAGGCCCTCTTCGGTGCCGGCTTCGGCGAGCCCGTCCGGCCAGCGGAGAGCACCGGACGGCGGGCACCGGAGCGGTTGGGCTTCACCGAACAGGGCGGGCAGCTGGACCGAGCGGCCGGCGGCCCACGCGGCTTCGCGCCCCGCTACGGCGACGAGCCGGGCGTCTCGCCCCGCGACCAGCACGTGATCCGGGCGATACCGGCCGACGGAGGTACCGACAGCGGGCCCGGCCGCAGCGGGCCGGATCAGCGACCGGTCGGCCGGGACGATCGGCGGCTGCCCACCGGCGCTGACAGCGGCGGCAACCGGCTCAACCCGAAGTACATGTTCGAGACGTTCGTCATCGGCTCGTCCAACCGCTTCGCGCACGCGGCGTCAGTGGCGGTGGCCGAGTCGCCGGCAAAGGCGTACAACCCGCTGTTCATCTACGGCAGCTCCGGGCTGGGCAAGACCCACCTGCTGCACGCCATCGGCCACTACGCCACCACGCTGGGCAACGCCCGCTCGGTCCGGTACGTCTCGACCGAAGAGTTCACCAACGACTTCATCAACTCGCTGCGGGACGACAAGACAAGCGCCTTCCAACGCCGCTACCGCGACGTCGACATCCTCCTCATCGACGACATCCAGTTCCTGGAGAACCGCGAGCGGACCCAGGAGGAGTTCTTCCACACCTTCAACACGCTGCACAACGCCAACAAGCAGATCGTGATCACCTCCGACCGCTCGCCCAAACAGCTGGCGACCCTGGAGGACCGGCTGCGGACCCGATTCGAGTGGGGCCTACTCGCCGACATCCAGCCACCGGACCTGGAGACCCGGATCGCGATTCTGCAGAAGAAGGCCGCGCAGGAGCGCCTGTACGCCCCGCCGGACGTGCTGGAGTTCATCGCCTCCCGGGTGTCCAACTCGATCCGGGAGCTGGAAGGGGCGCTGATCCGAGTCACCGCGTTCGCCAGCCTGACCCGGTCGAACGTGGAGCTGTCGCTGGCCGAGGAGGTGCTGCGCGACTTCATCCCGGACGGCGCCGGTCCGGAGATCACCGCCGACCAGATCATGGTTTCCACCGCTGACTACTTCGGGGTCAGCCTGGAGGACCTGCGCGGGCACTCCCGCTCGCGGGTGCTGGTGAACGCCCGCCAGGTCGCCATGTACCTGTGTCGCGAGCTGACCGACCTGTCACTGCCCCGGATCGGCCAGGCCTTCGGCGGGCGGGACCACACCACCGTCATGCACGCCGACCGCAAGATCCGCCAGCAGATGGCCGAGCGGCGATCGCTCTACAACCAGATCGCCGAGCTGACCAACCGGATCAAGCAGAACACCTGAGGGGTACGCCCGCCGAACGTGCACGGCGAGGGTCCGGCCGGTCACGGTCGGGCCCTTTTTCGCGCTCACCTGGTTGACCCTCAACGAGGTTCAGGCCACACCATCGGAGGCGTGTCCACACGGCTTGCCACTCGTTGTCCACAGCTTGTTATCCACCGACGGTGGATGAACACGCGCCGTCAACATCCAGTTACCCACAGCCTGTGGAGAAACCCTGGGGACAACGTTGTGGACTCCTGTGGACGCCTGGGGACAACCACCGGCGCTGTCCACCGACGGGCGGTCGCCTGTGGGGAAGCTGTTGAAGGTTCTGGGGATGACGGCGGACGAGACGCCCGCGACGATCCACAGGTCTGGGGAGAAAGTCGGTGGATTACCGGTGGACAACCGGTGGACGACGGTGGACAACCGTGTGCACGGAGACCGCCTGTGGACCGCCGGCCGGGTTTTACCCCCGCCCATCCACAGCGAAACCACCTGTGGATAACCTGTCTGACCTGCCCATACTCGGGTTCTCCACAGTTTGCACAGGTGCGATGAAGACGATGAGTTATCTCTTCTGAAAGAACAAAAACCAATCATCACCGTTGGACTTCCTGTGGATCGGTCGACAGCTGCCGGGACAGACCCGTCAGCAGCGACACGATCCACGGGGTCGGGCACACAGCCGATACGCTCGCGCCCTAAGGTGCGAGGGGTACCCGCACGCCAGGCGGGTCGGTGGGCAGCGTCCGGCATGAGAGAGTTGACGACGTCGACGTCGACGCGGAGGCATTGATGAAATTCCGAGTGGAGCGCGACGCGCTCGCCGAGGCCGTGGCCTGGACCGCGAAGAGCCTGCCCAACCGGCCGTCCGTACCGGTGCTGGCCGGGGTGCTGCTGCGCGTCACCGACGGCAGCCTGCAGGTCTCCGGCTTCGACTACGAGGTCAGCAGCCAGGTCACCGTGGAGGTGCAGGGCGACGCCGACGGCGCCGCGCTGGTCTCCGGGCGGCTGCTCGCCGAGATCACCAAGGCGTTGCCCGCCAAGCCGGTCGACATCGCCGCTGTCGGGGCGCACCTCGAACTGGTCTGTGGCAGCGCCCGGTTCACCCTGCCCACCATGCCGGTGGAGGACTACCCCACCCTGCCCGAGATGCCGGCCAGCGCCGGCACCATCGACGCCGCCGCGTTCGCCGCAGCGGTGGCACAGGTGGCGGTCGCCGCCAGCCGGGACGAGACGCTGCCGATGATGACGGGCGTACGCATCGAGCTCTCCGGCGGCAACCTGGCCATGCTCGCCACCGACCGGTACCGGCTGGCCCTGCGCGAGATGGAGTGGAACCCGGACGACCCGGAGATCAGCCTCAACGCGCTGGTCCCCGCCCGGACGCTCAACGACACCGCCAAGACCCTCGGCCCCCTCGGTGGCCAGGTGGTGCTGGCCCTGTCCCAGGGTGCCGCCGGCGAAGGCATGATCGGTTTCTCCGGTGGCACCCGACGCACCACCAGCCGGCTGCTCGACGGCGCCAACTACCCGCCGGTCCGATCGCTCTTCCCGGCCAGCCACAACGCCGAGGCCCGGGTGCCGGTCAGCACCCTCATCGAGGTGGTCAAGCGGGTCGCCCTCGTCGCCGAGCGCGCCACCCCCGTGCTGCTCAGCTTCAGCGCCGACGGCCTGGTGGTGGAGGCCGGCGGCACCGAGGAGGCCCGGGCCAGCGAGGCCATGGAGGCCAGCTTCACCGGCGAGCCGCTGACCATCGGCTTCAACCCGCAGTACCTCATCGACGGGTTGTCCAACCTCGGCACCCAGTTCGCCGTGCTGCACTTCGTCGACGCCTTCAAGCCCGCGGTTATTTCCCCCGCCGGCGAGGATGGCGAGCTCATCGGTGGGTACCGGTACCTCATCATGCCGATCCGCGTGTCCCGCTGACCGGCGGATCCAACCGTACCCACGAAAGGTCACCACAGATGCAGCTCGGCCTGGTAGGACTCGGCCGGATGGGCGGCAACATGCGCGAACGGTTGCGCACCGCCGGTCACGAGGTGGTCGGTCTCGACCACAACCTGGAGCGCAGCGATGTCGCCAGCATGGCTGAACTGGCCGAGAAGCTGGACGCGCCGCGCGCGGTGTGGGTGATGGTGCCTGCCGCCGTCACCGACGCCACCATCGACGAGGTGGCCGACGTGCTCGGCGAGGGTGACCTCATCATCGACGGCGGCAACTCGCGGTTCAGCGAGGACGCACCCCGGGCGGAGCGGCTGCACGAACGCGGCATCGGCTACGTCGACGTGGGCGTCTCCGGCGGGGTGTGGGGCCGGCAGAACGGCTACGGCCTGATGGTCGGCGGCGCGCAGGAACACGTCGACCGGCTCATGCCGATCTTCGACGCGCTCAAGCCCGAAGGCGAGTACGGCTTCGTACACGCCGGGCCGGTCGGTGCCGGCCACTACGCCAAGATGGTGCACAACGGCATCGAGTACGGCCTGATGCACGCCTACGCCGAAGGCTACGAGCTGATGTCCGCCTCCGAACTGGTGACGAACGTGCCCGGCGTGATCAAGTCCTGGCGCGAGGGCACCGTGGTCCGCTCCTGGCTGCTGGACCTGCTCGACCGGGCCCTCGACGAGGACCCCGAGCTGAACCGGCTCAGCGACTACACCGAGGACACCGGCGAGGGCCGCTGGACGGTGGACGAGGCGGTGCGTCTCGCCGTACCGCTCAACGTCATCACCGCCTCGCTGTTCGCCCGGTTCTCCTCCCGGCAGGACGACTCGCCGGCGCTGAAGGCCGTCTCCGCACTGCGGCAGCAGTTCGGCGGGCACACCGTACGCAAGCCCTGACCGGCACCGCGACCCCGTGTACGTCCGCCGGCTCGAACTGGTCGACTTCCGCTCGTACGAGCGGATCGGCGTCGACCTCGAACCCGGCCCGAACGTCCTGATCGGCGCCAACGGCGTCGGCAAGACGAACCTGGTCGAGGCGCTGGGCTACGTCGCGACCCTCGACTCCCACCGGGTCGCCACCGACGCCCCGCTGGTGCGGATGGGCGCCAACGCCGCCGTGATCCGCTGCGCGGTGGTGCACGACGGCCGCGAACTCCTGGTGGAGCTGGAGATCGTCCCGGGCAAGGCCAACCGGGCCCGCCTCGGCCGCTCCCCGGCCCGCCGGGCCCGCGACGTGCTGGGCGCGCTGCGGCTGGTGCTCTTCGCCCCGGAAGACCTCGAACTGGTCCGGGGCGACCCGGCCGAACGCCGCCGCTACCTCGACGACCTGCTGGTGCTGCGCCAACCCCGCTACGCCGGGGTACGCGCCGACTACGAGCGGGTGGTCAAACAACGCAACGCGCTGCTGCGCACCGCGTACCTCGCCCGCAAGACCGGCGGATCGCGGGGCGGCGACCTGTCCACCCTCGCCGTCTGGGACACCCACCTGGCCCGGCACGGCGCCGAACTGCTCGCCGGGCGGCTGGAACTCGTTGCCGCCCTGGCCCCGCACGTCACCAAGGCTTACGACGCGGTGGCCGCCGGCCGCGGCGCGGCGGGAATCAGTTACCGGCCCTCGGTGGACCTCGCCGAACCCACCACCGACCGGGAGGCCCTCGCGGCGGTGCTCACCACCGCACTGGAGGAGTCCCGCTCCGCTGAGATCGAACGCGGCACCACCCTGGTCGGTCCGCACCGCGACGACCTCACCCTCACCCTCGGCCCCCTGCCGGCCAAGGGCTACGCCAGTCACGGCGAATCGTGGTCGTACGCGCTCGCGCTGCGGCTGGCCGGCTACGACCTGCTGCGCAACGACGGCATCGAACCGGTGCTGGTGCTCGACGACGTCTTCGCCGAGCTGGACGCCGGCCGGCGGGACCGGCTCGCCGAACTGGTCGGCGGGGCCAGTCAACTGCTTGTGACCTGCGCGGTCGCCGACGACGTGCCAGCCGCCCTGCGTGGCGCCCGGTACGAGGTGACGGAGGGGACGGTGCGCCGTGCCGACTGAGCCACCACAGCCGGGCCCGGACAGCGCACCCCCGGGGCAGCCGGGTGGTGTTACCCGGGGACGCGGTGCGCGTACCGCCGGGAAGGGTGGCACCGGCGACGGCGGCCGAACCGACCGACCCACCGGTCGACCGGCGGAGCCGGCCGCCGGGCCGACCTCGGCGGTGCCGGGCGACACCGCGCCGGTGACGGGCGACGGCGAGGGTGTCTCCGGCCCGCAGCTGGCCCGCGCGGTGCTGGACGCGGCCAAGGCGCGGCGCGAGGCCGCCGGCCGTCCCCGCCGCCGCACCGCGACCGGCGGCGACGGCGAGCGCCGGCTGCGCGGCTACTCCGGCCCCGGCCCGGACCCGCGCGACCCGCAACCCCTCGGTGCGGTGCTCAACCGGCTGGTGAAGGCCCGTGGTTGGCAGCAGCCGGCCGCCGAGGCCACCGTCTTCGGCGCCTGGGAACGGGTGGTCGGCGCGGAGGTCGCCCAGCACAGCCGTCCGGTGAAGCTGGAGAACGGTGAACTGACCGTCGAGGCCCGCTCCACGGCCTGGGCGACGCAGCTACGGCTGCTCGCCGGTTCGCTGTTGCAGCAGATCGCCCGCGAGGTCGGCCACAACGTGGTCCGCAAACTGCACATCCACGGCCCGGCCGCACCGTCCTGGTCACGCGGCCCACGACGGGTACGCGGCCGGGGCCCCCGCGACACCTACGGCTGACAGTCGGGCGATTCTTTCGGATCCAGCGGGACCGGACCGCCCGACAGCCGGCCGGTTACGTCTGGGCCGCCCGGCGAGGTGCCGCCGACTCGGCGTAGACGGCGAAGCCGTTGTCGGCGCAGCGCCGGTAGAAGGCGGCGAGCACGCTCAGCTCCGCGCAGGTGAAGGTCCACTGCGGCGCGGCACCGCTGTCGTCACGCAGCGCGTCCAACCGGCTGTCCAGCCAACGTAGCTGCTGCTCGGCCAGGCGGCCGTCGGCCAGCAGCGAACGCAGCACCGTGCCCACCGACTCGAAGGTGACCGCCTCACCGTGCGGCCGGTGCGCGGCGACGAAGCGTTCGATGCCGCCCGCGATCCAACCGCACCCGTCCGGGTCGATGACCGGATCCTCGTCCTCGGCGGCGGCGTCTGTGGCGTAGAGCACACCATCAAGTCCGAGGATCAGATCCACCACTTCCGTGTACGCGGTGGCCCGGACCGTACCTGTCTTCGCGATCAGCTCAGCGAGCGCGGCGGTCGGTGCCGAGATCCCCTGGACCTCGACGATGTCGCCAAAATCGACGAACTCGGCCGGTGCGACCGGGTCGTAGAAGCGGCCGGTCCGCGGCCACTGAACCGCGACGTTGTCCAGCCCCATCTGGTGTCACCTCTCAAGGCACGGGCGAGTGGATCGGGTCGATCGTCCGGTTCCAACGTTGAAAGATCAAGGCCGGTACGGCAACCCGAGGGTCACGGATCGCCCTTCCCGGGTCGTACCGGACGGTACCGCCCACCTCTCGCCGTCTGAGCCGGCAGCGTCGTCATGCGGCAGATCCGTTGATCATGCCCTGGCGTGTAGGGGGAGTCGCGGACAGCGCAATTCGGCCCGCTACGGAGATCTGAGCCGCTGCGAAGGGGTGCCGAGTGGTGGTTCTATCGCCCGCGCACAGTAAGATTGGCGTGAGACGAAGACCCGGTGCGGAGTGACGGGTCACGGGTCCGGTGCGGGCCCGCGATCATCCGTCCGACTCGGGTCGAGCCGATCGCGATCCGCGGGCAACCGCGGCGACCGGCGCGTTCGACCCGTACCCCGGAGTTGTCCCCGGTGCCGGTCCGCGTGCCGACGTCGCGTCTGTCCGCCGAACCCGCGTTCGACGTGCCCTACGGCGCGCCGGGCGCGAGAAAGTGGCCGAGGGTGGCAGCGCAGGAAAATCAGCAGTACGGCGCCGAGTCGATCACCGTCCTCGAAGGGCTGGAGGCGGTCCGCAAGCGGCCCGGCATGTACATCGGGTCCACCGGCGAACGCGGCCTGCACCACCTCGTGTGGGAGGTCGTCGACAACGCGGTGGACGAGGCGATGGCCGGCTACTGCGACACCATCGACGTGGTGCTGCTCGCTGACGGCGGCGTCCGGGTCACCGACAACGGCCGGGGCTTCCCGGTCGACCTGCATCCCAAGCTCAAGAAGCCGGGCGTCGAGGTGGCGCTGACCGTTCTGCACGCGGGCGGCAAGTTCGACGGCAAGGCGTACGCGGTCTCCGGCGGCCTGCACGGCGTCGGCGTCAGCGTGGTGAACGCCCTCTCCACGAAGATGGCGGTGGAGATTCACAAGACCGGCTTCGTCTGGCGGCAGGAGTACCACCACTCCAAGCCGACCGAGCTACTCAAGGGCGAGACCACCGACCGCACCGGTTCGGCGGTCTCCTTCTGGCCGGACCCGGACGTCTTCGAGACCGTCGACTTCGACCTCCAAACGATCTACCGCCGGCTCCAGGAGATGGCCTTCCTGACCCGGGGCCTCACCATCCACCTGCTGGACGAGCGGGTCGCGGAGGGTGAAGAAGGCAAGCTGCGCGAGGTCACCTTCAAGTACGACGGCGGTATCGCCGACTTCGTCCGCCACCTCAACGCCTCGAAGACCCCGATCCACAAGACGGTGATCGAGTTCGGTTCCGAGGAGGAGGGCATGGCGCTCGAGATCGCCATGCAGTGGAACGAGTCGTACGGCGAGTCGGTCTACACCTTCGCCAACAACATCAACACGCACGAGGGCGGCACCCACGAGGAGGGCTTCCGGGCCGCGCTGACCAGCGTCGTCAACCGCTACGGCACGGACAAGAAGCTGCTCAAGGGCGACGAGAAGCTCTCCGGCGAGGACATCCGCGAGGGCCTGGCCGCAATCATCTCGGTGAAGCTGACCAACCCGCAGTTCGAGGGTCAGACCAAGACCAAGCTCGGCAACACGCCGGTGAAGAGCTTCGTGCAGCGGGTCTGCAACGACCGGCTGGTCGACTGGCTGGACCGCAACCCCGCCGAGGCAAAGATCATCATTACCAAGGCATCCCAGGCGGCCCGCGCCCGGATCGCCGCCCAGCAGGCCCGCAAGTTGGCCCGGCGCAAGTCGCTGCTGGAATCCGGCTCGATGCCGGGCAAGCTGGCCGACTGCCAGTCCACCGACCCGCGCGAGTCCGAGGTGTTCATCGTCGAGGGCGACTCGGCCGGCGGCTCGGCCAAGCAGGGCCGCGACCCGCGTACCCAGGCGATCCTGCCGATCCGCGGCAAGATCCTCAACGTGGAGAAGGCCCGGATCGACCGGGTGCTGAAGAACAACGAGGTGCAGGCGCTGATCACCGCGCTGGGCACCGGCATCCACGACGACTTCGACATCGAGAAGCTGCGGTACCACAAGATCGTGCTGATGGCCGACGCCGACGTCGACGGCCAGCACATCCAGACGCTGCTGCTCACCCTGCTGTTCCGCTTCATGCGCCCACTGGTGGAACTGGGCCACGTCTACCTGGCCGCCCCGCCGCTCTACAAGATCAAGTGGAACCGGAAGGGCGACGACGCGCAGTACGCGTACTCCGACCGGGAGCGCGACGGGCTGATCGCGCTGCGCCAGCAGAAGAAGCCGAACGCCAAGCCGGACGACATCCAGCGGTTCAAGGGTCTCGGCGAGATGAACTACCCGGAGCTGTGGGAGACCACGATGAACCCGGCCACCCGTACGCTGCGCCAGGTGACCCTGGACGACGCGGCAACCGCCGACGAGCTGTTCAGCGTGTTGATGGGTGAGGACGTGGAGGCGCGCCGCTCGTTCATCCAGCGCAACGCCAAGGACGTTCGCTTCCTGGACATCTGACGGGCATGGCAGCCGGACCGGATCGCCACCACCGGCCCGGCTGCCAGTCCACAGAGTTATCCACAGCTTGGCCGGTATCCACAGCCGTTATCCACAGCGCAAAAGCGACACTCAGTCTGATAAGGGTTAACAGTGACCGATTCCCCCGAGTCCACACCGAACGAGCCCGAGGTCCCCGAGGCGCTGGCCGCCGTCGTCTCGCACGACCGGATCGAGCCCGTCGGGCTCGAGGTGGAGATGCAGCGCTCCTACCTCGACTACGCGATGAGCGTCATCGTCGGGCGGGCGCTGCCGGACGTCCGGGACGGGCTCAAGCCGGTCCACCGCAAGATCCTGTACGCCATGTTCGACTCCGGCTACCGGCCGGACCGCGGCTACGTGAAGTGCTCCCGGGTCGTCGGCGACGTGATGGGCCAGTTCCACCCGCACGGCGACTCGGCCATCTACGACGCCCTGGTCCGGATGGCCCAGCCCTGGTCGCTGCGCTACCCCCTGGTCGACGGCAACGGCAACTTCGGCTCGCCCGGAAATGATCCGGCTGCGGCGATGCGCTACACCGAGTGCAAGCTCGACCCCCTCGCCATGGAGATGCTGCGGGACATCGACGAGGACACCGTCGACCTGCAGGACAACTACGACGGTCGGGCCAAGGAACCGACGATCCTGCCGTCGCGGATCCCGAACCTGCTGATCAACGGCTCCGAGGGCATCGCGGTCGGCATGGCCACCAAGATCCCGCCGCACAACCTGCGCGAGATCGGCGCGGCCGTGCAGTGGTGCCTGGAGCACCCGGAGGCCGACGAGGCCGACACCCTCGAAGCACTGTTGGAGATCGTCAAGGGCCCGGACTTCCCCACCCACGGTCTGATCGTCGGCCACTCGGGCATCCAGGACGCGTACCGCACGGGTCGTGGCTCGATCCGGATGCGTGCCGTGGTCGAGGTGGAGGAGGACAAGCGGGGTCGGCCGGCGCTTGTCGTCAGCGAGCTGCCCTACCAGGTGAACCCGGACAACCTGGCCGAGCGGATCGCCGAGCTGATCAAGGAGGGCAAGCTCGGCGGGATCGCCGACATCCGCGACGAGTCCTCCGGGCGTACCGGCATGCGGATCGTGCTGGTGCTCAAGCGCGACGCGGTCGCGAAGGTGGTGCTGAACAACCTCTACAAGCACACCCAGCTTCAGGAGACCTTCGGCGCGAACATGCTGGCGCTTGTCGACGGGGTGCCGCGCACGCTGAACCTGGCGCAGTTCATCCGCTACTACGTCGAGCACCAGATCGAGGTGATCCGACGGCGGACGGCGTTCCGGCTGCGTAAGGCGGAGGAGCGGGCGCACATCCTGCGCGGTCTGTCCAAGGCGCTGGACGCGCTCGACGAGGTCATCGCCCTGATCCGGCGCTCGCCCACGGTGGAGGACGCTCGGCAGGGTCTGATCCGGCTGCTGGAGATCGACGAGATCCAGGCCACCGCGATCCTGGACATGCAGCTGCGCCGGCTCGCCGCGCTGGAGCGGCAGCGGATCCTCGACGACCTGGCCAAGCTGGAAGTGGAGATCGCCGACCTCAAGGACATCCTCGCCAAGCCGGAACGGCAGCGTCGGATCGTCTCGGAGGAGTTGGGGGAGATCGTCGCCAAGTGGGGCGACGAACGACGCACCAAGATTGTCCCGTTCGACGGTGAGGTCTCGATGGAGGACCTCATCGCGCGGGAGGACGTGGTCGTCACGATCACCCGGACCGGGTACGCAAAGCGGACCAAGGTCGATCTCTATCGTTCGCAGCGGCGGGGCGGTAAGGGCGTCAGTGGCGCCACGCTGCGGCAGGACGACATCGTCAGCCACTTCTTCGTCTGCTCGACGCACGACTGGATGCTGTTCTTCACGAACAAGGGGCGGGTGTACCGGGCCAAGGCGTACGAGCTTCCGGAGGCCAGTAGGGTGGCCAAGGGCCAGCACGTGGCCAACCTGCTCGCCTTCCAACCGGACGAGCAGATCGCACAGATCATCGAGATTCCGAATTACCAGGTAGCTCCCTACCTGGTCCTGGCGACGAAGAACGGCCTGGTGAAGAAGACGCGGCTTGAGGAGTTCGACTCCAACCGGTCCGGCGGCATCATCGCGATCAACCTGCGCGATGAGGACGAGCTGGTCGGTGCTGCGCTCGTCGGCCCCGCCGACGACCTGCTGCTGGTCTCGAAGAACGCCCAGGCGATCCGGTTCAACGCCACGGACGAGGCGCTGCGCCCGATGGGTCGGGCGACCTCCGGCGTGATCGGCATGCGCTTCAGCGAGGAAGATGTGCTGTTGGCCATGGAGGTCGTCCGGGAGGGTTTGGACGTTCTGGTGGCCACGAACGGCGGATACGCGAAACGTACCCCGATCGAGGAATACCCGGTGCAGGGCCGGGGAGGTAAGGGTGTGCTGACTGCGAAGATCACCGAGCGACGCGGTGGTCTGGTCGGCGCTGTCGTGATCGACCCGGACGATGAGCTGTTCGCTATCACCAGCAACGGTGGCGTCATCCGGACTCCGGTGAAGCCTGTACGCCGTACGCGTGACCGGAACACAATGGGGGTCAAGCTGATGGACCTTCCGGACGGCGTGACTATCGTGGCGATTGCTCGCAATGCCGACGAGCCTGACGAACAGGACTAGTTGAATGACGGAGACACAGGCGAAGTCGGGGAACGCGGGGACCTCGGCCAACCCGGTCGACGAGGAGGCCGCGAAGAGCGGCACGCCAACGACCGGCCGCGCGGCCGTGGGCCGGGCCACCGTCCCTGCCGATGCGCCTGCCCCGAAATTCACCCGGGCTCCCGGTATGGCCCCACCACCCGACAAGCCGACAGATGCACCGGAGGGCGACGCCGCCGAGGAGAAGGTGACCGAGGGTGGCAGCACCACGGAGGCCACCACGACCTCGGTCAGCAAGCCGTCCCCCACCCAGTCGACGGCCGCCTCTGTGGGCAAGCCCTCTGCGGGTGCCACCGGGATCCTGCCGACGGCCAGCACCAGCACGACCGGTACCCAGCCCCGGGTGACCGGGGTCGGTCCGAAGCCGGACCCGACCCGGTCGTTCGGGCTCGGCCGACCGGCGAACGGTGGTGGGTTGCCCCCGGGGGTCAGCACGGCGGTGGGTGCCGCGCGGGTCGGTGAGGCGGTACGCGCGGCGCGTACGTCGGTGAGCTCGGCTGCGTCGCGCGGGCCGCGCCGGGCCCGGCTGAACCTCAAGCGGATCGACCCGTGGTCGGTGATGAAGTTCGCTTTCGCGGTGTCGGTGGTGCTGTTCATCGTCATCGTCGTGGCGACCTCGGTGCTGTACCTGGCGCTGGACGCGATGGGCGTGTTCACCAGCGTGAACGACAGCCTCGGTGACCTGGTCAACGCGGGTGGTGGGCAGAGTACGGACGGCTTCCAGATCACCGCACGCGGTGTGATCTTCAGTTCGGCGTTGATCGGCCTGGTCAACGTCGTGCTGTTCACCGCGCTGGCCACCCTCGGGGCGTTCGTCTACAACGTCTGCGCCGATCTGGTGGGCGGCATCGAGTTGACCCTCGCCGAGCGGGACTGACTCCGATCTCCGACGCCGGTCCGCACCACCGCGAAAGGTGATCCGGACCGGCGTCGTCGTATGCCCGGGGTAGGCAGCTGCGCCGGCCCGGGATGCCGCACGGGGGCGTCTCCCGGCGGCCGGGTCCCGCAGGATGCGGCATGCGGGCCTCTCCGGCCGCCAGGCTGGCGCGGGATGCGGCATACCGGCGTTTTCAGCGGCCGGGTAGGCGCGGGATGCCGCATCCGGTGGGATGCTTCGTCGGGGCGGTGGCAGGGGCAGTAACCTGGTGTACCCGCAACCGCTACTCGGGTAGGTTCAGGGGGCGACGCGGGGTGGCTGGCGGGCCTGGCCCCGATTTGGGGGCCGCTGGGCGGATGGGTTAACCTTGCTCGTCGCTACGCGGGGCTATAGCTCAGTCGGTTAGAGCGCAGAGCTGATAACTCTGAGGTCGCTGGTTCGATTCCAGCTAGCCCCACCGCACATGGTCCGACGGCACGTCGAGCGTGAGGGGCAGCCCCGATGTTCAAGAAGCTGTTGATCCTGGTCGGTGTCGTCGGCGTGGCCGCGGTGGTGGCCAAGAAGATGAAGGAAGCCAACGACGAGCGCGCTCTCTGGCACGAGGCGACCACCTCGCCGGATCTGCGCTGACGGCGTCCGTTCCGACCTGCGGCGACAGCGCAGCCACGGGGCCCTAGCTCAACTGGCAGAGCACTGCCTTTGCAAGGCAGGGGTTAGGGGTTCGAGTCCCCTGGGCTCCACAATTCGCACCGTTGTGCCAAACGTGGATGGGCCGGCTGGGTTCTCAGCCGGCCCATCGTTGTCATTGGGGATCGACCGCCATCCCACCCGCCGCTACGACGAGCGAGCTAGCGGCGTTGCCGGTGAGCCAGTTTGGCCGCGCGGGCACGCCGGGAGCGGGACAGCACGTCCACACCGATGCCCGCGCCTTCGCCGGGCGACGCCTCCCATCCGCGGAGCTTGTCACCGATGGCTTTGACCCGCTCGTCGAGGGGGCCGGCCGCGATGTAGAACAGCGACTCGTCCACCTCACGGTCGTCGCCGCCCCAGCGCACCAGGCCTTCGCAGTCGGCGAGGATGTCCCGCAGCACCAACTCCTGCAAGGGGAAGAAGCCGCCCCTGGCGCGGGCGCCGGGTCGGATCCGTACCGCGGTGCCGGAGGCCAGGTTGGACTCGGGGCTGTGCTTGCGGACCTTTTCGGCCGGGGTCCAGCCGACCAGGTCGTTCGGCCGGATCTCCTCGATCTCGTAGTGGAATCGGCGAATCGTGTGAAGCAGGATCGCTTCGACGTCCCCGATCCACACCGGCACGCGCAGCCCGGTGCCGGCCACCGTCCGGGTCCACACCTGCGAATCGAGATCCGCGTTGACCTGGATGGTCCACCCGTTCTGCGAGGTCGCCGGCCGCTTCTGCTTGCGGACCTCACGGGCCGACGCGGGGGCGGCGGGCAGAACGGAACTGGCGGCGGCGGCCGCGCCTGTGACGGCGGCGGTTCGGAGAACGGTTCGCCGAGTCAACCGGTAGTTCATGATGTTGCCTTCCGGGTCATCGAAGCAGAATGAGGCAGAACGGCACCAGGGACGCGGCCACGCAGGCGGGCCAGTAGCGGGATCCCGAGACGGCCACCCGGCTGCGAATCCACAGGTTGACCAGGCCCCAGATCGAGGCGAACCCGCCGAACGTCACGGCGGCCAGGAGCCACCAGATCAGCATCCCATCGTTCTCGGTCGGTTCCGGCCGCGTCCATCCGAGGGTGGCCAGCGGCCCGTTGGACAGCGCGTACCAGATCAGGAACAACGGCACGACGGCCAAGACCCCCAGGAGAAGGTTCACACTGACCGCTACAAGGAGTCTTCGCATGTGCCCGATTCTTCGTCATCGATTCTCGCTAGGCGCCACGGGAGAGCCTGTTGTAATTCTCGAGGACGTTGTACAGGCCGGTCAGCTCGCGTCCGTACTGCTCGATCTTGTCTTTGTTGCTCACGGTCTTGTCACCGTTGTAGCGCTCCAGGATGAGCTGGATGTCGGTCATGCTCGTGGTTAGCGACGGGCGGGCGAGCCCGACCTGATGCGCGTTGTAGATCGTCACGTAGGCCGCCGTCGGGATGTTGTAGTGCGGGTCCTGGAGGCGATCCCACACCGCGCGCCGGTCGTTGCTCAGGTTCAGCGGCGTGCCGTTGATGATGCCCTGTTCGATGCAGTAGTTGCGGGCCTCGATGGCCACCCAGGCGAAGATCTGCCCGTAGCCGGTGGAGGAGTCGTCCCGCAGCCCGCTGCGCACGAGGTCGTCGATGATCGGATCGGTCGGATTCAGCTTGCGCAGCTCCCACAGGACCGGCGCCTGGATGAGTGCCTTGCGCAGCTTCAGGGCCCGGGCCAGGTTCGTGAACAGCCAGTCGCCCTCCATGATCCGCTCGAACGCATTGGTCGTGGAGATCACGTTCCAGGTGACCCAGTCCCCGTCGAGCGTCCAGCCCTCGCCGCCGGTCTCCGGGACGCCGATCGACGTCAGGTAGGTCTGGACGTCCCTGAGCAGTGCCTCCTGGTACCGCCCCTTGTCGAGGTCCACATCGAGATCGTCGGTGTTGGGCCTTGGCGGGTCGAAATCGCCCTGACCGATGTCGCGACCCGAGGCGATGTTGTTGTCGATCTCGATTCGGCCGCTGCCGGAGCCGATCGTCGTGGTGACGATCTGGTCGTACGCCCAGTTGGTCGGCAGCGGATACCCGAGATTGCCCGAGAACCCGGACGACATGTCGGACACGAACGAGGTGACCGCGTAACCCGCGTCGGAGACTCGCTGGCAGACGTTGCGGGGACCGTAGATGCCCACCCGATAGCCGGAGAGTTCACTGACGGTGCCGTGCACGCCCCGGAAGTACGGCAGGATGTAACTGGTGACCTCGGCATCCATTGCGTCGTAGTCGACCGCGAAGTAGATGGTCGATGCCGCCTTGAAGCCGTGGATCCGGGCCCATTCGATGGCGTTGCTCGCGTCGACGCAGCCGCTGGCGTAACTGAAGTTGGTCGCGTCCCGGCCCCAGGTCTGATAGATCGGGAAACACCGCAGCCCGTACTGCTTGATCGTGGCGAGCTCGCCGGGCTGGATCGCCTTCTCTGGCAGGTCCGTCGAGGACGGGTTGTAGAGGTACCGGCCGATGTACTTGTATCCCGCCGCTTTCAGCGCTACCGCGCGATCCGGCGTGATCTTCGTCACGCCGTCGCAGGCCTCGCCCTTGCGACTCTGGTCGCCGTGGGACACCAGCAGCGACGCCCACGTCTGGAAGTCCCCGGTCCCGGTCACGGGCAGTTTCACGAACGACTGGAATTCGCGCACGGCGGCCTGCACCTCGGAGGTGAAGGCGCCGAACGATACGGGCCGCTTGTTGAGCAGCATCGCCGCGGTGAAGATCTCGGCCCAGGTGCCGGCGGCGCCGAGCGACACCGGATGGGATCTCAGACCGGCCTGCGTGCCGGGCCCGAACACTCCGTTCGCGGTGCCGTCGGCCATGCCCAACTCGTACTGGATCGCCAGCAACATCGACTTCGCGACGTCACGGGAGTGGTGACCGTCGCACGGTATGACGAAGTAGTCTCGGCGGTTGACGTACCGGCCGTTGAGCCACTGCTGGACGGAACGGATCTGGCTCGAGCCGTTGTTGACGGTGACATAGGCGTCCATGTTGAGCAGCGCCTTGACCACCTTGGGTTCGAGGGATCCACCCGGGTAGGCATAGGCGAGTCCCATGTCCTGCTTCAGCCGGATGACCGATTCCTGGACCCGGGCGTTGTAGATGCCGTCGATGCCGCCGCCGTCATAGCCCTTGCAGTACAGGGCCGACTGGAGGATGCAACCGAAGATCCACGACGGAACGGTGGTCGCGTTCAGGCTCGGATACTGGCTCTGCAGCGTCGCCAATGTCGTGGGACCGAAGTTGTCCGACAAGGCGATGAGGCCCATCTCGTACTGCAGCGCCCGGGTCAGGGCGTACATCGTGGGCCATCCGGTGCGGCCGTTTTCCTCCAGCTTCGATATGCCGAGCGTCGCACCGTTGCTGTAGGTGCTGTTGATGAAGCGCTGTGCCCGAAGGACCATCTCGTCAACGTCTGCCATCTGCATCCTTCTTCGAGGGGTGTGCGACAGCATCTGGCCACAATGGAGCCAGGAATCGATCGAGTGATTTCACTGCCGTAAGCGGGACTCTACAATGGAAGAAGGTTTCGCGTTGTCCCGTCAGTCGGGCGTGATTTGCTCCCACGCGCACCTGGAGCATCAGCGGTCACAACGGTGCGACGTGCGTGTCCGGGGAGCGTGGTCCGGCCGACGAGCGACAGGCTAGCGTCGGAGCGTGAGCATCGGAACTCCCCGCGTCCTGCCTGCCGACGGTGACCTCGGCGAGGCGGCTGCCGTCCTGCGTACGGGTGGGTTAGTGGCCTTTCCGACGGAGACCGTCTACGGGCTGGGCGCGAACGCGTTGGACGCGCGGGCGGCGGCCCGGATCTTCGAGGCCAAGCAGCGGCCGAGTTTCGACCCCCTGATCACCCATCTCGCCGATGCGGTGGACCTGGAACCGCTGGTGGGTACGGTGTCGCCGGCCGTGGCGGCGTTGGCTGCCCGGTTCTGGCCGGGACCGTTGACCCTGATCGTGGATCGACCGGCTGAAGTTCCGCCGATTGTCACCTCGGGGCTGGACAGTATGGCCGTACGGGTGCCGGACCACGAGCACGCCCGCCGGTTGATCGCCGCTGCCGGGGTCCCGGTGGCCGCGCCGAGCGCGAACCGGTTCGGTCAGCTCAGTCCCACCCGTGCGGAACACGTGGTACGCGGGCTGGGTGCGGCTGTGGACGTGGTGCTCGACGGCGGGCCGACCCGCTGTGGGATCGAGTCGACGATCGTGGACGCCCGGGGGGACCATCCCGTGGTGTTGCGGCTCGGTGCGTTGCCGGTCGAGGAGTTGGAGAAGGTTACTGGCCCGGTGACGGTGCGGCCGGGTAGCTCGGGGCAGCCGGTCGCGCCGGGCACGTTGGCCGCGCACTACGCGCCGCGTACGCCGTTACGGCTGGTCTCCAGCGCGGAGTCGGCGGGTGCCGGCGGGGCGGGGCGGGGATACCTGGCGTTCCGGGACCGGCCGGCGGGCGGCTGGGCGGCGGTGGAGGTGCTCTCCGCCTCCGGTGACCTGACCGAGGCGGCGGCCCGCCTCTTCGAGGCGCTGCATCGACTGGACGCCGTCGGGGTTACCGAGATCGTCGCGGAGCCGGTACCCGACGCGGGCGTGGGGCGGGCCGTCAACGACCGCCTGCGCCGCGCCGCCGCCACCTGGCATCCCGCCCCCTGACGCCGCATCTGCACCCCTCGGCGCCGCCGGTGGCTGGCGACGACGGTGACGGACCTGGCGATGGTTACGCACCGAAGGCAGAGACGCGTCCGGCCCGACCACGTCCGGTCCGGCCATCATCGGCCGGACCAGGTCCAGCCTGCCCGGCTTCCCGGCCGCCGTCGGCCCGCTCGGTCGCCTGCTCGCCTTCGGAGCGCTGGTCGTCGGCCCGCTCGCCGTCACCCGGGAATCGCGCGACGAGCCGGGTGAGAGCGCCGTTGGCGAGGGTGGCGCCGAGCGCGGATCCGGTGGCGATGGTCCAGCCGACCGGCCCCAGCGGGGTGCAGCCGAAGAACTGACTGAGCCCGGGGGTCTGCACGACCGCGGCCAGCACGCCGAAGGACGCGGCGGTGGAGGCGAGCACGGTCGGGCTGGTGCCGCCGGCCAGCACGGTCTGGCCGAGTTGGGTACCGACCAGGGAGACCAGGGCGACGGTGCCGGCGCGTCGCTGGGTGCCGGTGTAGCGGGCCAGCGTCCAGCCGGTGGTCGCACCGAGGGTGGTGGCGGCGGCGCGCAGGCCGATCTCCCGGGCCATGGTCTGGCCGAGTGAGCTGTCCGGGCCCTCGCGGAGCAGCCCGTCTGCGTGGTCGCCGCCGGGTGGCCGTACGGCGATGGCCAGCGCGGGTGCCATGTCGGTGAGCAGGTTGACAAGCAGCAGTTGGCGACCGTTGAGCGCGGCCCGGCCGGTGGCGGCGGCGGTCAGCACGCTGAACGCGATCTCGCCGAGGTTGCCACCGACGAGGATGCTGAGCGCGTGGCGGACCGAGGACCACATCGCTCGGCCTTCGACCAGGGTGGCGATGATGGTCTCCAGCCGGTCGTCGGTGACCACCAGGTCGGCTGCGGCGCGCGCCGCCGGGGTGCCCCGTTGACCGAGGGCGATGCCCACGTCGGCCAGCCGGATGGCGGGTGCGTCGTTGGCGCCGTCACCGGTCATCGCGACGGTGCGCCCGCACTCTTGCAGCGCCTGGATGATGCGGACCTTGTGCGCCGGGGTGCAGCGGGCCACCACGTCGGTGCCGGCCAGCCGCTCGGCGAGGGCGGTGTCGTCGAGTTGGTCGAGTTCGGTGGCGGTGACCACCCGCTGGGCGTCTCCGTCGCTGATGGTGGCGGCGATCGCTTCGGCGGTTGCCGGATGGTCGCCGGTGATCATGATCGTGTGCACCCCCGCCTGACGGATCCGGCGGACGGCCGGCGCGGCACTGGCACGTACCCCGTCGGCGATGGCCAGGAAGCCGGTGAACACCAGCCCGCGTACGCCCTCGTCGGTGATGTCGGGGTCGGCGACGGTGCACTCGGCGACGGCGAGGATCCGGTGTCCCGCGCCGGCCCGTTCGCCGAGCAGCCGGTGCAGTTCGGCCCGGCCCGCGTCGTCGAGCGGCTCGTCGCGTCCGGCGACGCGGTTCGCGGCGCAGCGGGGTAGCACCGCCTCCGGTGCGCCCTTCACGCTGAGCAGCAACCCACCGTCGATTTCGCCGACGCTTGCGTGGTACCCGCGCGACGGTTCGAACGGTAGACCGCCAGCGGCCCGCCAGCCGGGTGCCCCGTCCTGTTCGGTGACACCGGCGGCGCGGGCACCCCGCAACACCGCCCGGTCGGTCTGCATGGAGAGTTCCTCTGGGTCGTCGGCGGCCGGGGTGGCGCGCAGCGCCGCCGCCAGGGTGCGTCGCAGCCGGTCGTCGAGTTGCTCAAGCGGGGCGTACGAGTCGGCGTCACCCATTCCGGCCAGCATCAGGTGTCCCTCGGTGAGGGTGCCGGTCTTGTCGAAGCAGAGCACGTCGACCCGGCCCAGTGCCTCAATGGTGCGTGGGTTACGGACCAGCGCACCGTGCTCGGCGAGCCGTCGGGCGGCGGCCAGTTGGGCGGCGCTCACCAGGAACGGCAGCCCCTCGGGCACCGAGGCGACGGCCAGGTTCGCGGCGGTCGCGGCCGTCTGGGCCAGCGGTACGCCCCGCAGCAGCCCGGCACCGGCCACCGCGACCGCCGATCCGGCGGCCATCGGGATCGCGGCGCGGGTCAGCTTGCCCAGGCGGGCCTCCACCCCGCTGACCGGTGGTGCCTGCCCGGCCAGCGCGAGACTGCGCCCGGCCTCGGTGGCGGCGCCGGTGGCCACGACCACGGCATCGCCACGCCCGGCGGCGATGCTGGTCCCCTCGTAGACCATGGAGGAGCGCTCGGCCACGGCGGCGGCGACCACCGGTTGGTCGGTCTTGGTGACCGGCAGCGACTCGCCGGTCAGAGAGGACTCGTCGGCTTCCAGCCCGACGGATGTCAACACCCGGCAGTCGGCCGGTACCGCGTCGCCGGATTCGAGCACGATCACGTCGCCGGGGACGAGGTCGTCGGCGGGTACCACCCGTTCGACACCGTCGCGGCGGACCCGGGCGGTCACCGCCGAGCGGGACAGCAGCTGGGCCAGCGACTTCTCGGTGTTGCGCTGATGTACCGCGCCGACCAGCGCGGACGCTCCGACGACGCCGCCGACGAGGGCGGCGTCGACAAGCGAACCGAAGCTTGCCGAGAGCACCGCCCCGGCCGCGAGCACCGGGGTGAGCGGGTTGGCGAGTTCGTCGACGAAGGCGCGGAGCAGCCCGCCCGGGCCAGCGGCCTCACCTGGACGGTTGGCGTGTCGTCGCTGCGCCTCGGTCTCGGTCAGCCCGTTGTGGTCCGTGCCGAGCTGGTCGATGACGGTGGGCACCGGCATCAGATGCCAGGCGGTGATCGCGGGCGCGGGGGCGGCGGTCGTTTCGGTCAGCCGGCCGGCCCGCCAGACACCGTGGGCGAAGGCCAGCGCCGCCGCGCCGTTCACCGAGGCGAGGGTACGGCCGGGCAGCAGGGCCGGGTCGGCGGTGAAGGCGCCGAGTGCGCCGAGGCCGGTGCCGGCCAGTCCGATGCGCAGGTTCTGCGCGGTCATCCGCCGGGCCACCCCGGCCGCTTCGATGATCAGGGCGACGACCCGCAGGTCGGTGCCGACCAGCAGGTGCGCCCCCCACGGCGGCGGATCGTCCTGGTCGGTGAGGCCCAGTCCGCAGTCCGCGGCGGCGAGCGCGGAACGGTCGCCGGAGACGAGCATCACCACCGCGCCCTCCCGTTGCAGGGTGCGTACCGACTCGGTGAGCTGGTCGTCGCCGGCCATCAGCGTGTCCGCCGACGCGTGTCGCTGCGGGTGGCCGCCGGCCACGACGAGCCGCAGGCCGGCCTGCCGGGCGACGGCCGGCAGGGCTTCGACGCCGGGTGCCGGCTCGGGTTCGACTCGCAGTACGGCCGCGAGGGCGTCGGCCCGGGCCAGGCCGAGCAGGGTTCCGCCGCGTTCGCGTAGCCGTCGGCTGTCGTCGGTGTCGCCGGGGTCTCGCACGTCGAGCCGGTCCAGCGGGCCGAGCCGCCAACCGTCGAGCTGGTGTACCTCATTCGGTGCGGTCGGTTCGAAGAGGGTGAACGCCCGGGCGGCGACCTGGGACGTGTCGACACCCGGCAGCGGGGCCAGGTCGGCCAGGACACCCCGATCGGAGCCGAGGATCCGGGCGTCCAGCACCAGCGTGTCGATGCGGTCGAGTTCGCGGAGCACGCTGCGGTCCATCGCGATGACGCCGCGTCGGGCGAGGATCCGGCCGAGTTGGGCCGCGTACCCCTCGCGTCCGCTGCCCGGCGCCTTGGGCAGCGCGGAAAGGCCCAGAGCGGCGGCCCGTTTCGGGCCGACCACGGGCGTCGCCGCGGCGAAGGCCGCCGCGCCACTGGCGAGCATCCGGTTGATGTACCGCTCGACGGAGCCGTCGGGTTTCGGGCAGGGCCGCTCGAAGGCGGGGGTACGGGCGACGGCGCGATCCGGCTCGCCGGTGAGCCGCGGTTCGGCCTTCTCCCAGGCGCGAAGCTGGGCCAGCCCTTCACCCCACTGGACTATCCGCTGTGCGCCGTCGAGCACTATCCCCGTCCAGCCGCCGGTGAGGCCCTGCACCACCGCCTCGGCGAGTGGAAAGAGAACCTCGGCGCGGGGGTCGCGGCGTAGTCCCAGACCGGCGAGGGCGTGCAGCTTCGGGTGCAGGTCGATGGCGCTGAGCAGTCCGGAGACCTCACCGGGAACCGGGGTGACGGGCAGGATCCGGGTGGCTGCCGAGATGGTCAGGCCGAGCGCGTCGGAGGCGAGGGCGCCGAGGGTACGCGGGGTGCGTGGTCCCTCCTCGGGTGGGTGCGGCGGCGGGATCTCCGGATCCGGTTCGTGTGGGCAGGTGCGTTCGACCCGGGCGATGGTGGCGACCAGTTCGCGTACCTTGGGTCCCGGTGTGTCGACCGCGACGACCACCCGTCCGGAGGGCGCGTTGACCCGCGCCCAGTTGACCCCCGGCATTCGTTCCAGCGCCGTCTCGACCTGGCGGGCGAGAGTGTCGCCGCCGTCCTGGCAGACGCCGTGGACCTCGATGTGGTGCCGGCCTGGGCGGGACCACACCCGCCGGCTGGTCAGCCCGGCCGCCCGGGCGAGCCGGGTCGCGGTGGCACCGGCGCGGCGGGAGGCGGCTTCCACCACCGGAGGTACTCCGACGGCGCCAAACCGCATTTTGCCTCCCACCGTTCGTGCCCGGCGGCCTGGCTTCCCGGCCGGACGTCCCTTATGCCCAGCCGAGCTGGGAAAAGTTTCCTGCTCGACCGGGCATGGACGGCTGCGGCGGAGGAATCCGAGGTGGGCGTCATCGGTACGGGGAGGCGAGATGAGTGCGCTGACACGACAGCTCAGTGGAACCCGGGAGTCGTTGCAGATGTTCACCCGCCGGGTGAATGTGCCGTGGCTGGGGGAGGTGGCGGTGCCGCCGCCGGACAAGCTGACCTACTACGCCGGCATCGGGGTGCTGACCGTGCTCCAGGTGATCGAGTGGCCCTTGGCGCTGGTGATCACGGCCGGGCACCTGCTGGCCGACCAGCATCTGTCCGGGCTGGCCAAAGGGCTGGGCGAGGCGCTGGAGTCCGCCTGAGGGTAAGCCGCGTCACCCTTGACCTGAAGACTGGTTGAGGTCCGAGGCTTGCCTCATGCTGATCGCCCCGTCGCCGGTACGCGCCGAGTCGCTCTTCGCCCCTCGACTGCGGGCCATGACGGTGGGCAGCGTGGCGCTGGTCTCGTTGCTGGCGTTCGAGGCGCTGGCGGTCGGTACCGCCATGCCCACGGTCGCCCGTGCCCTGGACGGTCTGGCGCTGTACGGGATCGCCTTCGGTGGCCCGTTCGCGGCCGGCGTGGTGGCGATGGTGCTTTCCGGTATCTGGTGTGACGCCCGCGGTCCACGTGCGCCGATGTGGTCCGGTCTCGCCGGGTTCGTCGCCGGGTTGCTGCTCGCCGGTGCCGCCACCGACATGGCGACGCTTGTGGTGGGTCGGATCGTGCAGGGCTTCGGCTCGGGTCTGCTGTCGGTCGCGCTGTACGTGATCGTCGCGCAGGCGTACCCGGAGCAGCTGCACCGCCGAATCTTCGCCGCGTTCGCCGCGGCCTGGGTGGTCCCGTCGCTTGTCGGTCCGGTGGTGGCGGGGTTGGTCGTGGAGCACGTCGGCTGGCGGTGGGTGTTCCTGGCGGTGCCGGCGGTGGCGGTGCCGGCGGTGCTGTTGATCCATCCGGGGCTGCGGTCGATCGGCGTGGCCGGCCCGGTCCGCCGCTCCGCCGGGGCGCTGACGCGGATCGGTTGGGCCTGCGGGGCGGGGGTGAGCGCCGCACTGTTGCACATCGGGGGTCAGCAGCGTGGCGCCGCCGCCGTGTCGCTTGTCGGGATCGCCCTGGTCGGTCTGCTGAGCTGTGTTCCGCGACTGCTGCCGACCGGGTTCCTGCGGGCCGGTCGCGGCCTGCCCACCGTGGTGGGACTGCGGGGGTTGGCCTCAGCCGCGTTCGTCGGCGCCGAGGTGGTGATCCCGTTGATGCTGTCGCGGGAGCGGGGGTTCACGCCGACGGCGGCGGGGCTGGTGCTGACCACCGGGGCGCTCTCCTGGTCGCTCGGTTCGTGGTTGCAGGCGCGGATCCGGTCACCCCGGTCCCGGGGCACTCTGCCGAGGGCCGGTCTCACCTGCATCACGGCCGGTACCGCGGTGGTGGGCGGCTGCGTGATCCCGGCGGTGCCGGTGTGGGTGGGCATCCTCGGCTGGGCGGTCGCCGGGCTCGGCATGGGTCTGCTCTATCCGTCGCTGTCGGCGCTCACCCTGGAGCTGTCGGCCCCCGGCGAGCAGGGACGTAACAGCTCGTCCCTGCAACTGGGCGACTCGCTCGCGTCGGCGACGGTGCTGGCGCTTACCGGTGCGGTGCTCGCCGCCGGCGCGGCACCTGGACGGCTCGACTACGGGGTCACCCTCGCCGTGGCGGCCGGACTGGCGCTGCTCGGTGCCCTGCTCGCCGGCCGGGTCGTGGCTGCGCCGCGATCGGCGTCGGTCTGACCCGGCGCGGGTGCCTGCTGATCGGCGTCGGCCTGACCGGGCCGGCTGCCTTCTGACCAAAGTCGGGTGGCGGGTGGATTGGCCGAAGCGGCGGTGTGTGGCCGCGGCAGCCGGCAGGATGAGCTGGCGATGACCTTCCTGACGCTGCTGCCGTTGGCCGTGGTGATGGTCGCCGGCACCCAACTGGTGGCGGCGGTCTTCTTCGCCTCGTCCGACCGGCCACGGGCCGCCTCGCTTGGCTATCTGGCAGGCGCGGGGCTCGTCGTCCTCGGTGGTACGACGCTGGCCTGGCTGGCGGTCCGCCTGTTCAAGATCAATTTTACCGGTGCGGGGCAGGGCGCCGTTGAACGATGGCTCGACTGGCTCGTCCTGGCGCTGCTCGCGGTGCTGGCGGTGGTCGTGTTCCTGCGCCGGCACTCGGGGCCGCCGCGGTGGATGGGCCAACTCCAGCACGCCGGTCCCGGGTACGCGTCGAAGGTGGGCCTGCTGCTGTTCCTGGGCATGCCGTCCGACGACCTGACCATGGCCACCGTCGGGGCCAGCGCCGCACGGCACGACCTGCCGTGGTGGCATCTGCTGCCCTTCGTGCTGCTCACCCTCACCCTGCTCGCCCTTCCGCTGCTGGCCCTGGTGCTGCTCGGCCGCCGGGCGGCGGTGCTGCTGCCGCGTATCCGGGACTGGGCGAACAGCCACTCCTGGCTGGTCAGTGAGGCCGTCATCGTGCTCTTCGCGGTGCTCACCGCATTCGACCTGGTGAAGTGAGTCGGCTCACAGGTGGTCACGTCGTGGGCGGTTCGATCCGTCGAGCGGGCAGGCGACGAGGGAGGTTGACATGCGCGTACTGGTCACCGGGGCGGGCGGCACGCTGGGCCGAGAGGTGTCGCCCCGGCTGGTCGACGCGGGGTTCGAGGTGCGGGCCACCAGCCGCCGGCCGCGTACCGGATCAGGGGTTCGGTGGGTGACGGCGGACCTGGCCACCGGCGAAGGGATCGCCTCGGCGGTGACCGACGTGGACGCGGTGCTGCACCTGGCGTCCTCGCCGACCCGGCAGACCCAACGGATCGACGTGCTCGGCACCCGCCGCCTGGTCACCACCGCTGCCGATGCCGGGGTGCAGCACCTGGTGTACGTCTCGATCGTGGGCGTGGACCGGGTGCCCTATTCGTACTACCGGCACAAGCTGGCTGCCGAGCAGATCATCGCCGCCGGGAAGGTGCCCTGGACGGTGCTGCGGGCCACCCAGTTCTTCCCGTTCATCGACGAGCTGCTGCGCCTGTCCAGCAAATTCGGCCCGGTCATCGGTGACCGGGCGGTGCTGGCCCAGCCGGTCGACCCGGGCGAGGTGGCCGACAAGCTGGTCGAACTGCTCCGGTCCGGGGCGCGGGGCGACATCGTGGAGTACGGCGGCCCTGAGGTGCAGCGCTTCGACGAGGCGGTGCGGGCCTGGCGGCAGGCGCGCGGCTTCCGTCGACCGCTGCTGCCGATCCGCTTTCCCGGTCGCCTCGGCCGGGAACTGCGAGCGGGTGGCCTGGTCACCGACGCCCGGCCGGCGGGCCGGCGGACCTGGGCCGACTACCTGTCCGACACGTACGGGCGAACAGCGGCGCGATGACACCTGCTCAGGTTCACGTTCGCCCTACCGTCGAGCCATGCTCACGTTCGTCATCACCAGCCTCCTGTATGTCTGCGGGTTCGTCTTCCTCTACGGGGTGATCCGGCTCGCCGTGCGGCACGCGATGGAGGACATCGAGGTGCGCCGCGTCCAGGCCGCACGGGCGGAGGAGATGGCCGCCTCCCGGGACCGGGCGATGCTGGAGCGGCACGGCTTCCTGGCCAACGAGGGCTGACCGTCGGGTGCCGGTCCGGACGTCAGCCCGGGTACCGGGTCCGACCGCCGGTCTCGGTCCGCGTCGCCGGCTCTGGATGCGACGATCACAGGCGTGATGGGAACGCTGAAGACCGAGCCCGCTCGCACCCGTAGCGACCTGTTGGCCGCGCCGGTCGCCGCCGCGCTCGCCCAGTGGCCGGTCGACTCGCCGGTGGACGTCGACGCGGTGCAGGTCGCGCCGATCGACGCCGACCTCGCCGACACCGCCGCGTTCTGTGCCGCGTACGACGTCGGGTTGGACGAGTCGGCCAACTGCGTGGTCGTGGCCGGTAAGCGCGAGGGCGTGACCCGGTACGCCGCCTGCCTGGTGCTCGCCACCACCCGGGCGGACGTGAACGGAGTGGCCCGCCGGGCGCTGGATGTGCGTAAGGCGAGCTTCGCGCCGATGGCCGACGCGGTGGAGTTGACCGGCATGGAGTACGGCGGGATCACCCCGATCGGGCTGCCGTTGCAGTGGCCGATCCTGGTCGACACGCGGGTGGTGGCCATGCCGTACGTGGTGATCGGGTCGGGCGTACGACACAGCAAGATCGCACTGCCGGGCCCGGCGCTGGCCGCGTTGCCCGGTGCCCGGGTGGTGGAAGACCTGGCCAGGCCGGCCTAGCCAACGACCGTCATCGATGTCGTTGCACGTGAAACATCAACGACGTCTATGGCTGTCAGTGTGCGGCAGCCTCGCGCTGCTCAACCTCGGCAAGGGCGGTGAGCAGGGTAGCTGGTTCCTGTGCCCCGGAGATCCCGTACCTGCCGGCGAGCACGAAGGTGGGCACGCTTGTCACCCCGAGCTGTCGGGCGGCGGCCAGTTCGGCCCTCAGTTCGGCCACGCCCTCCTCGGAGTCGAGGAAGCCGCGGGCGTCGTCGCCGTCCAGGCCGACAGTGGCGGCCACCCCGGCCAACGCCTCCCGGGAGCCGATGTCGATGCCGTCGACGAAGTGGGCCCGGTGCAGCGCCTCGACCATCTCGCCGTCACGTTCCTGTCGACCGGCCCAGTTGGTCAGCCGGTGCGCGTCGAAGGTGTTGGCCGCAATCGCCCGGTCGTAGCGCAGTTCCAGACCGACGCTCGCGCCCACCTCGACGACCCGGGTGACCATCTGCCGGGCCTGCTCCTGGCCACCGAACTTCTCGGCCAGCACGTCGAGCGTCGGGCGCGGCGACGGAACCGGTGACGGGTCCAGCTGGAAGGGCCGGTGCCGGACGGTCACCTTGCCGTCGTACGACGCGAGCGCCTGCGCCAGCCGGCGGCGGCCGATCCAGCACCAGGGGCAGACCACGTCGGCGTAGATGTCGATCTCCATGACCGGAGACAACCCGCTGACCGGCAGGTCTGTTCCCGACTGCCGCCCAGGTCACCCCGTCTGCTCGCGGACCTGCCGCTTGAGCCGGGCGAGGATGGCGGTGCCGCCGCGTACCCGCAGTGGGCTGATCGCCTGCGCGAGGCCCATCCGCTGGTACAGGTCGTCCGGAACGGCGAGGACCTGTTCCGGGGAGGCACCGGCCAGCCCCTCGGCGAGGATGCCGGCGAACGCCCGGGTGGTGGGTGCCTCCGGCGGGCAGTCGAACAGGGTGTCGACGGTGCCCTCGGACGTCACCTCGGCACGCAGGAAGAACGGGGTCTGACACTCCACGACCTGCTCCATGCCCTCGTGGCCGGGGTGCCCGGCCGGCAGCGGCGGCACGGCGTCGGCGTACTCCAGCAGCATCTCCAGCACCAGATCACGGGGTGCCCCGGCGAACTCGTCGACGATCTCGGCCAGCTTGCTCGGCATCTCGGGCATTCGGCCAGGCTACCGCCGTCGCCGCGGGGTCGGATGACGTGTCGGCCGGTGCCCCGGACCGGAGGCGTCCGGGTCGGGGACGTCGCCTCACACAGTGGGCGACTGCTCGCTGATCTCGCTGAGCGCCGAGGTGGGGTCGAGCTGCATGGCGAGGTCGCCGAGGGAGACGATGCCGACCAGCTTCCGCTCGTTGTCGCACACGAGGACGCGACGGATGCCACGCTCACGCATCAGCGACGCGGCCTCACCCGCCGTGCAGAACTGCTCGATCATCACGACCTCGCGGGTGACGATCGAACCGATGGTGGTGGTGTTGGCGTTGGCGTTCTCCGCCACCGCGCGTACCACCATGTCGCGGTCGGTGAGGATGCCGGCCAGGTTGGCGCCGTCGGTGACGACGACGTCGCCGATGTCGGCCTCCTTCATCACCTTGGCCGCCTCGTCGAGGGTGGTCTCTGCCGGCAGGTAGATCACCTGCCTGGTCATCACGTCAGCGACCCGGTAACCGGTCATGAGAGCCCTCCAGAGCAACGTCGAGCCGATCGGCATGCGGTACCCCGTCACCTGACGGCTACACCATGTTCCCGCCTACCCGCCCGAGAGTTTCGCCACCAGATCCGCCACCGGCAGCTCGGTGCGCTCCCCGGTCGCCCGGTCACGCACCTCGACGTACCCGTCGGTCAGGCGGCGTCCGACCACGACGGTGCGCGGAATGCCGATCAGCTCTGCGTCAGTGAACTTCACCCCGGCGGAGACGGCGGTCCGGTCGTCGACCAGCACCCGCAGGCCCGCGTCGACGAGCCGGGCGCCGAGGTCGAGTGCCGCGTCGAGCTGCGGACCCTTGCCGGCGGCCACCAGGTGTACGTCGCACGGCGCGACCGACGTCGGCCACACCAGTCCCCGATCGTCGTGGTGCTGCTCGGCGATCGCCGCCACCGCCCGGGACACCCCAATGCCGTAGCAGCCCATGGTGGGCCGGACCGGCTTGCCCTGTGGACCGAGGACGTCCACGGCGAAGGTGTCGGTGTAGCGCCGGCCGAGTTGGAAAATGTGCCCGATCTCGATGCCCCGGCGCATCGTCAACCGACCGGTGGCACAGGCCGGACAGGGGTCACCGGGGCGGACCTCGGCGGCTTCGACCGTGCCGTCAGGGGTGAAGTCCCGGCCGCACACCACGTTTGTGGCGGGCCGGCCGGGCTCGTTCGCACCGGTCAGCCAGGCGGTGCCGGGCACGACCCGGGGGTCGACCAGGTAGCGGACGCCGAGCTTGTCGAAAACCTGCGGCCCGAGGTAGCCCCGCACCAGCTCGGGATGCTCGTTCCAGGCGTCGAAGACGTCCACGGTGGCCGGTGCCAGTGCGGCGGCCAGCCGTTTGAGGTCGACCTCGCGGTCGCCGGGCAACCCGACCACCAGCAGTTCGGGCGTTTCGGCACCCGGCCGGCGTACCGTCAGCACGACGTTCTTCAGGGTGTCGGCGGCCGACCAGTCGTCCCGGCCGGCCAACCGGCGGTTATTGGCGAGCGCGACCAGGCTGGCGATGGTCGGCGTCTCGGGGGTGTCGTGCACCTCGGTCGCCGGCCGCGCCTGCGGGTCGCCGGCCGCCGGGGCGGGCGTGGTCACCGCCTCGGTGTTGGCCGCGTACTGGCAGTCGGTGCAGCCGACGTAGGTGTCCTCGCCGACCGGCGTGGTGGCCAGGAACTCCTCGGACGCGGAGCCGCCCATCGCGCCCGACATCGCGTGCACCACCGTGTAGTCGAGTCCGAGCCGGTCGAAGATCCGCTGGTACGCCACCCGGTGCCGGCCGTACGCGGCCCGCAGGCCCTCGTCGTCAAGGTCGAAGGAGTACGCGTCCTTCATCAGGAACTCGCGCCCGCGCAGCAGACCGGCGCGGGGGCGGGCCTCGTCGCGGAACTTGGTCTGGATCTGGAACAGCGTCACCGGGAGATCGCGGTACGAGGTGAACAGCTCCTTGACCAGCAGCGCGGCCAACTCCTCGTGGGTCGGTGCCAGCAGGTGCTCGGCACCGCGCCGGTCGGTCAGGGTGAAGATGTCGTCGCCGTACTCGGTCCACCGCCCGCTGGTGCGGTACGGGCTCGGCGGGCAGCAGGGCTGGAAAATGCACCTCCTGGTCGCCGATCGCGGTCATCCCGGCCCGCACGATCTCGGTGACCCGCTCCAGCACCAGCCTGCCCAGCGGCAGCCAGGTGTAGCCGCCCGGTGCCGCCCGCCGGATGTACCCGGCCCGCAGCAGCAGCCGGTGGCTCGGCACCTCCGCGTCCGCCGGATCCTCCCGCAGGGTCCGAATCAGCGACGTCGACATCCGCAGCATCACCCCCGCACCCTAGAACCCCACCCCCCACCCCACCGACCCATTTCCTCCCCCACCCCACCCGTGCCCCCGGCGCATCCCCGGCGTGCCCCGGCGCGTTGATCAAGAAGTTTTCGTCGTGGATCGGCCGTTTCCTGACCAAAACTTCTTGATCACCGCGCAAAGGGCGGGGCCGGGGGGGTGGGGGTTATGGGTGGGGGGTGGTTAGGCCGGCGCGGTGGGCGATCACGGCTAGGGCGGTGCGGTCGCGGGCGTTCAGCTTGGTGAGGAGGCGGCTGACGTAGGTGCGGGCGGTGGCCGGGCTGATGAACAGCGCGCGGCCGATCTCGTCGTTCGTCTCACCCAGCCCGACCCGGGCCAGTACGGCACGCTCCCGGTCGGTGAGCACGGACAGCCGAGGATTGGGCGGCGGCTGCTTCGGCGTGGCGGCGAGCCGCTCCATGACCCGGCGGGCGACCGTTGGCGAGAGCAGGTTCCCGCCGGCCGCGGCGGTGTGCACCGCCCGCCGCAGGTCGTCCGAGGGCGTGTCCTTCAGCAGGTAGCCGGCGGCACCGAGGCCGACCGCCTCGATGATGTCCTCGTCGTCGTCGAAGGTGGTGAGGATCAGCACCCGGGTGGCCGCCAGGGTGTCGTCGGCGCGGATGGCCGCGGTGGCGGCCAGGCCGTCCATCACCGGCATCCGGATGTCCATGAGTACGACGTCCGGCCGCAACTGGCGGGCCAGGCGCAGACCTGAGCGGCCGTCGGCAGCCTCGCCGACCACGGTGAGTTGCGGGTCGGCCGCCAGCAAGGTGCGTATCCCGGCTCGGACGAGATCCTGGTCGTCGACCACCAGCACGCTTGTCATGCCGGCTCCGCCAGGGGTAGCACCGCGTGTACCACGAAACCCGCGTGCCGGTGCCCGGCGGTGAGTGTGCCGCCGAGGCTCTCGGCCCGTTCCCGCATCCCGGCGATGCCGTGCCCGGACCGGGCCACCGCTGGCGGCTCGACCAGGCCGTTCGCGGCATCGCGGTAGGCCGGCGGCTCGGCCAGCTCTGCGCTGCGTGTCGGCTCTGCGCTGTGTGTCGGCTCTGGGTCGGGGGTCGGGTCGGAGCCGGTGTCGGTGACGGTGACGGTGAGCTGATCGCCGTGCTGCTCGGCGCGGATCTCGACGCGGCTGCCGGCGGAGTGCCGGACCACGTTGGTGACCGCTTCCTGCACGATCCGGAACGCGGCGGCCTCCACCGGCGCCGGCAGGGGCGTGTCGACGGCCACCCGTACGTCGACGTCGAACCCGGCGGCCGAGGCGGCCCGGGTGACCGCGTCGAGGTTGGCCAGCGAGACGACGGTGCGTGGCGGGTCGCCCGGTGACCGCAGCAGGGTCACCGTGCGCCGCAGGTCATCCATGCTGCGGCGGGCGGTGGACCGGATCAGCTCCAAGGCCGACCGGGCGGTGGCCTCGTCACGGCCCAGCGCCTCCCGGGCGACGTCGGCGTGCAGCGCGATCACCGAGGTGGTGTGGCCGAGGGAGTCGTGCAGGTCACGGGCGATGGCCATCCGCTCGTCCCGCAGCCGGGTCTGCGCCTCCTGCCGGTACCGGGCCTCGGTCAGCTCGGCGATCCGGCGGGCGTCCGCCTGCGCGGCCCGCCGGGACCGCAGGCTGTCGCCGAGGGCGATCGCCGCACCCATCAGCAGGACGTGCCCGGCCAGCTCGTAGCCGACGACGAAGGAGAAGTCCTGCCCCTCGGCGAGCCGGAAGACCACCGAGACCACGATCACCAGCACGGCGGCGACGATCGAGGCGGTGATCCGGCCGTGTTCGGCCGCGGAGAACAGGGCGGCGGCGACCGGCACGGCCAGGCCGATGGCCGGGTAGCCGGCGGCGTAGTAGGCGAACAGGCCGAGCACGCTGACGGCCAGCACCACCACCGGGTAGCGTCGCCGGACCAGCATCAACGCGCCCAGGCCGACCGCCCACAGGTACGCGACGGGGTCCGGCCCGTGCCGGCCGCCCTCGTTCGCGGTGATGACGATCGACACGGTGACGGCGACGCCTGCGCCGAGGAGCACGTCGGTGACCCAGGGACGTACCCTCCGCTGCGTCGACTGGCCGGCCACGAAATCAGCGTACGGCGAGGTCGGGCCGGCCGGAGTCGTCAGAAGGCGACACCGGGGATCGCCTACCGACGTACCGTGACCGGGTCCGTGAGCGGATGGCGCGGTGACCGATCGTTCCTAGCGTTGCCGGCGTGAACACGTCACCTCGCCCGGCTCTCGGGCTTCCGTTGCTCACCCTGCTCGGGTTGGCACTGCTCGGCCTGCCTCGGGTGGTGCTGCACGACCTGGGTCTGGTACACGAGCGCACCTTCGTCAACCTGCTCCTGGTGGTCGTACCGCCGATCGTGTGGATCGCCGTGGCGCTGGCGAAGCGGGTGCCCAACCCGTTCCTGACCCTGCTCGTCGTCGGTTTGCTGTACGGCGTCCTGCTGGCCGTGACCCATCAGCTGCTCTGGCACGTCGCTTTCGACGAGCAGCCGACCCTCGGCGGCAACCTGACCGATCTCGCGCCGGGAGCGCAGGCCGTCATCGTGCGGTTCTTCGCCGCGATCAGCAGCCTCTTCACCGGCGTCATCGTCGGCGTCGTCGCGGGCGTGATCGCCTGGGCCCTCTCCCGCCAGCGTCCCTGAGGAGGATCTTGGTCCGGCAGCGCCCTTCCAGCGGCGTTCCCGGACCAAGATCTGCGGAAGCGGTCTCGGTGACCGTCGCGACGTCCTAGGTTCGGTGACGGACGGGGTGGCGTTGGCCGGGGCGGGGTGGGGGCGTTGTTCACTGACGTACGGAAGGTCGAGGCCGGCGTACTTGATGTCGGTTATGTCGACGCCGGTCCACCGGACGGTCCGGTGGTGCTGCTGCTGCACGGCTGGCCGTACGACATCCACAGCTTCGCCGAGACGGTGCCGCTGCTGACCAGCGCCGGTCACCGGGTGCTCCTGCCCTACGCGCGCGGGCACGGCACAACCCGGTTCCGGTCGGCTGACGCGGTGCGCAACGCCGAGCCGGCCGCCCTCGCGGTCGACACCGTCGCGTTCCTCGACGCGCTGGAGATCGAGCGGGCGACCCTGGCCGGGTTCGACTGGGGTGCCCGCAGCGCCGGCATCGTGGCCGCACTCTGGCCGGAGCGCTGCCGGGGGCTGGTCGCGGTGAGCGGTTACCTGATCGACGGTCAGGCGTCCGGTCGGGTGCCGCTGCCCCCGGTGGCCGAGCACGCCTGGTGGTACCAGTACTACTTCGCCACCGAACGCGGCCGGGAGGGGTACGCGCGCAACACCCGCGACTTCGCCAAGCTGATCTGGCGGACGGCCTCGCCGAGGTGGGACTTCGACGACGCCACCTTCGACCGCAGCGCGGCGGCGCTCGACAACCCGGACCACGTCGACGTCGTCATCCACAACTACCGGTGGCGGCTGGGCCTCGCCGACGGAGAGCCGCAGTACGCGGACCTGGAGGAACGGCTGGCCGGCAAACCGCCGATCAGCGTGCCGACGATCAGTCTCGAAGGGGACGCCAACGGCGCACCCCACCCACAACCCCAGGTGTACGCCAAGCAGTTCACCGGCCCGTACGAGCACCGTACGGTCAGTGGCGGGGTGGGGCACAACCTGCCGCAGGAGGCACCGCAGGCTTTCGCCGACGCGGTGCTGGCGGTCGCCTCCCGCTGACCAGCGGGTCGCCGGACCAGCGGGTCAGCGGGTGGGCGAGGCAGCGCTCAGCGGGTCGGCGGACCAGCGGGTCAGCGGTCAGCGGTCAGCGGTCAGCGGTCAGCGGAGCTTGTTGTGGGCGACGAAGCGACGCCAGGCGGTGGGGGCGAAGGTGAGCACCGGGCCGGTGGCGTCCTTGCTGTCACGCACGCCGACGACGCCGGGCAGGTTGTCGGCCACCTCGACGCACTCGCTGCTGCCGCTGCGGGTGGATTTGCGCCAGGTCGCGCCGGTCAGATCGTGGACCACGACTCCATCACTTCCTTCATCAGCAGCTCGGACTGTCCTTTGGGGAGGGCAACGCTGCGGATTCCCTCCCACCTCGCATGCAGAGTAGCGAGTTCGTCGGCCCTGTCGATTGTCGCGCCGCCGACGTGATTCTCCAGGTAGCCGACCCAATCGCCGTCGGCCCCCCGGGCCAGGGCGAACGGGCCGTCGAGCCCACATGCACGCTCATCTCGGCCGGGATGACGAGGATCAACACGCCACCGCGTTGCACGCATTCGAGCAGGTGCCCGATCTGCTGCGTCATGATGCCCCGGAAGCTCTCGTCTGCCCGGCGCAGCGTGGCCTCCTCGATCACCGCGATCAGGATCGGCGGGTCCGGCCGGGTGAGGATCGCCTGCCGGTCCATCCGTACCGCTAGCCGCCGCTCCACCTCCTCGTCGGTGAGCATGTCGTCGGCGCGGATCACCGCACGGGCGTAGTGCTCGGTCTGGAGCAGACCGGGGATCAGCGTCGGGTGGTAGCAGCGCAACTGGGTGGCGCTGCGCTCGGCGTCCAGCCAGGGCCGCAGGAAGTTCGGCTGGCCGTGCAACTCGGCGATGCGCAGCAGGCCCAGCAGCAGGCCGTCGCTGTTCAGCACCTCGTCGGCCCGCTTGAGAAAGAGCCTGTCGAACGGGCGCTGCCCCAGCTCGATCGCGGAGATCTGCGACCCGGAGAAGTGCACCTGCTTGCCGAAATCCTCCTGGGTCAGATCGGCGGCCAGCCGCAGCCGGCGCAGCTGCGCCCGGATCAGTTCGGCGGTCGGCTCGGATTCCACAGTGCCTCCACGATCAATGGCCTGCTCAAACGGGCTTCCCGGCCGGGCATCGGTCGTGCCACGGCCGGCGTCGATGCCTTCCGACAGTAGTCGCGCGGTCACCACACTGTCACCTGGCGGTCCTGCTCCCATCCATCGGGGACGGGGTGGGGCTGCGCCGGGGCCGCCCCCGCTATCCCCCGTGCCGGGGCGGCCCCTTCCGCTTAGCCGCAGGAGGTGGAGATGCCCGACCCGAACCAGCCACCACGTCATGACGGCGTCGGCGGCCCGGCCGACACCGGCCCCGGAACGCCGCCGCCTGGCTGTCCGGCCGGGCCGCTGGCGGCAAGCCGTAGTGACCTGGCCTCGCCGCCGACACCAGTCGATGCCGGCGCGGAACCGCAGCCGGCCGTGCCGCTTGGTCGTTCGGGCGGGCAGCCAGCGGTAGAGCGTGGTGATCTGGCGAGACAGTCGGCCGTACCGTCTCGTGGTCGGGCTGCGGGGATGCCCGTTGCGCGTCGCGGACCGGCGGCCGAGCGGCCCCGGCGACATCCGTTAGACGGGCCGCAGCATCTGCCGCTACGCCCGCTCTGGTTGTGCCGCGCCTGCGGGCTGTCCTGGCCGTGCGCCGAGGCCCGGCTGCTGCTGCGGGTCGAGTACGACAGCCGCTGGCTCGACCTGGCCGTCTACCTGTCCGGGCTCTACTACGAGGCGACCCACGACCTGTTCCGGTTGGACCCGGAGGGCGGCCCCACCCCGCGTGAGCTGTTCCAGCGGTTCGTTGCCTGGGGCCCGTACCGTCGCCCGGCTGTCGCCCTGCCCCCGGCCTGCACCGGCTGCTGCCGCACCACCTGACACCGACCGGGTTCAGGGCCGGCCGACTGAGGTAGTCGGGCCCGGGGTCGGCCGACGGTCCGGTGGCCGCAGACCCTGCTCAGCCGGAGCGCGCCAGCCGGAAGCCCACGTCGTCGACGGTGAAGGTCGGGTGGCTGCGGCGGCGTACCGAGGCGCGGCAACTCCAGTGCTCGTCGAACCAGCCGCCGCCCCGGAGCACCCGGTAGCTGCCGTAGACCTCCGCGTCGTAGACGTCCCAGCACCAGTCCCACACGTTGCCCAACATGTCGTACAGGCCCCAGGCGTTGGGCTGTCGGCCGCCGACCTCGTGGACGCGTCCGCCGGAGTTGTCGCGGTACCAGGCGATCTCGTCGAGCGGCCCGTACCGGGGGCCGGTCGTGCCGGCCCGGCAGGCGTACTCCCACTCGGCCTCGGTCGGCAGGCGGTAGCCGTCGGCGGCGACGTCCCAGTCGACGTGCTCGCCGTCGACCCGGTACGCCGGCCGCAGCCCTTCCCGCTCCGAGCGGGCGTTGCAGAACCGGATCGCGTCCCACCAGGAGACGCTCTCGACCGGCCGACGGTCACCGGCGGAGGCGCTGGGACGCTCCCCGGTGACCTGCGCGTACTCGGCCTGGGTGACCGGGAAGGCGGCGAGTTGGTATGCCTCGACCTCGACCGACCACCGGCGCTCGGTCCGTCGATCGGAAAGCTGCACCCGCCCGGCGGAGATGGACACCATCACCCGTGCAGTGTCGATGACGTCCGCCACGTTCCCCCGTACGGGGCACCGCCAGGAGGGTGGCCGATGCAAAACTTCCGGTGGTAGGCAGGGGTTCCTTCCTACTCACAGGTCGGAGGAGTGAGCAGTGCGCTGGCGCAGTTACGTCGCGGTCGGGGACAGCTTCACCGAGGGTCTGGACGACGCGTATCCGGACGGCAGCTTCCGGGGTTGGGCGGATCTGGTGGCCACCCGGCTCGCCGCCGAGGTCGGCCCGGACTTCACCTACGCCAACCTGGCCATCCGGGGGCGGACCTTCCCGAGCGTGGTGGCCGAGCAGGCACCGGCGGCGCTGGCGATGAAGCCCGACCTGATCAGCTTCGCGGCGGGCGGCAACGATGTGCTGCGGCGCAGCTTCGACCCGGACACCCTGGTCTCCCGCTTCGATGAGGTGGTCGGCCGGCTGCGCAGCGGCGGCGCCGACGTGCTGCTGTTCCGGTTCGCCGACGTGATGGCGCGGCTGCCCGGCCAACGGCTGATCGCGCCCCGGGTCGCCCTGCTCAACCGTGCTGTCGGCGAGACCGCCGAGCGGCACGGGGCCATCCTGGTCGACCTGTACGCCGACGACACGTACCTGAACCCGATGCTCTGGAGCACCGACCGGCTGCACCTGTCCCCGGCCGGGCACCGCCGCGTCGCCGGCCAGGTGCTCAACGCCCTCGGTGTCGGCTGCGACGAGGAGTGGCTGCTCGTCCCACCGAACCCGGAGCCCACCCCCTGGCTGTCCGCTCGCTCCGCCGACCTCCGCTGGGCCGGTCAACACCTGGCCCCCTGGATCAAGCGCCGCCTCACCGGCCGCTCCTCCGGCGACACCCGCACCGCCAAACGCCCCACCCTCACCCCCCTAACCGACTAACCCCACCCACCCACCCACCCCTCCTGGCTGATCATGAAGTTATTGCCCTAGTTGATCTCCAAATCGGACAATAACTTCATGATCAACGGGGCCGGGTGGGGCCGGGCGGGGCCGGGCGGGGGTGGGTGGGGGTGGGTGGGTGGGGTGTTAGTGGAGGTGGCGGGTCCAGGTTCTGGTTTGGGCGGGGCCGGTGCCGAGGGTGGTGTCGGTCGGGGTGGTGATGACGATGGTGTCGTCGGGGAGCACCTGCACCGTCGGGGGGTGCTCGCCGCCGGTGAGGCGGCGGCGGAGTTCGGGGACATCGAGATAGCGGTCGCCCATCCAGTAGCCCACGTTGCCCCACGGGTTGGTCACTGCCAGCAGGCCACCGTTGACCGCGGCGACGGAGTTCGTGTCGGGCGGTAGTTCCGTCCGCTCCTGCCACCGGTCGCCATCCAACCGCCACACCCGCTTCCGGGTCGAAACGTCGAAACCCCCATGGATGTTGACCAGCCACGCGTCCCGACCGTCGGGTGAGACCAGCAGTTGAGCGGCACCGGCAACGGCAGGCAGCTTTTGCCATGTCGCGCCGTCGTCGTCACTCACCGCGACGGTAAGCGGGCCACCGTCTCGATTCGTCACCCAGATTCGACCGTCCCCGCCGCCGATCAGATCCATGTGGGCCTCACCGCTCAGGGTCACCGGGGGTTGGTTCGGCACTGTTGCCGCACCGACCCGACCGAGTTCCCATTCGTCGCAGTTCATTTTGATCAGCGCGCCGCTTCCCGGGCATTGGAGCAGGTACCCGCGCCGGGTGGCCACGCCGAGCCGGGTGACCTCGGGCGGGGACTCCCGCGGATGCTCGGTGAAGGAGGCACCGCCGTCGGTGGTGACCAGGTAGCCGTCGGGTACGCCAACGGTCAGGGTCCGGCCGTCCAGCGGTAGCAGGTAGTACGGTCCGGCCCACCGGGGGTTGTTCGCCGTGTCCGGCAGCGGCGTCCGCTGCCAGGTCGCGCCCCCATCGGCGGTACGCGCGAGGTCGAGCCGGCAGCCGGTCCGGTCGCTGTCCTCGGGACCGCAGGTGTCGAAGAGGGCCCAGCCGTGCCGGGCGTCGACGAAACGTAAACCCGCCAACCGGCCGGCGACCCCCGACGGGTTCACCTTCCGCTCGACCACCTGGCCGTCCGGGGTCGGTGGCGGGGTCAGGTCGGGTGGGTCACGGTCGGTGTCCCGACCAGCGGCGGCGTATACGCCCGGCCCGGTCAGCAGCAGCGCGACCAGCCCGGCCAGCAGGCCCCGACGGCGACGCCGACGGATGTTCACCCGACGTTGGGCGGCTGCCACGCCCGGTGGGCGGAAGGTAGGTGCAGTGGTCGCCTCGAAGTCGGCGAACAACTGGTCCAGGTTGATCTCACGCACGGCCGGCCTCCTGCCGCTCGGTGAGGTGACGGGCCAGGGCCGTGCGGGCCCGCGACAGCCAGGACTTGACGGTCCCCTCCGGTACGCCGAGTTGGTCGGCGACTTCCGCGACGGTGAGCTGGGCCAGGTGGTGCAGGACGACCGCCCGGCGTTGAGCGGGGGCAGGATGGTGAGCGCCTCCAGCAGCATCACCCGGTCAGGGCCCGGACCGGGCACGTGCTCCTCCCGTTGCCGGGCCAGGTGCCGGACGGCGGTACGGACCCGACGGAGCCGGCTGGTGGCCAGGTTCCAGGCCACCCGGCGGACGAACGCCGACGGGTCGTCGTAGGCGCTGATCCGCTCCCAGCGCTCAAGCGTCCGGCAGAACGCCTCCTGGGTGAGGTCCTGCGCCTCGGCGTGATCACCGAGGTACGCGTAGAGCTGCACCGCCACCCGCTGGAAGTGCGCCTGGTAGAACTCGCTGAAGTCCACCGGCGGTGGGTCGGCCCATGGTGGCGCTGCGGTCATGGCGGTCCTCGGGTTCGGCGGCAGTCGGGAGTGTCACGCCTGGCGGACCACATTCGCTGCACCCGAATTCCGATGGCCGAGCGAAGCCCGGCGTACTTTGGGGACCATGTCTGTGCCGAACGATCCCGATCCCCGACTTCAGTCGTACGCGGACCCGCAGCGACTGGTCACCACCGACTGGCTGGCCGAGCATCTGGGCGACGACGGTCTCGTGATCGTCGAGTCCGACGAGGACGTGCTGCTCTATGACAGTGGTCACATCCCCGGTGCCGTCAAGGTCGACTGGCACCTGGAGCTGAACGACCAGGTGACCCGGGACTACCTGGACGCCGAACGGTTCGCCGAACTCTGTGCCGCCAAAGGTATCGGCCGTGACGACACGGTCGTCTTCTACGGCGACAACTTCAACTGGTGGGCCGCGTACGCCCTCTGGGTCTTCACTCTCTTCGGCCACCGGGACGTGCGGCTGCTCGACGGCGGCCGGCAGAAGTGGATCGCCGAAGGGCGGGAGTTGACCCGCGACAAGCCGACCCGGCCCCGGGCCGACTATCCGGTGCCGCAGCGCGACGACGCGCCGGTACGGGCGTTCCGCGAGGAGGTGTCGGCGCACGTCGACGCCGGCCGGCCGCTTGTCGACGTGCGGTCGCCGGGCGAGTACACCGGCGAGATGCTGCACATGCCGGACTACCCGCAGGAGGGTGCGCTGCGCGGTGGTCACATCCCCGGCGCGGTGAGCAAGCCGTGGAAGTCCGCCGCCAACGACGACGGCACCTTCAAGTCGGCCGACGAGCTGCGTGGCATCTACGCCGACCAGCTCGGGCTGACACCTGACGACGACGTGATCGCGTACTGCCGGATCGGCGAACGGTCCAGTCACACCTGGTTCGTGCTGCGGCACCTGCTCGGCTACCCGAAGGTGCGCAACTACGACGGCTCCTGGACCGAGTGGGGCAATCTCGTCCGCGCTCCCGTCGTCAAGGGCCCCAACCCGAAGTGACCCCCTCCTGACGTCGGCGGGCGCTGCCGGATTCGGGGCGCCCGTCGACGTCAGTTGTGCTGCGCGGCCGATCGGTGGTGGCGGAGTCGTCGCTGGTGGGACAGGTCGGTGTGGTGGTGTCGGCCGGGATGGCTGTCGGGGTCGGTGTGGACGGTGGCGGTGGTCAGCCGGGGCACGGCGTGGGTGAGCTGATGTTCGGCGTCGGCGGCTATCTCGTGCGCGGTGACGACGGTGAGCCGGGCGTCGACGACGAGGTCGGCTTCGGCGTGTAGCCGGTGACCGATCCAGCGCAGCCGCACCGAGGTGACGTCCTGGACACCGTCGACGGCTCGTAGGACGGTTTCGGCCTGGTCGACCAGCGCGGGATCCACGGCGTCCATCAGCCGGCGGTACACCTCGAGGGCCGCGTCCCTGAGCACGAAGGTGATGGCGACGGCGATGGCCAGGCCGACGACCGGGTCGGCCCAGTGCCAGCCGACGGCGGCTCCGCCGGCAGCGGCGAGCACGGCGAGCGAGGTGTAGCCGTCGGTACGGGCGTGCAGGCCGTCGGCGACCAGCGCGGCGGAGCCGATGCGGCGACCGACGCGGATGCGGTACCGCGCGACGAGTTCGTTGCCGACGAAGCCGACGAAACCGGCGGCGGCCACCCAGGGCAGGTGGGTGACCTCGGCGGGGTTGACGAGCCGGCTGACGGCGGTCCATCCGGCGGCGACGGCGGAGCCGGCGATGACGAGGACGATGATGATGCCGGCGAGGTCTTCGGCCCGGCCGTAGCCGTAGGTGTAGGCGCGGGTCGCGGCGCGGCGGCCGAGCAGGAACGCGACGGCCAGGGGCACGGCGGTCAGGGCGTCGGCGACGTTGTGCAGGGTGTCGCCGAGCAGGGCGACCGAGCCGGAGAGCACCACGATGGCCGCCTGGGCGAGCGCGGTCACCCCGAGGCCGACCAGTGAGATCCACAGTGCGCGTAGCCCGTCGCGGGATGACTCCAGGGCGGGATCGATCTTCGCTCGGGAATCGTGCGAGTGCGGGACGACGGCGTGGGTCAGCCGGTGCCACCAGGCGACGAATCGCCCGGCGCGGCCGTGCTGCTCAGTCGGGTGGGCGTGATCATGATCGTGGTGACTGTGGTCGTGTGCGTGGTCGTTCACCCGTACCTCCAGGTTCACCTGTCGCATCGACATCCATCTCCTCAATGGCGGCGATAATATGTGCTCATGTACGCACGCGACAACGTTGCAGATGCCAATGACCTGCAACAACGCCTACCCGACGGGCGTCAGGTAGCGGCGGCGACGGACATGTTGCGAATGCTGGCCGACCCCACCCGGCTGCGGTTGATGTCGCTGCTCGGCGAGGGCGAGCATGACGTGACGGCCCTGGTGGCGGCGGTGGGGACGGCCCGACCGGCGGTGTCGCAGCACCTGGCCAAGCTGCGTTTGGCCGGCCTGGTCACGGTGCGGCGCGACGGCCGGCGGGCGTTGTATCGGGCCCGGGGTGGGCACGTACGCCGGCTGGTGACCGAGGTGCTGCACGCGGCGGCACACCGGGTCACCGGCGCACCGGAGCACGACTGAACGGGCGTGGTCCGGCCTGCTCGGATCGGGACCGGCGAGCCGGTCACGGGTGGCCCGGCCGGGCCTGAACGGCGGCCAGGGTCAGCGCGGATCCGGGCCGCGTAGGTAACGCTGGATGGTGGGGGCGAGCCAGTTGATCAGCTCGGCCGGGGAGATGTCGACCATCGGGGGCAGGCGCAGGACGTAGCGGGTCAGCGCGACGCCGAGCAGTTGGCTGGCGACCAGGCCGGCGCGCCGTGGGGCCTCGTCGGGGTCGGCGACCACCCGGCCGACCGCCACGCCGAGCTGGGTGGTGAAGATGGCGCGTACCCGCTCCGCCCCGCTCGGGTTGGTGCTCGCCGTGCGCAGCAGCGCCGGCAGGGTGGAGTCGCCCTCCCACCGGGTGAAGAAGTAGCTGGTCAGCGCGGTGCCGAGGCGATCGGCCGGCACGCCGCTCAGGTCGGGCAGCCGCAGGTCGAACTCGGCCGCCGTGGCGAACAGGTTCTCCTTGCTGCCGTAGTACCGCATCACCATCGACGGGTCGATCCGCGCGTCCGCGGCGATGGCCCGGATCGTCGCCCGGTCGTACCCGTCGGCGGCAAAGCGGTCGCGGGCGGCCCGCAGGATGGCCGCCCGGGTCGTCTCCGAGTTGCGCCGTCCGCCGCCGGACGGCGTCTCCGGGCTGCGGCCTCCGCCGCCCGACGCCGCGCTCCGCCGTCCGGCGCCGGACGCCGCTGGCCCCGCGTCGTCGCGGCGTCCGCCGTCGGCCGCCGGCTCCGCGACCGGTTGCTGAGCCCGCTCGGGTACGCCCTCCGTCATGTGACCGACGGTATGCCAACGATTGTTGACTTCCCAATCCGGGGCGGCCTAACGTTGCCAACAAGCGTTGGCCAACACTTGTTGGCATCCCGCCGAGGAGGTCGTCATGCTGCCCGAACGAACGGACGTCCTGGTCGTCGGCGCGGGCCCGACCGGGCTCACCGCCGCACTCACCCTGGCCCGCCGAGGGGTCGAGGTGACAGTCGTCGACAAGCGGGAGGAACCGGCGGTGACCTCGCGGGCCGCAGTTGTCCACGCGTACACCCTGGAGGTGCTCGACCGGATCGGAGCCGGCGAGACGCTGGTGGCCCGAGGGCTGCGGTCGGCCCGGTTCAGCGTCCGCGACCGGGACCGGGTGCTGGTCACCGTGCCGTTCGGCGGGTTGCCCAGCCGCCACCGGTACGCGTTGATGGTCTCCCAGTCGGTGACCGAGGAGGTGCTCACCGACCGGCTGGCCGAGGCCGGCGTGCGGGTGCTGCGCCCGTACCGGCTCACCGGCCTGACCCGCGGCGACGACGGCGCGGTGGCCGACCTCGACGGGACGCGCGTGCGCGCACGGTGGGTGGTCGGCGCCGACGGCATCAACAGCACCGTCCGTGAGCTGGCCGGCATCACCTTCACCGGGCCGGCCGGCTCCGAGGAGTCGTTCGTGCTGGCCGACGTACGCGTCGACAGCGGCCTGCCCCGCGACGGCGCGTCGATCTTCCTCGCCCGGGGTGGGCCGCTGGTCTGGGCACCGCTGCCCGACGGGCGGGTACGCCTCGTCGCCACCGTCACCGATCCGCCCGCCGAGCCGGACGCGCCCTACCTGCAACGCCTGCTCGACGAGCGCGGTCCTCGACGGCGGCCGGACCAGGTGCGCGAGGTGCTCTGGTCCTCGCGCTTCCGGCTGCATCGACGGGTAGCCGGGACGTTCCGCTCCGGGCCGGTGCTGCTGGCCGGCGACGCCGGACACGTGCACAGCCCGGCCGGCGGGCAGGGCATGAACCTCGGCATCAGCGACGCGGTCGACCTCGGCGAGACCCTGGCCGACGTGCTCGCCGGAGCCGCCGAGACCGGGCTGGACGAGTACGCGGCCCGACGTCGCCCGCTCGCACACGAGGTGGCCGGCTTCGCCGACCGGCTGACCCGCCTCGCCACCGTGCCGCCCTCCGTCCGGCCGGCCCGGGACCTGCTGCTGCGCCTGACCTCGGTGCTGCCGCCGGTGCGGCACCGGATCGCGCTCCGGCTCTCCGGCCTCAACCAACGCCCGACGTGAGCCACGGTTCCCGGCAATCGGACTGGCGGGTAACCACGGCTCCACGCTGTCGACAGTCGGGTCTACGCTGGCCCGGTGACGGTGGAGCAGCAGGCCCGGGGCGCGAACGGCGGGGCCACGGGGGCGGGACGACGCCGATCCCGCAAGGACGAGATTCTTGAGATCGCGGTGGGCCTGTTCGCCTCCCGGGGCTACCACGGTGTGTCGATGGACGACATCGGCGCGGCTGCCGGCGTGACCGGCCCGGCGCTCTACCACCACTTCGCCGGCAAGGAGGCGATGCTTGTCGCCGCGCTGACGCCGGTCAGCGAGGGACTGCTCGACGGCGGTCGGCAGCGTTCCGCCGCCCATCCCGGTGACCCGCGCGCCGCTCTGGAGTCGCTGATCGACTTCCACGTCGACTTCGCGCTCGCCAATCCGGCCGTCATCGCGCTGCACCTGCACGAACTGGACCGGCTGCCGGAGGAGCCCCGGCGGCGCATCCGCCGGCTTCAGCGGCTCTACGTGGAGGAGTGGGTCACCGTGCTGACCGCCCTGCACCCGGGGCTGCCCGACGGTGAGGCGCGGGTGCTGGCACACGCCGCGTTCGGTCTGATGAACTCCACCCCGTTCCTCGGCGGCGAGGTCGACCACCGGCGTCGGGCCGAGCTGCTGCGCGCCGCCACGCTGGCCGCGCTGCTCGCCCCCACCGACCCCGCCTGACCTTCGCCGACTCGTCCCCCTCGACCATGCGGGGTGGCCCGCGGAGCTGACCCGGTCCGGCTTCGGTGCGCTTCATCACATCCGGCTCGACGACCCTGGCTCTACCGCAGGCGTTGAGAGGGGGCCCTTCCTTGCACCCGGGGCGGCGTGGTTCCCTAGCACGCGTTCCCACCATTTGGACGCCGGAGGAAGCATGATCGAGTCGCTGCTGGTCGCCAATCGGGGCGAGATCGCCCGCCGGATCATCCGTACCGCCCGGCGGCTCGGGGTGCGGGCGATCGCGGTGCACTCGGAGGCCGACGCCGACCTGCCGTTCGTCGCCGAGGCCGACGAGGCCGTCTGCGTCGGGCCGGCCAACCCGGCACAGAGCTACCGCAACACCGAGGCGATCCTCGACGCCGCCCGGTCGACGGGTGCGCAGGCCATCCACCCCGGTTACGGCTTCCTGTCGGAGAACGCCGACTTCGCCCGTACCGTCGAGGCCAGCGGGCTGATCTGGGTCGGACCCGGCGCGGACGCGATCAGCGCGATGGGCGACAAGATCAATGCGCGGAACCTGATGTCGGCGGCCGGAGTGCCGGTGGCGGCCGGGACCACCGAGCCGGCGACCGACCTGGCGGCGGCGGTCGCGGCGGCGGAGGAGATCGGCTATCCGGTGATGGTGAAGGCGGCCGCCGGTGGCGGCGGCATGGGCATGGGGGTGGCGGTCGACGAGGCCGCGTTGCGCACCGAGTACGACAAGGTGCGGGCCTTCGCGGAGCGGATGTTCGGCGACGGCTCGGTGCTGCTGGAGCGCTACTTCCCCCGGGTGCGGCACGTCGAGGTGCAGATCCTCGGCCTGGCCGACGGCCGGGTGCTGGCGCTGGGCGAGCGGGAGTGCTCGGTGCAGCGGCGCAACCAGAAGCTGGTGGAGGAGTCGCCCTCCCCGGCGGTCTCGCCGGAACTACGCTCCCGCCTGCTGGCCGCCGCGGTGCGCGCGGGCGAGGCGGTCGACTACCGCAACGCGGGCACTGTCGAGTGCCTGCTCGATCCGGCCTCCGGGGAGTTCTTCTTCCTGGAGATGAACACCCGGCTCCAGGTGGAGCATCCGGTGACCGAGCTGGTGCACGGCATCGACCTGGTCGAGGAGCAACTGCGGGTGGCCGCCGGCCTGCCGCCGACCTTCGACCCGGACGCGTTGACCTCGCGTGGTCACGCCATCGAGCTGCGGGTCAACGCCGAGGACCCGAAGCGGTTCCTGCCCGGCCCCGGAACCATCAAGACCTGGGTGGAGCCGACCGGCGAGGGGGTACGCGTCGACTCCGGCTACGCCGAGGGGAACACCGTCACCCCGTTCTACGACAGCCTGATGGCGAAGCTGATCGTGCACGGCCGGGACCGGAACGAGGCGATCGCCCGCGCCCGCACGGCAGTGGCCGCCTTCGACCTGTCCGGCCCCAAGCACAACCTCCCGTTCTTCGCCGAGCTGCTGGAGAACCAGGAGTTCCTCTCCGGCGACTACGACACCACAATCATCTCCCGCCTCCGCTAACTGTCCCCCACCCTCCACCCCCACCCCCCACCCGGTTGATCATGAAGTTGTTGTGCTCCGCCCGGCGTGTCGAGGGCAACAACTTCATGATCAACTGGGTGGGACGTGGAGGGTGGGGGGTGGTGGGGTGTGACATGCTGGGGGTGTTGGGGGTGGGGGCTTGTAACAGCGAGGTGGGTGGATGGCGGAGATGCCGGAGTACGTGTCCATTCGTGAGGTCGGGCCGCGCGACGGGTTGCAGAACGAGGCACCGATCCCCACCGACGCCAAGGTGCGGCTGCTCGACGCGCTCTCGCGTACGGGGGTACGACGGATCGAGGCGGTGTCGTTCGTGCACCCCCGGGCGATTCCGCAGATGGCCGACGCCGACGAGGTGTGGCGACGGGCGCAGCAGGTTGACGGGGTGCGTTACTCGGCGCTGGTGCCGAACACGCGCGGCGCGCAGCGTGCCCTGGCCGCCGGCTTCACCGAGATCGAGGTGGTCGTCTCGGCCAGCGACACGCACAACCGGCGCAACGTCAACCGCTCCACCGACGAGTCGCTGGACGACATCGCCGAGCTGATCGACCTGCTGCACGGCGCCGGAGCCCACGCCGAGGTGATCGTCGCGACCAGTTTCGGCTGTCCCTACGAGGGAGACATCGATCCGACGCGGGTGGCCGCCATCGTGGACCGGGTGGTTCGCGACGGCGCCGACCGCGTCGCGTTCGGCGACACCACCGGCATGGGTACGCCCCGACGGGTCCGCGACCTGCTCACCGCGGTACGCGACCGCAACGCCGACGTCCCGGTGCTGCTGCACTTCCACAACACCCGGGGTACCGCGTTGGCCAATCTGCTGACGGCCCTCGAACTCGGGGTGACCGAGTTCGACGCCAGTGTCGGCGGGCTGGGTGGCTGCCCGTACGCGCCCGGGGCCAGCGGCAACCTGGCCACCGAGGAGGCGGTGCACATGCTGCACGACATGGGCATCGACACCGGAATCGACCTGGACGCCCTGATCGAGGTCGCCGAACTGGCCGAGGCCCTCACCGCCCGCAGCCTCCCCTCCGGCGTCCTCCGCGCCGGCCCCCGCACCCGCCTAACCCCCCACTAACCCCCCACTAACCCCCCACCCCCACCCCCACCCCGGCCTCGCGATCTTGCACTTTCGGTCGGGACAGATCCGCTGTTGTACGGCATTTCGGCGACCGAAAGTGCAAGATCGCGCAGGGCTGGCGCGTGGGGCTGGCGCGTGGGGCTGGGGGTGGTGGGTGGTGCGGGGGTGGGTTGGGGTGGGGTAGCCTAACGATCGTTCAGGTTGCTTGGGGTGGGGAGCCGCAGTGACGGTTGACGGTGAGGCGCTGGAGCAGCTGCGCAAGCGGGTCAGGGCCGGCGGCGCGGAGAAGTACCACGCGGCGAATGCGGCGAAAGGCAAACTCTTCGCCCGGGAGCGGGTCGCGCTGCTCGTCGACGAGGGCAGCTTCGTCGAGGACGGCCTCTACGCCAACGCGCTCGCCGAGGGCCTGCCCGCCGACGGCGTGGTCACCGGCACCGCCACCATCGACGGTCGTCAGGTCTGCCTGATGGCAAACGACTCCACGGTCAAGGCCGGCAGTTGGGGTGCCCGCACCGTCGAGAAGATCATCCGGATCATCGAGCGGGCGTACGACACCGGTGTTCCGATGGTCTACCTGGTCGACTCGGCCGGGGCCCGGATCACCGACCAGGTCGAGCTGTTCCCCGGCCGCCGTGGCGCCGGAAAGATCTTCTGGAACCAGGTCCGCGCCTCCGGATCGATCCCCCAGGTCTGCGCGCTGTTCGGGCCCAGTGCGGCCGGCGGGGCGTACATTCCGGCGTTCTGTGACGTGGTCGCCATGGTCGACGGCAACGCCAGCATGTATCTGGGGTCGGACCGGATGGTCGAGATGGTCACCGGCGAGAAGACGACCCTGGAAGCGATGGGCGGGGCGCGGGTGCACTGCGCCGAGTCCGGCGTCGGGCACTTCCTCTGCAAGACCGAGGTCGATGCGCTCGACGTGGTGAAGCGCTACCTGTCGTACCTGCCGGCGAACTGGACCCAGCAGCCGCCCACCGCCCCTGCCGTCGAAGCACCGGCAAAGGCCGACCTCGCCGCGCTGGTGCCGGCGAGCGAGCGGCAGGCGTTCGACATGCGGCGGTACGTCAAGGGCCTGCTCGACGAGGACTCCTTCTTCGAGATCCAGGCGCTCTGGGCCAAGGAGCTGACCATCGGCTTCGGCCGACTGAACGGCGAGGTCGTCGGCGTGGTCGGCAACAACTCGATGTTCAAGGGCGGGGTGCTCTTCGTCGACTCGGCCGACAAGGCGACCCGGTTCGTGCAGCTCTGCGACGCGTTCAACGTGCCGCTGCTGTTCCTGAGCGACGTGCCCGGGTTCATGGTCGGCAGCGCGGTGGAGAAGCAGGGCATCATCCGGCACGGCGCGAAGATGATCACCGCGATCTCCGAGGCGACCGTACCGAAGATCTGCGTGGTGGTGCGTAAGGCGTACGGTGCCGGCCTCTACGCCATGGCCGGCCCGGGCTTCGAACCGGACGCCACCATCGCCCTGCCCACCGCGAAGATCGCGGTGATGGGCGCGGAGGCCGCGGTCAACGCGGTGTACGCCAACAAGATCGCCGCGATCGAGGACGAGGCCGAGCGGGCCGCGTTCGTCGCCGCCCGGCGTGCCGAGTACGAGCGGGACATCGACATCGTCCGGCTCGCCAGCGAACTGGTGGTCGACGCGATCGTCGAGCCGCAGGAACTGCGGGCGGAACTGGTGCGCCGGTTCGCCGCCGCCCGCGGCAAGCAGCGGCACTTCTCCCGGCGACGGCACGGCGTCACCCCGGTCTGAGTCGTCCGTCCGGCACCAGCACGATCCCGTTCCGGCGTCACGAGCGCCCGCGGGCCGTCCACACAGGAGGCAACCCGATGGACTTCCGGCTCACCGAGGAGCATGAGGCGCTGCGCGACAGCGTGCGGGACTTCGCCCGCGAGGTGGTCGCGCCGGTCATCGCCGAGCACTACGAGCAGCACACCTTCCCGTACGAGATCATCCGCCAGATGGGCAAGATGGGGCTGTTCGGCCTGCCCTTCGCGGAGGAGCACGGCGGTATGGGGGGCGACTACTTCGCCCTCTGCCTGGCCCTGGAGGAGTTGGCCCGGGTCGACTCCAGCGTGGCCATCACCCTGGAGGCGGCGGTGTCGCTGGGCGCGATGCCGATCTACCGGTTCGGCACCGACGAGCAGAAGGCGCGGTGGCTGCCGCGGCTGCTCAGCGGCGAGGCGCTGGCCGGGTTCGGGCTGACCGAGCCGGGCTTCGGCTCGGACGCGGGTGGCACCGAGACCCGGGCGGTGCTGGACGAGGCGACCGGCGAATGGGTCATCAACGGCTCGAAGGCGTTCATCACCAACTCGGGTACCGACATCACCGCCCTGGTCACCGTCACCGCGGTCACCGGTACGCGGCCGGACGGCACGAAGGAGTTGTCCTCCATCATCGTGCCGAGCGGGACGCCCGGCTTCAGCGTCGCTCCGGGCTACTCCAAGGTCGGCTGGACCGCCTCGGACACCCACGAACTGACCTTCGACGACTGCCGGGTGCCGGCGGCGAACCTGCTCGGCGAGCGTGGTCGCGGCTTCGCCCAGTTCCTGCGCATTCTCGACGAGGGTCGGATCGCCATCGCCGCGCTGGCCGTGGGTCTCGCTCAGGGCTGCGTCGACGAGTCGATCAAGTACGCGAAGGAGCGGCACGCCTTCGGTCAGCCGATCGGCAACTACCAGGCGATCCAGTTCAAGATCGCCGACATGGAGGCGAAGGCGTACACCGCCCGGCTCGCCTACTACGACGCCGCCGCCCGGATGCTGGCCGGCGAGCCGTTCAAGCGGCAGGCGGCGATCGCCAAGCTGCACGCGAGCACGATCGCGGTGGACAACGCCCGGGAGGCGACGCAGATCCACGGCGGCTACGGCTTCATGAACGAGTACCCGGTGGCCCGGTTCTGGCGGGACTCCAAGATCCTGGAAATCGGCGAGGGTACCTCCGAGGTGCAGCGCATGATCATCGCTCGCGACCTGGGGATGTGAGCCGGCCGGTCGGCATCCGGCTCCGGCCGGTGCCGACCGGAAACGTCCAACGGCCAGCGGACCGCCGACGTCGATCGCTGGTCGTCCTGGGTTGCCCATCGGGCGGTCGTTGTCGGCTTTCGGCGCGGCACCGTCGGGTGGCCGACGATCCTGTGTCCGATGTCGGGCCTGGCCCGTATTGTCCGTGCCCATGGCTCCCGGTCATGATCGTCAATCCGGTCCGCCGCACGCCGGTCTACCGGAGCTGCTGCGGGCGCACCGGCTGGCTGCTGGCGCCACCCAGGCTGAGCTGGCGGCGCGTGCCGGCGTCGGGGTACGGACGGTCCGTGACCTGGAACGTGGCCGTTCCACCCGGCCACAACGCACCACCGTGGAGTTGCTAGCCGGGGCGCTCGGGCTGACCGGCTCCGCCCGCGCGACGTTTCTGGCCGCCGCCCGGGGCACCGCTCCGGCGACCGTCCAGCCCGAGGTCAATACGCCGCTGGGGCTGCCGCCACCACCGGAACTGATCGGCCGGGAGCGCGATGTCAGCGAGCTGGCCACCCTGCTGAACGATCCGCGCGGTCCCCGGGTGGTGAGCCTGGTGGGGTTGGCCGGCGTCGGCAAGACGGCCCTGGCGTTGGCGGCGGTTCATGCGGCCGCGCCCGCCCACCCCGGCGGTGTCGCCGGGGTGCTGATCGGTGCCGGGTCGGACGCGGCCGACGTGCACGCCGCCGTCATGACGGTCTTCGGCGTGGCCCGGGACACCGAGTTGGCCGCGCGGCTCGGTGACCGGCCGGCGCTGCTGCTGGTGGACGCCGTGGAGCGGGCACCTGATCCGGTGGCCGGCACCCTGCGGCGACTCGTCGGCGCGGTGCCGTCGCTGCGGGTACTGGTCACCGGCCGGCATCCGGTCGGGCTGCCCGGCGAGTGGGTACGCCCCGTGTCTCCGTTGGAGGTGCCACCACCGGGCGACACCAATCCGGCCACCGTCGCCGGTTGTCCGGCGGTCGCTCTGTTCACCTCCCGACTGGCCCAGGTCCGGCGGGAACCGCCGGCCGACGCCGAGTTGCCGGCGCTGGCCGCACTGGTGCGCCGGCTGGGTGGGCTGCCACTGGCGATCGAACTGATGGCGGCGCGCGGCCGGCTGCTCGATCTCACCGAACTGCTCGACCGGTACGGCGACCGGGTGCTGGATCTGGACACCTCGGCCGCCACGCACAGCGGTTGGGATACACGGCCACGGGGCGACGATGCCCGAGCGGCGGTGGCGGAGACCCTGCGCGACGCGGTGGCCACCAGTTACCGGCTGCTCGCCGTCGGGGACCGGGCGGCGCTGCGCCAGCTCGCCGCCTTCGGCAACCGGTGGTCGGTGGAACTGGCCGAGGAGATGCTCGCCGGAACCGGCGTCGATCCGGTGCCGCTGCTGAACCGCTTCCTCGACCTCGGGCTGCTGAGCGTACGAGGTGGTGGCTCGTTCCGGTTCCGGCTCGTCGACGCCGTCCGGGACTACGCCGTCGAGCAGGCGTCCGGTGCCGGCGAGTCGACGGTGATCCGACGTCGGCACGCGCGGGTGGTGACCCGGCTGGTGGAGCGGACCGCGTCGGGGTTGACGGGCGCCGGTGCCGGTGCCGCGGCGCACCGTCTCGACGAGGTCACCGGCGACATCAGCTCGGCACTGGCGTACGCGGCGGTCGACGATCCCTTGACCGCGTTACGTCTCGCGGTGAGCCTGCCCCGGTGGTGGCGGTTACGTGGGCGGGACGTGGTCGGCCGGCAGTGGCTGCTGCGCCTGTTGGCCGATCCGCGTACCGCCGACGCCGATCCGGCCCTGCGCGCGTGGGCCTCGGTCGGTGTGGCGATGCTCGCCGGTGAGCACGGTGCGGCCGCAGCGGAGCTGCCGACGGCCCGCGCGGCGTTGGCGGAGTTCCGTCGGCTCGGTGACGTGCCGGGCGAACTGGAGGCGCGGACGGTCCTCGGCGTCCTGCTGGCCGCGACCGGACGGCCGGGCCAGGCACGGGAGCAGGCGGAGGCGGTGCTGGCCCTGGCCACCGAGCATGGCCTGACCCGCCAGATGGCGGTCGCACAGCATCAACTGGCGTGGCACGAGATCAGACTCGGTGACCTGGCCACGGCCCGTCGCCGGCTGGCCGTGGTGGACCGGCTCGGTGGTCAGTGCGCGGAGCAGCGGCTGCGGGTGCTCGCTCGGGGCACCGTCGCGGAGGTGTTCCGTCTGGAGGGCCGGTACGCCGACGCGGTCGACGAGGCGCGCCGGGTGTTGACGGCCTTCGGTGACCTGGGCACCCCGCGCGGTCGACGACAGGTGCTGGGGACGCTGGGTCTGGCGCTCGCCCAGGACGGTCGGGCGGCCGAGGCCGCCGAGGTGCTCGCCGAACTGCGTCCACTCGACGGCACGGGTGCACTGATCGAGGGTCAGCTGGCGCTGCATCGTGGGGACCGGGAGGTCGCGGCGGAGTGGTTCGCCGCGGCAGCGGAGCCGGACGAGACCGGCCGGGACCGGCGCACGGTGGTGGAGGCTCTGGTGGGGCTGGCGGCGAGCACCTCCGACGCGAGGGTGCTCGATCGGCTGGACGTGGCCTGCCGGGAGGGCGGCATCCGGCTGCTGGAGCATGAGGAGGAACTGCTCTACGTGCTGGCGGTGACCCGGAACGGCCCGACCACGCAGGGGCGGTGAGAGTCCGGAACGGCCCGACCACAGGGGCGGTGAGAGTGCGGAACGGACCACGGGTGGCGGGGACGGGGCCGGCGCGGGCGAGGAAGCCCCCTGTTGCCACCCCTCGCTCATCGCCCGCGCCGGTGCCCCCCGCTGCCCCCGCCGCTGCGAGACTAGCGAGGCGCAGTCCGCCTGTCTGTCGGGTTTGATGGGCTATCGCCCATTGACCCCGTGGTTCTGCCGGTCTTTCTGCCGGTGCCGTGACGCTCGGCTGTTCCGGTGCGCACCGAGGGTTCGCAGACCGTCGAGGGTGACGACAATCGGCTGGCACGGGCGGCGCGAGGGGTGCATCAGCGGCCCGGCTGGCCTCCCGGTGCGGGCGAGCTCACCTCCTTCTCGTCGCACTCGGCCGAGGGCTCGCCCGGTGCGGCGGATCGGCTGCCGGCGGTCGCGCAGGGATGCACGGCGTCACGTACCCGGCGCAGGCCGTCGAGCAGTGCGGTAAGCGCGGCCGGGTCGAGTTGCCCGGTGAACCAGTCCTCGATGAGCTGAAGGTGTCCGGGCAGGCTCTCGTCGAGCCGGCGCAGGCCGGCGGGCGTGACGACCGCGTACGAGCTGCGTCGGTCGGAGGGGCAGGCACGGCGGGTGATCAACCCGTCGCGTTCCATCCGGTCCACCACCCGGGTCACGCCGCTGGTGGACAGTGAGGTCTGGGCAGCAAGATCGGTCATCCGCAGTTGGTTGGCGGGTGATCGGGTGAGTCTGGTCAGCACCTCGAACTCGACCGATGACAGGCCGTGCTCCTCCAGCTGGGCGGCGAATCGGGCGGCCAGCCCGGCGTGCACCTCGAAGAGCAGGCCGACGGCCGTGATCCGAGGGTCGTCGAACGTGTTCGCTTCCACCGGTCCATCGTACCAATACTTGACAGAAGGAATATTGCCGAGGCTATAGTTGCTGACGCAGCCGTTGGGCTACTAAACAATCTCTCCCGGAGGGCAGTCTCTCATGACCAGCAGCACCGAGCCGGTTACCCGCGACTGGAACGGCCTCACCATCCCGGCGGCCGGCACCTACCTGCTGGATGTGGCGCACAAGCGGGTCGGCTTCGTTGCCCGGCACATGATGGTGAGTAAGGTTCGCGGCGAGTTCGCGGACGCGAGCGCCACCATCACCATCGCCGAGGAACCGCTGGAGTCCACGGTCTCCGCCACCATCCAGGCCGCCAGCATCAACACCGCCCAGGCGGACCGGGACGCGCACCTGCGCAGCCCCGAGTTCCTCGACGTCGAGAAGTTCGCCACGCTGGAGTACCGCAGCACCGGCGTGAAGTCGCACGAGGGCAACGAGTTCGTCCTGACCGGCGAGTTGACCATCAAGGACGTGACTCGTCCGGTCGAGCTCAAGGTCGAGTTCGAGGGTGTCGGCCGCAGCCCCTTCGGCCAGGACATCTTCGGTTTCTCGGCGAGCACCGAGATCGACCGTGAGGACTTCGGCCTGACCTGGAACGTCGCCCTGGAGTCCGGTGGCGTCCTGGTCGGCAAGAAGGTCAAGATCGAGATCGAGGGCGAGGCCATCCGGCAGTCCTGATCCGTACGCCCCGACAGGCCCGCGCCCGCACCGCGCGGGCCTGTCGGCTGTCCGGGTGTCTCCGCGCGTACCCGGGCCCGCGGCCGCTGGTGCGAATTGTCACAACTTGTTCGTCGTTGGCCGCCGGGGGTTCGACGGTACGACTGGGTATGTATTCCGGCGGGAGTGACCCACCTGGTCGGGGCGACGTGTCGGCCGCTACGGCGGGGTGGACTGCGGCAATGGACCGATCTTCGGGGCGGCTGGGCTCGGCGCTCCCAACGAGTATGGTTCACAGTGCGCTGCGGAGCGGCACCGTTCCGTGGCGTCGCGCGCCGGGAGGAAGCATGGGCAGGGACGTCGATCGAGCCGCCTTCTCCCGTGAGGACCGGGTCCGGTACCGGCAGAAGGTCCGTCGCTGTCTGGACGTGTTCGCGCTCATGTTGGACGACTTCGGCTTCGACGCCGACCGGCCGATGACCGGGCTGGAGATCGAACTCAACCTCGTCGACCCGGCCGCCGAACCGGCCATGCGTAACGAGGAGATCCTCGCCGCGATCGCCGACCCGTCCTTCCAGACCGAGCTCGGGCAGTTCAACCTGGAACTGAACGCCAATCCACGGCTGATCTCCGGCAACGGGTTCGCCGACTACGAGCGCGACCTCTGCGCCAGCCTCAACCGGGCCAACGAACGCGCGGCGCGGTCGGACACCCGGATCGTTCTGGTCGGCATTCTGCCCACGTTGAACGAGCAACACCTGGTGGCGGACAACCTCTCCACCAACGAGCGTTACCGGGTGCTCAACGACCAGATCGTCGGGGCCAGGGGCGAGGACATCGAGCTCGACATCCGGGGCGTCGAGCGACTGCGTACGCACAACGACTCGATCGCGCCGGAGGCGGCCTGCACCAGCCTCCAGTTCCACCTACAGGTGGCGCCGGACAGCTTCGCCGACTACTGGAACGCCTCCCAGGCGATCGCCGCCGCGCAGGTGGCAGTGGGTGCCAACTCGCCGTTCCTCTACGATCGGCAGCTCTGGGCGGAGACCCGCATCGCCCTGTTCGAGCAGGCCACCGACACCCGGCCGGACGAGCTGAAGGCCCAGGGCGTACGGCCCCGGGTCTGGTTCGGTGAGCGGTGGATCACCTCGATCTTCGATCTGTTCGAGGAGAACGTCCGCTACTTCCCGCCCCTGCTGCCGATCTGCGAGAGCGAGGACCCGGTGGAGGTCCTGCATGCCGGCGGCGTTCCCGAACTGGCCGAGTTGCGGCTGCACAACGGCACCGTCTACCGGTGGAACCGGCCGGTGTACGACATCATGAACGGCCGCCCGCACCTGCGGGTGGAGAACCGGGTGCTACCGGCCGGGCCGACCGTGGTCGACATGCTGGCCAACGCCGCCTTCTACTTCGGGCTGGTCCGCGGCATGGCCGAGGCCGACCGACCGATCTGGAGCCAGCTCACCTTCAGCTCGGCCGAGGAGAACTTCCACGCGGCTGCCCGCCGGGGCATGGACGCGGTCCTGCACTGGCCGCGGCTGGGCGATGTGCCGGTGACCACGTTGGTGCTCGACACACTGTTGCCGCTCGCCGCAGCCGGCCTCGACGCTTTCGGCGTCGCCCCCGCCGACCGGGACCGGCTGCTCGGCATCATCGAGCAACGCTGTCGTACCGGGCGCAACGGCGCGGTCTGGCAGACCGCCACCGTGTGGGCCGCCGAGCGGCACCTGGGCCTGGACCGGAGGGCCGCGCTGCACCACACGCTCCAGCGCTACGCGGAGTTGCAGTACACCAACGAGCCGGTGCACACCTGGCCGCTCGACTGAGCGACCCGGCAACCTAGCCGATCTTGGCACGGAATCGCCCCTCGGCGTGGCCGTCTGGTACCAAGATCCAGACTAGCGACCTCGCCGCTGGGGACGGCCACGGCGGCCACCGCCCTCGGGCGTCTCGTCGCTGCCGGACGACGCGTCGGGCAGCGAGGTGCTGGGGGTGTTTTCACCCACCTCCGCCGACCCGTCCGGCTTCACTGCCGTGGGCTTCGGTCCTGCCGGTTTCGGTGCGGGTTTCGGTGTTGCCGGCTTGACCGCCACCGGTCGCGATGTGCTTCCCCCCGGTGCGGTTTCCTTCCGGGTGGCCGTCACCTCGCCGGCTACCGTCTCGTCGAGCCGGTTGGCACCCGGTGTGGACCGGTCGGCACCCGGTGTGGACCGCTCGGCACCCGGCGTGGACCGCTCGACATCCGTCGTGGACCCGGGCGTGAACCGGTCCTCGTCACCGACCCGTTGCCGAGGCACCACCGGGGCCGCGTCGGGGCCACTTGACCGGCGCGCCGCCAGCCGGGCCGATCGCTGGGCCAGCGCCGCCACCAGGACCGACCCGCCGATGCCGACGATCACCGCGTACGGGGCGGTGAGATGAGCGGACACCTGTTCCGGGCTGATCGCCGTGAGCCTCGGTACGGCGAGGAAGTACGCGATGGCCACGAGCAGCGGTCCGGCGGCACCCGAGGCGGTGGCGCCGACCCGTCGATCGGTCGCGCGGACCCCGCTGCGGGCGGCCAGCGCACCGATCACCAGTGCCGAACCGAGCGACAGGACCGCCCCGGGCCAGTAGAAGTAGTCCCGGACCCAGAACTGGTCGCTGTCCGAGCTGAGTTGCCAGATGCCGAGTTGGGCGGTCGTCAGCCCGCGACCGGCTAGTACCGAATCGACCACGGCGATGACCGCGAGCAGCCAGAGCCAACCGGCGGTGGCGATGACGTTGGTGGCGGCGGCGCGGCACCGCAGCGCCCAGACGGCCACCAGCGTTCCGATCAGCACGCCGACCGCCGCGTACATGGCGGCCATGTCCCGAGGGGACGGCGTGTCGGGTACCACCGCGACCCGTGCCGGCACGGCGACCAGCAACACCGTGATCAGCGCGCCAAGGCCGGCGGAGACGGCCAGCGCGACTCCCCACAGCCCGCCACCGGTCTGCCTGGCGGTGGCGGACGGCGGTTCACCGGCGGGCGGAACCGGGTCGCCGGCCGCCGCTGCGGTATCGGACGGCGGAACCGGGGCACCGGTCGCGGGCGACCCGCCGACCACCGCCGGGGTGTCCGACGGGGAACCGGCCCGACGGCGGTCGTGCAGCCGTTGGGCGCAGACCGCGCCGAAGATGGTCGACGTGGCGGCGATCCAGGTCGCCCAGATCAGGCTTGCCACCCAGGCCGCCGTGCCGGCGGACGCCTCATTGGGTGCCCAGTTGAGAATGCCCAGGCCGTATCCGAAGCCCAGTTGGGCGGCACCGGCACCGGCTGCCACGCCGGCCGCGGTGGCGATCGATCCTCCCCAGCCCTGTCTGGCCATGCGGGGCAGCGTAACGTCCTGTGGTCGGTGCGGCGAGTCGTGCGTGGCATCGACCGGCAACGGTTACGGACAGTGCTTGGCCCCGGTCGCTACGGTCGCGGGTGATGAGGCGGTGGGCGGGATGACGGACGGGACCACGGACGGGCGGCCGGGGCGCGGTGACACCGACCCGGGCCGGACGAGGCTGATCATCGGCGGCGGAGCCGCCGCCGTACTGCTCGCGATCATCGGTGCGGCCGGGGGCTGGGTGCTCGCTGGCGATCAGGTACGACCCGGCCCGGTGTCGTCCGGCGCCACCGGTACTCCCATCCCCAGCCCGACGGTGCGGACCTCGCCGCCGCGGGAGCGGCCGACGCCGAACACCGCGACCACCCCGAGCAACAGCCCCAGCCCGTCGCGGCCGACCGGACTCACCGTCCCGGACCTGGTCGGCGCGGACTTCGAGGAGGCCAGGGAGGAACTGCGGGACCTGGGCCTGGGCTGGCAACTCGTCTTCGGCAGTGGTGACAGTTCCAGCGTGAGAAGCACCGACCCGGCCCCGGGTACGCCGGTTCGGCGCGGGGTCACCGTCAAGATCAACGTAGCTGGGGCCGCTCCGCCGAACGAGGTGCCGGACCTGATCGGTGAGGCCTGCAACGAGGCGAGGGACGAACTCGTCGACGACGGATTCTCGCCTCGCTATCCCAACGGACGCTCCGGCACGGTCACGTCGCAGCAACCGCCGGGCGGAACGGTCGGCAGGTGGAACGACGTGGTCCAGATCTGGTGCGGCACGCCGCCGACTGCGGACGCGAGCGCTCCGGCACCGTGACGTGCACCCGACACGCTGATGCCGGCCGATGACCGGCAGAACCGCTAGGTTGACCGTCGAGGGGCCTGTTGCCCGCCCGGTCGGCGGAAAGGACGTGCCGTGAGCGACGACCGCCAGGAGCCGACCGACGGGCAACCGGACGACCGGACCCGCCCGATCCCGCCGTCCGACGACAACCCGGACGAGACCGCGCCGATGGAGCGGGCTCCCGACGAGACCGCGCCGATGGAGCGGTCAGCCGGCGAGCCGAGGATTCCGGCCGACGCGACGCCGCCGGGGCGTGCGCCGGACGAGACGGCGCCGCTCGGGCGTACGCCGGATGAAACCGCGCCGATGGATCGCGCGGCCGGCGGGCCGGTGGACGCGACCGCGCCGCTGCCGCCGACTCAGCGCTCCGGGCCAGCGGCCTGGTCGGGGCGCGCGGAGGTGCCGTCGGTGCGGCCGGGCGTGGACCGCGAACTGGCCGGCGGCGACTGGTACGCCGACGAGCAGCCGGGCCGACCGTGGTGGCTGCCGATCCTCTGGGGCGTCCTGCTGCTGCTTCTGCTCGGCCTGATCGGGGGCGGGTTCTGGCTGGCCCGCCAAGGGCTGGACGACGACGGGCCGGCACCGGAGTCGCCCTCGCCGACCACCCAGGCCCCGCCGCCCACGGCGTCGCCGTCGCCGACAACCGCGTCCCCGTCACCAGCACCGACGACGAGCGCCGCGCCGGTCGAGGTGCCGGTGCCGCCGCTGGTGGGTCTGCCGGAGGCTGCGGCACGGGCGGCGCTGGACGGGCTCGACCTCGACTATCGGGTGGAGTACCGCCCGTCGGGCCAGCCGGAGGGGACCGTCATCGCCACCGACCCGGAGGCCGGCGAGTTGGTGGAGGCGGGCGACGAGGTCCGGTTGGTGGTCGCCGCGGCCAGCCCGAGTCCCTCGCCGACGACGGATGAGCCGACCACCGAGCCGACCGCCACGGCGAGCCCCACAGGGTGATCGCCCGAGTCACCACATGCGGCGTCTGGTGCCGACCAGCCCGAGACCGGCGAGGGAGATCGCCAGCCCGAACACCCCCGACCAGAACAGCGAGCGGCTGAGTTCCTCCCGGGTGTGACCACCCGTGGCCCTGGCTGGCGCGTCCTGTTCAGCGGGGTAAGAGTGCTCCGAGTCGCCGTCGGACTCCGCCGGGCCATCGGCCGGTCGGTCGAAGAAGCCGTCGTAAGCGAAGGTGTCCCAGACACCGTCGGATATGACGTCCGGCTCGACCGGCTCGCTCTCCACGACAGTGATCTCCGGGGCCGGTACGGGCTCGGCCAGCCGGGTGGACGGCAGGGCGGGATCTCGGCCCAGCACCACCAGGGTGGTGACGGCACCGAGAAGCGCCAGGAGTCCGAAGGTGTGGGCGATACGGGACCGACGTGGCTCCCGCGCGGACATAGTGAGCATGGCCATCCCAGGTTCGGGGTCCGGGAGGCGCGGGGTGGAGACATGCCGGGGTGGGCATACCGATTCTATGTCGGCGGCATGCCCCCCGAATCCTTTTCACCTGACGTCGGTGATGCTCAGTGCAGTCGGTGATGCTCAGTGCACCCGAACCGGCGTCCGTACGGCCGGCCGGCGGGCCGAGCGTACGGTGTGTGGACGCGGCTGCGGGGCGGCCTGGACCTGCCGCAGCCCGGCCCGTTGGACGAAGATCGACCGACGGTTGACCGCGTCCCCCGCCGCGTTCAACTCGTAGCCTTCGAGCCAGAGCCAGCCGTCGTAGGTGGGCCGGTCGAGCACCCGGATCACCCGGAACAGGATGGGTCTGAGGAACTGGACACTCGCCGCGCGTGTCACGTGCAGTACGTCACCGGAGCGGGGAAGCACATGGGCTCCTGGAAGGGTCGGCCGGCGGGGAAGGGCCGGCTAGAGGATGGGGGTTTGCTGGCTCCGGCGACGAGGTCGTGTCTCGGGGGGCCGGGGCCGGTGTCGTTGCCGTCAGTGCGGAGCTGCTGGTGGCGGAGCTCCTCCCCGGTGACCCACTCCTCCACAGCGTTGATCACTCGTGGAGACGGATCGGAGACGGTCAGTAACCCGGGTCATACGGACAGAGTGCATCAGGAGTGTGCTTCATGCAAGTTGCACGTCGACTTTTGCCGATACGTGAGCGGCTCGCGCGAAACGGCGCTTGAACGCGCTGCCACCCGGGCGGCACACTGAGAGCCGGTTTCGCCCGCCGCGGCCGGCCGAGGACCGGACCACCCCACGCCGCGAACGTTCGCCGAGAGGATCGCGCCGTGGGCGGGCGGTCAGAGCGGCGCGTCGGAGCGGAGAGGTGACACGGTGAGCGAGCGGCGCAGCCCGACCATCCGGCGGCGCCGGCTCGGCGCAGAACTGCGCCGCCAGCGCGAGGCCGCCGGGATCACCATCGAGGTCGTGGCAGAGCAGTTGGAATGCTCGGCTTCCAAGATTTCGCGTATCGAGACGGGCCACACCACCGCGACTCCCCGCGACGTTCGGGACATGCTCCGGATCTACGGAGTGGTCGGCGCCGAGAGCGACGAGCTGGTGCAGATCGCCCGCGAGGCCCGGCAGAAGGGCTGGTGGCATCCCTATAGCACGGTGCTGGTCGGGGCGTACGTGGGCCTGGAGGCGGCGGCCAGTTCGATTCGTGCGTACGAGCAGCAGGTGGTGCCGGGGCTGCTGGAGACCGAGGACTACGCCAGCGCGATGATTCGCGCGGCCCGCCCCGACTTCAGTCCGGAGCAGGTACAGCAACGGGTGCGTGTCCGACTCGGTCGTCAGTCGTTGTTGACCCAGGATGATCCGGTCGATCTGTGGGTGGTGCTCGATGAGGCGGTGTTGAGCCGTCCGGTGGGCGGGGATGCGGTCATGCGTGACCAGCTCAGCCGGTTGGTGGAGGTGGCACAGCTGCCGAACGTGACGCTTCAGGTCCTGCCGTTCGAGGTGGGGGCGCACGCCGGCATGGACGGCACCTTCACGATCCTCAGCTTCCCCGAACCCGGTGATCCGGATGTCGTGTACGCGGAGAACGCCACGGGTGGGCTCTTCTTGGAGAAGAGCGACGAACTACAGAAGTACAGCTTCATCTTCGATCACATTCGAGCAGCGGCCAAACGTCCGGAGGAGTCCGTCGAGTACATCGCGAGACTGGCAGAGGAGCCGTTGTGGAAGTGGCGACGCAAGGATTCTCCGGAAACCTGACGCAGGCGACATGGTTCAAGAGCTCGAAGAGCGGGCCGAACTGTGACAACTGCGTTGAGGTGGCGTACGTGACCGGGGCGGTCGGCGTCCGGGACTCGAAGGACAAGGCCGGACCGGCCTTGGTCTTCGCGCCGGGTGACTGGCACGCTTTCGTCGCCAGCACCAGGGACGGCGCGTTCCCCCGGGCCTGACGCCCGGGGACGGTGACGACGGATCCCCGTTCGGCCGCTGGCCGAGCGGGGATCCGCTGTCGTGACCCGGCCGCGGTGGGCGGGGTATCGGACGCGTGCTCCGCCGGCTGCCGTCGCCACATCCTGCCCGTGTCGTTGTACCTCTCGGTACGCGCTGGTCGACATCCCCCCGGCAGGGCGGGTAACCGAGCGAGGCAGGCGAGACGGATGACGAGTATCGGGTCGGAGAACCTCACCAACGGACCGGGAAAGCCGGAACGGTTCGGCGGCAAGTATCGCGGGGCCCGGCGGGACACCGTGCTGACCGAGGTGGTGTCGGCGGAGACCGAGCACGCGGGCCGGGAGACCCCGGCGACGACGGAGCCGTCGTCGCCGCTCACCCTGCCGTCGCTGGATCCGAATCCGCTGACCGAGCCGTCCTTCCCGGCCGGTGGCTGGTCGACGGTCGACGACGGTTCCCTCGTGGACCATCCGCTGCTGCGTGGCCTGCTGATGGAGTTGCCGCCGAAGGGCAGCGTGCCGCCACCCGGCTGGCTCGACCGCTGGTTCGAGGCGACCAGGGCGATCCTGGAACTGCTATACGTGCAGGGCGCCAGCGGCCGGGCGCGGTGACGACACCCGCTCGGGCATGGCCCGCTCGGCGAACCGGTTGTGCCGCAACGCGTGGCGTACGCCGATCGACGCGACGGCCAGCGCCGCGATGGTGATCGCCGGCCCGGTTGCCGAGGGCCCGAGGAACTGGCCCGCACCGCTCGCCGCGATCACGGTCGGTAGCAGCGCCAGACCGGTCACCTGCAACGGCAGTCCGATCAGCGGGTGGGCGGCGGCGGCACGCAGTCCGTGTGGGGCCGGTGTGTTGGAGGCGACGGCCAGTGTGCCGGCTCCGGCCCACAACCGGCGCAGTCGGCGCACCGTGCAGCCGGCCACCAGCAGGGCGGGTACGGCGGCGAGCGCCAGCCCGTCGGCGGCTCGATCCGCCAGGGTCGGCCCGACGGTGACCAGCCCGGCAATCGGCAGAGCCACCGTCAGACCGAGCCCAGTCAGCGTCAGCGCGAGCAGCCTGCCGGTGTGCTGACGCAGCTCACGAGCCTGGCTCAGGCGGGGTAGCCCGTCCGCGAGAAAGCCGGCGGTCCACCAGACGGCGGCGACCGGAAGCAGGAGGGCGAGATGGCTCTGCATGTCCATCAGCCTTGCCCGAATTCCGGCTCGCCGAATCCGGGCCCACCCCCCGTTCGTCCCGTACCCGTCCCCGTAGGGGAACCATCTCGCCAGTGTTATGAGGAATCCGGCATGTTTAACTGTCCGCACACATCCAACTACCCTCACCGTGATCGGCATTCATCGATCAATCTGCCACGAGCAGGTGGACGTTCGGTGCCGATCGGAGGGAGGTAGGAAGATGGCTCTTCCACAGAGATCCGTGCTCGTCGGGCTGGCCACGCTGGCCATGGTGGCGGCGGCCACGCCGGCCATGGCGGCCGAGCCGGTCGGCACCATCCGGAGCGCCGGCGGCGCGACCGCCGTCGAAGGTAGCTACATCGTCGTGTTCAAGGACAGCGAAGTCAGTCGTACGGCCGTCGGCTCCTCCGTGGACCGGCTGCTGCGCCGGCACGGCGGTGCCACGGCCCGGACCTACAGCGCGGCCGTCCGTGGCGCCGAGCTGCGCGTCAGCGCGCGGGCCGCGGCACGGATCGCGGCGGACCCGGCCGTCGCGTACGTCGAACAGAACCACGTCGTTTCCCTCGCGGGTACCCAGACGAACCCCCCGTCCTGGGGACTGGACCGGATCGACCAGCGGAACCTGCCGCTCAACAGCTCGTACACGTACCCCAACACGGCCACGAACGTGACCTCGTACGTCATCGACACCGGCATCCGAACCACCCACTCGGACTTCGGCGGTCGGGCGACCTGGGGCACCAACACGGTCGACTCCAACAACACCGACTGCAACGGTCACGGCACGCACGTGGCGGGCACGGTCGGTGGCTCGGCGTACGGCGTGGCCAAGGCGACCCGCCTGGTGGCGGTCAAGGTGCTCAACTGCTCCGGCAGCGGCACCAACGCCGGTGTCATCGCCGGCATCGACTGGGTCACCGCCAACGCGGTGAAGCCGGCCGTGGCCAACATGAGCCTCGGCGGTGGGGCGAACACCTCGGTCGACAACGCGGTCATCAACTCTATCAACTCCGGTGTCACGTACGCGGTGGCCGCCGGCAACGGCAACGCTCTCGGCCAGCGGCAGAACGCCTGCAACTACTCGCCGGCCCGGGCCGCAGCGGCGATCACCGTCGGTGCCACCCAGAGCAACGACGCCGCCGCCAGCTTCTCCAACTACGGCACCTGCGTGGACATCCTCGCCCCGGGGGTGAGCATCACCTCCGCCTGGCACACCAGCAACACCGCGACGAACACCATCAGCGGCACCTCGATGGCTTCGCCGCACGTCGCCGGTGTCGCGGCCCTGGTCCTCGCGGCCAACCCGTCCTGGACGCCCCAGCAGGTCCGGGACTACCTGGTCAACAACGCCACCCCGAACGTGATCTCGAACGTCGGCACGGGAACCCCGAACCAGCTGCTCTACGTGGTCAACGGCAGCACCCCGCCACCGACAAACGACTTCTCGGTCTCGGTGTCGCCGACCTCCGGCTCGGTCACGGCGGGTAGCTCGGCGAGCGCCACCGTGTCCACCGCGACCACCAACGGCTCCGCCCAGTCGGTGAGTCTGTCGGCCAGCGGCCTGCCGTCCGGGGCGACCGCCTCGTTCAGCCCGGCCACCGTCACCTCCGGTGGATCGTCCACGCTGACCATCAGCACCTCGGCCAGCACGCCGGCCGGCACGTACACCGTGACCGTCACCGGCACCGCGGCCTCCGGCACGAGGAGCGCGACATACTCGCTGACGGTGACCGGCGGCAGCGGCGGCGGCTGCTCCGGGACCAACGGCACCGACGTGCCGATTCCGGACTCGGGCTCGGCGGTGACCAGCTCGATCACGATCTCCGGCTGCAACCGGAACGCCTCGTCGAGCTCCACTGTCGCGGTGAACATCGTGCACACCTACCGCGGCGACCTGGTCATCGACCTGCTCGCCCCGGACGGTTCGTCCTACCGGCTGAAGAACAGCAGCATCTTCGACGGCACGGACAACGTGAACACCACCTACACGGGGAACCTGTCCAGTGAGGCGGCGAACGGCACCTGGCGTCTCCAGGTCCGCGACGTCTACGGCGGTGACACCGGCTACATCAACACCTGGACGCTGACCCTCTGACGTCCGGTACGAGGACGGCCCCGGCGCTCCGCCGGGGCCCGTCTGCCGTGCCGGGTCAGACTGCGAACTCGGTCGGCCGTTCGGTGGCCGGCGCGGGCGGCCGGGCCTTCCACAGCCCGGTTTTCTGCGCGAACAGGCGACCCAGGTACGCGGGGTTCAGGATCACGTAGCGCCGCCACAGGCGCTTGGGCTCCAGGCCGAGACGCCAGAACCACTCCAGCCCGGCGCGCTGCATCCACGGCGGCGGCTGACGCAGCAGCCCCGCGTGATAGTCGAACGCCGCGCCGACCGCCATCAGCGGCATGTCCAGCAGCGGGCGCATCGCGTACGTGAAGATCTCCTGCCGGGGGCAGCCGAGCCCGACCAGGACCAGCCGGGCACCACTGGCCTTGATCCGCTCGGCGATGTCGACGTCCTCGCCCGGCTGCACACCGCGGAACTTGGACGCCTCCACTCCGGCGATCTTCAGGGCCGGGAACATCCGCTCCAGCGCCGGAATCAACCGGGCGAGGGTCTCCTCGGTCGAGCCGTACAGGTAGACCGGCAGCCCCTCGTCGGCGAAGCGGGACAGCACATGCAGGGTCAGCGTCGGACCGTAGACGCGATCGGTGAGCCCGGCGCCGTGCAGCAGGTTCAGCGCCCAGCGCACCGGCTGACCGTCCGGAGTCACCACGTCAAAGGAGTTGAGCCGGGCGTTGTGTGCCCGGTCCAGTACGCCGGTCATCACGCCGTGCACGGCCAGCGCGGTGAGCGCCAACGGGCGCCGTTCCTGCGCGGCGGCCACCACCTGCTCGGTGGCCTCGGCGTAGTCGGTCGCATCGACCAGGACACCGAGCACGTTCTTCTTGGTCATGCTCCCGGCACCCACTTGTCCACGTTGGCCTCGTAGATCTCTCGCATGATCATTGGTACGTCGTACACCTGCTTCCAGTCCGGGTAGTCGGCCTGGAACGCCTCGTTGGAGCCGATCCACCACTTGTGGTCGCCGATCCGGTTGGCCTCGACGTACTCGGTGATCATCTCCTGGCCGGTGATCTGCTCGGCCAGTGTGAACGCCTCCCGGTTGGAGGTGTTCGAGTGCCGACCGCCGCCGAGGTTGTAGACGGCGGCCGAGCGAGGGTTGCGGAAGAACGCCTCGAACGCGGAGACCACGTCCGAGCTGTGGATGGCATCGCGGACCTGCTTGCCCTGGTAGCCGAAGATCTTGTAGGTGCGGCGCTCCATGTTCGCCCGCATCACGTAGCCGAGGAAACCGTGCAACTCGGTCGCCGAGTGCGCCGGCCCGGTCAGCGTCCCGCCCCGGAAACAGGCCGTGTTCATGCCAAAGTAGCGGCCGTACTCCTGCACCATGACGTCCGCCGCGACCTTGGAGGCACCGAAGATCGAGTGCAGGCACGCGTCGATCGACATGTCCTCCCGGATGCCCTGCTCGTACGGGTGGCCCGGCTCGATCTCCCAGCGGGTCTCCAACTCCACCAGGGGCAGGCTGTTGGGCCGGTCGCCGTAGACCTTGTTGGTGGAGCAGTGGATGACCGGGGCGTCGATGCAGTGTTCCCGGACGTTCTGGAGGACGTTCAGGGTGCCTGCGGCGTTGACGTCGAAGTCGGTGAACGGGTCACGCACCGCCCAGTCGTGCGAGGGCTGAGCGGCAGTGTGGATCACCACGGCCACGTCCCGGCCGTACCGGCCGAACAGCGTGCCGAGTGCCGCCCGGTCCCGGATGTCGATGCTGTGGTGGGAGTACGCCTCACCCAGCTCGTCGGTCAGCCGGCGGACGTTCCACGCGGTGGACGCCTCCGCGCCGAAGAACTCCTGCCGCATGTCGTTGTCGATGCCGACGACGTCGAGACCGAGGCCGGCGAAGTGCCGGACCGCCTCGGAGCCGATCAGCCCGCCCGACCCGGTCACGAATGCGACACTCACATGCCACTCCTGGTGCGTCGGAGGCAGAAACCATCGGAGCATAGCGTGACGTCCGGCACGCCCTGATACGGAGCGAGGGCCCCGCATTCCGCGGAGCCCTCGTGTGTGGTGGGGAAGGGGGGAGTTGAACCCCCACGTCCTTTCGGACACACGGACCTGAACCGTGCGCGTCTGCCATTCCGCCACTTCCCCGTGGCCTGACCTCAGTGAACGTGGCCCGGGCCGGACACCGCCGGCGACCGGCGGGCCTCGGCCATACTACGTGACCTTGGTCTGCTGCCGCGAATGGCTTTCGCTGCTCGCAGCGGTTACCGTTCGTGGCGGACGAAAGAGTAGCACGACAATCAGAAGCCGTCCGAACGGGCCGCGGCCTGCCGGCCGAGCGGCGTGTGAGCTGCGTGCGCTCTGGACGGATACCATCATGTCCTCGGGACCCGAGGAGGAGCCGGTGAGCGTGCTGCAACGCTTCGAGAAGCGTCTGGAAGGCCTGGTCGAAGGGGCCTTCGCCAAGGTCTTCAAAGGGGTGGTCCACCCCGTGGAGATCCTCAACGCCATGCAGCGGGAGGCCGAGGCACACAAGGCCATCCTGGCTGGTGGGCGCACGTTGGTGCCCAACCGCTACGTGATCGATCTCTCCCCGTACGACCACAGTCGGCTGGCGCCGTACGCCGCCGCGCTGGCCCAGGAGTTGGCCCAGTCGCAGGCGGAGTTCATCGGCGAGCAGGCCTGGACGGTCTACGGGGACGTGATCGTCGAGATCGAGCGCGGTGAAGGACTGGACACCGGTATGTTCCGGGTCACCGCGGAGGTCTACACCGGTGGCGAGGTCGCCCCGGTTTCGGCGCCCGGCTATGACGCCGGTCCGCCCGGATACGACGCCGGTCCGCCCGGCTACCCGTCCTATGACCAGGGTGGTGGCTACGGCCCGCCGCCGGGGCACGGCGCCGGACGCAACATCCGGCTGGTCTCCGGCGACGGCCGCACCTATCCGCTACAGATGGGCTCGACCGTGATCGGTCGTGGCGACCAGGCCAACCTGCGCCTGCCGGACGTCGGCATCTCCCGGCGACACGCCCGGCTGGACTTCGACGGTGGGCAGGTCGTGCTGACCGATCTCGGCTCGACCAACGGCACCATGGTCAACGGCCAGCGGGTCTCCGCCGTGGCGTTGAACCCCGGTGACATGATCCAGCTCGGTACGACCACTCTGACCTTCCGCGTGGACGGCTGATCCGCCTTGCCGGAACTCGTTATCACCGTTGCCCGGTTCGGATTCCTCGTCCTGCTGTGGATCTTCGTGTTCACGGTGGTCGGCGTCATCCGCCGGGACCTCTTCGCAGGGGCCCGGTCGGGCCGACTGGTGGCCGCGCCCCGGGCGGTGGGCGCGTCGACCGGACAGGCGACGGCGAAGCCGGCGAAGGTGAAGCGGGGGCGGGCGGCGCACCAACTGGTGGTGACCGCAGGTCAGCTGGCCGGCACTCGGATCACGTTGGGTGAGGCGCAGATAACGATCGGTCGTGCCGAGGACTCCACCCTCGTCATCACCGACGATTACGCGTCCGCGCGACACGCCCGGCTCGTGCCGCGCGATGGACAGTGGTTCGTCGAGGACCTGGGTTCGACTAACGGGACGTACCTGGATCGCGCTAAGGTCACCGGACCGACCCCCGTCCCCCTCGGCGTGCCGATCCGGATCGGCCGCACCTCTCTCGAATTACGGCCATGACTCTGACCCTGCGCTATGCGGCCCACAGCGACCGCGGTCTGATCCGAGACGGTAATCAGGACTCCGTCTACGCCGGGCCGCGGCTACTCGCCGTTGCCGACGGCATGGGCGGCATGGCCGCCGGTGACGTCGCCAGCAACATCGTCATCGGTGCCATGGCGCCACTGGACGAGGACGTCCCGGGCAACGCCCTGGTCGACGCGCTCCGTGCCGCCGTGGGCACCGCCAACCAGCAACTCCGCGAGACGGTGGAGGCCAACCCCCAGTTGGAGGGGATGGGCACCACGCTGACCGCGACCCTGTTCTCCGGCAGCAAGCTGGGCATGGTCCACATCGGCGACTCGCGGGCCTATCTTCTGCGCGACGGAGAGTTCGCGCAGATCACCAAGGACGACACCTACGTCCAGATGCTCGTCGACGAGGGCCGGATCAGCCCGGAGGAGGCGAGCAGCCACCCGCAGCGCTCGTTGCTCACCCGGGCCCTGGACGGCCGCGACATCGACCCGGAGTACTCGGTCCGGCAGGTGCTGCCCGGCGACCGGTATCTGATCTGCTCCGACGGGCTCTCCGGGGTGGTGAGCGCGGAGACCATCGGCGAGACCATGCGGGAGTACGCGGACCCGCAGCAGTGCGTCGAACGGCTCGTCCAGCTCGCCCTGCGCGGCGGCGGTCCGGACAACATCACCGTGATCATCGCCGACGCCACCGACCGGGACATCGTCGAGGCGGCGCCGATCGTCGGCGGTGCGGCGGCCCGGGACCGGGGGATGGCCACCTCGGCGGACGTCTCCACTCCGGCGGCTCGTGCCTCGGCGCTCTCCGCGCCCCGGCCGGCGACGCCTGACGACTCCGCCGCCAACAACGACGACGAGCCCGAGGCGCGACGGCGCCCACTGCGGGCGCTCGCGATGACGACCGCCCTGCTGGTGATCGTCGGCGGTGGGGTGTTCGCCGGTTGGAGCTACACGCAGCGCCAGTACTACGTGGGCGCGACAGAGAACGGCCAGGTGGCCGTGTTCCGTGGCATCCAGGGCCAGATCGCCGGGATGGATCTCTCCAGCGTGCACTCCGAGAGCAGTGCCCAGTTGGACGACCTCACCCTGGCCGCGCAGGAGCAGGTCAAACAGGGCATCCCGGCCAAGAGCGAGCCGGACGCGGAACGGCGGCTGGCCGAGCTGACGATGGACAGCCCGACCAACGTGAACCTCAAGCCGATCTGTCCGCCGACTCCGAGCCCCACGCCCTCGTTGGCGGGTTCGCCGTCCCCGACGCCGAGCGCCCCGGCGGGATCGCCGAGCGTCCCGGCCGGCTCACCCAGCCAGGTGGGCAGCGTCTCGCCGTCGTCGCGCGCCGGAGCCACGGTCACGCCGACCGGCTCCGTCGCCGCACCCGACAGCACCCCCGACGCGCCGCCCGTCGACACCTTCACGCCCACGGTCGATCCGGCGGCCTGCCGGTCGCCCGAGTAGGCACCGGCTCCCACCCGAGGACGATCGTGACCGCAGCGGCCACCCCGGCATCCTCGCCCGCAACCGCGGGCGAGCGACCCGGCGTACGCATGGCCCGGTCCCGGCGCAACGCCGAACTGTCGTTGCTGCTGCTGGCCATGGCGCTGGTCGCCGCGTACGGGGCGATGGTCGAGGCGAACGTCCTCGACACGGTCACGCCGGGCTTCTGGGTGCCGGCCGCCACGCTCACCGCGGTCTTCCTCGGCATGCACCTGGTGATCCGGTTCCTGGCGCCCTTCGCCGATCCGGCGCTGCTGCCGGCGGTGGCCCTGCTCAACGGGCTGGGAGTCGGCTTCCTCCGCCGCCTCGACCTCGCCAATGCGGCCCCCGAGGAACGAGCCGACCTGGCCATCTTCGCCGGCATCGGCGGTCGGCAGCTCGCCTGGACGCTGATCTCGGTGGTCCTCGCCGCCGGGCTGCTCGCGCTGATGCGCGACCACCGGTCGATCTCCCGGTACGCGTACACCCTGGGTCTGGCGGGCATCGTGCTGGTCATGCTGCCGGCGGTGCTACCGGCCAGCATCTCCGAGATCAACGGCGCGAAGCTCTGGGTACGCATCGGCAGTTTCTCGATCCAGCCGGGTGAGTTCGCCAAGCTCGCCCTGCTTGTCTTCTTCGCCTACTACCTGGTGCGCAAGCGTGAGGTGCTGTCGCTGGCGAGTCACCGGTTCCTCGGCATCGACTTCCCGCGCGGGCGCGACCTCGGCCCGGTGCTCGTGGTCTGGGTGATCAGCCTGCTGGTCCTCGTCTTCGAGAAGGACCTGGGCACCTCGCTGCTCTACTTCGGCATGTTCGTGGCCACGGTGTACATCGCCACCGAACGGGTCAGCTGGCTGCTCATCGGCCTGGTCCTCTTCTTCGGCGGTGCCTACCTCGCGTATGTGCTCGGCGAGGCGGTGGGCGGTCCGTTCGCGAACTTCTACCTGCGGGCGGAGATCTGGCTCGACCCGTTCGCCGAGCCGTACGACGACGGCTACCAACTGGTGCAGGGACTGCTCGCCCTCGGCTCCGGCGGGTTGTTCGGTGCCGGGCCGGGCGGCGGTCAGCCGCTGCTGCTGCCGGAGGTGCAGAACGACTTCATCTTCGCCGGCATCGGTGAGGAGATCGGCCTCTTCGGCCTCTCCGCGCTACTGGTGATCTACCTGCTCATCGTCGAGCGGGGCCTGCGGGCCGCCCTGGCGGTCCGGGACTCGTTCGGCAAGCTGCTCGCCGGTGGTCTGGCCTTCACCCTCGCGCTCCAGGTCTTCGTGATCGTCGGCGGGATCAGCAAGCTCATCCCGCTCACCGGTCAGACCACGCCGTTCCTCTCCGCCGGTGGCTCCTCGCTGATGGCGAACTGGCTGCTCATCGCGGTGCTGCTGCGCGTCTCCGACGCCGGCCGCCGGCCGGTCGACGGCGCCGGTGGCAAGGTGACCCGCCCCTCCGGTCCGCCCGAGCAACTGCACGGTGCCCCCACGGAGGTGATCAAGCCGTGAACGCACCCCTGCGTCGGGTCGGCGTCGTCGTCATCGTTCTGTTCGGCCTGCTCTTCGCCAACCTGAACTGGATTCAGGCGTACAAGGCCGACGAGTACCGCACCAGCGACTACAACGGTCGGGTTCAGGTAGCCAAGTACGACCGCAAGCGCGGCAACATCGAGGCCGGTGGCACCGCCCTCGCGGTCAGCAAGGAGACCGACGGCGAGCTGAAGTACCTGCGCACCTACCCGGGCGGCGCGAAGTACGCCCACGTGCTCGGATACGAACCGGTCAACGGCTCCGCCACCGGCCTGGAGCGCGCCGAGAACGACTTCCTTGCCGGCACCAGCGACCAGCTCATCGTCAACCGGCTGCGGGACATGGTCACCGGCGACACCACCGCCGGTGGCAACGTGCTGCTGACCCTGTCGAAGCGGGCCCAGGACACCGCGTACGACGAGTTGCGCGGCAACAACGTCGGGGCGACCAAGGGCGCGGCGATCGCCCTCGACCCCGCCACCGGGGCGGTGCAGGCACTGGTCTCCATCCCCAGCTTCGATCCGAACCCGCTGTCCAGCCACGACACCAACAAGGCGACCGCCGCGTACAACCGGCTCGAACAGGAGGCGGGACGGCCGCTGCGCAACCGGGCGCTCGGCGAGGTGCTGCCACCAGGCTCCACCTTCAAGATCGTGGTGGCTGCGGCCGCGCTGGAAAACGGGATCACCAAGGAGACGAACATCCCGGCCGGTTCGAGCTACACCCCGCCCACCTCCGGCGAGCCGATCCGCAACGCCGCGCCGTCGATCTGCCCTGAGGCGCAGGTGACCCTGATGAGCGCGGTCACCGAATCCTGCAACACCGGGTTCGCGAAGCTCGGTGGCCAGCTCGGCCCGGACGTGCTCAAGGAGAAGGCCCGGCAGTTCGGGTTCGAGCAGGAGGACCTGACCGTCGGCCGGCTCGGCGAGGGCGGCCTGAGCGTGGCGGCCAGCCAGACGGGCAGCATGGAGAACCCGGACGGCGGTGCCGACCCGGCAGCGCTGGCACAGTCCTCCATCGGGCAGCGTGACGTGCGGATGACCCCGTTGCAGGGTGCCATGATCGCCGCGGCAGTGGCCAACGACGGCAGCCAGATGCGGCCGTACCTGGTGCGTCAGCTACTGGCACCGGACCGCACCACCGTCTACGACACCGCCAACCCGCGCGAGCTGCGCCGGCCGGTGAGCGGTCAGGTCGCCGCCGACCTGCGGGACATGATGGTCAGCGTGGTGGAGAACGGCACCGGTCGTAACGCCCGGATCAACGGCTACACCGTCGGCGGCAAGACCGGCACCGCCGACGTCGCCCCCGGCGTCCCGCCGCACTCCTGGTTCATCGGCTTCGCGCTGGACAAGGACGACAAGCCGGTCTCGGCCGTCTGTGTCCTGTTGGAGAACGGCGGCGACGGCGGCAGCGCCGAGGCCGCCCGGATCGCCGGCCAGATCATGCGGGCCGCCATCGCCGAACCCGGAGGGCGGTGACATGCTCAGTCCGGGTGTGCAACTCGGTAACCGCTACCGCCTCGACGAGCGGATCGCCAGCGGCGGCATGGGTGACGTCTGGCGCGGCACCGACCAGGTGCTCGGTCGTACGGTGGCGGTCAAGAGCCTGCTCCCGGCGTTGCTGGACGAGCCCGGGTTCGCCGAGCGGTTCCGCGGCGAGGCCCGCACCATGGCCACGATCAACCACCCGGGCGTGGTCGACGTCTACGACTTCGGCAACGACCAGCACATCGCCTTCCTGGTGATGGAGTACGTGGAGGGCGACCCCCTCTCAGCCACGCTGAGCCGCGTCGGCCGGCTCACTCCGGCGCGGACCATGGCGCTTGTGGCCCAGGCCGCGGACGCGCTGCACGCCGCCCACGTGAAGGGCATCGTGCACCGGGACGTGAAGCCCGGCAACCTGCTGGTCCGCCCCAACGGCACGCTGGTGCTCACCGACTTCGGCATCGCCCGGTCGGACCTGGTCGGGCAGCTCACCGCGGCCGGTTCGGTGCTCGGCACCGCCTCGTACATCTCGCCGGAGCAGGCCACCGGCCAGGTCGCCACCCCCGCCTCCGACGTCTACGCGCTCGGCGTGGTCGCCTACCAGTGCCTCGCCGGCCGGCGGCCCTTCGAGGGTGACAACCCCCTCGACATCGCGATGCGGCACGTCCGGGAGACGCCCCGGCCGCTGCCCTCCGACATCCCGCCCCAGGTCCGCGCGCTGGTCGAGCGGGCGTTGGCGAAGGATCCGAAGGGGCGCTGGCCGAGTGCCGCCGCGCTGGCCGGTGCGGCGCGGCAGTTGAAGACCGCGCTGTCCCGGCAGGCCCGAGCCGGTGGGCAGGCCGCACCGATCTCCGCAGCGCCGGCCTCGCCGGCACCGGGCCGCGCGCAGGTTCCGCCGCCGCAGCCACCGCGTCCGGTCGCGGCTCCGCATTCCCCGGCCCCCGCGCACCCGCAGGCCGTGGGGCACCGACCGCCGCCGACCCACCCGCAGGCCCGGCCGCCGGTGGCCCCGCACCGTCCCACCGCGGTGGCGCCGGCCGCCGCCGGCTACCCGCGCGGCGCGGCCACGGTTCCGCCCGGGTACGCTCCGCAGCCCGGATCGTCACGGCCGGTACCTCGACGGTCACGATCCGGGATGGTCTTCCTGGCCATCATGTTGGGCGCACTGGTCCTTATCTGCTCCGGCGTGATTTCCTACCAACTGCGGAACAACATCGGCGCGGGCACGCCGGGTGGAGCTTCCGTGCCAACGGTGACGTCCGACGCGCTGCGGCCTGACGGGCGAGACGATCTGGTCGATACGGCGTACCGTCGACTGGATCAGCCCCGACTGGGCGGCGACGTGACGACGACGAGCGAAGGACGACAGACGCGATGACAGCGCAGGCCCGCCTGCTCGGTGGCAGGTACCAGGTCGGCGAGCTGCTCGGGTACGGCGGCATGGCCGAGGTGCATCGCGGTCGTGACCTGCGGCTCGGCCGGGACGTCGCGATCAAGATGCTCCGCGCCGACCTGGCCCGCGACGCCACCTTCCAGATGCGTTTCCGGCGGGAGGCGCAGAACGCCGCCTCCCTCAACCACCCAGCGATCGTCGCCGTCTACGACACCGGCGAGGAGCAGGCGCCGACCGGCGAGACGCTTCCGTTCATCGTGATGGAGTTCGTGAACGGGCGCACGCTGAAGGAGGTGCTCGGCGCGGAGGGCCGGTTGCAGCCCCGGCGGGCGCTGGAGATCTCCGCCGACATCTGCGCCGCGTTGGACTTCAGCCACCGGCACGGCATCATCCACCGCGACATCAAGCCGGGCAACGTCATGCTCACCCAGACCGGCCAGGTCAAGGTGATGGACTTCGGCATCGCCCGGGCGCTGGCCAGCGGTGCCACCACGATGACGCAGACCAGCGCGGTCATCGGCACCGCGCAGTACCTCTCCCCGGAGCAGGCGCGCGGCGAGGCGGTCGACGCCCGCTCCGATGTGTACGCCGCCGGCTGTGTGCTCTTCGAGTTGCTCTGCGGGCATCCGCCGTTCGTCGGCGACAGCCCGGTCAGTGTCGCCTATCAGCATGTGCGGGAGGCTCCGCCGACCCCGAGCGACCTCAACCCGGACGTCAACCCGGCGGTCGACGCGATCGTGCTCAAGGCACTGTCGAAGAACCCGCTGAACCGCTACCAGAGCGCCGGGGAGATGCGGGCCGACCTGCTCCGGGCGGCAGCCGGTCGGCCGGTGCTGGCGACCCCGGTGATGCGCGAGGACGAGACCGTGGCGATGGCCGCGGCCGGTCACCCGGGCTACCCGTCGGCGGGCGCGACGCAGACCCGGCAGATTCCAGCCCGGGTGGGCGATCCGCGCCAGCGCAAGGCGTCGTCCTGGCTGATCGCCACGTTCGCCGCGCTCGGCGTGCTCGCGGTGATCGCCCTGGTCGCTGCACTCCTGCTGAACCAGCGCGACGAGCCGCAGGACGTCGCGGTGCCGACGGTCACCGGGTTGAGTCAGGCCGACGCGTTCGCGCAGATCGAGCGGGACGGCTTCGTGCCGGCGCTCGGCGAGCAGGAGCGCACCTCGGAATGCAAGGAGGGGACGGTCACCAGCCAGTCCCCGACCCCCGGTGAGCGGGTGGCGCCGGGCAGCACGGTGACGGTCAGCATCTGCGGTGGCAAGCCCGAGGTGACCATCCCGAATGGCCTCGTCGGCAGCACCCGCGAGGCGGCCGAGGAACGGCTCAAGGAACTCAAACTCAGAGTCGATTTTGACGAGGTCGACAATGCGGCACCCAAGGATCAGGTGCTGAAGGTCTCCCCGCCGTCGGGAGAAATAGTCGCGGAGGACACCGAGGTCACCCTTACCGTTTCCAAGGGCAATGTGGTGGCGGTGCCGTCGGTGGTCGGCCTGCCTGAGGCGGAGGCCAAGCGCACGCTGGAACGCGCCGGCTTCAAGGTCGAACCCGAGCTTGGTGACGAGGTCCCCGCCGACCAGGCCGGGCGGGTAATCGACCAGAGCCCGAACGCCAACACCGAGCGGACCAAGGGCAGCACGGTGAAGATCGTCGTGTCGGTGCCGGAGCCGGAGGACCCGGACCCGCCGACCCAGACGCCGCCGACCACCGGCGCCCCGACCACGCCGCCGCCGGACGACGATGACGACAGCGGAGGCGGAGGCGGCGGGTCCGTCCTGCCGACCCCGCCGTTCCGCCTGTCCAGAGAGTGACGGGATAGGTCTCAGGACGCCGAGCTTCATCCGAATATTTAAGTATCTTGACGGATGCTCCTCGCCGTGATGATATTGGCGCGTCACAGATCGTGGCGACCGCATCACAGCACGGGGGTTCCAATCATGCGTAAACCTGTCCGCGCGTCCATACTGCTCGCCGCACTGATCCCGCTCCTCTTCGTCGCACCTGGGCAGTCCATGGCGGCCGGGCCGTCGGAAACGACGGCCTCTCCTGTCGTGGCGTCAGCCGAACCCGCCAAGCCGACCCGGGAGGAAGCCATCGCCAAGGAGCGGGACGGCCGGGCGGAGGTCACCCTGCCCAGCCGCACCGTCCGGCACGCCGACGGAAGCGTCGAGACCATCGCGGACCCGGCCGCCGTCCGGGCACTCAGCTCGACCCTCGCGGTCGGCGACGCCTGCGGCTCGGCCTGTGACGGCAAGGACCCCGCGTCGTTCCTGGCACCGATGCCGGGTGGCCCGTCGAACTACGCCTACTGCAGCACCGACGCCGTGACCATCTACAGCAAGTACAACGGTTACAACTCGCGAGTCGAGCTGCGGTACAGCCCGACCTGCCGAACGGCGTGGAGCCGCGGCTGCTGCTACACCTCCATCGCCGGCTTCGGGTACTACGCCAACGGGAATCTCCGCCTCTCGGTCTACAACCACGACGGCCGGTTCAACGGCACCAACGTCTGGACCGCCATGCTCGACGACGCGGGCTACACCTACAAGGCCTGCTACGACACGCAGATCGGTGGCCCGTCGATCTGGTCCTGCACCAGTCGTTACTAGGGGTTTCACAGGGCTCGCCCGAGCGAGCCGAGGCCCGGGCGGTGGTCCAGCGCCGCCGGTCGTATCCGGGACCGCCGTGATCCACGCGGCGGTCCCGGACGTCGTTGTGCGGCGTCAGGTGGTGGCGAAGGCGGCGAGACGGCGGGCGTCGACCTCGGCGGCCAGTTCCGGGGCGCGCTCCAGGGCCTCGGGGTGGCCGCAGGCGGCGAGCCAGTTGGCAAGCATCAGGTGACCACCCTCGGTGAGCACCGACTCGGGATGGAACTGGACGCCCTCGATCGGCAGCGTGCGGTGGCGCATCGCCATGACGATCCCGGAGGCCGTCCAGCCGGTCACCTCCAGCTCGGTCGGCAGGGTTTCCCGCAGCACGGCGAGAGAGTGGTAGCGGGTCGCCGTGAACGGGTCGGGCAGGCCGGCGAGGACGCCGGTGCCGTCGTGCCGGACCTCAGAGGTCTTGCCGTGCAGCAGTTCCGGGGCGCGGGTGACGGTCGCCCCGAACGCCTCGCCGATGGCCTGGTGCCCCAGACACACCCCGAAGATCGGCAGCTTGCCGGCGTACTCGCGGATCACGTCGAGGCAGATGCCGGCCCGGTCGGGCGTGCCCGGGCCCGGTGAGAGCAGGACGCCGGCCGCGCCGACCCGCCCGACCTCGGCCACCTCGATCTCGTCGTTGCGTCGTACCTCGCACTCCACGCCGAGCTGGCCGAGGTACTGCACGAGGTTGAAGACGAACGAGTCGTAGTTGTCGATCACCAGGACGCGCATCGGTCTCACTAGTCCTCGTCCGGCGGCGGGGTGTTGTTCCGGTCGGTGTCGTACGGCAGATCGTGCTCGTCGCCCGCTGGAGCGTCATCGACCGCGCCGTCGTCCCCGGGCCCGACGTCGCCGTCCGGGGTGCCCGGTACGCCGGAGTCGTCCTGGGTGACCTGCACGTCGTCGAAGGGCAGCAGCGGTTCCGCCCAGGGAAACACCACGTACCACAGCAACGCCACCATCGTGGTGGCGAGCAGGAGGCTGCCGGCGAGCTTGCCGGGCAGCCCGAAGGGCAGCTTGCGCCAGATCCAGGCGTACATCGTCAGGTCCCCAGCTCCGCCGGGCGTCCCTCGGCCTTGGGCTGGGTACGCGTCAACTCGGCGTGAATGATCAACCGCTCGTAGTTGTCGAACTTCGGGTTGCAGGTGGTCAGGGTCAGCATCCGCTTGGTCGGCTTCTCGCCCGGTCGACCCGGCACCGGAGCCACCACCTCGACCTGCGTCGGTTTGACGACCACGCTCTCGGTCACCTGGTAGACGTACCACTCGTCGCGGCCCTCGACCAGGATCGGGTCGCCCTCGCGCAGCTCGTCCAGCCGCCAGAAGGTGGCCCGGTTCCGGTGCCCGGCCACGGAGAAGTTGCCCACCTGGCCGGGCATGGCGCTGTCCGGGTAGTGGCCCGGCGCGTACCGGATGTCCTGCTGGCCGACACCCTCGACCACGACCCATTCCTTGTCGAACTTCGGAATGTAGAGCCCGGCGATCGGCGTGCCCTGCACCGCCGGCTTCGGCTTGGCGGACGGGCTGGCTGACGCCGTGACCGTCGGGTCGGTAGCCGGTTCGGGTGCCCACGCCTGGGCCAGTTGCTCGCTCAACTCGCCCTGGTGGGCGTCGACGATCGCCGACTTGCCCCAGATCTCGTAGCCGGCGAAGAGCAGCACCACCAGGCCAAAGGTGATCAGCAGCTCGCCACTGAACCGCAGGCCGGTACGCACCCGGGACCACAGCGACGGACGGGTCAGCTCCGAGTAGACGCTCTTGTAGCCCTCGCCCGTCTGGTGGGGGCGTAGTTGCACCACCCGGTCACCGCGCCGCGGCTTCGGTGCCTCGCCGGGCTGGTCGGCGCCGTCGGACGGTTCCTCGCCCTTGGGTGGCCGGGGTACGGCACCCATCAGGGCGGTCGAGTCCAGTGCGGGCGCAGCACTCGGCCTCGCCCCGGTGACAGCCGGGATGAGGGCGGTCGCCCCCGGGTCGACCGGTCGGCTCGGCGCGGACGGCTGGCCCGGTGCTGCCGGGCGGGTTGGCTGGCCCGAGGTGGAGTTGGTCGGGGTAGTCGGACGGTCCGTGGCCGCCGGGCTGGGGGCGGTACCGGGCTGCCCGGTCGTCGCCCGGTTCGCCCTGGTCGGTTCCGTTCCCCTGCCGGCAGGTGCCGCGCCGGTGAGGTCGCCGATCTTCGGCATCAACGCGGTCGGGCCCTCACCGGACCAGTCACCCTGGCCGGGTGCCGGGTATGCCGCACCACTTGCGGCGGGCCGCTCCTGGCCAGCCTGCCCGGGGCGGGGCGGATGCGGTGTCGACCTCTCCTGACCCGCCTGCGCAGGGCGCGACGGCTGCGTTGCCGGACCGGTCGGGCCCGGCTGTCCGGGATACGGCGGTTGCGCCGACCCACCGTTGCTCGCCGGTCCGACGTACGACGCGTGCGGTGCCGGAGCTGGGTTGGCGGGCTGCCCGGACCCGGGACCCGACGCGTGCGGTGCCGGAGCTGCGGTGCCGGCTTGGCTGGCGCCGGGACGCGGCGTGTGATCGCCGTAGGGTGCCCTGAACTGCGGGGTCGGCGCCGGCTGCGAAGGCTGGGATGACTGACCGGGCGGTGGCGTGGCCGGTCGCACAGCGGCAGGTTGTGTGAGCCCGGCGGGCTGTCTCGGCTGCTCGCCGTTTTGCCAGGTCGTACTGCCGTTGGGGGGCACCGCTCCGGTCCCGGCCAGGGTCGAGCCTGGTGGTCGGGCACCGGGCCAGGGCGGTGGGGTGCCGGTTGCCTTGCCGTTGCCCGGCCGGGCCGTGGTGTCGTCCGGGACCGTCCGGCCCGGCTGACCGGTGACGCCCAGGGGACCGGATCCGGCGTGACCGGCGTCCGCGCCGGACGGCCGGGCGCTGCTCGGCTGCTGCGGGTCGCCCGCGCCCCGGGTCGGCTGGAAGGCCCCGCGCCACGGCGTGGGCCCCACCGGGATGTCCGGCTGACCCGACGGCAGGGGTACGCCATGCCACTGGTCGTTGTTTGCGGCGTCCTGTTGCCGGCCGGCGGCGTCACGAGCCGGGCCGGGCGTCGAGTCCCACAGGTTAGCCGTACGGTCGGGATCCACCGGACGTTGCCCGCTCGGTGCCGGGTCCCACTGGTTGACGCTGCGCCCGGTGGTCGCCGCAGCGTCCCACTGGTTCGCCCGGTGGTCCGTGGCCGGGGCGGTGTCCCGACGTCCGGGTGCGGTCGACTGCTCCTGGCCCGGGCCGGCACCCCGACGGTCGGCCGTCGGCGCGTTGGCCCGCTCCGACCCAGCAGGTGCGCTCCAGCCGGTAGGTGCGGTCGTGCTCCGGGCAGGCGGGTCCGTCGGCGCTGGGGCGTCCCAACGGCCGCCGACGGGCGGGGTGGCCTCGGCGGCACCGTCGAAGCGGCCGGAGTTGGTCGGCCGCTGGCCTTCCGGCGGCCGACCCCCGGCGGAAGCCTGATCGTTCGGACGCGGAGCAGCTGTCGGCGGCGGAACATGCGGTGCCTGGGACGGCCCGGACCGGGTCGGCAGCACCGGGTCGGGCCAGGCGCCCGTCGCACGGGCGTCGGCGGACTCGGACCGTTCGACCTTGGGCAGGAAGGCGGTCGGCTCGTCGGTCTGGTCGCGGTGCCGACCGTCGGACTGCGGGCTCACCGCGGGCTCACTGCGGCACCGCCGGCACCGTCGCCGAACGCAGGGTGGTGGAGTCCTCGAAGGCGGGCACCGTGACGGTGCCAGGGGTCTCTGAGTAGCCGAGTTGGTAGTTGTCGACCGCGTCCCTGAACCACCGGACTCCCTCGGAAGCGGCGAGGGCCTGCCGGAGTGCGGCGGGATCGCCAATTGCTACGATCTTGAAAGGTGGGGAGTACACCCGGCCGTGCAACAGCAGGGTGTTACCCACGCAGCGTACCGCGCTGGTTGCCAGCACGCGCACGTTCATGATTGACATCGCCTCGGCGCCGCCGGCCCAGAGCGCGTTGACCACCGCCTGCACGTCGCCCTGATGGACGACCAGGTCGTCGTTGGAGGCCCCTTCGGGCAGATTGCTGAGCTGCGGTGCGTCGTTGAGCTCGACGGTCAGACCGGAACCGGTGAGGGCGGTGAAGCCGGCAGCGGCCCGACTGGCGTCGGCCCGCTGCTGCTGTTCCCTGATCGGACCGTCGGAGTTCGCGAGGACGGCCGTCCGGCTCTCCAACTCCCCGCGCAGCGTGGCGGCCCGCTCCTCGTTCGCCGCCACCTGCGCGCGGCGGTCCTCGATCAGCTCGGTCAGTTGGGGTCGGCGGTCCTCGCGCAGGGCGGTGCCGCCCGCCGTCGTGGCCGTCGTGGTGAAGAGCAGACCGGCCGCCAGGGCGATCAGCGGTACACCTACCGACCAGAACGGCCGGCGTTGACGTGGTCGCCGAGGCAGCAACCCGGCGACGAGTCGTCGCAGCGCCTTCTGCCACGACGCTGCGCCGGATGTGTACTCCACGGTCCAGTCCCCCTCGTCATCGCGCTCCGACGCCACCCGGTGCGGGCCGGGGCGCCAGCCGTGTTGTCCTGTTTTCCGGTGCTGCCCGGTACCGGTCTCACCTCATTCGTGGATCGGACGGGTCTTCCGGACTACGCTAGCTGTCGAACATTATTGGCCATGGACCGTCGCCCTCGCGCCCGGTTGTCAGGCCGGACGAGGTCGTAACCCCTCTGGAGAGCGCCGTGCCCAAGTCTCAGGTCCGCAAGAAGAAGGTGTACACCCCGCCTACGGACGTCCGCCCGACGGCGACGACCGCGGCCACCAACAAGCCCAGCCCGATGTGGCTGCCGGTTCTGGCGGTGTCGCTGATCGTCTTCGGCATCGGCTGGCTGGTGGTCTACTACCTTTCCGAGCAGGAGTACCCGGTCATGGAGCTGGGGTACTGGAACCTGGCGGTCGGGTTCGGCGCGATGGTCGCCTCCCTGATCGTGCTCTCCCGCTGGCGCTGACCCGCAGCTCAAGGCCATGACTGTCCGGCACCACCGGCGGCCCGCCCGAGCGGTGGCGTCGCCGGCCTCCTAAGGTGTGCGCAGGGCAGCGTGGCCCCTGGTGCGAGATGACTCACGTTACTGCTGGGTAACCTTGCGCGTAGGCTGCACTGCATGACCGAGCGGAGCGAGGTCATCGACCGATCAGGTTGAGGTGCGGCGGCGTTGGTCGACGATCGCACCGACGCCCCGGTCGCCGAGCCGCTCGACAGGCAGCAGACCGGGAGGCCAACTCGATGGGCAGCGTCCAGATCGTCACCACGATCCTCGCGGCCGCCATCACCGCCGTTGCGGTGTGGCTTGCGGTACGCGCGGTCTCGAAGATGGTGGCCGTCATCCGGCTGGGTCAGCCCGATCCGACCCGTTCCGGCGACAAGGTCAGCCGCACCAGGACCATGCTGGCCGAGACCGCCGGGCACACCCGAATGCTCCGCTGGAGCGTGGTGGGTGCGGCGCACTGGTTCGTGATGGTCGGCTTCATCGTGCTGTCGCTGCTGGTCCTCGAGGCGTACTTCGAGGTGGTGTCGCCGACCGGCGGGCTGCCGCTTATCGGGTCGTGGACGCTCTACGGGCTGGTCACCGAGTGGATCGGCATTCTGGGCGTCATCGGCATCGGCGTCCTGATCGCGATCCGGGTGGCTAACCGGCCGAACCGGGCGGGACGCCGGTCGCGGTTCACCGGCTCCACCATGTGGCAGGGCTACTTCGTCGAGGCGGTCGTCCTCGCCGTGCTGGTCATGGGCTTCGTGATCCGCGGCTTCAAGGTGGCCACCGACCACTTCGAGTACCCCACCTGGGCCACCCCGCTCAGCCACGCGGTCGGTGCCCTGCTGCCGGGCTGGGAGTCCGGCGTCAGTGTCGCCGCGCTGATCAAGATCTCGATCTCGATGGCCTGGGTCATCGTGATCTCGTTGAACGTGACGATGGGTGTCGCCTGGCACCGCTTCCTCGCCTTCCCCAACATCTTCTTCAAGCGCAAGCCGGGTGCGGCCGGCTCCGGCCTCGGCGCGCTGCGCCCGATGATGAGCGACGGCAAGCCGCTCGACTTCGAGGAGGCCGACCCGGAGAAGGACCAGTTCGGCGTCGCCCAGGTCGAGCAGTTCACCTGGAAGGGTCTGCTGGACTTCAGCACCTGCACCGAGTGTGGCCGCTGCCAGTCGCAGTGCCCGGCCTGGAACACCGGAAAGCCGCTGTCGCCGAAACTGCTGGTGCTCAGCCTGCGGGACCACGCGTACGCCAAGGCGCCCTACCTGCTGGCCGGCGGCGGCAAGGACCTCACCGGTGAAGAGAAGGCCACCGCCGCGCAGCTCGCCCACCTCGACGTGCTGGCCCTCGCCGAGGCGGAGAAGCCGCTGATCGGCGACGCCGAGTCCGGCGGCGTCATCGACCCCGACGTGCTCTGGTCCTGCACCACCTGCGGTGCCTGCGTGGAGCAGTGCCCGGTGGACATCGAGCACGTCGACCACATCGTCGACATGCGTCGCTACCAGGTGCTCATCGAGTCCAGCTTCCCCTCCGAGGCCGGCGTGATGCTGCGCAACCTGGAGAACAAGGGCAACCCGTGGGGTGCGCCGCAGAACACCCGTGAGGACTGGACCAAGGGGCTCGACTTCGAGGTGCCCCGGGTCGGCGAGGTCGAGGACTTCGAGTACCTCTTCTGGGTGGGTTGCGCAGGTGCGTTCGAGGACCGGGCGAAGAAGACCACCCGGGCCGTCGCGACCCTGCTCAACGAGGCGGGGGTCTCCTTCGCCATCCTCGGCGAGGGGGAGACCTGCTCCGGCGACCCGGCCCGGCGGATCGGCAACGAGTTCGTCTTCCAGATGCTCGCGCAGCAGAACGTCGAGACCCTCAACGAGGCGTTCGAGGGCCGGGAGAAGGCCAAGCGCAAGATCGTCGCAACCTGCCCGCACTGTTTCAACACGTTGGGCAATGAGTACGGCCAACTGGGCGGCGAGTTCGAGGTGGTGCACCACACCCAGTTGCTGGCCCACCTGGTCGCCACCGGCAAGCTCACCCCGGTGCAGCCGGTCGACGGCGGCGTCACCTACCACGACCCGTGTTACCTGGGGCGGCACAACCGGGTCTTCACCCCGCCACGCGAGGTGCTCGGCAGCGCGATCGAGGGTGAGCTGACCGAGATGCCGCGTAACAGCGAGCGCTCCTTCTGTTGCGGTGCCGGTGGTGCCCGCATGTGGATGGAGGAGCGCATCGGCAAGCGGATCAACGTGGACCGGGTCGAGGAGGCCATGTCCACCGGAGCGAGGACGGTCGCCGTCGGCTGCCCGTTCTGTTCGACCATGCTCACCGACGGGGTGAACGGCAAGGGTGCCGGAGAGCAGGTCGAGGTGATCGACGTGGCCAGCGTGCTGCTCCGGTCGGTAAAGCCCGAGCGGGTGGGTGGCACCGGGGAGAGCACGCCGGTGGCCGGCTGACCGGCGCGTACGCATCGGGCGGGACGGCACCTCAACCGGTGCTGTCCCGCCCGGTTTTGTATTGGCGCACGTAACTGTAACGAATCGGTCGACACCCTTTGTGTGCGTACCGTCGCGCAAAGGTGAATGAGCCGTTGGTCGCCTTGATTCCCCACCTGCTGTTCCCTAATGTGGGGCACCGACCGCCATGGGTCCTCTGTCCCCGCCCCTTACCGCTCGCGGGACGCCCGGCGGTCGGTTGCAAAGGAGACGCTGCCGGTGGCAACCATGCCCCTTCATCGTCGTGCGCCAGGACTATCCCGTCCGGGTGGCCTGCGTAGGGCCGCCCGTGCGCTGGTTGTCCTCGTCGCCGCCGCCGCGGTCGGTGGCGGCCTGCTCGCCGCCCCCGCGTACGCCGAACCCTCGGTCGACGAGATCGAGGCCCAGATCGACAAGCAGTGGCGGAAGCTGGAACCCACCATCGAGCAGTACAACAAGGTGCGCTCCGAGCTGCGGGTCAACCGGCAGAAGTCGAAGAGCCTGGGGAAGAAGATCGAGCCGCTGGCCCTGGAGACCGAGCTGGCGATGAACCGGGTGGCCGACCTCGCCTCCCGCTACTACATCAGCGGCCCGTCCGCGGAACTCGGTGCGGTACTGCTCAACGCGAAGCCCGACGATCTCGGTGAGCAGATGGCCCTCCTCGACCGGCTCGCGTCGCAGGAGCGCCGCGAGCTCGAGGGCGTCATGAAGATCCGCAAGAAGTACGACGACCAGAAGGCCAAGCTCGACGCCCTGATCGCTTCCCAGGAGAAGCAGGAGAAGGATCTGGCGGCGAAGAAGAAGAAGATCGACGCCGAGATCAAGCGGCTCGAACGGTCGCTGCCGGTGACCACGGTGAAGACCACCAACTGCCCGACCATCAACGGTGTGGTCAGCGACGCCGCCCGCACCGCCATCAGGACGGCCTGCGCCCAGGTCGGCAAGCCGTACGTGTGGGGTGCCACCGGGCCGAACTCGTTCGACTGCTCCGGTCTGACCCAGTACGCGTACCGGGCCGCCGGCATCTCGCTGACCCACTTCACCGGTGCCCAGTGGAACGAGGGCAAGGCCATCTCCCGCTCCGACGCCCGCCCCGGCGATCTGGTGTTCTTCTTCAGCGACCTGCACCACGTCGGGCTCTACCTGGGCAACAACCAGATGGTGCATGCGGCTCGAGCCGGTAAACCGGTGAACGTATCGCCCATCACGACCATGCCGATCGCCGGCTTCCGCCGACCCGGCTGAGTCACCACCCGCGCCCGCTGAGCGGTCGCGCAGGAACGCCCAAGGGCCCCCGGTCAAGTCGACGGGGGCCCTCGCCATTGTCAGATGTCAGCACCCACGGTGACGGTGCGGTTGTGTTGCGTATTGACTCCGATCGTCCCTACGCTGGGCAATCGTCGGCCGCTGGCAGTTCCGCCCACCCAGGGCGGTAACGGTCCGACACCGCCGAATCGCTCCTCAGCGAGCCGGGGAACCAGGTACCCGGGGTGAATCCGTGCGAGTCACGGTAGGGCGCCCCTTCCCGCCCGAACCCGTCAGCTAACCCGGTAGGCGGTATGGGAAGAAGGAGTGCTGAGCCCGGTGGCACACCATGCCCCGCGGCCACCGTCACCGCGGCCGGGGATGCCCGGCCGACCGACGGCTGCGCCGCGTTTCCGCTGGTACCGCTGCATCCTTGCCGCACTGGCCGCGACCGCCGTGATGCTGACCGGCGGCGCGGCGGCGGCCGGGGCCGACCCCACGGTCGCCGACATCGAGCGCCAGATCGACGAGGACTGGAACCGGCTCGAACCCGTCATCGAACAGCACAACGCCACCCGGCAGGACCTGGCCGGCAAGCGGCGGGAGGCGGACGCGCTGGCCGCCCGGATCGCGCCGCTGCAACGGCAGGTGGACGAGGCCATGGACCGGGTCGGCAAGCTCGCTGCCCGCGCGTACAAGGGTGAGCAGGTACGGGCCGTCAACACGCTGCTCGGCAGCCGGTCGCTGGGCGAGGTCGTCGAGCAGCTCGGCCTGCTCGACCGGTACGCCCGCTTCCAGCAGCAGGACGTCCGGCACGCGAGTGAACTGCGCGACGAACTCGCCGCCGCCAAGGCCGGGCTCGACCGCACCATCGATCAGCTCACCGGTACCGAGGCCGATCTCGCGGCGAAGCGGCGACAGATCGACGCCGAGATCGACCGGCTGCAGCGGCTCCGGCTGCGGGCGTACGGAAAGGGAGGTGGTGGGCCGCTGCGGCCGGCCCCCTGTCCGGCCAGCTACCCCGGCGGACCGGCCGGCGAGGCGGTCACCTTCGCCTGTTCCCAGATCGGCAAGCCGTACTCCTGGGGCGCCGAGGGGCCGAACGCGTACGACTGTTCCGGGCTGACGCTGGCCGCATGGTCGCGGGCCGGTGTCGCACTGCCGCACAACGCGGCACGGCAGCGTCGGGTCACCGCGTCGGTCAGTCGCGGCGCACTGCGCCCCGGCGACCTCGTCTTCTACTACCGGGACCTGCACCACGTCGGCATGTACGTCGGTGGTGGCTGGGTGGTGCACGCCTCCCGGGCGGGTCAGCCGGTCAAGATGAAGCGGCTGGACAGCAGCCCGGTGCACAGTTTCGGCCGGCCCGGCTGAGGCGGGCGGACGTAGGCGCGGGACGGTGGATCAACGGCTGCGGCGTGGCTGTGGTGTCACCGGGTGGGCCAGGTGCGCCAGCTCTGCCAGGCACGACTCGGCGTCGGGCCGCGCTGACCCTGGTAGCGGGAGCCGTAGACGGCCGATCCGTAGGGGTGCTCGGCGGGCGAGGAGAGCCGGAAGATGCAGAGCTGCCCGATCTTCATGCCCGGCCAGAGGGTGATCGGCAGGTTGGCCACGTTGGACAGCTCCAGGGTGACGTGACCGGAGAAGCCGGGGTCGATGAAGCCGGCGGTGGAGTGCGTGAGCAGGCCGAGTCGTCCCAGGCTGGACTTGCCTTCGAGGCGGCCGGCGAGCTGGTCGCCCAGCGAGATGACCTCAAGCGTCGAGGCGAGCACGAATTCGCCCGGGTGCAGCACGAACGCCTGGCCGTCGGGCACCTCGACGGGGGAGGTGAGGTCGTCCTGCCGGGTGGCCGGGTCGATGTGGGTGTAGAGGTGGTTGTTGAAGACCCGGAACAGTTTGTCCAGACGTACGTCGATGCTGGAGGGCTGCACCAGGGTGGGCTCGAATGGTTCGAGCGCCAGGGTGCCCGCCTTGATCTCGGAGACCAGGTCGCGGTCGGAGAGCAGCATCGCCACACCATAGCTGCCGGTATGCGACACGCGTGTCGGACTACCCGCTTCGAACGTGTGTTCGATAGGATGTCGGCATGGCTTCCTGGTCCGAATTCGCCGCTGACGAGCCTCGACTCGCCGACGGGATCCGCCTTCTCATGCAGCAGTACGGCCCGGGCTTCGGCTACCTGGCCACGGTCCGCTCCGACGGCGGGCCCCGGGTGCACCCGGTCTCCCCGGTGATCACCGAAGACGGTCTCTACTGCTTCGTCATCGACTCACCGAAGCGGCGCGACCTGGAACGCGACGGCCGTTACGCGCTGCACTCGTTCCCGCCGGAGGAGAGCGACGACGAGGCGTACGTCGCCGGTCGCGCCCGACCCGTCACGGACGACGCCACGGTCGCCCGGCTGGCGTTCGCAGCGCGGGCCGCCCCGCACGCCGACTGGCGCCTCTTCGAGTTCACCGTCGACGTGGCGATGCTGGCCCGGCGGGAGCAGTCGGTGGGTGGGCCGAGCGAGCTGGCGTCCCGTCCGGCCGTCCAGGTCTGGCTCGACCCGGCCGGTGCCGCGCCTCAGGCCGTACGCCCGGTGCCGGCCAGCTCCGGGCGGCACCATCGCCGCGCCGCCTGACCCGCATACGCCGGTGCCGGCCCCGTCATCCGGGGCCGGCACCGTCAGTACGCGGTGCTGGGCTCGCGCTATGCCGCGCGGTAGGAGTTCCAGGCGTTGATCATGCGGGTGGCCTGACCCGGAGTGAACTGGTACATGCAGGAGTCGTACGAGTAGTCCATGAAGTTGGTGATCGGGTCGAGGCCCTGGCTGGAGCAGGTGTCCCGACCGGTCGGGCAGCCGCTGGCCGGCGAGGCCTCAGCGGGGGTGTCCCCGACCTGGTCACCGCTGCCCGAGCAGCCACCCTGGAAGGTGTGGTAGAGGTTCAGCCAGTGGCCGACCTCGTGGGTACCGGTGTCACCCTGGTTGTAGTTGGTGGCGGTGCCACCGGGCAGTGACTCGCTCAGCACGACCACGCCGTCCATGACGTTCAGGTTGCGCTGCGGGAAGGTCGCCCAGCCGAGCAGGTTGTTGCTGAGCGCACCGAGGTAGATGTTGAGCGTCGACTTGTTGCCCTGACGCAGCTGGGTCTTCATCTGCCGCTCGGCCGTCGAGCCCTGCCGGATCGGGTACCACGACGAGTTGGTCACCCGGTTGATGCTCTGTAGCTGGAACGCGAAGGCGGTCGCGGTGCCACCCGTCGCGCCACTGAACGACTGGTTCAACACGTTGATCTGGGACTGGATCATCGAGTCGGGGATGTTCCCGCCGGCCCGGGTCGTGTCCCGACGGATCACGTGTACCACCACCGGGATGGTGACCGAGGCCGCAGCGGCCTGGGCACTCAGCGTACGTTGGCCGACGCGCTTGGCTCGCTCCTGCAGCATGTCGGCGAACTCGGCCTCGCGCTGATGCACCTGGGCGAGGGTCAACTGGTTCGGATCGTGCTCGACGGCACTGCCACCCTTGGCCCGCGCCAGGGTGCCCGTCGGATCCTCACACACCTCGTCGGCGGTGACGGCGGCAGCCGCCGGGCTCGCGGTAGTGGTGGCGGCCGGCAGCAGGCCGACCGTGGCCACGCCGAGCACCAGCGCGAATGACGTCGATGCGATGCCGGCCATGCGCCGGTTCAGCAGGACGGGACACAGTCCCATATGCCCACCTCTTTCTGGCGACGCGACCGGGGTTGTGTCGCGTCGTGCGGAAAACGTGGGGCAGACGTTACAACCGATAGACAGATTTGAACATGGCCATATGTTGCGATGGTGAAACTTCTTGCCGACCACCCCCACCCGCACCCTTCGCGGTGCCAAACCGGCACGTCGAGGGCCGCCAAGATCCGTGCACCTTCGGGGATGTTGCTGCCTCCGACCCGCCCTCTCCCAGCAAGCTCGGGGAAGTTGCGAGCAGGGCATTCTGGGGGCGGCTCGTGGCTCGGGTGGAGCCCTGGGTGCGTCGGCCTGGGTGACTCGGGTAGAGTGATGCCGCTCGCGGGTGTAGTTCAATGGCAGAACATCAGCTTCCCAAGCTGACAGTGCGGGTTCGATTCCCGTCACCCGCTCCACGTGCAGAAACGCCTGCTCGCAGCGCTTGCTGTGGGCAGGCGTTCGTCGTTGGGGCGCCCATCGCCGCCGTCGGGCCAGAGGACGGTGCCAAACCGACACCAGCGCCGTTTCGGGTCAACTCGTGCCGATCGGCAAAGCTCTCAACGCGGACGCGACGGTGCAGCTCAGTGGCCTGGTCACCCAGGTCAAGAAGAAGGTCATCATCCGTGGTCCGTTCACTGGACGGGTCGACTGCGTCGAGGGTGAGACGGCGCAGTGGTCCGCGACGGCGGACCCGACGGGCACCACCCCGTTCCAGAAGGGGAAGGTCGACGTGACCGGCAGCGCCTGGGCGAACGACCCGAACTACGAAGGCGAGATCGTCCAAGTCGAACTCGCACCGACCACGGTGACGCTGACCCGGGCACCGGCCGCCGTCGAAGCTCTTATGTGAGGACTGGTCGAGGCAGCATGGGGCCCGGTCCGAGGGGAGACCCTGGGGCCAGGCCCCTTGCCGTGCCCCGCGGTGTGACCCGCACCCGCGTACCATCGTGATCATGAGGGTTGGCATCGTGATCCTGCCCGACCAGCGCTGGTCGGTGGCGCGGCACCGGTGGCGGCGAGCCGACGAGTGGGGCTTCGACCACGCCTGGACGTACGACCACCTGGGCTGGCGCGACCTGGTGGACGGGCCCTGGTTCGACTCGATGACCACGTTGACCGCCGCCGCGACGGTGACCACCCGGATCCGTCTCGGCACGCTCGTCGCCTCACCGAACTTCCGGCATCCGGCGGCCTTCGCCCGGCAGGTGACCGCGCTGGACGACGTCTCCGACGGCCGGGCGCTGCTCGGCCTCGGCGCGGGCGGCATCGGGTTCGACGCCGCCGTCCTCGGCGGTGAGACGCTGCCCCCACGGCAGCGGGTGGACCGGTTCGCCGAGTTCACCGAGTCGCTCGACGCCATCCTGCGGCAGGACGGCACCACCTGGCGGGGCGAATGGTTCGCGGCGGTCGACGCCCGGAGCAATCCGGGCTGCGTGCAGGAGCCCCGGGCGCCGTTCGTGGTGGCCGCCAACGGACCCCGGTCGATGCGGATCGCGGCCCGCTTCGGGCAGGGCTGGGTGACCACCGGGCCCGCCGTCGACAAGCTGGACGACTGGTGGACCGGGGTGGCCGAGCTGACCACCCGGCTCGACGCGACGCTGACAGCGCAGGGGCGTGACCCCGCCAGCCTGGACCGCTACCTTTCGCTGGACTCGGCGCCGGCCTTCTCGTTGAGCAGCGCACAGTTCTTCGCCGACCAGGTGGAGCGGGCGGCGAAGCTCGGCTTCACCGATGTGATCACGCACTGGCCTCGGGAGAGCAGCTGGTACGCCGGTGACGAGGCGATCCTGGTGGAGGTCGCCACCCGCCTTCTGCCCGAGCTGCGCCGCTGAACCTGCGCGCCGCCCGCCCGCCCGCTGCGCCGCGCCGCCCGCCCGCCGGGTCGGCCTACCGGCGGGTCGGCCAACGGCCGGCTCAGGGCCCGCGTTGGCCCGTCGGGTCGGCGCAGGTGCCGCTCGCCGGACGGCGGCTCAGGTGCCGAGGTCGCCGGTGGCGATGCCGCCGGCTCCGGCGGACACCAGGCGGAAGCGTACGCAGACGATCTCGCTGTCGTCGGTGACCGGGGTGCCGACGCGAGCCCAGTAGGCGGCGTGTCCGGCGCGCCATTCCTCGATCGAGCGGTCGCCTTCCCCCTCGGCGCGGGCGAAGTCCCACGGCACCTCGGCGAACCGGGCCATCTCGATGCCGGTCACCTGGACGACGGCCACCAACGCGTCGGCGTCGTCCACCAGGGCCAGCCGCTCCCCGACGTGCTCAAGTTCCTCGCCCTCATCGGCGTACTCGCTGAGCAGGCCGGCGGTGGCGGTCTTCACGCCGGCCAGCACGAGGGTGTTGAGGCGCGTCCGTAGTTCACCGGGGGTGCCGAGGGCTAGCGCGCGGAGTCCGCCGATCCGTGGCCACATCGTGTCGAGGCTACTGCCCGATCGCCGCCATCCGGTGGAGCCTGAGTGAGTCGTCCCGGAAGGGTGCGAATGGGGGTACGGTCGATGGCCGACGACAAGGAGATGTCCATGGCGGACCGACGCGCGGTGCTCATCCCGGGACGCGGGTACGACACCCGGTACCCCCTCTTTCTCTACCTGGGCGAGGCGCTGCGCCGGGTCGGTTTCGGGCTGCACGGGATCTCCTGGCAGGTGCCGGAGACCTTCGACATCGACACCATCGGCAGGTGGGTGTGTGACCAGGTCTCCCCGACCCTGGACGAGCGGACGGACCTGTTGGTCGGCAAGTCGCTCGGCACCCTCGCCGCGCCGCTCGCGGCCGACCGGGGGTTGCCCGCCGTCTGGCTCACCCCGTTGCTGCACCGGGGCGACGTGGTCGACGCGCTGCGCCGGGCCACCGCGCCGTTCATCCTGGTCGGTGGCACCGCCGACTCGTCCTGGGACGGCGGGGTCGCCCGGCGGCTCACCCCGAACGTGTTGGAGATCCCCGGCGCTGACCACGCGTTGATGGTGCCTGGCCCGCTGGCCCGCTCCGCCGAGGCACTCGGCCAGGTCTGCACCGTGGTCGAAGACTTCGTCCGCTGACCCGCCCGCACCCCTTGCACCCTTCACCCCCCTTCACCCCCCTTCACCCCCCTTCACCCCGTTGATCATGAAGTTGTTGTCGCGCCACGCCGAAGCGAGGGGTAACAACTTCATGATCAACGGGATCGGGTCGGGGGTTTCAGGTGGGGAGGTCGGGGGTGGTGAGGAGGGCGGTGATTCGTAGGTGGGCCGCTACGGTGGGGGGACAGGTGGCGACTACGGCGGCGGTGCCGACCGGGTCGGCTCTCCGGGCCGCGCAGATCTCGTAGATGGCGCGCACCTGGGCGGCGGTGTCCACCCAGTCGTCCACCACCAGCACCCGGTCGCCCGGACCCAGGTGCCGGTCACGCACCGCGAGGTCCACCCGTCGACCGCGGAAGTCGGGGGGACTCTGCGCCCAGGTCAGCGAGCCGGCGGGCAGCCGTCCGTCCCCGGGCTTGTGTGCTGCCACGAATCCCACGCCGAGGGCGGTGGCCGCCAACGGCCCGAGCAGGAACCCGGTGACCGCCGGGGACACGACCACCGTGGGCCGGGTCGCCCGGAACGGTGCGACGAGCGCAGGCCCCAGCTCGGCGAGCGTCTCCGGGTCCCGCCACCACCCGGAGGTGTCGCTGACCAGGTGACTCGCGCCCGGGCCCGGATCGACCCATTCGAACAACTCGACGAGGCGTCTGCTCAGCTCAACGGGCATGTCACCATCCTGCGTCAGCCACCTGCCGGACACCGGCCCGCCCGGCCCACCACGACTCGGATGATCGGCTCCACGTATCGCCGCAATTACGGGCATAACGTCATGATCACGTTGACTTCGGAAGTGCTTCTCTCGTTATGGTCCGACCCGGTTTGACCCGCTGAGAAAGGACCGGGCCGGTGGCAGGTAAGCACTCCCGTACCCGCAGGTTCACCTCGCCGGCCGGTCTCACGGCCAGCGCCGTGGTGGCGGTCGCGCTCGCCGTCGGCGGCACCGTCGGCGCCGTACGTTTGACCGCCGACTCGGAGCCGACCCGACCGGCCGCGATCGATCTGTCGCCCACCGTCGGCACGAGCGCCCCGGCGACCGGCACACCGACCGCGTCGCCGACCGCCAGTACCTCGCCGAGCCCGACGGTGAGCCTGACGCCGAGCCCGACGCCGAGCCGCACCGTGCAGGCACCGTCGCGTAGCAAGCAGCGTACGGCCAGCCCGAAGCCGAAGCCGACGGCCAAGAAGACGACGCCCCGCCCGGTGGTCGACACCGGCTCCTGCGGCGCTTCCTTCTACTGGCAGGGTCAGATGACCGCCAACGGCGAGACGTTCGACCCGGAGGGAATGACGGCCGCCCACAAGACCCTGCCCTTCGACACGAAGGTGCGGGTGACCAACCCGGCCAACGGCAAGTCGGTCACCGTCCGGATCAACGATCGCGGTCCGTTCATCGAGGGGCGTTGCCTGGACCTGGCCCGGGCCGCGTTCGCCGAGATCGCGTCGCTCGACCTCGGTCACATCGAGGTCCGCTACGAGGTGCTCGGCTGAGGCGGTGGAGCGTCGCGATCGGCTCCGGCCCTGGATCCTCGCGGCCAGATCCGTCTCGTCCGAGGGGCCAGGTTCATTCTTTCGCTCACGTACATCGGGCATGCTGTCGGATGTACGCACGCAACTCCTCCAGCCGGGCCGCGGCCCGCTGAGCCCCGGATCCCGCGCCGGCCTCGGCGCGGCCCTCGTCCTGCTCGCAATCGTGTCTGCCGTCGAGTTGGCGGATGGCCGTACGGCGAACTACATCGCACTGATGGTTGCCGCACCGTTCCTGGCCGCGGCGCTCGCCTCCTGGCGGATCGTGCTCGGCGTCGGTGCCGCCGCCTCCGTGCTGGGGGCGACCTTCGCCCTGGCCGAGCGGACGATGTCGGTTTCCACGGCCCTCGCCGTGGCCGGCATCGCGTTGGGCACGGGCATCGCGGGAGCGGTGGCGGCGGTACGGCAGCGGCAGGCGGAGCAGATCGCCGAGCTGTCGAAGCTGGCCATGGTGGCTCAGCAGGCGGTGCTGCGCCCGCTCGGTCCTCGGGTGGGCGCTCTTTCCGTGGCCGGCCGGTACATATCGTCGACCGCCACGGCCGAGATCGGCGGCGACCTCTACGAGGCGATCGAAACTCCGTACGGCGTCCGGATGATCATCGGGGACGTGCGCGGCAAGGGCCTGGAGGCGGTCCGGCTGGCGAGCATCGTGCTCGGCTCGTACCGGCACGTGGCATACGAGCGGGCCGACCTCCGGGCCGTGGTGGCGGATCTGGACCGGGCGGTGGCACGCAACGTCGGTGACGAGGACTTCGTCACTGCCGCGCTGGTCGAGGAGCGCGGTGGCACGCTCACCATCGTCAACTGTGGACATCCCGCGCCGCTGCTGCTGCGTCGCGGCGCGGTGATCTCTCTTGAGCCGCCGGCGCCGGCGCCCCCGCTGGGTTTCATGCCGGTGGTCCGGCCCCGGGTGGAACGGCTCGAGCCGGGTGACCGGTTGCTGCTGTTCACCGACGGGCTCGGCGAGGCGCGGCGGGACGGCGAGTTCTTTCCCACCGCGGACCGGGCCTGGCGGCTGCTCGGGCACGGTACGGTCGGCGACGGCCTCGCCTCCCTGGAGACCGCTCTGGTCGAATGGGTGCACGGCCGGCTCGACGACGACATCGCACTGGTCCTGATGGAGTACACGGGCTCGCCGGGCAATGCGACGGCGGCGGTGCCGAGTTGGGAGGTTGGCGCGGCCGAAGGGTGACCACCCCGGGGTCGGGCTGGCGAACCCGAACGGCAGGTGTGTAATGCCTGTCACTATCAGGACCGGCTTGTCGCTGCCTACCCGCGAGTAATAGAGTCGGGGTTACTGATCGGTAACACCTGTCCGGAAGCGGGGCCAGCGACATGACCCACTACAAGAGCAACCTTCGGGACCTCGAATTCAACCTGTTCGAGGTGTTCGGGGCGGACCGGGCGTTCGGCCAGGAGCCGTACTCCGACCTCGACGTCGACACCGCGCGGAGCTTCCTCGCCGAGGTCGACCGGCTGGCTCGGCAGGACCTGGCCGCCAGTTACCAGGACAGCGACCGCAACCCGCCGGTCTTCGACCCGGCCACGCACACCGCGCCGCTGCCGGAGTCGTTCAAGCAGTCGTACCGGGCGTTCATGGAGTCCGAGTTCTGGCGCCTGGACCTGCCCTCGGAGTTGGACGGCACCAACGCGCCCCGGGCGCTGTGGTGGGCGCTCGCCGAGCTTGTGCTCGGCTCGAACGCGCCGGTCTGGATGTACGCCTCCGGCCCGTCCTTCGCGCACGTGCTGCACGTCGAGGGCACCGAGCAGCAGAAGAAGTGGGCCAAGCTCTTCATCGACCGGCAGTGGGGCTCCACGATGGTGCTCACCGAGCCGGACGCCGGTTCGGACGTGGGTGCCGGCCGCGCGCGGGCGATCCCGCAGCCGGACGGCTCATGGCACATCGAGGGCGTCAAGCGCTTCATCACCTCCGGTGAGCACGACCTGAGCGACAACATCGTCCACTACGTACTCGCCCGCCCGGCCGGCGTGGAGGGCGTGGGTGGCCCCGGCACCAAGGGCCTGTCGCTGTTCGTCGTCCCGAAGTACCACTTCGACGAGAACACCGGCGAACTGGGCGAGCGCAACGGCGTCTTCGCCACCAATGTCGAGCACAAGATGGGCCTGAAGGTCTCCAACACCTGCGAGATCACCTTCGGTGAGCACGGCGTGCCGGCCAAGGGCTGGTTGCTGGGTGAGAAGCACGACGGCATCCGGCAGATGTTCATGATCATCGAGTACGCCCGGATGATGGTCGGCACGAAGGCCATCGCCACCCTGTCCACCGGTTACCTCAACGCGCTTGAGTACGCCAAGAACCGGGTGCAGGGCGCCGACCTGACCCAGATGGCGGACAAGACCGCCCCGCGGGTGGCCATCACCGCGCACCCCGACGTGCGTCGCTCGCTGCTGCTGCAGAAGTCGTACGCCGAGGGTCTGCGGGCCCTGGTCCTCTACACCGCCACCTGGCAGGACAAGGTCGCCATGGCGGAGGCGGCCGGTGACGAGAAGGCCATCAAGTTGGCCAAGCGGGTCAACGACCTGCTCCTCCCGCTGGTCAAGGGCGTCGGCTCGGAGCGGGCGTACGAGCTGCTCGGACACGAGTCGCTGCAGACCTTCGGTGGCTCCGGCTTCCTCCAGGACTACCCGCTGGAGCAGTACGTCCGGGACGCCAAGATCGACACGCTGTACGAGGGCACCACGGCGATCCAGAGCCTCGACCTGATCTTCCGGAAGATCGTCCGCGACAACGGCAAGGCACTGATGGCCGTGGCCGGCGAGATCCAGGAGTTCATCGCCACCGAGGCCGGCAACGGCCAGCTCAAGGAGGAGCGTCAGGCGCTCGGCAAGGCACTCGCCGAGATCCAGAACATGCTCGGCGTGATGACCGGCTGGTTGGGTGAGGCGCAGGGCGGGGACACCCGGGCGCTGTACAAGGTCGGGCTGAGCAGCCGGCGGTTCCTGCTGGCCCTCGGTGACCTGGTCGTCGGCTGGCTGCTGCAGAAGCAGGCCGAAGTGGCGCTGACGGCCCTCGCTGGTCAGGTGACGGCGGCGGACAAGGCGTTCTACACCGGAAAGGTGGCTGCCGCCCGGTTCTTCGCCCGCGAGGTGCTGCCCCGCATCGGCGCCGACCGCCGGATCATCGAGAACACCGACCTGGACCTAATGGACCTCCCCGAAGAAGCCTTCTAACCCTCCACCCCCACCCCCACCCTCCCCGTCTCGATGATCATGAGGTTAGCGGCGGTTTAAGAGATCAACATCGCCGCTAACCTCATGATCAACCCCTTGTCTGTGGGGGTGAGGGGGGTGGGTGGGGTAACTGGGGGGTGGGCGGGTATGCGGTGCGGACCAGTCCGAGTACGCCCAGAGCAACCGCACGGGGGAGTGCCGCGCACATGGGCATTGGTAGTGGGATCTTCCTGATCGCGATCGGCGCGATCCTGACCTTCGCCATCCGGGCCAACGTCTGGTGGGTCGACCTGCGGGCGGTCGGTTGGGTCTTCATCCTGGCCGGGCTGGCCGTGCTGCTCACCACGCTCTGGTTCTGGCAGGACCGCCGGAAGCGGGCCCGGACCCTGATCGTGGAGGAGAACCGGCTCTCGCATCCGACCGCGATGATGCCGCCACCGCCCGATCCGCCGCCACCGACCGCGCCACCGAGCTGAGCGACCGCCTCCGCCCACACCGCACGCGGCCTAGCCGCGTGCGGTGTGCCGTGTCTCGATTGCGGCCCCGCCGCGGCTCAGCTCCGCCCAGGGCACGGCCGTCCGGTGCACCACGAGACCGCCGGTACGCAGCCCTTCCGGATCTGCCCGGACCGGGTCGAGCAGTTCGGACAGTAGTGAGATGCCGGGGTTGTGGGCGATTATCAGGACCGTCGTCGCGGTCGGTGACACCTGCCGGATCAGGTGCAGCAGATCCTCCGGATGTGCCTCGTAGGCGTCCGGTTCGTAGCGGACCACCGGCGCCGCACCTGCGGGACCGCTCTCCGGCGGTGCGCCGGTGATCCCGAGTTGGACGTCGTGCCACGTCTGTCTGGTCCGTACGGCCGCCGAGCAGAGCACCACGTCCGGCAGCAGCCCGTGCCGGACCAGCCACGCCCCTGCCGCCGCCGCGTCCGCCCGGCCGCGAGTGGCCAGCGGGCGTTCGACGTCGGGACGGTCCGTGGTGGGCTGTTCGGCCTTGGCATGCCGCAGCAGCACCAGTGTCCGCTCGTGGTGCGGGCTGTCCGTCATGTCTCCAGCTTGCCCGATTGGCGATCTCCGTGCCGGGGTAAGTCGGTCGGTGCCGCAACCTCATCCGTGGCCGCGGCGGAGTGGAATGCCAGCTTCGATAGCCAAGGAGACGACGAGATGGGCATCGGTGGCAGTATTTTCCTGATCGCGCTGGGTGCGATCTTCGCGTTCGCCGTGGAGGCGGACCTAGGCTGGCTCAACCTGAGCGTCGTCGGCTGGGTGCTGATGCTCGCGGGTGTCGCCGGGCTGATCGTGACCCTCTACTACTGGAACTCGCGGCGGCGTACGGTCGTCGCGCCGGTACGCGAGGAACGGGTGGTGGCCGACCGCGCCGTGCCGGTCCGGGACGACCGGGTGGTTCAGGAGTACCGCGAGGTGCGCCGGCCCGGTCCCACGATCTGACCCGCAGGCCCGCCAGAACTCAGCGGGGGTGGTGAGCGACGAGGCTCACCACCCCCGCTGTCGTCGTACGCCGGCTCAGGCGAACAGTGCGAAGTAGATGGCGATGTGGTGGCAGATCGCGGCGACCAACGTGCAGGCGTGGAAGAACTCGTGGTGGCCGAAGACGGTGGGCCACGGATTGGGCCGACGCAGCGCGTAGAAGACCGCGCCCACGGTGTAGATCGCGCCGCCCACGGCGAGCAGCACCAGTGCGGTGACGCCGCCCTGGTGGAGAATGTCGGGCAGCATCGCCACGGACACCCAGCCGAGGGCGAGGTACAGCGGCGCGGAGATCCACCGGTTGGCGTGTGGCCAGATCAGCTTGAGCGCCACACCGCCCAGGGCACCACCCCAGACGATCGACAGCATCATGACGGCGGCCCGGGTCTCCAGCAGCAGCAGGCAGAACGGGGTGTAGGTGCCAGCGATGAACAGGAAGATCATCGAGTGGTCCATCCGGCGCATGACCGCGTAGCCCCGGGTCGACCACACCCGACGGTGGTACAACGCGCTAGTGCCGAAGAGGCCGCAGACGGTGAAGCTGTAGACGGCGGAGCTGACCAGGGGGGTCCAGCCCGGACGGGTGGCGGCGATCGAGCAGAGCACGATGCCACAGACCAGAGCGACGAAGAACGCGTACGTGTGCAGCCAGCCGCGCATCCGGGGTTTCCCGATGTCGACCGGCTTGAGCCGGGGGCGTGCTGAGGTGGTCACGCCCTTAGGTTACGGCAGCGTAGGTTACTTTCGGGTAGTGCAACTGGTCACGCTGTCCGACCAGTGGCCGACGCGGAAGCGTCGCTCTTCCGGCAGGATGGCCGAATGCGGATCAGACCGGTCGGCAGGCACGCCCTCCTGCTCGACCTCGCCCCACCGGAGGACACCGATCTCGCAGCCCCGTCGAGCCGGGACACCGACGTGGCCGCCGCCGTCGAGGCGTGGCGGGCGGAGCTGTGGCACCGCCGAGACCAGGGCGAACTGGTCGCCGTCGAGATCGTGCCGGCCGCCGCCACCGTGTTGCTCGACGGCGTACCCGATCCGCCGGCTACCGCCGCCCGGATCGCCACCTGGACCGCCTCCGAGCCTCCCGCCGGAACAGTCCTGGCCGAGCCCACCGCCGCACCCGCCCGTATCGTCGAGGTACCCGTCACCTACGACGGGGCGGACCTCTCCCGGGTGGCCGAGCACTGGCGGACGGAGGTGACCGACGTGGTTCGCCGCCTGCGGGACACCGAGTTCCAGGTCGCGTTCTGCGGTTTCGCGCCCGGTTTCGGGTACCTCACCGGGCTGCCCGTCGAGCTGGCGGTGCCCCGGCTGGCGACTCCCCGGCAACGGGTGCCGGCCGGTTCGGTCGCCCTGGCCGGCCGGTACGCGGGCATCTATCCCACCGCGTCCCCGGGCGGTTGGCTGCTGGTCGGGCGGACCGAGGTGACCCTCTTCGACGTGACGGCTGACCCGCCGGCCCTGCTCGGCCCCGGCACCCGGGTCCGGCTGGTGGACCGGTGAGCGGCATCGTCGAGGTGCTCCGGGCCGGGGTGTTGACCACTGTGCAGGACCTCGGCCGGCCCGGCTGGGCGCACCTCGGCGTACCCCGTTCCGGTGCCCTCGACCCGGCGGCGCTGCGCCTGGCCAACCGGCTGGTCGGCAATCCGGAGCACGCGGCCGGACTGGAGATCACCCTGACCGGCTGCGAGTTGCGCCCCACCCGGGCCACCACCGTCGCCGTGGTCGGTGCCGAGGCCGACGTGCGGGTCGGCCAGCGTCCCGGTGACACCGGCCGCCCGCTGGCCGTACCGGGCGGGGCGGTGCTGCGCATCGGTCCCGCCCGACGGGGCCTGCGCTGCTGGCTCGCGGTGGCCGGTGGCATCGCGGTCACACCGGTGCTGGGCAGCCGCTCCACCGACACCCTCGCCGGGCTCGGGCCGGCCCCGCTGCGCGACGGCGACCTGCTGCCGCTGGGCACCCCCGCCGGCCCGCCCGCCCCGGTCGACGTCACCATGCCGGTGGCGTCCCTGACGGAGTTGCGGCTCACCGTGCGGCTCGGCCCTCGGCACGACTGGTTCACCCCGGCGGCGCTGGACCGGCTGCTCGCCACGGCGTACCAGGTGAGTCCACTGAGCAACCGGGTCGGTGCGCGCCTGAGCGGCGCGCCGCTGCCCCGCGCGGTGGCCGGGGAGCTGCCCAGCGAAGGGCTCGTGCTCGGCGCGGTGCAGGTGCCGGCGGACGGTCAACCACTTGTCTTCCTCGCCGACCACCCCACCACCGGCGGATACCCGGTCATCGCGGTAGTGGACGACGTGACCCCGCTCGCGCAGGCCCGCCCAGGCACTACGGTGAGATTTCATGGACCTCAACGCTGACCTCGGCGAGGGATTCGGCATCTGGCGTCTCGGCGACGACCGGGCCCTGCTGGACCTGGTCACCTCCGCCAACGTCGCCTGCGGCTTCCACGCCGGGGATCCGGCCACGATGCGCCGGGTCTGCGCCGCCGCCGCGGAGCGGGGAGTCGCCGTCGGAGCCCAGGTCGGGTACCGGGATCTCGCCGGCTTCGGTCGGCGGCACATCGAGTACGAATTCGCGGAACTGCGCGACGAGGTGCTCTACCAACTCGGCGCGCTGAACGCCTTCTGCCGGGCGTACCGCACCCGGGTTCGCTACCTCAAGCCCCACGGGGCGCTCTACCACGCGGCGGCCAGCCAGGAACTGCCGGCGGCGGCCCTGCTGGCCGCCGTCGACGACTACGACCCGGAGCTGCCGGTTCTCTGCCCACCCGGGTCGGTCCTCGCCCAGCTCGCCCAGGGCGTCGGTATCCGGGTGGTGGCCGAGGGGTTCGCCGACCGGAACTACCTGCCCAACGGCCGCCTGGTACCACGCACCTCGCCGGACGCGTTGGTCACCGACCCGCAGGAGGTGGCCCGTCGGGCGGTGCGGATGGCCACCGAACGGGTCGTGGTGACCGTCGAGGGCGGTACGGTCCCGTGCGTGGTGGAGTCGGTCTGCCTGCACGGCGACACCCCCGGCGCGGTGGCCGCGGCGGAACTCGTCCGCGCCGCCCTCGTCGAGGCCGGAGTCACCCCCGCCCCGTTCGCCTGAGGTGCAAGGCAGGGCACCGTGTCGACGGGCCCTTCCTGTCGACGTGGTCGGATCTCAGCCGGCGTCCATGCCGCGCAGGACCAACGGCAGCCGGCCGGCACCGCCGTCGACCACCCGTACCGGTACGCCCCAGTCCTGCCGGGTCAGGTGGCAGGCCGCGTGTTCCACCTCGGCGTCACAGGTCGCCGCCTGGGCGGTCACCTGAAGTACCCCGTCGGGCACCGATCCGTCGATCACCAGGCGGCGGGACAGGTCGGTGCCGGTGCCCGCCCCCTCGACCAGCAGCTCCGGCGGCGACGCGGAGACGACGAGCCGGGTGGACGGTCCGAAGGTTTCGTCGAGCTTCTGCCCGGGGGCCGGGGTGAAGACGACGTCCAGCACGACCTCGCCCGCAGCCAGCTCCGTCGGCTTGCGCTCGGTGCGGTGCCGGGGACCGTCGACGGTCTCCGCGCCGGCCGCCGAGAGCGCACCGGGAGCCAGCCGGGTGATCCGGTGCGCCGCCGACTCCACCACCAGCACGGCGCCATCGGCGGTCAGCACCAGGTCGCTTGGCTCGGCCAGGCCGGTGGCGACGGTGGCGACCCGGTCGCCGGCCGGGTCGTACCGGCGTACCGCGCCGTTGTAGGTGTCGGCGATCAGGACCGAGCCGTCGGGTAGGGCACAGACGCCGAGCGGGTGCTGTAGCAGGGCCTGCGCCGCCGGCCCGTCCACGTGCCCGAAGTCGAACAGGCCCTGACCCACGGCGGTACCCAGGACGCCGTTCTCGACGTAGCGGATGGCGCTGGTCTCGCTGTCGGCGACCCACAGCCGGTTGCCGTCGGTGGAGACGGCGAGCCCGGACGGCTGGGCCAGCCACGCCTCCGACAGCGGCCCGTCGCGCAGCGCCTCCACCGTGGTGCCGGCGTACATGCCGGCGGTGCGCTTGATCGGGTCGAACCACCAGAGCTGGTGGATGCCGGCCATGGCGATGACGATCTTGTCGTCGTACCAGGCGACGTCCCAGGGGGAGGAAAGGTCGACCGAGCGGGCGTCGTGCGCGTGGTCGTCGACCGTCGACCGCCACTGCCGCCCGGTGCCGGCCACGGTGAGCACCTCGCCGGTGGCCAGCCGTACGCCCCGCAGCAGGTGGTTGACGGTGTCGGCGACCACCAGGTCGTAGCCGGCGACCTCGGCCACCTGCGGCGGCAGCAGACACAGCCCCTGCGGCTCGGAGAAGGTCGCGGCACCGGCGGAGCCGTCGGTGCGGCCCCGCTCGCCGGTGCCGATGCCACGGACGACGGTCTCCGCATCGGCGGCCAGCTCGACCAGGCGGTGCCGCGCCGAGTCGGAGACCAGCAGACCGCCGTCGGGCAGAGCCACCGCCTTACCCGGGAAGCGGAGGGTGGTCTCCGGCTCGGCGACCGGGACGTACGGACCGTCGCCCCGGTGCAGCGTGCCCTTGGCCTCGTGGGTGGCGATCAGGTCGTCGATCAGCCGGGCCAGCCCGTCGGCGTGGCCCTCACCCGCCATGGTGGCCACCACGTATCCCTCCGGGTCGATCACGGCGAGGGTGGGCCAGGCGCGGGCCGCGTACTGCTGCCACATGTCCAGCTCGGGATCGTCGAGGACGGGGTGGTGTACGCCGTACCGCTCGACGGCGGCGGCCAGCGCGTCGGCGTCCTTCTCGTGCTCGAACTTCGGCGAGTGCACACCGATCACGACGAGGACGTCGGCGTACTTCTGCTCAAGGGGGCGCAGCTCGTCCAGCACGTGCAGGCAGTTGATGCAGCAGAAGGTCCAGAAATCCGCGATCGTGATCTTGCCTCGCAGGTCGGCGAGCGTCAGCTGCCGCCCACCGGTGTTCAACCAGGCCCGGCCCCGAAGCTCGGGAGCCCGCACGCGTGCAGTCATGGCCCCATCGTGCCCTACCGGCGAAGTTCAGCCGGTGCGAAGGGGGAGGCTGAGGGGCCGCGCACAGTTCGCGGCATCGTTGCCCGCACGCCGCCCGGTAAGGCACGCCGCAAACCGCGAGCACAGCGCGGCGGGGCCACGGTTGCCGTGACCCCGCCACGCGGTGAGCGGACTCAGCCGCCGGTCGCCTCCTTGAGGCAGAGCACCGGGTTGTCGGTGGCGCTGCGGAGGTCCACGTGGGGCATGGCCGGGTCGGGGCACTTGTCCTTCGACTCGACCTTGGACACCACGGTGAAGGCTTCCGGATCGGCGCAGTCGACCGCCACGGGGGTGTTGCCGGAACGCTTGACGCACGAGCCGACCGCTGGGTCGAAGGCGTTCGCGTCGTCCGAACCACCGATCATGCCGAGGAGCATCAGCAGGCCGAGCGGAATGGCCAGGATGAGCACGGCCGCGACCAGCACCGCGGCGAGTACCCGTCCGTTGCGTACCTTCGGTGCCGGTGCTTCCGGAGCCGGCTCAGCGACCGGCTTGAACGCGTCGAAGCGGCCCTGCTCCGCCTCGCCCGACCCGCCGCCCGGACCCGGGCTCCACGGTGGCGCGGACTGCGGCGGCGGGGGGAACGCCGGATTGTGCTCGACACCCGGCTCGGACCGGACGGGAGAGCCGTAGGCGCCACCCGGGCGCTCGGACGGCCCGCCGAACGGGTCGTTGCCCGGCCCGCCGAACGGGTCACGCGGTGCACCGCCGAACGGGTCGGCCGGGCGTTCCGGCTCGGCGTGCGGCCGTACGCCGTTGACCGGCCGGTTGGCCGAAGGCGCGTCGATGAAGGAGGGTATCCCCGGCGGGAAGGCGGGTGGGGCAGCGGGCGAAGCGGGGGCGGCCGGACCGGCGAAGGCGTTCGGCCCGCCCATCGGCGGCTCCCGGTCGGCGAAGCGGGGCTCCGGGGGCTGCTCGAACCGCTCTGGACCCTGATCGCCGCGCGCTGCGGCCTGGTCCACGTCGAACCGCCCCGGGCCCTGGTCGAAGCGGGGCACCAGGGGCTGCTCGCCGTGCTCCGGGGCCGGCTCCTCGGTGTGCTCGGGGCGGGCCGGCCGACCGTACACCCGCGGTTGCGGCGCGGGTGAACCGGCCGGGCGGACCGCATGGTCGGCTGGGGGCATGACCCGGCTGGACAGCGGTACGGAGGCGCTCGCCGCGACACCGCCGCCGGCCGGCGGCGCGGCGCGGCCCTCGGCCTCCGGAGAGGTGCGGGGTGCCGGGATGGCCGGGCTCTGCGGCTCGTCGTGTCGGGGCTCGGGTTGGCCCCAGGCCGTGCCGCCAGCCGCCTGGTCGGCGACCGGGCGGACAGGCGCTCCAGCCGGGTCGTCGGTGAACGGCGTGGGCTGAGCGAAGTCCGCGGGCGGTGTGGCGGCCAGGCTGGCGCCCGGCACCCGCTGCTCCTGCGGAGGCAACGGCACCATGTTGGCGGGGGAGATGCCCGGGCCAGGTGCGGGCTGGTAGACCGCGTCCTCGGACCGACCCGCGTCGGGTTCTGTGGTGGTGCGGGGTGCGGCGGGCTCCGCCGCCTGACCCCACGCCTCACCGGGTGCCCACGGCTCGATGTCCGGCGTGGCGGACCGATCGGCGGCGTTACGGGACGGAAGTGGCTCGGCGGACGGGCTCCAGGACGGTGGCGGGCCAGCAGCCGGGTTGCCTCCGGCCCAACCGGCCGACTCCTCCTGTGCGGGCGTGGCCCAGCCGGGCTGCGCCGGCCGGTCACCGCCCGGGTGCCAGCCCTCGGCCGGCTGCTCGGTGGCCCAACCGCCAGCGGCGGGCTCCCGCCGCTGGCCGGTCGCCCAGCCGGACTGCTCCGGCTGTTCGGGGGGCCAGGCGTCGGCGCGTGACGACCCGTCGGCGGGCCGCTGCTGCTGGCCCGCGTCCGGCGCCGGCACCTGGGCGCTGGCCCGGGCTGCCGGCGGCTGGTCGGACTGTGCCCAGGCCGGCTGGACCGGCTCGGGCTGAGCTGCGGTCGAGGCCCAGCCGGGAGTCTGGTCGTCGGCACTCGGTGCGCCGGCCCAGTCCGGCTGCTGGCCGCCGGCCCACCCACTGGGGGCTGCCGGGTTGGACTGGCCCGGGGCGGGCTGACTCGCGGCTGGCTGGTTGGCGGCCCAGTCGGGCTGGCTCCCGGCCGGCTGGTTCGGCGTCCATTCGGCGGGGCGTGCGGTGTCCCCAGTGGCGGGATCAGTGGCCCAGGCGGGCCCGGCCTGGCCGCCGTTCGCCCAGGCAGGTCGATCCGATGTGGGCGGTGCGGCCGGTGCCCAACCAGGGGCGGGTTGCTGCGGCTGGTCTCCCTGGGACGCCCAGGCCGGCTGGTTGCCGGCGGGCTGGTCCCAGTTGCCGGGCGTGGTTTCCGCCTGCCGGGTCGCCTGGGCGCTGCCCCACGCGTTGCCCTGCTGGTTCGCCCAGGCTGGTGCGGACGTGTCCGGGCGGGCGGGTGGTGGCGGAGCCCAACCGAGGTCGGGGGCGGATGCGCCGTACCCGTTGTCCTGCTGAGCCGGTCGGTCGCCGTACGGCGCCGGTCCGCCGCCGCCCGGCGGCACCTCGTCCGGCTCCTGGCCGGGGCGGTGCGGGCCCTCGGACGTCATGCGTGCGCCTCCTCCATCACATGTCGGCCGCCGTCGCCGATGGTCTCGGCAGGGCAGCCGGCGGTGCCGGCGTACCGGCTGTGCCGGCTCCCCGCACCGTATCCCGGTCGCCGCCGGTGGGCTTCCGGGGAGCTCCGGTCGTCACTGTCCGTCGCCGGGCGGTGTCGAGGTGCTTCTATCGCCTCGGCCTGTCCCCGAGCGCGGACGACGACCGAGCCCCACCGTACCGGGCGCTGCGTCGGGGCGGTATCCCGGTGTCAGCGGCGGTCGTAACGCCGACGACCCGCCCGGTTCACCCGGGCGGGTCGTCGATCTGGAGGAGGCGGATAACGTCGTGTGGCGTCAGTGCATGTGACGCTGGGCGATGGCGAGGATCTCGTCGCGGACCGCGGGCGAACTGGCGGAGCGCAGGGCCCGCTCGATGGCGCGGGCGCGGCGGTTGGCGTCGCGGCGGTTGCGGATTCGCTCGATCATGCTCATGGTGCCTCTCCTCCTGGGCTATTCGGTTGTCGTCCCGTCGTCCCTTCCATTGAAGCGCACGGTGCCCTGGTTTTCCAGCGATTATTAGGTGAGCTGAGCCACCAGCCTAAGAATCTTAGGTAAGCCGCACCGAACGGCCACCCTTTCTTCATCAAACGACAACGGCCGGTGTGCCGGGCGTCAACCCGTGCACACCGGCCGTCGCCGTCGTCGCGTCAGGTCCAGGCGAGCAGGGCCGCCTCCGGATCGGCGAGGAAGTCGCCCACGTCGCGGAGGAACTTCGAACCCAGCTCACCGTCGATGATCCGGTGGTCGAAGGAAAGGCCGAGCGTGGTGACCAGGCGTGGCTTGACCTTGCCCTTGTGGACCCAGGGCTGTTCGCGTACCGCACCGAAGGCCAGGATCGCCGACTCATCCGGAGGCAGGATCGGCGTACCTGTGTCCACCCCGAACACCCCGACATTGGTGATCGTCAGAGTGCCGCCGGACATGTCGGCCGGCGAGGTCTTGCCGGCCTTGGCGGTCTGCACCAGGTCGGTCATCGCGTCGGCCAGTTCGCGCAGGGTCAACCGGCCGGCGTCCTTGATGTTCGGCACGATCAGACCACGCTCGGTGGCCGCCGCGATGCCGAGGTTGACGTACTCCTTGACGACGATCTCGTCGCCGGCCCAACTGGAGTTGACCATCGGATGCCGCCGGACCGCCAGCAGCACCGCCTTGGCGACCAGCAGCAGCGGCGAGACCCGTACGTCACGCCACTCCCGCCGCTCACGCAGCCGGTCCAGCGCCTTCATGGCTCGGGACACGTCCACGGTGAGGAACTCGGTGACGTGCGGGGCGGTGAAGGCCGAGCGGGACATGTTCTCGGCGGTGAGCCGGCGTACGCCCTTGACCGGGATGCGCTGCTCGCGGTCCGCGCCGAAGCTCGCGGCCGAGCTGGCCGAGGTGGTGACCGTCAGCGGCTCGGCCGCCGCCGGGGCCGCCGCCGCCCGCTGTACGTCCTCCCGGGTGATCGAGCCCGACGGCCCGGACCCGGTGAGGCTGGCCAGGTCGACCCCGAGGTCCTTGGCGAGCTTGCGTACCGGCGGCTTGGCCAGCACCGGACCGCCGGCCCGCCCGTTGCCGTTCACCGCAGGCGCAGGGGTGACCGGTGCTGCAACGATCCGTGCCGGCGTCGGCTGGACCGGCGCCGTCGGCACGGCCGTGTTGCCGGCCGGCCCGGTGGCCTTGCGGGGGCGACGCTTGGCCGCCGTGGTGCGCGGACCGTAGCCGACCAGAACGGCGGTACGGCCACCCGGGGCGGGACCGCCGATCAGGCCCGGCTCGACCGCACCCTCGGCCGGCGCCACCTCGACGGCGGCCAACGACGCCGCCGACGGGGTGGGCAGATCAGTGGCGGGCGCACCGGTGGTGGACTGCTCCACCGGGCCGGCGCCCGGGTCGGTGTCGATCGCGATGATCGGCGTGCCGACCTCGACGGTGGTGCCCTCCGGGTGGAAGATCGCCTGGACCTGGCCGGCCCACTTCGCCGGGATCTCCACGGCCGCCTTGGCCGTCTCCACCTCGACGATCGGCTGGTTCAACTCGATCGTGTCGCCCACCTTGACCAGCCAGGCGAGGATTTCGCCCTCGGTCAGGCCCTCGCCCAGGTCGGGCAGGTTGAACTCCTTGATCCGTGACATGGCGCTCACCAGCCGAAGGTGCGGTCGACGGCGTCGAGCACCCGGTCGAGGTCGGGAAGGTACTCCTCCTCCACCCGGGCGGCCGGGTAAGGAGTGTCGAAGCCCGCCACCCGTAGCACCGGCGATTCCAGCGAGTAGAAGCACTCCTCGGTGATCCGGGCCGCGATCTCCGCGCCCATGCCCAGGTTGCCCGGAGCCTCGTGCACCACCACCGCGCGGCCGGTACGCCGCACCGACTCGTACACCACACCGAGGTCCAGCGGGGAGAGCGTGCGCAGGTCGATGACCTCCAGGTTCCGCCCGTCCTCGGCCGCGGCGGTCGCCGCGTCGAGGCAGGTACGCACCATCGGCCCGTACGCGAGCAGGGTGGCGTCGGTGCCGGCCCGCGTGACCCGGGACGAGTGCAGCGGGTACGCCTCGGACAGCGGGGCGTCCAGGTCGACCTGCCCCTTCTCCCAGTAACGCCGCTTCGGCTCCAGGAACACGATCGGGTCGTCCGAGCTGATGGCCTGCTGGATCATCACGTAGGCGTCCTGCGGGCTGGCGCAGGAGACCACCTTCAGCCCGGCGGTGTGCGCGAAGTACGCCTCGGGCGACTCTGAGTGGTGCTCCACCGCACCGATGCCGCCACCGAACGGGATCCGGATCACCATCGGGATGTTGAGCTTGCCCCGCGAGCGGTAGTGCATCTTCGCCACCTGCGACACGATCTGGTCGTACGCGGGGTAGACGAAACCGTCGAACTGGATCTCGCAGACCGGGCGGTAGCCCCGGATGGCCAGGCCGACCGCGGTGCCGATGATGCCGGACTCGGCGAGCGGGGTGTCGATCACCCGCTGGTCGCCGAAGTCCTTCTGCAACCCGTCGGTGATCCGGAAGACGCCGCCGAGCTTGCCGACGTCCTCGCCCATGATGACGACCTTCGGGTCGTTCTCCAGTGCCTTGCGCAGGCCGACGTTGAGGGCCTTGCCGAGGGTGAGCGTCTCCGTGGCCATCAGTGCGCGCTCCCCTCGAACGACTCCAGGTACCGGCTGAACTGCGCGCGCTGCTCGTCCAGCAGCGGCGATCCGTTGGGGTAGACGTGGTCGAACATGGTGCCCGGCTCCGGGTTCGGCATGGCGAGCACCCGCTCACGCAGGTCCACCGCCTCGCGGCGGGCCTGCTCGTCGACCTCGGTGAAGAAACCGGCGTCGGCGATCTTCTCCCGGTCCAGGAATGCCTTCATCCGGGCGATCGGGTCCTTGGCCTGCCACGCCTCGACCTCGCTGGCGATCCGGTAGCGGGTCGGGTCGTCGGAGGTGGTGTGCGCACCCATCCGGTAGGTGTACGCCTCGATCAGGCTCGGGCCCTGCCCGTGCCGGGCGTTGTCCAGCGCGTGCCGGGTCACCGCGTAGGTGGCCAGCACGTCGTTGCCGTCGACCCGGACGCCGGGGAATCCGAAGCCAGCGGCCCGCCGGTAGAGGGGGATCCGGGTCTGCCGCTCCAGCGGCTCCGAGATGGCGTACTGGTTGTTCTGGCAGAAGAACACCAGGGGGGAGTTGAACACGCCGGCCCAGACGAACGCCTCGTTGACGTCACCCTGGCTGGTGGCACCGTCACCGAAGTAGGCGATCACCGCCTCGCCGTCGTCGGTGCCGGTCTTGCCGTCCATCGCGACGCCCATGGCGTAGCCGGTGGCGTGCAGGGTCTGCGCCCCGATCACGATCGTGTACATGTTGAACTTGAACTCGTTCGGGTCCCAGCCACCCTGGTCGACTCCGCGGAACAGGCCCAGCGGCATGATCGGGTCGATGCCGCGGCAGTAGAGCACGCCGTGCTCGCGATAGGTGGGGAACGCCATGTCCTGCGTACGTAGCGCCCGACCGGAACCGACCTGCGCCGCCTCCTGGCCGAGCAGGCTCGCCCAGATGCCCAGCTCGCCCTGCCGTTGCAGGGCCGTCGCCTCGGCGTCCAGCTTCCGGACGAGCACCAGGTCGCGGTAGAGGCCGCGGTACTCCTCGTCGGTGAAGTCGACGCGGTACTCGGTTCCGTCCGGGCCGGTCACGCTCTCGATCCGCTCGCCCGAGGGCGTGAGCAACTGCACCAGCTCCGGATCGCCGGCCGTGGCCTTCCTGGATCGGGGTGCGGCTCGCCGGCCGCGGGCCGGAGCCCCGGGGTCGCCCTTTGCCATCCGTCTCTCCCTGTCGTGTCTGCGTCGGCACCGGGGGGTCACCCGGCCGCGCGACTCGTGCGCCCGTCCCGGCTGGTGCCGGGATGGTTCCTGGCGGCCGCGCCTGACCCCGGTAGGGGTTGCCGCGCGGCATGAGCCGGATTCTGGCCGAACCCGGTTCGGGAGCGCCGGTGCCCAGTCGCGCCTACCGCGTGGGTGCGCGGAGGTCGCGGCTGCGCTGCCGCCGTGACTCCAGTTTCGCATCAGAGGTGAGGCGTCCCACACCCCGCCTGCCCCGCATCCAGCGGCCGGCCCGCTTCGTTACCCGAAGCGCTGGAGTGTCCGCTCGAACGACGCGCGACCGTTCCGGTGGTGGTTCGTCACCATTCGGTCAGATACGCATGTCGACACGCGGTAGAGGGTTGGCCGACGCAGAGTCACTGCCCCAGGCTGATCGCGCGGGTCGGATCCAGCTTCGGCGGCCCGCCGGGGTGCCCAATCGGGCGGCCCTGACCAGGGGCGACGACGAGGAGTGCGTGGTGTCCGAACCAGGTGAAGGCCCCGGGACGCCGATCCTCGGCCGGCACCGGGCGTCCGGCTACCGCCGCGTGGTGGGTGCGCACCGGGCCGTGCGTACCGCCGGGCCCACCCGGGGCTACCTGCTGACTGTGGCGCTGCTCGCCGGCACAGCCTCGATGCCGGTCCTCGCCGCGATCAGCACCGGTTCCGCAACGGTCGGCAGCACGGCACTGCCGGACGGCAGCACGCCGTTCATCCCGACGCCCTCCGTCGGTCCGGTGGTGGTCCCGCCGCCACCCACCGGTTCGCCGACGTCCACCGTGACCGCGGTGCCGTCGGTCGAGCCGGCGGCACCGCCGGTCAACCCCGTGGTGCCGACGCCACGACTGACGATCGTCGGCACACCGGTCGAGCACACGCCGGCCCGTCGCCCCGGCGCGCCGGCAACCGCACCGGCTCCCCGGCCGCCCACCAGCACACCGGCTCCTCGCCCGGCGCCCACCCCGACCCGGACACCGTCGCCGGCCCCGACGAGCGGTTCGCCGACGCCGACCGCCGATCCGGACCCGCCGACCGCCTCGGCCGACCCGACCGCGTCCAACGACCCGCCGACCACGGGCCCGAGCCCGTCGACCGATCCTTCCGCTTCCGCCGATCCGACCGCGTCGAGTGATCCTTCCGCGTCCGCCGATCCGGGCCCGTCGAGCGGTCCCACCGCGTCCGCCGAGCCGACCGCGTCGAGTGACCCGTCGCCGACGACCGACCCGACCGCGTCGATCGGTCCTTCGGCGTCGGCTGAGCCGACCGCGCCGGGAGGTCCGTCGGCCGCCCCGAGCGGTGGCGGATCCGCGCCGGAGCCTCCGCCGACCAACATCGTCACCGAACCGCTGTTGCCCGGCACGCCCGAGCGAAACGGCAGCGCCCGATCCCGGGCACGGATCCGCCTGCGGAACCGGTGCCGGTCCGCTGCCGGCCTGACGGACGGTGCCTGACCGACGGTGCCGGCCTGACCGACGGTGCCGGCCGCGAGGCGGCCCGCCGAGCGTAGGTGCGGGTCAGCTGTCGTCGGCCAGGCGGTGTCGGTTTGCCTCGATCCAGGCGTCCAGGGCCGCCGGATCATCCGGGTCGATGCCGTCGGCCATCAACTGGGCCACTGCAGCGGTGGCCGGGCTGCGCCGCTCGCCGGTCGCGTAGAGCCGGACGAACTCCGGCACCATCTCCTCGATCGCGGCGTCCGTGGCGGCGGCTGCCGATTCGGGCAGCCCACGTCGGCGGGCCGCGTATCCGGCCCAGGCGCGCAGCACCCGGGGCAGCATCGCCGCGTCGTCCATGTCGAGTACCGCCCGGCGGTGCACCCAGTCGAGCAGGAAGAGGCCGGCGACGGTCGGGCTCCACCGCAGCGGGTCGGCGTCCGGGAAGGTGGCCGCATGATCGAGCAGCAGGCCCAGACAGAAATGCAGCGAGGCCAGTTCGGCGTCGTCGACCGCGTCCAGCCCGGCCCGGGCGGCGTCCGGTGAGCCCAGGAACCGGCGGATCTCCGCGGCCCGCGCAGCGTCGGGCAACGGGTCGTCGGCCTGCCGGGGCGGCGGTGCGGTCGCGGCCGGCAGGACCGCCAGCCGGGCCCCGACGAGCGCCCGGTCGGTGGCCAGTGAGGCGGCACCGGGCAGCTGACCCAGATGGTCGGTGACGGCCAGATGCCGGCTCACCTCGTCGCGCATCCGGGTCGGGCTCTCCTCCCGGAACCAGGTCAGCTCGTCCTCGGCGCACAACTGCCGGACCTGCTCCAGGATGCGGCCCGCCGGACCGCCGACGAACACGTCCTTGGTGATGCCGATGTTGTGGTCGATCAGGGCGACCAGGGCGTGCTCCGGCCCTCCGCTGGCATCGTCGTAGGCGAACGTGGCCAGGTAGGAGGTCTGGTCGCCGTACACGTCGCCGTACGCCCAGGTGCCGGTGAGGTGCACCTTGCCGAGCTGCCCGGACCAGGCTGGTGCGGTCGCACCGGGCCGTACCCGGTCCGCGCCGGCAGCGTCCGGCACCAGGGCCGCGAAGACGGCCCGGACCGTGGTCGCCGCGACCGCGCGTCGTCTCGACGTGGCGGCGAGGAACTCGCCCACGAAGTCGCGTACCGCCGCCTCCCGGTCCGTCTCGGCGACCTCGTACACGCTGCCGAGCAGGGCCGCACCGAGCATCTCCGCGTCGAGGGCCGAGTCGAGCTTGGTCACGTCGCGTGCGGCGTGCAGCACCGCGTCGTAAGGGGTCTGTGGCGTGGCCATGACCCGACCCTACGCCGATCGTGCGGGGTCCAGGAACGTTCAGCGGCCGGGTCAGCGGTGTCGGGCGACCTCGAGGACGGTGCGTGCGTCGGCGTGCGCGGCGATGACGGCGCGCACCGGGGCCAGCACCTGCTGTTCGCCGACGCCGGCGACGGCCCGGGTGAGCTGCGCCTCCGCCCGGTGACGGGCCCGCCGGGCGGCCCACCGCACCAACGGGCGGGTAAGCGCCGCGACGAGCAACCCGGTCAGCAACCCACCGAGCAGCAGCAGGGTCGGTACCGGTACCTCACCGACCATCGGGTGCCGCAACTCCGGCAACCCGAGTGCCCGCATCGCGTAGCCGAGGACCAGCCAGCCCAGTCCGACCGCCGCGGCGAGCGTCACCAGCCACTGCACCCAGCCGACCAGTCGCCACCAGGCACGGGGACGGTCGACGCCGAGATCGGTGCCGGCGAGTGCGCCGTCCAGGGCGTCCGGCAGGTCGCCGAGGCGGGACCGGGCCGCCGTGGCCATCGCATCCGGCCAGGCGTTCGGCAGGCCGGCGCCGGCCTGCTCGGCCACCGTCCGCAGGGCCAGGGCCAGCGCTGACTTGTCGGCCGCGCTGGGCTCGGGCACGGAGGTGGCGGCCACCAGGCTCTCCGCCGGGTCACCGCCGGCCCGCCGGTCGGGCAGGTGCAGCCGGCGCAGCGGGTCGGCCCGCAGCCGCCGCCAGAGCCGCATCAACGGCCAGCCGGTGGCCGCTGCGGCGCGATGCCGGTACGCCTGCTCGACCGCCGCGACGACGGTCGGCACTCCCGCCGCCTTGCACAGGGCGCGGTCCAGCGCGGTGACCGCGGGATCGTCGGCGGCGAGTGCGGTGCGGGGTGCGCCGACCATGTGGTCCAGCGCGGCGACGACGGCGTCGACGTCACCGGAGAGACGACGCAGCGCGGCCTGTCGTTCGGCGACGGTGCGCTCCAGCGCCGCCCGCAACCGCTCCGGGCCCTCCGGGTCGGCGACGGTGGTGGCCAGCAGGGGTACCCCGTCCAGTCCGTCCGCGTCGAGCAGGCGGCGCAGATCGGCCAGTACCCGGGGCACCTCGGCCGGCGGCAGCCGGTCGGTCTGGTTGAGCACGACCAGGGTCACGTCCCGGTGCCGGTGGAACTCGCGGAGGTAGCTGCGGTGCATCAACCGGTCGCCGTACTTCTGCGGGTCGACCACCCAGACCACCAGGTCCACGAGGCCGAGCAGCCGGTCCACCTCCAGCCGGTGCGAGTGCTCGACGGAGTCGAAATCCGGCAGGTCGAGCAGGATCAGCCCGTGCAGCGTGGACTCGTCCTCGCCGTCGAGCAGGCTCTCCCGTACGAACCGGTGGCGGGGCAGCACGCCGAGCCAGTCGAGCAGCCGGGTGCCCCCGTCGAGCGGGCCCCAGACGCAGGCGTGTGTGACACCGGTGGTGGGCCGGCGTACCCCGACCGGTGAGAGATCCATCCGGGCCATCGCGTTGAACAGGCTCGACTTGCCGCTACCGGTGGCTCCGGCCAGCGCCACCACGGTGTGGTCGCGGGAGAGTGCCAGCCGGGTCCCGGCGCGTTCGACCAGGGTGCGGGCCGGTACCAGCGGGGTGTCCGGCAGGTGGCCGTCGACGATGCCGAGGAACCGCCGCACCGCCTCCAGCCGGGCGACCAGTTGGTCGGCGTCCACCCGCCCGTCGGCGATGCGCAACGCCTCGCGGAGGCGTCCGCCCATGCCGGTCACGGCCGCTCCCCCTCGGTCACCGGGGCGTCGACGCCCATCTTCTGGGCGCTGAGCGTGGGTGCGGCGTCGGCGAAGCCGCTGCGCAACCGGGCCGCCTCGACCCGTTCGGCCGCCTGGCGCAACGCCGTCGCGGTCCGGCCCGCCGGTCGGGCCTGCCGGGTCCGCGCGAGATAGCGGCTGGCCTCGTCGTCCAGCAGCACCGTCACCCGCTCCAGCAGATCCTCCCGGGCCTTTCTGGCCAGCGCACGCACGGCCTGATCGCCGAAGATCGCCTGAAGCACCGCCTGACCGGCGAGGGTGGTGCCGGCTCCGGTGGCGACCTCCAGCCCGGTCGGGATGAAGGCGGTGGAGGCGAACACCGCGATCATCACGGCCAGCCCGGTGGCGTTGACCGCGTACGCGGCCGTCCGTGCCACGAAGCGTCGGTCGCCACCTTCGGCCCGGACCAGTTCCAGGACGCCGCGCTGCCAGTCGCGTACCAGGCGCTCGGCGCGCTGCGGCAGGTCGGCGGAGTGGTGGGCGAGGTCGGGTTCGAGCAGGGCCGCGCCGGCCGGGTGCGCCTTCCATCCGGTGTACGCGTGCTCGGCCGCCTCGGCGGCCACCCCCCGCAGCAGGGTGACCAGTTGCGACTCGATCGCGTCCCGCAGCTCGACCGCGGGGGCCGGGCGGCGGGAGAAGGAGGCCATGACGCGGTCCCGCAGCCGGCCGATCCGCGCCTCAAGGGTGCGGAAGAGGTCGCTGGTGCCGATGAACTCCTGCCAACGGGCGAGCACCTCGCCACGGAGCAGTCGACCGTCGCGCAGCCCCTGCTCGACGGTCCGGTTCGCGGCCCGGTACGCCGCACGTACCCGGTCGTCCATCGCGTCGGCGGCGGCGGCCTGCTCGTCGACGGCGAGGGCCAGGCTCTCGACGGTGGGTTGCAGCAGGGCCAGCGCGCCGCCCAGCGTCTGCCGGACCACCGCCGAACGGGCCTCCGCGTCGGCGGCGAGTCGGGCGAACCAGTCGGCCAGCGGTGCGGTGCTGCGGCCCGGTAGCAGCCCCTGCCCGTCGACCCAGGTCTCCGGGAGCACGAACAGGGGGGCCGCGTCGAGACCCTGCTCGGCGAGCATCTCGGCGAGATGGGCGGCCACCTCGTCGGTCGCCTCCGCGGGCACCCGGTTGAGCACCAGGGCGAGTACCGCACCTCTGGCCCGGGCGCCGTGCAACAGCTCCCAGGGGACGGCGTCGGCGTACCGGGCGGCGGTGGTGACGAAGAGCCAGAGGTCGGCGGCGGCGAGCAGCTGGTTGGCCAGCGCCCGGTTGGCGTCGACCACCGAGTCGATGTCGGGGGCGTCCAGGAACGCCAGCCCCGGCGGGAGCGCCGGGGCGGTGACCAGGTGCAGGGTGCGGGGATCGTCGCTGGGCTGGTTGGTGCGGGTCAGCCCGGGCAGTAGCTCGCCCCGGCGGAACCAGGCCGAGTCGGCCGGATTGCAGACCAGTACCGGGGATCGGGTGGTGGGCCGCAATACCCCGGCCGCGCTGACCCGGGCCTGCACCAGGCTGTTGACCAGGGTCGACTTGCCGGCGCCGGTGGATCCGCCGACTACCACGAGCAGCGGTGCGTCGAGGCGGGCCAGGCGGGGCAGCAGGTAGTCGTCGAGCTGGTCGGCGAGGGCGGCGACGGTGCGCGCGGCCAGCTCGGCCGAGGGCAGGGCCAGCGGAAACCGGGCCGCCCCGATCGCGGCGCGCAGGCTGGTCAGAGCGTCGGGCAGGGTGTCGTCCCCGGTGGCCGCGGGCCGGTCCTCGCCGACGCCGGTGGACCCGGTGCGGGCTGCGACGGCGGGCGCGCCGGACGGTGAGGCGGAATCGCCGTGCGTCGTCACCGCTAAAGCGTGCCCGACCGACACAAGGTAAGACAACCGGTCGGTAGGACGGACGACTTGCGTCGATCCGACTCAACCTTGACTTGACGATTTCCGGGGGCGTGGCACTATTGAGTCAAGTTCACTCAACTTGAGGTGGGGTCGCTGCGGACGGACGGCATGCGCCGCGCAGCGGGACGGGAGGGCCCGTCACCTGCTCAACGTAACGAAGCGAGGAAGCGAAGATGGCACGTGCGGTCGGTATCGACCTCGGCACGACGAACTCCTGCGTCAGCGTTCTGGAGGGCGGTGAGCCCACCGTCATCGCCAACGCTGAGGGCTCGCGGACGACCCCGTCGATCGTCGCGTTCGCCCGTAACGGCGAGGTGCTCGTCGGTGAGGTCGCCAAGCGCCAGGCGGTGACGAACCCGGACCGGACGATTCGCTCGGTCAAGCGGGAGATCGGCACCAACTGGTCCGTCGACATCGACGGCAAGAAGTACACCCCGCAGGAGATCTCGGCCCGGACGCTGATGAAGCTCAAGCGGGACGCCGAGGCCTACCTGGGCGAGCAGATCACCGACGCGGTGATCACCGTCCCGGCGTACTTCAACGACGGCCAGCGTCAGGCCACCAAGGAGGCCGGTGAGATCGCCGGCTTCAACGTGCTGCGGATCGTGAACGAGCCGACCGCGGCCGCGCTGGCGTACGGGCTGGACAAGGGTTCCAAGGAGCAGACCGTCCTGGTCTTCGACCTCGGTGGTGGCACCTTCGACGTGTCGCTGCTGGAGTTGGCCGAGGGCGTCATCGAGGTCAAGTCGACGAGCGGTGACAACCTGCTCGGCGGCGACGACTGGGACCAGCGGATCATCGACCACCTGGTGAAGACCTTCCGGGGCGAGCACGGCATCGACCTGTCGCAGGACAAGATGGCGATGCAGCGCCTCAAGGAGGCCGCCGAGAAGGCCAAGATCGAGCTGTCCGCCGCCACCACCAGCAACATCAACCTGCCGTACATCACCGCCGGTGCCGCCGGCCCGCTGCACCTGGACGTGACGCTCAGCCGGGCCGAGTTCCAGCGGATGACGCAGGATCTGTTGGACCGCTGCAAGGGCCCGTTCGAGCAGGCCGTGAAGGACGCCGGGATCAAGGTCTCCGACGTCGAGCACGTGATCCTCGTCGGTGGCTCGACCCGGATGCCGGCCGTGACCGACCTGGTCAAGCAGCTCACCGGCCGTGAGCCCAACAAGGGCGTCAACCCGGACGAGGTCGTCGCCGTGGGCGCCGCCCTTCAGGCCGGTGTACTCAAGGGCGAGGTCAAGGACGTCCTGCTGCTCGACGTGACGCCGCTGAGCCTGGGCATCGAGACCAAGGGCGGCATCTTCACCAAGCTCATCGAGCGCAACACCACGATCCCGACCAAGCGGTCCGAGGTGTTCACCACCGCCGACGACAACCAGCCGTCGGTGCTGATCCAGGTCTTCCAGGGCGAGCGTGAGATCGCCGCGTACAACAAGAAGCTCGGCACCTTCGAGCTGACCGGCCTCCCGCCGGCCCCGCGCGGCGTGCCGCAGATCGAGGTCACCTTCGACATCGACGCGAACGGCATCGTCAACGTCCACGCCAAGGACCTGGGCACCGGCAAGGAACAGAAGATGACGATCACCGGTGGCTCCTCGCTGCCGAAGGACGACATCGAGCGGATGCGCCGGGACGCCGAGGAGCACGCGGAGGAGGACAAGCGCCGCCGCGAGGAGGCCGAGACCCGCAACGTGGCCGAGGCCCTGCAGTGGCAGACCGAGAAGTTCCTCGCGGAGAACGGTGAGAAGCTCCCCGCCGAGAACCGCGAGAAGCTCAACGAGGCCCTCGGTGAGCTGCGCGGCGCTCTCGGTGGCAGCGACATCGAGAAGATCAAGTCGGCGCACGAGCGGCTCGCGCAGGTCTCCCAGGAGGCGGGCTCGCTGCTCTACGCCCAGCAGGCCGAGCAGCCCCAGGAGGGCGGCGAGGCCGGTGCCGGTACGGCCGGTGCCGCCGGTGCGGCCGGCGGCGCGCAGGCCGGCGGCGCACGGCCCGGCGCGGACGACGTGGTCGACGCGGAGATCGTGGACGAGGACAAGAAGTGACGGTCCTGGCCACCCGAGCGCCCGGGCAGAGGGATGAGGTAGTCGTATGACGGAGAAGCCACGAGCCGCCGACCCGGGTGACACCGGGTCGGCGCCGGGTGGCTCGGCGTCCGAGCCGGCCACCGGCGACGCGCCGCGGGTCGTCATCCGCAACAATCGCAAGATCAGTCAGATCCGCGAGCCCGACGGTACGGCGGCGGACGCCGGACCGGACGTGCCAGCGGAGGGCCTGGTCGAGGAGGCCGAGGTCGTGGTCGACTCGATCGAGGTCGAGGCGAGCGCGCTCAGCGACGCGTCCACCGAGGGACCGCCGGTCGTGGACGCGCCGGCACAGCCGGTCGGGGAGCCGTCCGAGCCGGCCACCGGCGGGCTGGGTGCCGAGTTGGAGGCACTCCGCGCCGAGCTGGACGAACGCACCCGCGACGTGCAGCGGGTGTCGGCCGAGTACGCCAACTACCGCAAGCGGGTCGAGCGCGACCGTGGCCTGGTCACCGAGCAGGCGACCGGGTCCGTGCTCGCCGCGCTGCTGCCGATCCTGGATGATCTCGACCGGGCCCGGGAGCACGGCGACCTGGTCGGCCCGTTCGGTTCGGTGGCCGAGCAGCTCGTCACGGCGCTGGGCAAGTTCGGGCTGACCCCGTTCGGCGAGCAGGGCGATCCGTTCGACCCGACGCGGCACGAGGCGGTGGCGCACCAGACCTCGGCCGACGTCACCGAGCCGACCTGCGTGCAGGTGATGCGTCGGGGCTACCAGGTCGGTGAGCGACTGCTGCGGCCCGCGCTGGTCGCGGTCGCCGACCCCGAATAGTGCGCGACGGTGATCCGGCCGCCCCGCTCGCCGAAACCCGGCGGGCGGGGCGGACCGGGCCCGGAGGTGGGGAGGAGGTGTACGGGTGAGTTCGAAGGACTGGATCGAGAAGGACTACTACGCGGTCCTGGGTGTGGCGAAGACCGCCCCGGCTGATGAGATCAAGAAGGCGTACCGCAAGCTGGCCCGCGAGTCGCACCCGGACCACAATCCCGGCGACGCCAAGGCCGAGGAGCGCTTCAAGGCGGTGTCCGAGGCGTACGCGGTGCTCGGCGACGACGCGAAGCGCCGCGAGTACGACGAGATGCGCTCGCTGTTCGGCTCGGGCGCGTTCCGGCGCGGTGCCCGTCAGGGCGGCCAACCGGGCGGTGCGCCGTTCGACGTCTCCGACCTGTTCGGTGGCGCGCAGTCAGGTGGCGGCCGGTTCGCCGGTGGCAACATCTCCGACCTGTTCAGCTCGATCTTCTCCGGTGGCGGCGGGGGTGCGGGCGCGCCGGGTCCGGCCCGGGGCCGGGACATCGAGACCGAGGTGGCGCTCGATTTCAACGACGCGGTACGCGGCGTGACCCTGCCGCTGACGCTGCGCGCACCCGGTGTCTGCGACACCTGCCACGGCAACGGTGCCAAGCCCGGGACGCTGCCACGCACCTGCCCGGTCTGTCACGGTGCCGGGGTCACCAACCGGAACCAGGGTGCGTTCAGCTTCTCCGAGCCCTGCCGCAACTGTCAGGGCGTGGGCACGGTGGTGGACGAGAAGTGCCCGGAGTGCCAGGGCACCGGCGGGGTCACCAAGACCCGGACGCTAAACGTCCGCTTTCCCGCCGGGGTTGCCGACGGCCAGCGGATCCGGCTGGCCGGCCGAGGCGAGCCGGGTGAGCGCGGCGGTCCGGCGGGTGATCTGTTCGTGCACGTGAAGGTCCGCCCGGACGAGGTGTTCGGGCGCACCGGCGACGACCTCACCCTGACCGTGCCGATCACGTTCGCGGAGGCCGTCCTCGGCACCGACCTGCGGGTACCGACGCTCGACGGTCCGGTGACCCTGCGGGTGCCGGCGGGTACGCCGAGCGGCCGCATCCTGCGGGCCAGGGGCAAGGGCGTCAGCCGGCGGGACGGACAGCACGGCGATCTGCTGGTCACCCTCGACGTGGTGGTGCCGGCGGGGATCTCGGACGAAGCGCGGGCCGCGCTGGAGACGTTCGCCGAGCAGACCCCGCCGGCGGCCCGGGAACATCTCGACGCGCGGGTGCGTCGGTTCGGTTGATCGGTGAAGCGGTGCGGAGGTGAGCGGGATGGACGGGTTCGTCGGCTCGGATGACCCGGCATACGAGGCCAAGGTGCTGATGATCTCGGTTGCGGCGCGGATGGCGGGTATGCATCCGCAGACGCTGCGCCAGTACGACCGGCTCGGCCTGGTGCAGGCCGGGCGGGCGGCCGGTGGTGGGCGGCGGTACAGCGTCCGGGATGTGGTGCTGCTGCGCGAGGTGCAGCGGCTCAGCCAGGACGACGGCGTCAACCTCGCCGGGATCAAGCGGATCATCGGGCTGGAGCAGCTGCTGGAGCAGGCACAGCAGCGGGTCGCCCAGCTGGAGGCTGAGCTCGACGCCGCGTACCGCCGGATGGCCGAGCTGGAGTCGCTGGCCCGCTTCCCCGGCCGTGATCTCGTTCCCACCAACCAGACCTCGACCGCCCTGGTGGTCTGGCGTCCCCGACGCAGCCCGGGGCGCTGACGCCCGTTACGGCAAAGGGGGGTGGCTCCGACCTCGGGGCCACACCCCTTTCCGCTTCTCCGCAGGCGCTGCACCGCTCGTGTTTTCGCAAACCCGAGCGCGAGACAGGTTGTCTCGACTAGTCTTCAGAAATCAGGTCTAAACCATCTCAATCCGGACTCCGATCTGGCGGGGGGAGCCATGACGGAATCGGCGAGGAAGGTGGCCGAGGAGACGGAGCAACGCCTCGACGACCTGGCGGAGAACGTCCAACACCGGTTCGACCGGCTCACCAAGGGACGCTTCGCCGACCAGATCCAGGCCGGCAGGTTCAGCGGCAAGGGCGATCGGGTCGCCGCGGGCAGCGGTCGGGTCGGTCGTGGTGCCGGCCAGGTGCGCAGCGACCAGCACCGGCGCGAGCGGGGCGGGTCGCGCTGACGCTCCGCCGACGTGCGGGCCGGGAGCCACGGGGGGTCCCGGCCCGTTCGGCACGTTCAGAGCCTGCGGTTCTCCCGCACCAGGCCGCCCTCGCACCACTCCCGGTACACGAAGAGCTCCGGCCGGGTCAGCAGCACCCGACTGTTGTGCGCCCAGGTGCGCATCATCTCGTCGCCGTTGCGTTCGGCCTGGTCGACCAGCTTCCGGAAGCGACGCTTCGGGTGTGCCCGGAAGTTCGTCCGGATCCCGTCGGCGGCGTAGATGTAGAGACAGTGCAGCGCGAACCGACGCGCCGGACAGCGGGTGTCCATGGCGAGATCGAACAGCGTCGTCACCAGCCGGTCACCGGAGACCAGCAGGTCCCAGTCCGGCGGCATCGACGTCAACGGGACCGAATCGGGGTGGTAAGCCCACGCTCGCAACTCCGCCGGGGTTGGGTCGACGGGGTTGGCGAAGCCGTGGAACGCTGACTCCTGCACGCTCACCGGCCAACCTTCCGCTTTCGCCCGCGGGGGCGTCCGCCCACCGCGAACCCTGGCTGCTGGGGCGACACGTTAACGCGGTACCGGTGAGTACCGGTAGCCCCTGCGGGAAGCAATTCGGCATCTCTTGGTCGGCGACGCCCTCCGGACGGTCGAATCGGCCGGTCCGACGGTCACGCTCGGTCCGAGGGTCACGCTCGATTCGACGGTCAAGCTCGGTTCGACGCGGCCGCCGCCTGGGCCCGCTGCGCTGCCGCCCGGGTCCGCAGCCAACCCTTGAACCAGGCGAGGTCGGGTAGCCGGGCCAGCACCGGCCCGGTGACGACCGTGATCAGCACGTACGTCGCCGCCAGCGCCGCCAGCTTCGGTGAGACGCTGCCGGAGGCCACCGCGATTCCGGCGATGACGATGGAAAACTCGCCCCGGGGTACCAGCGCCAGGCCGGCACGCCAGCGACCCGGTTCGGCGATGCCCACCCGTCGCGCGGCCAGGTAGCCGGTCAGCGTCTTGGTCCCCATGGTGGCCAGCGCGAGCAGCAGCGCGGGCAGCAGCACCGGCGGGATGTGCCGTGGATCGGTGGCGAGGCCGAAGAAGACGAAGAACACGGCGGCGAAGAGGTCCCGCAGCGGAGTCAGTAGCTCGGTGGCGTGGTGGGCGACCGGCCCGGAGAGCGCGATGCCGACCAGGAACGCGCCCACCGCCGCCGACACCTGCAACTTCGCGGCCACCCCGGCCACCAGCAGGGTCAGTCCGAGCACCCCGAGCAGCAGTGCCTCGGCGTTGCCGGCCGACAACGCCCGGGAGAGGACGTTGCCATAACGCAGGGCCACCACCAGCACCGCGATCACGGTCAGCACCGCGACGGCGAGGGAGACACCACCCTTGACGAATCCGACTCCGGCCAGCAGAGCAGTAAGCAGCGGCAGGTAGAAGGCCATTGCCAGGTCCTCGACCACCAGCACGGAGAGGATCACGGGGGTCTCCCGGTTACCGAGCCGGCCCAGGTCGGCCAGGACCTTGGCGATCACCCCGGAGGACGACACCCAGGTGATCCCGCCGAGCACCACCGCAGCCAGCCAACCCCAACCGAGCAGCAGCGCGAATGCCGCGCCGGGCAGCGCGTTCAACAGTGCATCGAGCAGTCCTGCCGGCGCGGCCGACCGCAGGCTGCCGACGAGTTCGTCGGCGGAGTACTCCAGGCCGAGCATCACCAGCAGCAGGATCACACCGATCTCGGCCCCGATCGCGAAGAACTCCTCGCTGGCGCTCAACTCCAGCACGCCGCCGTGACCGAAGGCCAGCCCCGCCAGCAGGTAGAGCGGGATCGGGGAGAGCCCGACCCGGCGGCCCAGCCGGCCGAGCAGTCCGAGCAGGAACAGCAGCCCGCCGACCTCGATGAGCAGGGTGCTGAAATCGTGCATCGGGGCTCAGCCGGCGGGATCGTCGGCGGCGAAGATCGCGCTCGCCCCGTCCAGGCCCTGCCGGTTGCCGACGATGACGAGTACGTCGCCGGCGGCGAGGCGGAAGGTGGGTACCGGCGAGACGATCACCTCACCGGCGCGCAGGATCGCCACGATCGAGGCGCTCGTACGGGTGCGCACCTTCGCGTCACCGAGGGGCCGGTTGACGTAGGTGGAGGAGGCCGGGACGGCGATCTGCTCGGTGAGCAGGCCGGCGGCCTGCTCGCGCAGCCCGGAAAGCTGCCCGAGGATCAGCGAGGCACCCAGGATGTCGGCCAGCGCCTCCGCCTCGTCGTCGGTGAGTGGGATGTCCGCCGAGCAGCCGTCCGGGTCGTCCGGGTCGTACAGGACGAGGTCGCGGCGACCGCTGCGGTGGGAGACGACCCCCAGACGCCGGCCGGATTCCGTCATCATGTCATGACGTACGCCGATCCCTGGTAAGGCAGTCTGTTCGACACGTACTCGCACCCGGGCAACGCTACCGGCAAGCCGCCGGGCGTACGGAGCCGGCGCAGCGGTACAACCTGCGTGCCGGAGGCTGGACGGCTCAAGCACGCTCGGTGAGGCGGCAGGTCAGCGGAGGCCGGTCGACGCGGCTCACGGTCACCGCGACCAGGCAGCCCCGCTCGGGGTGGTCGGATGAATTTGCAAACCCGCTTCCCGGCGAGCCGGGGTGATGCATTGCTAACGCGGTGTGACTATTCGATCTTCAACAGAGGTGGCGAGGTATATCGAGTGTGTTGCGAGGTGGGTGCGAACCTGATGCCGACGGCTGATGTCTAACAAGTGATGCAGCTCATACCGCTGGGGTTGAGTGGAATAGACTCAACTCTGGTTCTGTCGGTACCAGTGGACACACCGATCCAGGGGAGCCCATGAACACCGAACGCCTCACCACCAAGAGCCGCGAGACCATCACCGGTGCCGTCGCCCTGGCCAACCAGCGCGGGCACGCCACCGTCGAGCCGTGGCACCTGCTGTTCTCGCTGCTGGACACCGAGGGCTCGACCGCTGCCGGCCTGTTGCGCGCCGTCGGGGCCGACCCGACCGAGCTGCGCCGGGCCACCCAGCGGGCCGTCGACGCGCTGCCCGCCGCCCGCGGCTCCAGCATCGCCGAGCCGACCCTGGCCCGCGAGTTCGTCAATGCCATCGGCGCCGCCGAGCAGATCGCCCGCCCACTGGGCGACGAATACACCTCCACCGAGCACCTGCTCGCCGGGCTCGCCCGGGTCGGCGGGGCCGTGTCCGCCGCGCTGAAGGCCGCCGGTGCCACCGAGGAGAGCCTGGTGGCCGCCTTCCCGACGGTACGCGGCGGGGATCGCCGGGTGACCACCGCCGATCCGGAGCAGACCTACCAGGCGCTCACCAAGTACGGCGTGGACCTTACCGCGAGCGCGCGGGACGGCAAGATCGATCCGGTGATCGGCCGGGACTCCGAGATCCGCCGGGTGATCCAGGTGCTGTCCCGACGTACCAAGAACAACCCGGTGCTGATCGGCGAGCCCGGTGTCGGCAAGACCGCGATAGTCGAGGGCCTGGCCCAGCGGATCGTGGCCGGCGACGTGCCGGAGTCGCTGCGCGACAAGAAGCTGGTCTCGCTCGATCTCGGCGCCATGGTGGCGGGCGCACAGTACCGGGGCCAGTTCGAGGAGCGGCTGAAGTCCGTCCTTGAGGAGATCAAGAACTCTGACGGGCAGGTCATCACCTTCCTCGACGAACTGCACACCGTCGTGGGTGCCGGCAAGGGCGAGGGCTCGATGGACGCCGGAAACATGCTCAAGCCGATGCTGGCCCGTGGTGAGCTGCGCATGGTCGGCGCGACCACGCTCGACGAGTACCGCGAGCACATCGAGAAGGATCCGGCGCTGGAGCGCCGCTTCCAGCCGGTGCTGGTCGGCGAGCCGACCGTGGAGGACACCATCGGCATCCTGCGCGGGCTCAAGGAGCGCTACGAGGTGCACCACGGCGTACGCATCACCGACGCCGCCCTGGTCGCCGCCGCCGCCCTCTCCGACCGGTACATCACCGACCGGTTCCTGCCGGACAAGGCGATCGACCTGGTCGACGAGTCCGCGTCCCGGCTCCGGATGGAGATCGACTCGCGTCCGGTCGAGGTGGACGAGATCGAGCGGGCGGTGCGCCGGCTGGAGATCGAGGAGATGGCGCTGGCCAAGGAGCCGGACGCGGCGTCCGCCGAGCGTCTGGAGCGGCTACGCAAGGAACTGGCCGACAAGCGCGAGCAGCTCACCGCCCTCTCCGAGCGGTGGCAACTGGAGAAGAGCCACATCACCAAGCTCTCCACCGCCAAGGAGGAACTGGAGCGGCTCGGTGGCGAGGCCGAACGGGCCGAGCGTGACGGCGAGCTGGAACGCGCCGCCGAGCTGCGGTACGGCCGGATTCCCGCCCTCCAAGCCGAACTGGCCACCGCCGAGGAGGAGTTGGCTCGGCTCCAGTCCGCCGGCGCGATGCTCAAGGAGGAGGTCGGCGCGGACGACATCGCCGCGGTGGTCGCCTCCTGGACCGGCATTCCCGCCGGTCGACTGCTGGAGGGTGAGACCGCCAAGCTGCTGCGGATGGAGGAGTCGCTGCGCGGGCGCGTGGTCGGCCAGACCGAAGCGGTCGCCGCGGTCTCCGATGCCGTCCGCCGGGCGCGTGCCGGAGTCGCCGACCCGGACCGTCCGACCGGCAGCTTCCTCTTCCTCGGCCCGACCGGTGTCGGCAAAACCGAGCTGGCCAAGGCACTCGCCGAGTTCCTCTTCGACGACGAGCGGGCCATGGTCCGCATCGACATGAGCGAGTATGGCGAGAAGCACTCCGTGGCCCGCCTGGTCGGTGCACCGCCCGGCTACGTCGGCTACGAGGAGGGCGGCCAGCTCACCGAGGCGGTGCGCCGCCGGCCGTACTCGGTGATCCTGCTGGACGAGGTGGAGAAGGCCCACCCGGACGTCTTCGACATCCTGCTCCAGGTGCTCGACGACGGCCGGCTCACCGACGGCCAGGGGCGTACGGTCGACTTCCGCAACGCCATCCTGATCCTCACCTCGAACCTCGGTTCGGCGGTGATCAGCGATCTGACGTTGGCCGAGGAGCAGCGCCGCGAGGGCGTCCTGGCAACGGTCCGGGCGCATTTCAAGCCGGAGTTCCTCAACCGACTCGACGACATCGTGGTCTTCGCCGCCCTGCACGGCGACAACCTGCGGGCCATCGTCGACATCCAGCTGGCGCGGCTGGGTCGGCGTCTCGCGGACCGCCGGTTGACGTTGGACGTCACCGAGGACGCCCGCGGCTGGCTCGCCGAGCACGGGTACGACCCGATCTACGGTGCCCGGCCGCTGCGTCGGCTGGTCCAGTCGGCGATCGGCGACCAACTCGCCAGGGCCCTGCTCGCCGGCGAGGTCCGCGACGGCGACACGGTGCGGGTCGACCTCCGGGACAGCAAGGACGGCCTGTCGGTCACGTCCAGCTGAACCCGTCGCACCCGGCCCGCCTCCGACGAGCGGAGGCGGGCTCCCGGGGCGAGGATGGAGACATGTTCGGGATGCGGCGCAAGAAGGAGTCGGAGTTGGCGAGGGCCGTCGCGGAACTCGGTCACGCCAGCACGTTGGCGTTCGGCGGGGTCGGGATCGCGGGCACCCTGCTGCCCGAGACCGCGGCGTACCAACGCGTCGCGGCGGCCGTGACCGACCACCCGGAGGAGGTACGCGACCTGCTCGACCGGTTGCTTGCCGTCGGCGCCCCCGCTGGTCGGGTCTACGCCGCCACGCTGCTGGAGCGGCTCGACCCGGCGGCAGGACGGGCGGCCTGGACGACGCTGCGCGGTGATGAGGCCGAACTGAGCACCATGACCGGCTGCGTGATGGGAAGCACCACCGTCGGGGAGTACGCCGCCGAGCGACTCGACGCAGCATGATCCGTACGCCGATCGGGTCCACCCGAACGGCGCTGCCGAGGCTTGCGGCCGGTCCGTACCGTCCGCGGTATGACCGCGACCGCCGACGCACCGGCAGCCGTGCCACCGCCCCGTCCGCCGCGTCCCGGCACCGTCACCGTGGCCTTCTGGCTGCAACTCGGCACCGTGCTGATCCTGCTCGGCCTGGTCGCCCTGCTGGTGATCGAGGCGGTCCAGTGGGATGCCGCGATCGACCGCGCCGTGCGGCTGGTGCCCGACGCGGACCCGGACGAGGTACGCGCGGAGCGCTGGAACGGCGTCATGATGGCGGCGGTGCTCGGTGTGCCCGCGCTGCTGCTGGCGCTCTGGCTGGGCCTGACCGCGCCCCGGGTAAGGGCGGGCAGCAACACCGCCCGGACGATGGTCTTCGTGGCCGGTGGCGTGCAGCTGCTGCTCTGCATCGTCCAGGGATGTCTCGGCGCGTTCCTGATTCCGTTCGGTCTGGCGTTCGCGGTGTCCGGCGCGCCCTACGTCGACGAGCCGTACGTCGACGAGTCGTACCCGGACGACGTGCCGCCGCCGGGCGAGGATTTCTGGCAGGAGTCGGACTTCGCCGAGGCGCTCTACAGCCAGCCGAGCCCGTTCGACATCCTCTTCCCGCTGGCGGGCCTCGGCGTGCTGCTGGTGTTCCTGCTCATGGCAGCGGTGGTGCTGCTGCTGGCGCTGCCGCCGGCCCACCGCTGGTTCGTGCCCCGCTCCGGGCCGGCAGCAGCCTGGCCGCCCGCCCGGGGCGACATCCCGAACGCCCACCTCGTCGGCTATCCCGTGCCGATGGGCTACCCCGCCTATCCCGTGCCGCCCGGTGGTCCCGTGCCGCCGGGCGCCTATCCGACGATCCCCGGCTACCCGGTGTCCGGCTACCCGATACCGCCCGGGTATCCGCCTGGTTATCCGCCGCCGCCCGGGTATCCGGTGCTGCCCGGGTATGGGGTGCCCGGTGCGGGGTATGCGGTGCCCGGGTATCCCGGGCCCGGTGGCGTGGGCGGCCCGGATCCGGCCGGGTATCCCCCGCACCAGGCGGCCTCGCCGACCGTCCCGGAGACGCCGTCGGCACCGCCTGCTCCACCCGCATCCGACGGACCGGCTTCTCCCGGCGAGGGTGAGCAGAACGGTGTCGGCTCCGGCGGACCGGATCAGGCGGACCGGTAGCCGGTTGGCGGAAGGCGGCACCTGCCCGGATCATGGTCGACGTCTCCGCTGAACTGTTCGGGAGGTGACCGGGTGGACGGGACGACGGCGTACCTGGCGGCTGGTTGCCTGGTCGGGCTGGTCGTCGCCGGGTTCGCGCTGCGCTGGTGGCGCGGCCGGTCGGCAGCGGCACGTCGGCAGCAGCGGCGGTACGACGGCGGGCAGCGACGTGACCCGCGGCGGATCGAGGTCGGGGACATCGTCGAGATCGGCGACGCCACCTACTCCGTGCAGGGCTCGATTCGCCTGGTGGAAGGCGAGTGGAGGTGGGCCGAGCACCTCCTCGACGAGCATGGCGACCGGTGCCGACTCTCGGTGGCGGAGAGTCCCGCATTCGAGCTGGTGTTGTGGGAGTCGGTGCCGCGCGACCCCACCGTCACACCGGGCGCGCCGGTGGTGGAGTCCGGTGGTCGGCGCTACAGCTGGCACGAGTCCGGTCAGGCCCGGTACACCGCTTCCGGGGTCACCGAACTGACGCCGAGCGGCACCATGCGCTACCACGACTACCGCGCCCCGGGCGGGGCGCGGCTCACCTTCGAGGCGTACGGGGAGGCGGGCTGGGAGATGGCCCGTGGCGAACGGCTGGACAGTGACAGCGTGACCGTCCACCCGCAGCACGGGTCCTGAGCCGGAAGCCAGCCCGTCCGATCGATCCCGGTCGACCCGGGCGGCCGGTGACGCGCCCACCGCTCGGCGTCGCACCGTGCCGGAATGGCCTGTTGCCGATACGGTGAAGCGCGTTCCAGGAAGGGAGAAAGATGGTCGATCCTCAAAACACCCCGGCCCGGTCGCGGCCGGGCGTGGTGACGATATCCACCTACCTGCTGTTGCTGTTCGCGATCTGCCAGCTGATCAGCGTGATCATCTCGCTGGCCACCATCGGCACCGTCCGCGAGGTGATGGAGGACGCCTACCGCGACTCCACCGTCGAGGGGGCGCAGAACGTCGCCGACATCACCGTCGTGATCGGCGTCGGCACCGCCATCTTCCTGCTGGTGGTGGCGTTCGCGCTGTTCGGCCTGGGGCTGATGAACCTGCGCGGCAAGAACGGCTCCCGGATCGCCACCTGGATCGTCGGTGGCATCCTCTTCTGCTGCACCGGATTCAGTCTGCTCAGCGGGTTCGCCGGCAACTTCAGCGCGCCCGGCGAGACCAGCGGCGACATGCCCAGCGGTGAGGAGATCCAGCGTCGGCTGGAGGAGGCACTGCCGAGCTGGGCCACGCCGGTCAGCATCCTGCTCGGAGTGATCAGCCTGATCTCGCTGCTGACGGCGCTGATCCTGCTGGCACTGCCGAAGGCCAACGAGTTCTTCCGCAAGCCGGCCCAGCAGTGGGAGCCGCCCACGCCCGGCGGTGCCTACCCGAGCCAGCCCGGCTACCCGCCGGCCCCCGGCTACCCGGGCACCACGCCGGCCGAGCCGGGTTACCCGGGCACCCCGCAGCAGCCGACCGAGCCCGGCTATCCGGCTACCGGCGGCCAGCCACCGGCCGGCGACCAGGGCAGCCAGCCGGGCGGGCACACCCCGCCCTCCGGTGGCCCGGAGCAGCCCGGTACCCAGCCGCCCACCGATCGTCCCGGCTGATCTTCGTTGAGTTGGCGGGGGTGTCGACGCACCTGGCCGGCCGCTGTCTGAACTCGGCCTCGGCTCTCCCCAGGACTTCGACACACGCGTAAGGCACGACCGCGACGGTCCCTCCGAGTAGGTTGCTTTCCGAACGCCTACCGGAGGGACTCGTCGTGTCGTACCCCGATCAGGCACCGGCCCGTCGACCGGCCGCGGTCGTGCTGGCCGTGGCGACGCTTGTGGTGATGGCGCTCGGCGCGCTCGTGTTCGCGGTGATCGGGCTCGCGTCGGTCAGCGGCACGGTGGACCGGTTCCGCGCGACGGCCGACGCCGGTGCCGACCCCGGTCAGGTCGACGCGGTGGTAGCTCTGTTGCGGGCCTCGGTCGTGGTGTCGGCGGTGCTGAGCATCCTCGCCGGTCTGCTCCTCGTCGGCCTGGCGCTGGGGCTGGCCGCCCGTCGGCCGGCGGCCCGGGTGGCGACCTGGGTGGTCGCCGGGCTGGGCATGTGCTGCGGGTGTGGTGGGATCGCCGCGCTGATCGTGCAGCGCGCGACGCCTCTTGAATTCGGTGACGACCGGGCGACCGCCGAGTTGCTCGCCCTGGTGCCGGATGCCCACCCGTCCTGGTGGATTCCGCTCACCGCCACCCTTTCGATCGCCCAGGTGCTCGGTTACCTTGTGGTAGCCGTGCTGCTGGCACTGCCTGCGGCCAACGCCTGGTTCCGGCGTCGGCCGGCATCCCAGCGACAGGCGTCCCCCTACCAGCCCCCCACCCCACCGTTCGGACAGCCACCGGCGGCGCCGCCGTACCAGCCGCCGCCGTACCAGCCCTACCCGCCGCCCGGGGCGCCGACGTCGCCCCCGTACCCCCCGAGGTGATGACGCCCGTGACGCCCGACCGGACGACCGAACGATGGGCGTTGATCACCGGGGCGACCGCGGGTATCGGAGCGGCGTTCGCCAGCCGGCTCGCCTCCGACGGATGGCACCTGGTGCTGGTCGCCCGCGACGCGACCCGGATGGCGGCCCAGGCCGCCGAGTTGACCGGGCGGCACGGCGTGGAGACCGAGACCATCACCGCGGATCTGTCCACCGACGACGGTTGCGCCGCGGTCGAACGACGGCTGACCGACGGGCCGCCCGTGGAGCTTCTGGTCAACAACGCCGGCATCAGTCTGAACAAGCCCTTCCTCCGGTCGTCCGTCCAGGACGAGACCCGACTGCTCCGGTTGAACGTGCACGCTGTGCTGCGGCTGACCCTCGCCGCGCTGGCCACAATGACCGAGCGGCGCAGCGGGGCAGTGATTAATGTCTCTTCCGTTGCGGGTTTCGGTGCGGTAATGCCCGGGTCCACGTACTCGGCCAGCAAGGCATGGGTCACCAACTTCAGCGAGTCCGTCGGGCAGTCCGCCCGCCCCTTCGGCGTACGCGTGATGGCGCTCTGCCCGGGCTACACCCGCACCGAGTTCCACCAGCGAGCCGGCATCGACATGTCGAAAACCCCCGAATGGATGTGGCTCGAAGCCACCGATGTGGTCGACGAGGCCCTGCGTGACCTGCGCAAAGGCAAGTTGGTAAGCGTCCCGTCGTGGAAGTACAAGCTGGCCGTGGCGGGGCTGCGGCACGCCCCGCGTCGGCTGCTCGACGTGATCTCCCGGGACACCCGTGGGCGCATCGGCCGCGACCGCCACTGACCGGCGGTCGAGTGGCCCCGCCGTCGGGCGGGGACGATGACATCACTCGATCCGCCGCCATGATCGACGTAGCGTAACCGGACATCGCCACTCATCGGTCCCCCGGAGGGTTGACCAGGGTGGCCCGCACACGCGACACACAGACTTGCGCAGTACCCTCTATCGCCATGGGGGACCACGACGACCTGCGTAAATTCATCTCCGACCTGGCTGTGGTCCATGGCCGGGTGGTGCTCTCCTCCGGGCGGGAGGCCGACTGGTATGTAGATCTGCGTCGCGTCACGCTGCATCACCGGGCGGCACCGTTGGTGGGACGGGTGATGCGGGAGCTGACCGCCGACTGGTCGTATGACGCGGTGGGCGGTCTGACCCTGGGGGCCGACCCGATCGCCTTCGCGATGCTGCACGCTGCCGGGCGTCCATTGGACGCGTTCGTGGTTCGCAAGGCGGGCAAGGCGCACGGGCTGCAACGTCGGATCGAAGGGCCCGATGTGGCGGGTCGCCGGGTGTTGGCGGTGGAGGACACGTCCACCACCGGGGGAAGTGTGTTGACCGCCGTCGAGGCCCTTCGCGAGGCCGGGGCCGAGGTCGTGGGGGTGGCGGTTATCGTTGATCGTGGTGCCGGCGACGCGGTGCGAGCCGCCGGATTGCCCTATCGGGCGGCCTTTACGTTGGCTGACCTCGGCCTTGTGGCGTAAAAGTCTGCCGATTCGGATCTGCTGATATGCAGGCGGATCGATGCTGCTGGTGGAAGGATGGAATACGTGGGAACTGCGTTGGCCGAAATGACTATGCCTCAGATCTCGCCGCTTGCCGGCGAGCCGATCGAACGCGCCGACGCCGAGCGGCTGGCGGGGGTCCTCAAGGCCCTCGCCGACCCTGCTCGGCTGCGGCTGCTCAGCCTGATCCAGTCGGCACCCGAGGGTGAAGCGTGCGTGTGTGACCTCACCGCGCCGCTCGGCCTCTCCCAGCCGACGGTCAGTCACCACCTCCGAATCCTCACCGAGGCCGGCTTGCTGGAGCGGGAGAAGCGCGGTGTGTGGGCCTACTACCGGTTGGTCCCGAGCGCGATCGCCACGATCGCCGACCTGCTGACCCCGCCGCGTAAGCGGGCCACCAAAAAGGCTCGCTGAACCGGAACCGCTTGGTGGCGGCCCAGCCGGGCAGCCACCAAGCGGTGGTTGTCAGCGGACGTGCGGCGTCTCGTACGTCTCCTCGGTCAGGTCCCGGGCGGCCCGGCGCAGCCGGCGACGCTCGGCGATGATCATTGCCGTGACCACGGCGACGCCGATCAGGAACAGCGCCACGATGGACGGAATGTGGTCGCCCGGCGCGTGCAGGTCGCGGTCCTCGGACTGCCACGGCCACAGCGCGCGCAGGCTGCCCAGGATGACGCCGGCCATCACCGCCAGGGTCATCCGGCGGTGCTGTTCAAGCAGCCACTGGAGCAGCTTGACGAAGAGCGCCAGGCCGATGACCATGCCCGTGGCGAAGACCGCCAGGTAGCCGAAGTCGCGGTCGTTGACGGCGCTGATGGTCGGCTCGTACAGGCCGACGGTCAGCAGCAGGAACGACCCGGAAACCCCGGGCAGCACCAGGGCGCAGACCGCGACCGCCGCCGCGACCAGCACGACCAGCGGGTGCGGCTCGATGGTGGCCTGAGGCAACCCGGTCAGCACGAACGCCGCGACCCCGGCGACGACCAGAGCGAACACCTCCAGCCCTCGCCACGGCTTGCCGACCATCGAGATCGGCACCAGCACCGAGGCGAGGACCAGCCCGAGGAAGAGGCCCCTGGTCTGCTCCGGATGGTCGGCCAGCAGCGGTTCGAGCAGCTTCGCCGCGATCAGCAGGCCGGGCAGCATGCCGATCAGCAGCGGGATCACCACCTCCCAGTGCACCTGCCGTAGCTGGTGGCCCGCCCGCGTCCATCCGCGCCCGCGCGGGACGTCGGTCACCGCGTACCGCACCGTGTTCACCAGATGCCCGGCGGACGCGATGACCCGCTCGTAGACGCCGGTCACCAGCGCGATCGTCCCGCCGCTGACGCCTGGCACGGCCTCGGCCACGCCGATGGCCGCGCCGCGCAGGACATGGCCTACCCGTTCGCCAAATGCCATGAAGATTCCGTTCCGTGAATCGCTCGATCACTGGCCCGTGTGGCGTCCGCCACGGTCAATCAGGCTACCGGGGTCCCCGTGACCCGCCCGGCCAGGTCACAGCCGCGGGTCCACCGGCTCCGATTCGCAGGCCAGGATCGCGAAGACCAACTCGTGGCGACGCCACAACGGAGCACCGTCGACCAGGGCGTCCAGGGCGGCCAGGCCGAGCGCGTGCTCGCGCAGCGCCAGGCCCCGCTTGCGGCCCAGGGACCGACGTCGCAGCACGGCGAGTTGCTCCGCTTCGGTGTACTCGGGACCGTAGATGATCCGCAGGTACTCCCGCCCCCGGCACTTGATTCCCGGCTGGAGCAGCGAGCCACGCCCGCTGCGGGCGGCCGGGCCCGCGTACGGCTTGACGACCATGCCCTCGCCGCCGGCCCCGGTCAGCGCGAGCCACCAGTCGGTCGCCTCCCGCACCGCATCGCTGTCGGACAGTTCGACGACTTGACGCCGGGTCGGTGTGAAGAAATCCGGGTCGACCGCGCAGAGCCGGTCAGCCAACGCCAGATGCCAGCCATGGTCGCGGTCCCGGTAACTGGCCTTCGCCCCGGCGAGCACCGCGAAGGGCGCGAGCCGCACCCCGCGCAGCCCGTCGGTCGGTCCCACGTACGCCCGGTACGCCGCCGTGTAGGCCGAAACGTCGTCGCGGCGACGGGCCGTCCGGTCCCGTAGCTCGGCCACGTCCAGTCCGCGACCGAGCGCCGCGTCCAGCATCGCCACTGCCACCGGCAGGCCGGCCCGGCCAGCCGCGCCCACCCCCGCATACTGCCCGCGGATCAGGCCGGCGGCCTTGGCCGACCACGGCAGCAGCTCGCAGTCGAGCAGCAGCCAGTCGGTCGTCAGCTCGTCCCAGAGCCCGGCGTTGGTCACCGCTGCGCGTACCCGGTCCAGCAGTTCGGTGCCCAGCGGGTCATCGAAGAACGGCCGACCCGTGCGGGTGTACACGACCCCGCCACCCGGCCCGAACGGGCCACCGTCCGGCTCCCGGCAGACCAGCACCACGGCCCGGGAACCCATGTGCTTCTCCTCGCAGATCACCCGGTCCACGCCCGCCGCCCGGTAGTCGGCGAACGCCTCCGCCGGATGCTCCAGGTAGCCGTCCAACTGGGACGTCGAGCAGGGCGCCATGGTCGGCGGCAGCCACACCAGCAGGCGCGGGTCGACCGCGAAGCGGCTCATCACCTCCAACGCGGCGGCGGCGTTCTCCGCCGGCACGGTGAGCGAACCGTACGCGTGCTCCACGTGCCGCCGACCGGTCACGTCGGTCAGTTCCAGCACCTCGTCGGGCCGGGCCGGCGCGGCGGTCAGCGGCCGGACCGGTGCGTACCACTCGCGTTCCGCCGGCACCGCGACCAGTTCCCGCTCGGGGTAGCGCAGCGCAGTCAGTCGACCGCCGAAGACGCAGCCGGTGTCGATGCAGATGGTGTTGTTGACCCACTCCGGCTCCGGGGTGGGGGTGTGACCGTAGACGACCATGGCCGAACCGCGGTACTCCCGGGCCCACGGGTAGCGCACCGGCAGGCCGTACTCGTCGGTCTCACCGGTGGTCTCGCCGTACAACGCGAATGCGCGTACCCGCCCTGACGCCCGGCCCTGGTACTCCTCCTTGAGTCCGGCGTGCGCCACCACCAGCCGGCCGCCGTCGAGCACGTAGTGGCTGACCAGTCCGTCGACGAAGGTGGCCACCTCGGCGGTGAACTGGGCCGGCTCCGCGTCCAGTTGCGCCAGTGTCTCGGCCAGACCGTGGGCCACCTTCACGTTGCGACCGCGCAGCTTGCGCAACAGCTTCTGCTCGTGGTTGCCGGGCACGCAGAGCGCGTGCCCGGCGGTGACCATGCCCATCACCAGGCGGAGCACCCCGGGTGAGTCCGGGCCGCGGTCAACCAGGTCGCCGACGAACACGGCGGTACGCCCCGACGGATGCGACGCGTCCACCGCCCGGCCCGCGTCGTCGCGGTGCAGCCGCCAGCCCAACCGGGTCAACAGCGCCTCAAGCTCGGCCCGGCAACCGTGCACGTCACCGACGATGTCGAACGGGCCGGTCAGCTCGCGCCGGTCGTTGAACAGCCGCTCGTAGCGGATCTCGGCGGCCTCGATCTCGTCGGTGCCACGCAGCACGTGCACCTTGCGGAAGCCCTCCCGGGCCAACTGGCCGTAGCTGCGCCGCAGGTCCCGGGACATCCGGGTCAGCACCTGCCGGCCGAAGGTGCGGTCGGACCGCGCCTCGGTCCGCTCCCAGGCCAGCGCCTCCGGCACGTCCAGCACGATCGCTACCGGCAGCACGTCGTGTTCGCGGGCCACCCGGACCAGGGCGGCTCGGGCGTGTGGCTGGAGGTTGGTCGCGTCGACCACGGTGAGCCGACCACCGCGCAGCCGCTTGCCCGCCACGTAGTGCAGCGCGTCGAAGGCCTCCGCCGAGGCGGACTGGTCGTTCTCGTCGTCGGCGACCATCGCCCGGAAGGCGTCGGAGGAAAGGACCTGGCTCGGTGCGAAGTGCCGGCCGGCGAAGGTCGACTTGCCGGAGCCGGAGATCCCGACCAGCGCCACCAGGGCCAGCTCGGGAAGTTCGAGGACGGTCATCGGGCTGCCTCCGCACGGGTGAACACGGCCATCTGGGTAGGTGCTCCGACCTCCGGATCGTCCGCGCCGAGGCCGTGCACCACGGCCGAGTAGCCGTACGCGGCACCCACCCGCCGTACCCATTCGGCGAACTCGGCGCGGGTCCACTCGAACCGGTGGTCGGCGTGCCGGAACGTGCCTGCGGGCAACCCCTCGTAGCGCACGTTGTGCTCCACGTTGGGCGTGGTGACCACGACCGTCGTCGGTCGGGCGTAGCCGAAGACGGCGTCCTCCAACGCCGGCAGCCGGGCCGGGTCGACGTGCTCGATGACCTCCATCAGCACCGCCGCGTCGTACCCGCGCAGCCGCTCGTCGCGGTAGGTAAGCGCGGTCTGCTGAAGCGTGACGCGGGTGCGCTGACGTTCGGGCAGCCGGTCCAGTCGCAGTCGCCGGGCGGCCAGGGCGAGGGCCTGGGTGGAGACGTCGGTGCCGACGATCTCGGTGAACCGGCGGTCACCGATCAGCGTGGCCAACAGCGCGCCCGCGCCGCAACCCAGGTCCAGCACCCGGTGGGCGCCCGCGTCGACAAGCGCGGCGTGCACCGCCTGCCGGCGAAGGGCGGCCAGCGACGCCCGGGGCGCTGACCCGGCCGGTACCGCGTCCTCCAGCTCGTCGTCGGCGGTCGGCTCGTCGGTGGGCCGCTGGGCGTCCAGCCGCTCCATCGCCTGACCCGCCAACGCCCGCCGGTGCGCCAGGTAGCGGCGGATGATCAGCCCGCGTTCGGGGTGGTCGGCCAGCCAACCCGCGCCGGCCCGCAGCAACTTGTCCACCTCGTCCGGTGCCACCCAGTAGTGCTTCGCGTCGTCCAACACGGGCAGCAGCACGTACAGGTGGTTGAGCGCGTCGGCGACCCGCAGCGTGCCGGTGAGGGTCAGGTCCACGTAGCGGCTGTCGCCCCACTGGAGGTGCAGTTCGTCGAGCGGGATGGCGGTGGCGGTGACCGTCCAGCCGAGCGGACCGAACAGCCGCTCGGCCACATCGGCCCCACCACGGCAGCGCAGCACCGGCACCCGCACCTCCAGCGGGATGCCGCTGGCCGCCAGCTCGGGGCGTTCCTTGGACGCACCTCGCAGCGCCGAGCGGAACACCTTCGACAGCGCCGAGGCGAGCAGGCTGGACGCGGCGTACGGCCGGTCGTTGACGTACCGCCCGAGGGTGAAACTCTCCGGGGTCGTGGCCGATTTCCGGCCGCGACCCCGGGCGGCGGCCAGCTTCAACGGATCGACGTCGAGCAGGAGGGCGGCGGTGCAGCGCTGCTCGTCGGCCTCCGGGTAGAACACGTGCGCGGTGCCGACGGGCACGTCGAAGGCGTGCACCCGGTCGGGGTGCTTGATCAGCAGGTGACCGAGGTCCGTCGCCGGCTGGTGCGTGGTGGTGAGGGTGAGCAGCACCCGCCCATGGTGTCAGCTCTCTCGATCTTGCGCCGTCCGGTTTTTCGGTGGTTGCGGTGGGGGTGCGGGTGGTTGCGGTGGGGGTTTGCGGGGCAGCCCACCCGCTCCGGGCGGTCAGGCTTGATCCCTGCGCGGGCGGGGCTGCCCCGCAAACCCGTCGAGGTCCGGCTTCCAGCGGCAGCGCCTGCCTTCAGCGGCGGTCAGGCTTGGTGGTCGGGTTGCGCGGCGGGGTGGAAACTGCGGCGGACGTGAATGGCGGCGGGGTGGAAAGGGGGGTGCCCCGCCGAGGTGGTCGGCGGGGCACCGGTGGTGCTGTCGTTTCCGTGCGGGGTTATGCGGTGAAGTGGGTACGGCGGCGGGCCAGCACGAAGCCGGCCACACCGGCGGCGAGCAGCACGCCGCCGACGCCCGCGATAAGCGCGGTGTTGGCGCCGGTGATCGGCAGTTCGCCGCCGTCACCGCCGCCGTCGCCGCCCTGGCCGCCGCTCGGGTTGACGACGAGCTTGGCCACATCGTTGGCCGGCTTCAGGTCGGCGTAGAAGCCACCGTCGCACTGGCAGGCGACGTTGACCTTGACCTCGCCGGTGGCGTTCGGCACGACCTTGTCGATCCGGAGCCCGAACTCCATGGTCTCCGCGTCACCGGCCTTGATGAACCAGCTGGTGTAGCAGCGGTACAGGCGGGCACCCGGCTCGCCCGGCTCGCCCCACTCGTTCTCGCCACGCACCGGGGAGCAGTTGTCGGGCACCTTGACCGCGCTGGTGCCGTTCGGAATTTCGACCTGCATGTTGGTGACCGAGGATCCGGAACGGCCGTAGTCCAGGGTGGCCGGGCCGTTGTTGCGGAAGCCGACGGTGGCGACGACCTCGTCGCCCTTCGCACCGGAGACCTCGTCACCGACCGCTTCAAGGTCGGTGCTGTTCTTGCCGGTGACCGTCACCCCGAGGCTCGACCAGTTGTTGTCCGGCTGGGTGTCCGCCTGGAAGGTACGCGCTGCGATGCTCGGGCCGGCCTCGTCCAGCAGCAGTTCGCCGCCGGTGCCCGGCTTGCCGATGGTGGCACCGCGGCTCTTCAAGTACGCCTCGTAGTCCTCGAACTCGGCCGGAGTCAGCCACAGGATCTCGCCATAGTCGAAGCCCGGCGCGAACGCGTCCTTGGCGATCCGGTACGCCAGGGTGGCGACGTAGCTGGTACGCGGCTCCAGCGAGCGGTCGAAGTGGCAGGTACGCAGCCAACCCTCGTCGTAGGTGCAGTTGGCGTACTGCTTGTCGGCCTGGATTCCATAGTCGTTGTAGAAGACGGCGACGGCACCCTTGGCGACCGTCTCTCCCGGGTTCCCGACCCGCAGCGGCACGGTGAACGCCGAGCCCGGCTTGCCGGAGTGCTCCGTCTCCGGACCGGCGGCCAGATCGACGCCCTCGCCGATCCGCACCCGCGCCTCGTGGGTCACGGCCGCGTAGCCGGTGGCGCTGAGGCTCACCTTGACGGTGCCCTCGTCGCCGTCCTTCGCGTCCTTGGTCGGCGCGAGGACCACCGAGTAGAGGCCACCGAAGCCGCCCTCGTACAGCTCGACCTCGAACGGGTCGGTGCAGACCAGGACGTTCGGCTCGGGCGTCGAGCAGTAGCTGGAGTCGCTTTCCGACGTCACGGTGGCCTTGCCCGCGAGGTCGGTGAAGTCGTAGCGCACGGTGAGGTCGTGTACCACCACCGTGGAGGAAGCGAACAGGATCGGGCTGTCGATCTTGCCGGGCGAGCCGGCGGCGATTGTGGTGTCGCCGAAGTAGACGCCCAGCGAGACCTCGGACTCATCGGCCGAGGCGGGAGTGGCAGGGGTGGCGACGGCGGCGATCAGCGCGCCGGCCACGCCCAACCCGGCCAGCCGGCGCCGGGTGGAGTGGGTGAGCATGAAGGGGGGTCCTCCCGTGAAGGGTGCAGGCGAAGCCCCCGGATGCTAAGGAATCTCTAAGGTTCCCGCTGTCCGTGTCGACCGTCCCGGTCGAAGTCCGACCGAAAGGTTGATCAGCGGTAGTCGTCCTCGTCGGCACCGACCACGCGGGCCTGCTCCATGGCGTCCCAGTCGTCGACCTCCAAGCCGCGATGCGGTTCGACATCGACCTGGCTCGGGTCGACCACGGCGGCCTGCTCGACGGCGTCGGCCGGCTCGGCCTCCAGGTCGCGCTCCTCCGGGCTGAGGTGGTCGCCGGGGGCGAAGTCCTCGTCGGGCTGGCCCATTCGATGCCTCCGGGTGTCGGCGGGCGGGTACCCACCCACCGTACGGGGTGTGCCGCCGGCACGCTGGGAACCACCGAGCCGCCGGGCCGTGCGCCCGCGTCGGGCGTGCGCCCGCGTGGGGCCGCCGAGGGTACGCCGTCGCCGCAGCCGAGTCGGCCGATCGCCCCACCGGCGACTGTCGCCGGTGCCAGGATGGGACCGTGGGCTTCCTCATCCGACTGGCGGCGACCGCCATCGCACTGTGGATCACCACGCTGATCGTGCCCGGGGTCGAGGTGACCGGGCGCACCGGTTACGAAACGGCGTTCACCCTGCTTGTCGTGGCGCTGATCTTCGGCCTGGTCAACGCGGTGCTCAAGCCGGTCATCAAGGTGGTGGGCTGCGTCTTCTACCTACTGACCCTCGGCCTGTTCGCCCTGGTGGTCAACGCCCTGTTGTTCCTGCTGACCGACCGGATCGCCCGGGCGCTCGATCTGCCGTTCCAGGTTGACGGCTTCTGGGCGGCCTTCTGGGGAGCCATCGTGATGGCGGTGGTCACCTGGCTGATCAGCGTCGCGGTACCGGATCCAGCGGACCGGCGGTGAACCGGCCCGGTTGTGCCGGTCCGGTGCCGCTACGGGATACTTCCCGCGGAGGACAGCGCGGTCCGGCGCAGCACGGTAGAACAGGCGGCCGCACGGCCGGCCCCCAAGGTAGAACAGGCGGCCGCACGGCCGGCCCCCAAGGTAGAACAGGCGGCCGCACGGCCGGCCCCCTACGGAGAACAGCGGCCGTACGGCCGACAGCGGCAAGTAAGGAGCGTTCGACATGCCCATCGCTTCCCCCGAGGCTTACGCCGAGATGCTGGACCGCGCCAAGGCCGGCCGGTACGCGTACCCGGCGATCAACGTGACGTCCTCGCAGACGCTGAATGCGGCGCTCAAGGGCTTCGCCGACGCGGAGAGCGACGGCATCATCCAGGTCTCCACCGGTGGTGCTGAGTACCTTTCCGGCCCCTCGGTCAAGGACATGGTCACCGGTGCGGTGGCGTTCGCCGCGTACGCGCACGAGGTGGCCAAGAAGTACCCGGTCAACATCGCCCTGCACACCGACCACTGCCCGAAGGACAAGCTGGACAAGTTCGTCCGGCCGCTGATGGCCATCTCCCAGGAGCGGGTCAAGCGGGGCGAGGAGCCGCTGTACCAGTCGCACATGTGGGACGGTTCGGCCGTGCCGGTGGCGGAGAACCTGGAGATCGCGGCCCAGCTGCTCGACGAGGCGGCCAAGGGCAAGATCGTCCTGGAGATCGAGGTAGGCGTCGTCGGCGGCGAGGAGGACGGCGTCGAGAACGCCATCAACGACAAGCTCTACACCACCGTCGGGGACGGCCTGGCCATGGTCGAGGCCCTCGGCCTGGGCGAGAAGGGCCGCTACATGGCGGCGCTGACCTTCGGCAACGTGCACGGCGTCTACAAGCCGGGCAACGTCAAGCTCCGCCCGGAGATCCTCAACCAGATCCAGGAGGCGGTCGGCGCCAAGTACGGCAAGGAGAAGCCGCTCAGCCTGGTCTTCCACGGCGGCTCCGGCTCGCTGCTCTCCGAGATCCGCGAAGCGCTCGACTACGGCGTGGTGAAGATGAACATCGACACCGACACCCAGTACGCCTTCACCCGTCCGGCGGCGGACCACATGCTCCGCAACTACGACGGCGTACTGAAGGTCGACGGCGAGGTCGGCAACAAGAAGATGTACGACCCGCGGGTGTGGGGCAAGGCCGCCGAGGCGGGCATGGCCACCCGGGTGGCGGAGGCCTGCGAGCACCTGCGCTCCACCGGCACCACGATGACCAAGTGACGAACTGACGTCGTCCGGACGGCGGCCGGCCCCGACCCGGGGCCGGCCGCCGTGCCGTTACACCCGCCTCCGCTCAAGCTTGCTTCCTTGACCGGATGCCCTGTCTCACCTCGTCAGCAGGCGGGCGGCCTCGTGGACGTCGTCGGTCAGGTGCACGGTGTTCGAGAGGTCACCGAAGGGGGAGGCGGCCAGCAGCGGGCGCAGCAGCGACTCCACCGGCAGTTCCGTCGTCCAGTAAGCGCGGTCCAGGAAGACGTACGCGCCGCTGGCTCCGTCGGTGCCGTAGTAGGTCTTGGTGGCTGCCTGGAAGACCTCCTGTACGGTCCCGGCCCGGCCGGGGGCGAAGACGATGCCACCCCGGGCCAGCCGCAGGATGGTGTCCTCCCGGATGGCGTTGGAGAAGTACTTGGCGATCCGGCCCGCGAACAGGTTCGCCGGTTCGTGCCCGTACAGCCAGGTCGGCACGGCAAGTCCGCCGCAGCCGGCCCAGTCCAGATCACCGGTGGTCAGCGCGGCCGAGTCCGCCCGATAGGCGGTCACCGGCTCGGTGCCGTTCACCGGCGGCGTGACCGACCGGCCGAAGAGTTCCCGTACCCGCAGCGCCGCCGCGGTGTAGCGGTCGTGATCGGTGTAGTCCGGCGCGGTGGCGAGCAGGTCGATGGCTGCGGTGAGGTCCTCCGCCGGCCGGGTCGACAGGTACGCACCCAGGTTGGCGGCCTCCATCACGCCCGGCCCACCACCGGTGACCACCAGCCGGTGTGCCCGCGCGAGTTCCCGGCCGAGCACCGCGGCCATCCGGTACGGCTCACTGCCGCGGCGGACCGCGTGCCCGCCCATCACCCCGACCACCGACTGCGGCCCGTGGGTGGTCAGCCAGGCACGGGTGGCGTCGGCGAGTGCGTTGTCCACCCCGTGGTCGTGCAGGCGCTGGCCGAGCGCCTCCCGGACATCGGGTAACGCGCCACCGTGCGCGCGGAAGTGCGCGTACACCCGGGTGTCGTACATCGCCGCGAAGCTGCCCTCGGCGAAGCCGGCGGCGAGTTCCTCCGGCGTGTAGAGGTGGGACGGCTGGGTCGGGTACGGCAGCCCGGAGAACGGCGGCACCACGTTGGCGCCCCGCCGGACCAGGTCGGCGCCGACCTGGCGGGAGGCGAAACGGCAGCCGACGAAGAGCGTGCCGGCCACCTCGACCCCGGTGAGGTCGGGGACCGGCTCCAGGTCCAGTCGGAGCCCCTGCACGGTGAGTCCGACCAGGCTGCCGGTGGCCAGTCGCCGGTCGAACTCCGCCCGGGTCTGGATCTCGTCTGTCCAGGTGTGCGGCTCGATGACGTCCGCGGGAGGTGGAGTCGGCATCGGGCCATCCTGCCGGGCCGACGCAACGCCGTGGACGCGGCCCCGGGACGGCCCCGGTCGTGAGACGGGAGCCCGGCGGCCTGGCCGGGCTCCCGCACTTCCGGTTCCTGGGGAGGCTCCGGATCCCTAGTTGTAGTGGATACAGCCCGACGGCGGCATGGGCCGCAGGCGTGACCGACCTCTCGGCCGTTCAGCCGACCGGCTCGCCGGACCCCCTCGCGGGGCGCCGTGCGAAGCGGGTTGAATGGGGCGATGCAGAACCTCCTACCTGAGCCGCCCGCCACGCTCCTGCCCGCGCACGTCGAGGCCGACTCCGCGCTGGCCGCAGCCGAGCAGGCCGGCAGCGACGAGGCGTTCGCCGAGGTGGCGGCCCGGTACCCGACGCACAGCGCGGCGTGGGCGGCGCTCGCCGCCCGGGCGTTCGCGCAGGGCCAGGTCGTGCCGGCGTACGCGTACGCCCGTACCGGCTACCACCGGGGTCTGGACCAGCTGCGACGCAGCGGGTGGAAGGGGCACGGGCCGGTGCCGTGGTCGCACGAGCCGAACCGTGGCTTCCTGCGCTGTCTCTACGTGCTGTCCCGGGCGGCGGACGCGATCGCCGAGGCGGACGAGGCGGCCCGCTGCGCCCAGTTCCTCCGCGACTGCGATCCGGCCGCCGCCGACGCGCTGGCCAGCAACTGACCGGTACGTCTCGCCGGCCCGGGGTCCACCCGGGTCGGCGGCGCGTCGACAGGTGGCCTACAGGCCCTCGGCCACCGAAGCGGCGATCTTGAGCCAGGCGTCCCGGGTGGCCGTCGAGAGGTGCGCGTAACGCAGCGGCTCGCCGGTGTCGATGAGCCGCTCGTACGGGGCCAGCAGCACCGCCCGGGTGCGGGCGGCGAAGTGCTCCTGGATCGCGGGCAGGTCGATCTCCTTGCGGGACGGCGGCATGGAGACCACGGTGACCGCCTGCCGGACCAGCCGTTGCCGTCCGCTCTGCTCCAGGTGGTCGAGCATCCGGGCGGCTGTCTCCGCGGAGTCGTTACGAGCGGACATGGTGACCACCAGTTGGTCGGTGGCGTCCATGGCGGCCTGCCAGTTCTGCGCCCGGACGTTGTTGCCGGTGTCCACGAAGATCAACTTGTAGAACCGGCTGACCACCTCGCGGATCTCGCCGAACGCGGCGGCGGTGAGCATCTCGCCGCCGGTGGCCGACTCGTCGGAGGCGAGCACGTCGAACATCCCCTCGCCCTGTGAGCGGACGTACTGGGACAGGTCACCGACCCGTCCCTGCGCGCCGTGGAACTGGCCGAGATCCCGTAGCAGGTCCCGCACCGTACGCGAATGGAAGTCCTGCTGGGCGCGCATCCCGAGGGTGCCCTGGGTCTCGTTGTTGTCCCAGGCCAGCACATATCCACCGCGATTCTGACCGAAGGTCATCGCGAGCAGCAGGATGGCGACGGTCTTGCCGGCGCCGCCCTTCGGGTTGACCACGGTGACCTGCCGCAGCCCACCGAAGTTGCGGCGCACCATTTCGATGTCCCGCTTGCGTTCCAGCTCGTGCCGCCCGGGTGGGAGCTTCACCAGGCCCGTCTTGTTGACCACGGCGCGGAGCCCGGTCGTCGCGACCGGGTCGGCGGGACGCACCTGCCGACGGCGGGCGAAGTCCTCGGCGGTGGGCGCGGCACCGGCCTCCGGGTTCCAGGCCGGCTCCGGGTACGCCGACGGCACCCGTGCCGCGGTGTTCGTCTGCGGGTAGGGCTGCGGCGGTGCCGGCGGCACCATCGGCGGCGTTCCGCCCTGCTGCCAGGGCGCAGGATTCCAGGCCGGCTGCGGTGGGAACGGACCGGGTGGCGCCGGCGCGTACGACGGCTGGACGGGTGGGGCAGGCGGCTCGGGCTGCGGTGGCGCGCCGGGCCCGGCGTCCGCCGGTTGCGGACCGGAGGGCGGTGCCCCGGCATCGGCTGGCACGGGCGGCAGGGGAGCACCGGGTTGCGGCACCGGGGCGCTGCCGTGCTGGGACGTCGGCGGCGCGACGAAGGGGTACGGACCGGGTTGCTGGGGCGTCGGCGGCAGCGGCTGCGGAATAGGTGGTAGCGGCTGGGCCGGCCCGGCCCAGGTGGGACGGGGCGCGTCGGCCGAGGTCTCGGCGGACGCGACCGGCTCGGATCCGGAACGCTGCGGTGGATGTGCCCACGGCGATTCCGTCTGCGGTCGGGCCACCGGTGGAGCCGTCCCGTCGTCGGCATCGGTGTCGGCGACGGTCGTCGCAGCGTCCGCCGGATCCTGGGCAGCCGAGTCGGCCGGCCCACCGTCGCGGCTGGGTGCGACGGCGGTGGGTCGGTCCAAGGTGAAGGGCAGGTCCAGGTCGACCTGACCGGGCCCGGGTTGAGGTGCCGGCTCCCAGCCGGTGGCGGTCGGCGCGCCGTTGGTCAACGACGGATAGTCCGCGGGTGACGGAGGTGCACCGGGTACGTGCGTCGGCCGTCCGGGCGCATGCTGCGGCCCCGCCGTCGTGGGCGGATGGGTCGGCCCGGCGACCGTGGGCGGATCGGTCGGCTGCGCGGGCGTCGGCTGCCCGGGCGGGGGTGGCACGGTGGGCGGCACCGGTGGCGGGGCACCCCACGTGGGCGCGCCGAAGCCGTCGATCTGCTCCGGTGGCCAGAGTGGTTCGATGTCCCGTTCCGGCATGCCATGCTGACCGGGCACGTGCACCCGGTCGGCGTTGTCGTCCACCACGGTGTCCTCCCCATTCCTCCTGACGAGGATAGGCCCAGCGGCCGACCCCGGCCTCCGCTGCGCCGGCCGGGTCAGGTCAGGCCGTCCAGACCGCCCAGGCACCCGGCTCGGTCCACCAGGACCGTTTGCGCGTCAGCTTCCCCGCCACGCCGTCGTCCAGGTACGGCAGCGCCGCCTCGTCCCGAGGCAGCACCGACGTGGCCCGGCCCCGGGCCCGCCGGACCTCCAGGCGTACCCGGCGGCGACCCAACCGCGACCGGGTGACCACCGGGACGGCCACCGCCACCTCGACCAGGCCGTCGGTCGGGTCGGGCCCGGCCAGCAGCGCCACGTCGTCGAGCCGGGCGTACCCGCCCGCGTTTCCGATCGCGCAGGCGAGCAGCGGTTCGTCGCCGTTGGACAGCACGGTGTCGTCCACCTCGACCCGGCCGCGCCAGGGCAGCGGGGTGCCGTCCTCACCGGCCGCGCCGAGCAGTGCGCCGTCAAGCGTCACCGAGCCGCCGTCGTGGCGCAGCAGGTCGAGCCGGCGTGGTGTGCCGTCCAGCACCGCGGCGGCGACCGCCACCGGGTCGCGGGCCAACCCGAGCTGCGCGGCGAGGTCGCGGTGCGTCGTGCTCCGGGCCGGATCGAGCGGCAGTACGCCGACCGGTGGCAGGTCCGGCACGGTCCGGTTGCCGGCCAGGTCGGTCGGGCGGCGACTGGGCGGCGGCGCGTACCGCCGGACCATACGGCGGAGCACGGCGCGCAACTGTGCGTCACCGGCCACGGCGACCACGAGCCGGGTCTTGGCATCGGGGTCCGGCCAGGTGAGGCCGTCCGGTCGCGGCGGCCCGTCCAGCCGGGCCAGCACCTCGTCGATCTCCGCGTCCGAGCGGGCGGTCACCGTCTCGACCCGGGCACCCCGGGCGGTCAAGGCATCGGAGCAGGTCAGCACCGGTACGCGCGGCGTCTCGCAGCGTTCCTCGCGATCCTTGGCGGCGTCCGTACCACCACCACAGCAGGCTTCGCCGCTGCCACACCCGGCTCCCGGAGCATCCCGCTCCGAGCCGAGGGTGAGCAGCACCACGTCGTACACGGGTAGCTCCTCCTGCTGTTCCCGACGCGACCCCTGCCGGTCGTGCCGTCACTACTTGTTAACCTGACACCCCGGGCTCGCTGACCGGTCGCCATCTGGCACCCGAGCCTTCTGGAGGCGAGAAGATGCCAGCGATCGTGCTCCTCGGCGCTCAGTGGGGCGACGAGGGCAAGGGCAAGGTTACCGACCAGCTGGGTGAGCGGGTCGACTACGTCGTCCGCTTCTCCGGCGGCAACAACGCCGGTCACACGGTGATCACCCCGGACGGGCAGAAGTACGCCCTGCACCTGATGCCGTCGGGTGCGCTCTCCCCGAACGCCGTGATCGTCATCGGCAACGGTGTGGTGGTCGATCCGAAGGTGCTGCTCAGCGAGATCGACGGCCTGGCCGAGCGGGGGGTGGACGTGTCCCGGCTGCGGATCTCCGGCGACGCGCACCTGATCATGCCGCACCACCGGGCGCTGGACCGGGTGGTCGAGCGGTACCTGGGCAGCTCGCGGATCGGCACCACCGGACGGGGCATCGGTCCCGCGTACGGCGACAAGGTGGCCCGGATGGGCATCCGGGTGCAGGACCTGCTCGACCCGGGCATCCTGCGCAAGAAGCTGGAACTCGCGCTGCGCGAGAAGAACCAGGTGCTGTTCAAGGTCTACAACCGCAAGGCGATCGACGTCGACGCCACCATCGAGGAATACCTGGAGTACGCCGAGCGGCTCCGGCCGTACATCGCGGAGACCCGGGCGATGCTCTGGGACGCGCTGGACCGTGGCGACACGGTGCTGCTGGAGGGTGCCCAGGCCACCATGCTCGACATGGACCACGGCACGTATCCCTTCGTCACCTCGTCGAACCCGACGGCCGGCGGAGCGTGCGTCGGCGCCGGCGTTCCGCCGACCGCGATCACGAAGGTGATCGCGGTGAGCAAGGCGTACACCACGCGGGTCGGTTCCGGACCGTTCCCCACCGAGCTGTTCGACGACAACGGTCAGCACCTGCGCAAGGTCGGCCACGAGTACGGCACCACCACCGGCCGGGAGCGCCGCTGCGGCTGGTTCGACGCGGTCGTCGCCCGGTACGCCTGCCGCCTCAACGGCGTCACCGATCTGGTGATCACCAAGCTGGACGTGCTCACCGGGCTGCCCACCGTCCCGATCTGCGTCGGCTACGAGATCAACGGCAAGCGGGTCGACGACATGCCGATGACCCAGACCGACTTCCACCACGCCGTCCCGATCTACGAAGAGCACGACGGCTGGTGGGAGGACATCACCAAGGCGAGGACCGAGGACGACCTCCCCGAGAACGCCAAACGGTACATCGCCCGCATCGAGCAACTCTGCGGAACCCGCGTCAGCGTCGTAGGCGTAGGCCCCGGCCGCGAAGAAAACGTAACCCGCCACCCCCTCCTCCCCTAAACCCCACCCCACCCCACCCCACCCCCACCCCCACCCCCACCCCCACTCACCTCCGCGTTGATCATGGAGTTGTTGCCACCAGTGCGGCGTGTCCAAGGCAATAACTTCATGATCAACACGTCGGATGGTCGAGTTATCCACAGGGCGGGGGTGGGTTTTCCACAGGGGGTTTAGTCGATCTCCATCGCCCGGGACAGTCAGCCGGGTGGATGCGTTGACGGTGGTCCGACGGGTGGCGGCCACACAGGATTCAGTGATCACGTTGGCCCAGGCGCGTGCCGCCGGTCTGACCGTGCACGAGGTGCATCGTCTATGCCGCGCGGGCCGGTGGCGCGTAGTGGCCAGGGGTGTCTACCTGGTGGATGCTGAGCTGCACGATGGAGTGCCACGCCGGGCGCGGATCAGGGCGGCGGTCGCGTCATGTGGCCCCAATGCCGCCGCAGTGCTGGCGACGGCCGCCGAGTTGTACGAGATCGCAGGCGTCCGCAGATCGGAAGAAATCCATGTTTCGGTTCCGAGTGTCGCCGCGAGACCGACGAGACCGACCGACCCTCGGGTGACGCTGCACCAGCTTGCGATCAAGCCGACCGAACTCGTTGCGGTCGCCGGGATCGCTGCCACAAGACCGGTACGCACGGTCGCCGATCTCATCCTGAGGCTGACCCGCTATCCGGCGGTGTGCCTCGTCGACTCGGCGCTCAACCGGGGGTTGATCAGAGACGAGGACCTGCCAGACATTCATCGCCTCATCCGGGGGCGGCGCGGGGCGGTGGCGGCCCGTGGCTACCTTGCCGAGGCGGATTGCCGGGCACAGTCTCCGCTGGAGACGCGTACCCGATTACGGTGCGTCGACGGAAAGGTCCCGCCCGACGTCCTTCAACTGGAGGTGCGAGATCACGACGGCTATCTGCTTGGCATCGGTGACCTGGGTTGGCGGCGGCATCGGATCCTCGCGGAAGCTGACGGGAAGGGGTCGCACAGCGGCCCCGACCCTGTCTTCGCCGACCGCCGTAGGCAGAACCGACTGCTCAACGCAGGCTGGGCCGTTCTTCGCTTCACCTGGGCCGACACACTCCACGCCGACTACATCCCCTGGACCGTGCGCCAAGCCATGCAGGTAGCCGCCCCTCGTGACCGATCATGAAGTTGTTGCCCGACTTACGGCGTGTCGGAAGCAATAACTTCATGATCAACGGGATTGGCGGTGGGGTCGGTAGGATGACTCGGCGTGCGGGTTCTTCTTCTTGGTGGCGGTGGGCGGGAGCATGCGCTCGCGCTGAGGTTGGCCGATGATCCGTCCGTCGAGGCGCTGTTCGCGGCGCCCGGTAATCCGGGGATCGCGGCGGTGGCGGAGTTGCGGGCCGTCGATCCGGTCGATCCGGTGGCGGTGGCAGGGCTCGCCGTCGAGGTGGGCGCGGACCTGGTCGTGATCGGGCCGGAGGCGCCACTGGTCGCCGGGGTGGCCGACGCGGTCCGGGCCAAGGGCATCGCGGTCTTCGGGCCGTCGGCCGAGGCGGCCCGGTTGGAGGGCTCCAAGACCTTCGCCAAGGAGGTGATGACCGCCGCCGGTGTCCCCACCGCACGCGCGTACACCTGCTCCGACGAGGCGAGCACGGCCGCCGCGCTGGACAGGTTCGACCCACCGTACGTCGTCAAGAACGACGGGCTCGCCGCCGGTAAGGGCGTGGTGGTCACCGACGACCGCGCCGCGGCTGAGGCGCACGCGCGTGAGTGCGGCCGGGTGGTGATCGAGGAGTACCTCGCCGGTCCCGAGGTGTCGCTGTTCGTGGTCACCGACGGCGAGACCGCGGTGCCGCTGCTGCCGGCACAGGATTTCAAGCGGGTCGGTGACGGCGACAGCGGCCCGAACACCGGCGGCATGGGGGCGTACGCGCCGTTGCCGTGGGCGCCGGCCGATCTGGTGGACGAGGTCATGCGGGACGTGGTGCACCCGACGCTGACCGAGCTGCGTCGCCGGGGCACGCCCTTCTCCGGCCTGCTCTACGTCGGGTTGGCGATCACCGCCGACGGCCCCCGGGTGATCGAGTTCAACGCCCGCTTCGGTGACCCCGAGACCCAGGTGGTGCTCGCGCTGCTGGAGACGCCGCTGGGTGGGCTGCTGCACGCCGCCGCCACCGGCTCGCTGGCCGACCATCCGCCGCTGCGCTGGCGTACCGGCGCCGCGGTGACGGTGGTGGTCGCCGCCGAGGGTTATCCGGCGGGGCCGCGCACCGGCGACGTGATCACCGGCGGCGAACAGCCCGGCGTGATCCACGCGGGCACCGCCCGCCGGGCCGCCGACGGCGCCCTGCTCTCCGCCGGTGGCCGGGTCCTCTGTGGTACGGCCACCGGCCCGGACCTGGCCGCCGCCCGGGACGCGGCCTACCAGGTGGTAAGCGGCGTCACGCTGTCCGGCTCGCATTACCGCCGGGACATCGCCGCCGCCGCGGTCGACGGACGGATCTCCCTTCCGGTCTGACCGGAGCCCGGTGGCGGCTCCGGACACCGGTGCTGTGCTGGTCCACGCCGGCACCGCCCGCACGCCGGCCAGTGCCGTCGCCACCGCCGCGATCAGAACCGCCGTGGTGCCTGTCTCCGCTCTCCGCCGCGACCGGGCCGTCGGTCGTGGCGCTGTTCTCCGTTGTGGCTGCACAGGCCGTGGCCGGCGCGCCAGCGGTCCCTTTGGTGCTGCTTCACCACCAATCGACCCGGTGGCCGTGCTGTGCGCCATAGGGGGCGCATGCCGACATTGACTTGTATGCCTCTCGGGGCGACCGACCCGCCCTGGTCGTTGTTACTGTCTGCCCAGGTCGAGAAGGGACACTGCCGGTGTGTCTTCTCGGTGCTGACGGTGCTCGTCCCCGCGCTGTCGTGAGGCGTTCCGCCCGTCGGTGAGAACCGACGGGCGACACTGCAACTCGACGCACCGGTGGTGGCGTTTCTTACCGGTGAGGGAGGTGGGATGGACGCCGACGATTTCGAGACGTTCGTACGCGATTCCGCGCCCGCGCTACGTCGGTACGCACGCGCCGTCACCGCCGATCCGGAGCAGGCTGAGGAACTCCTCCAGCGGACCTATGTACGGATGGCCACGGCATGGCATCGCCTCCTGGCCGAGGGCGGACCATTGGCGTACGCGAAGGTCACGATGGTGCGCCTGCACGTGGGTCGGCTGCGGACGATCGTCCGGTGGGCCCGGTCGGCCCCGGTCGCCCCGTCGGTGGCTGCCGACGAGGTCGGCCGGGTGGACGAGGGCCGGCTGCGCCGGCTGCTCGCCGGGCTTCCCCCGTTGCAACGGGTCGTACTGGTCATGACCTATCTGGACGACCTGGACGACGAGTCCATCGCGGCGGCGCTCGGGCGCCGCCCGGCGACCGTCCGGTCGCTGCGCCATCGCGCCCTGCTGCGGACAGGGCTGCCGACCGCCCGGGTACGCGCGGCACGGGAGGTGGCGGGATGACCGATGTCCGGGACGCGCTCCGCGAGGTCTGGAACGCCGATTCCGGCCCGCCCGCCCAGGATCCGCTGCCGGCGGTGCGGGCCCGCCTGCGTCGTCGCCGCAAGCTTCGGGCCACCGCCGCCGCGCTCGCCTCGTGCGCAGTCGTCGGGATGGCGGTGTTCATGGCCGCGACCGCACGACACGACGAACCTTCACCACCCGTAGCCGGGCCACCTGCCAGCCCGGTCGTACCCGAGCTGCGGGGCCTGCCGCCCTACCTGCGGCCGGTCGATGCCACGGACGCGGTGCTGCGGATGGCTCGGCCGGAGGTGGTGCCGAGCGGCACCCGGTCGGCGTACGAGGGATCCGGCCCGGTGTCCCGGGTGGTGGTGGTGTTCGACTTCGAGGCTCCGCGTGGCCTGCCCGGCACGCCACGCGAGGTGACCGTCCCGACCCGTGCCGAGGTACTGGCCACGGATGAGCCGGCGACGTCCACGGCGTACCTGTCGGCGTGGGCCCCGGACGGGCGCTGCTGGTTCATTGCGGTGACGGCGGCCGAGGCCGAGATCCGGTCGTCGACGTTGGACGCCCTCATCGAGGCGAATCTCGGCTGAGAGCGACCGCCGGTCGCTGACCCTGACCGGTCAGGCCGGCGGGATCAGCCGATCGGCCACCGTGGGGCGTTGACAACCCGTGTCACGATCATCGTGCCGGTGGCTGGCCAGGACCCATCGGTACGGGGAGGAGGACGCGGTGACCGGCTTTCTCGGCGCAGCGCTCAGCTTTCCCACCGTGCTGTTCAGCTTCCTTCTGGTGGTGGTCGTCGGCTACTGGTTGCTGGTGTTGACCGGCGTGCTGGATCTGGGCGACGACCTCGACGTCGACGGCGTGCCGGGCACCGTGCTGGCCGGTCTCGGTCTGGGCGGTGTGCCCAGTGCTGTCATCTTCTCCCTGCTCGTGGCGGTGGCATGGTTCGTCAGCCTCGCCGGCACCGCACTGCTCGACGGCCTCGGGCTCGGCTCCGGCACCCGGATCGCCGTCTCGGTAGGTGTCCTGCTGGCCGCCGCGGCCTGCGCCTGGCTGGTGACCCGCCTGGTCGCGGTGCCGTTGAGCCGGCTCTTCCCGACCGAGACGGACGCCACCCGGCACGCCTTCGTGGGTCGCCTCTGCATCGTGCGTACCGGTACGGTCACCGCCGACTTCGGTCAGGCCGAGGTGACCGCGGCCGACGGTTCGTCGGCGGTGGTGCAGATCCGGCAACCGGGCGAGGAGCGGATGCCGGCCGGCAGCTCCGCGTTGATCTACGACTACGACACCGACGGCGAGTTCTTCTGGGTGATGCCCGCCGGACCCGCCTTCGACCCGATGAGACACATCCCCGAATAGTTCACCACCAACCCGCGAGGGCAGCCGGTCTCAACCCCCTTCCGCCGGCCCGCCCCACGCTGCCCCTGAGCCGCCCCGAAAGGAGGATGCGCGGCGCCCCGCCCGGCCCGTCGGCCGGTCGTCACCGCACGCGCGCCCAGCCATGGATGTCATCACCACCGGTATAGGTGTACTCCTCGCCGTCGTCCTGCTCGTCGCGCTCGGCGTGGTGTTCATGGTCAGCCGGCTGTTCCGCAAGGTCGAGCAGGGCAAGGCCCTGATCGTCTCCAAGGTCCGGCGGGTCGACGTGACCTTCACCGGCGCGGTCGTGCTGCCCGTTCTGCACAAGGCCGAGATCATGGACATCTCGGTCAAGACGATCGACATCGAACGGACCGGAAACGAGGGTCTGATCTGTCGCGACAACATCCGGGCCGACATCCGGATCACCTTCTTCGTCCGGGTCAACAAGACCGTCGAGGACGTCATCAAGGTGGCGCAGGCGATCGGCACCGCGCGCGCCAGTGACCGGGAGACGCTCCAGGAGCTGTTCAACGCGAAGTTCTCCGAGGCACTCAAGACGGTCGGCAAGCAGCTCGACTTCGTCGACCTCTACACCAAGCGCGACGAGTTCCGCGACCAGATCATCCGGGTGATCGGCACCGACCTCAACGGCTACAGCCTGGAGGACGCGGCGATCGACTTCCTGGAGCAGACGCCGATGGCGCAGCTCGACCCGAAGAACATCCTCGACGCCCAGGGCATCCGGAAGATCACCGAGCTGACCGCGCTGGAGCACGTGCGGACCAACGAGTTCCGCCGCAGCGAGGAGAAGGAGATCACCCGGCAGAACGTCGACGCCCGGGAGGCGATCCTGGAGCTGGAGCGCCGGCAGGCGGACGCCGAGGCCAAGCAGCGCCGCGAGGTCGAGACGGTACGGGCGCGGGAGGAGGCCGAGGTCACCCGGGTACGCGCGGAGGAGCGACTGCGGGCGGAGACCGCGAACATCCGTACCGACGAGCAGTTGGGCGTCCAGCACGAGAACCGGGCCCGGGAGATCGCGGTCGCGGAGAAGAACCGCGAGCGGGTCATCGCCATCGAGACCGAGCGGATCGAGAAGGACCGCATGCTGGAGGTGATCGGCCGGGATCGGGAGACCGAGCTGAGCACGATCGCCAAGGACAAGGAGGTAGAGGCCGAGAAGCGGGCCATCGCCGAGGTGATCCGGGAGCGGATCGCGGTGGAGAAGACCGTGGCCGAGCAGGAGGAGAACATCAAGCGGCTGCGGGTGGTCGAGGAGGCCGAGCGGACCCGGCAGGCAGTTGTCATCCAGGCCGAGGCCGAGGCGCAGGAGAACCTGGTCAAGGACATCAAGGCGGCGGAGGCCGCCGAGGCGGCAGCGAAGCACAAGGCCCGCGAGGAGCTGGTGCTGGCCGAGGCCCGGCAGCAGGCCGCCGAGCTGGACACCCGGGCGAAGATCCGGCTGGCCGAAGGCGTCCAGGCCGAGGCGGCAGCGGCCGGCCTGGCCGAGGTGCAGGTCCAGGAGCGCAGCGCCGAGGCGATCGAGAAGGTCGGGCGGGCCGAGGCCGCCGTCGAGCGGGAGAAGGCCGTGGCCGCCGCCGAGGCGGTGCGCGAGAAGCTGAAGGGCGAGGCCGAGGGTCTCACCGAGAAGGCCGCCGCGATGGCCGCGCTTGACGACGCGACCCGGGAGCACGAGGAGTACCGGCTGCGCCTGGAACTGGAGAAGGAGGTCCGGCTGGCCGGGCTGGACACCCAGCGTCAGGTCGCCGAGGCGCAGGCCAAGCTGGTCGCCACCGGCCTGGAGAAGGCGAACATCGACATCGTCGGCGGGGACAGCATCTTCTTCGACCGGCTGCTCAGCTCGATCTCGTACGGCAAGAGCGTGGATGGTTTCGTGGCCCACTCGGACGTGGCGAAGAACCTCGCCCAGCCGTGGCTGGACGGCACCGCCAGCTTCACCGACGACCTGGCCCGCATGATCGGCTCGATCGACAGCGCCGACGTGCAGAACCTCACCCTCTCGGCGTTCCTGATGCAGCAGATGCGCTCCGGTGGCGCGGACAAGGGCAAGCTCCAGGAGCTGCTGAAGGCCGCGCAGCGCCTCGGCGTGGCGGAGACCCCGGTCGCCGCCCTCACCGGCCCACGGCAGCGCGCCGGTGAGTGAGCCGACCGCCGGTCCGGCCACCGTCGGGCGTACGCCCGGCGACGCCGGACCGGCCTCGGCCGCCCCGGATCCGAGCGGGCCGGGGGCGGCGGACGCCGGTTCCCGGCCGGGACTGGACGACGGTAGCTACGAGGTGCTGCGGCGGCGGCTCGCCACGCAGGCGGCCGAACTCGGCCGGCGGGCGGAGGCGCTCAACGCCCGGCGGCTGGAGGTCTTCGGCAGCACCGAGCTGCGGCTGCTGAGCACCGAGCGGATCCGTACGGAGCACAACTGCGTACCCCGGGACATCGTCTCGGTGGGTGGGCTGATGCTGTTCGGCTACAACGTCTTCATCGGGTTGAAGCCGGAGACCTCCGTCGACGATGTCTTCTCCCTGCACCGGTTCAGCCGCGAGCCCGGCGAGCCCGGGAAGCCCGGCGAGCCCGGGAAGCCCGGCGAGCCCGGGAAGCCCGGCGGGGGCGGCGGGCCGGAGGTGGCCGGGTTCCGGTTCGACGAGGCGGGCCACGACGAGCTGCCCGGTCTGCTCCGCGACCCGCAGTTCGTCCGCGACTTCGGTGAGCTGTACCGCTACTACCGACAGGCCCGCCTGCTACAGCTGCGCCGGGTCGACGGCCGGTTGCTGGCGGTTTTCCAGACCGGTCCACGCACCGAGGACATCCGGGTGCTGCGGTGGCGGGTCGGCGTCGACGGCGTGCCCGAGTATCTGGACAGCCGGGGCGAGCGGGACCACGTCTTCCCACCGTCGCACGACTTCGAGTGGACCGAGACGACCCGCGAGGACCACGTCCTCGGCCGGCACCCGCACATCTCCATCGACGGCCAGGTCTTCGTGGAGACGGTCGGCGGCACGCTGACCGTGAAGGTGGAGAACAACACCGAGGTCGGCGAGGGCGTCTACAGCGAGCCGGTGGACGAGCCTCTGCAGAGCCTCGCCGACGCCGACGTGCACTGGGCCCGGGTGGGCCCGCTGATCCTGCTGCGGCTGCGGCCGTACAAGGAGACGCAGTGGCGGCACCTGGTGTTCAACACGCTCACCCGGGAGGTGGTCCGGCTCGACGGCATCGGCGTCGCCTGCCAGCGGCTCCCGGAGGACCACGGCATCATCTTCCCGGGCGGGTACCACCTGGTCACCGGCGTCACCCGGACGTTCGACACCGACGTCGCCGACCTGGAGTTCGAGCGGGTGGTGCGCTCGCCCAACGGCGAGGACGTGCTCTACGTCTTCCACGCCCGCGCCGACGGTCGCACCCTGCTGCTGCCGTACAACGCGATCCGCAAGGAGGTGGCCGCGCCGATCCCGTGCCACGGGTTCTCGCTGTTCGACGACGGCACGCTCGTGGTGTTCCGGGCGGTGTCCGAGGAACCGACCCGGGTCCACCCGATGCAGGTCTGGCAGACGCCGTACGTCTCGGACGCGTACGCGGCGGCTCAGCCGGCCGGCACCGGACCGCTGGAGCGGGTCGGCAACGCCGATCTGGTACGCGGCATCTCGGACTGCCTGTCGGCGGCCCGGATGGTCGACGGCACCGCCACCGCCGGGGTCTACGAGGCGCTGATCGCCGCCTGCGCCCGGATCGCCGACCACTACCACTGGCTCGGCGAGGACGAACTCGGTGACCTGGCCACGCCGTTGGCCGGGCTGCGCCGCACGGCCGCCACCGTGCTTGAGGAGCATGAGAAGGTCCGTACGCTCACCGAGCGGGCCCGCGCCGAACTGGACGACAGCGCCGAGCAGATCGCCTCGCTGGCCCGCCGGGCTCGGGGCGAGGCGCCGCTGACGGCCGACGACTGGGTCACCCAGTTGGGCGGCCTGCGCCGCGCCCGGGGACACCTGGAGACGCTGCGGGAACTGCGTTACGTCGACCACGCCCGGATCGACGAGTTGGCCGGTCGACTCGACGAGGAACTGGCGGCGGCCGGTCGTCGGGCGGTGGAGTTCCTGCGCCGGGACGAGGCGTTCACCGGTTACCAGCAGGAGGTGGAGCGGCTCGCCACGAAGGCGGCCGAAATCGGCACCGTGGCTGAGGCGGGCACCGTCCGCGACGAGCTGGCCGCGCGTACGGATGGACTGCAGACCATCACCGACGTGGTCGGCGGGCTGGACATCGCCGACGCGACGGTCCGCACCGGCATCCTGGGCCGTGTCGGCGAGGTGCTGGGCGCGGTCAACCGGGCCCGCGCCGTGCTCGACAAGCGCCGCCGGGAGTTGGCCGCTGCGGAGGGCCGGGCCGGCTTCGCCGCCGAGTTCGCGCTGCTCGGGCAGGCGGTGACCGGTGCGCTGGCGGCGGCGGACACCGCCGAGCGGTGCGATGAGCAGCTGGGCCGGCTGCTGCTGCGGGTAGAGGAGTTGGAGTCCCGCTTCGGCGAGTTCGACGACTTCCTCGCCGAGCTGGCCACCCGGCGCACCGACATCTACGAGGCGTTCTCCTCACGCAAGCAGGCGCTGCTGGACGAGCGGGCCCGCCGTGCCGACCGGCTGGTCGCCTCCGCCGAACGGATCCTGGTCAGCGTGCACCGGCGGGCCGGCACCCTCGGCTCGCTCGACGAGATCAACACCTACTTCGCGGCCGACCCGATGGTGGACAAGCTGCGCGCGGTGGTCGAGGAGCTGCGTACCCTCGGCGACGCGGTGCGGGCCGAGGAGTTGGACGGCCGGGTCCGCGCCGCCCGCCAGGAGGCCGGACGTGGCCTGCGCGACCGCCTCGACCTGTACGCCGACGGCGGCGAGACGATCCGGCTGGGCCGGCACCGCTTCGCGGTGAACACCCAACCGATCGACGTGGCGGTGGTGCCGGCCGAGGGCCGGATGGTGGTGGCGGTGACCGGCACCGACTACCGTGCCCCGGTACGCGACGAGGAGTTCCAGCAGACCCGGCGGTTCTGGGACCAGCTACTGGTCTCCGAGTCGGCGCAGGTGTACCGGTCCGAGTACCTGGCCACCTCGATCCTGGCCGCCGCCGAGGCCGGCCGCGACGGCCTCGGCCTGGACGAGTTGCACACGGCGGCAGTGGACGCCGACGGGCTGCGGGACCTGGTCCGGCGGATCGCCGAGACCCGCTACGACGAGGGATACGACCGCGGCGTGCACGACCACGACGCGGCCGAGATCCTGCGGGTGCTGCTGCGCCTGCACGCCGGTGCGGGGCTGTTGCGCTACCCGCCGGCCGACCGGGCCGCCGCCCAACTCTTCTGGCGGTACGCCACGGACGAGCCGGCCCGGTCGACCTGGACGGCGCGTGCCGCCTCGCTGGCCCGGGCCCGGGCGCGGTTCGGTCGCCCGGACGGTGCGGACGCCGCCGACCTGCTCTGCGGCCAGTTGGCCGAGGCGGTCGACGATTTCCTGCGCGGCGCCGGCCTGCCGGTGCCTCCGGGCGGGACCGCGGTGGCGGGCGAGTACCTCTTCGGGGAACTCGCCGCACCGCCGGTGCGGTTCGTCACCGGCAGCGGCGCGCGTACTCTGCTGGACCGGTTCCGCCGGGCGCTCGGCGGCCCGCAGTCCCGTTCCTCCCGCGAGTTCGACGACGACCTGCGGGCACTCGGTGACGACCTGGCCGGTCGGTACCAGCTGATCGAGGCGTGGTTGACGGCCTTCCTGGCCACCGACGACGGTGGCCTGTCCGGTTACGACCTGCCGGAGGCGGTCGCCGTCGAACTCTGCGGCCCCGACCTGGCCCGCGAGGACAGCGCGGCGACGATGACGGAGACGGTCGTCGACCTGCTCGGTGCGCATCCGCGCATCGAGGGCTCCACCCTCGACGTACGGCTGGACGAGACGCTGGCCCGGACCCGGACGTTCCGCACCGAACTGGTCCCGGCGTACCGGGACTACCAGCGGCGCCGCAACGCGCTGGTGGAGGTCGAGCGGGAGCGACTGCGGCTGGAGGAGTACCGGCCGAAGGTGATGAACGCCTTCGTCCGCAACCGGCTGCTCGACGAGGTGTACCTGCCGCTGATCGGCGACAACCTGGCCCGGCAGCTCGGCGCGACCGGCGACGGCAAGCGCGTCGACCAGTCCGGCCTGCTGTTGCTGATCTCGCCGCCGGGCTACGGCAAGACCACCCTGATGGAGTACGTGGCCAGTCGGCTCGGCCTGGTCTTCGTCAAGGTCAACGGGCCGGCCCTGGGGTCGAAGGTCACCTCGCTGGACCCGGCGGAAGCGCCCGACGCCACCGCCCGGCAGGAGGTCGAGAAGATCTCCTTCGCCCTGGAGCTGGGCAACAACGTGCTGCTCTACCTGGACGACATCCAGCACACCAACCCGGAGCTGTTGCAGAAGTTCATCTCGCTCTGCGACGGGCAGCGCCGGATGGAGGGCGTGTGGGAGGGCCGGACCCGCACGTACGACCTGCGCGGCAAGCGGTTCGCGGTCTGCATGGCGGGCAACCCGTACACCGAGTCGGGGAAGCGGTTCCGGGTGCCGGACATGCTCGCCAACCGGGCCGACGTGTGGAACCTCGGCGACGTGCTCTCCGGCCGGGAGGAGGTTTTCGCGCTCAGCTACGTCGAGAACGCGCTCACCGCGAACCCGGTGCTGGCACCGCTCTCCGGCCGGGACCGGGCCGACCTGGAACTGCTGGTGCGGATGGCCCGGGGCGACGACACGGTCCGCGCCGACCAGTTGTCCCACCCGTACGAGCCGGTGGAACTGGAACAGGTCGTCTCGGTGCTGCGCAAGCTGCTGCGGGTGCAGCAGGTGGTGCTGGCCAACAACCAGGCGTACATCGCCTCGGCGGCGCAGTCCGACGACGCTCGCACCGAACCGCCGTTTCAGCTCCAGGGGTCGTACCGGAACATGAACAAGCTGGCCGAGCGGATCGTCCCGGTGCTCACCGACGAGGAGTTGGAGGCGGTGATCGACGACCACTATCTGGGCGAGGCACAGACTCTCGCGGCGGGCGCGGAGGCGAATCTGCTCAAGCTCGCGGAGCTGCGCGACCGACTCACGCCGGAGCAGGCCGCCCGCTGGGCCGAGGTGAAGGCTGCCTTCCAGCGCTCGCGGGCGCTCGGCGGTGCCGGGGACGACCCGCTCGACCGCGCGGTGGGTGCGCTCGGCCTGCTCGCCGACCGGGTCAGCGGCGTCGCCGCCGCCATCGGCCGCGCCACCGACCGCTGATCCCTGATGTCAGGCAGGGTCCCTTGCTGACGGCCTCGGCTGCCGCAGGGGGCTCTGCCTGACACTGCGGTGTCGCGGTTGGCCTCAGGTGAGCGCCAGGACGGCGGCCAGCACCCGCTGGACCAGCGCGGACTGACCCTCGGCCTTGGCATCGGTCGGGCTGGCGGCGAAGACGAACCGCAGGCCACCGTCGTCGAGGGCACCGATGGCCGCCTGGTAGCCGTATCGGGCGCCGGACTTGCCCCAGAACACCCGGCCGTCGGGCAGTCGGATCGAGGAGAGGCCGCCGTTGCTGTACTCCGCGCCCGCCCACGGGTGGGTGAACAGCTCACGTTGCTGCGCGGGGGCGAGCAGCCGGCCATCGAACAGGGCGGCGGAGAACCGGTCCAGGTCGGCGACGGTCGAGATCAGGTCGCCCGAGGCGGGCGTGAAGGTCTGACTCCAGCGCGTCGCGTCCACCAGTTCGGTCAGGCCGTCGCGGTTCACCTGCTGATAGCCCCGCACGTGCGGGCCACGTATCCCGGTCGCGACGCCTGGGGCGTACGTGTCGCGTAACCCGAGCGGCCGGAAGATCCGCTGCCGCATCTGCTCCGAGTACGACGAGCCGGTCACCCGCTCGATCAGGATGCCGGCGACGATGTAGCCCATGTTCGTGTAGCGCTGGGCGTCGCCCGGGGTGTAATCCGGCGGGTTCGTCAGCGCCCTGCGAACGATCTGCTCGGGAGTCCAGCGGTCGAAGCGGTGCTGGAGTTGCCAGTCCAGTCCGTCGGGCAGGACGGGGCTGGGCAGACCACTTGTGTGGGCGAGTAACTGCCGTACGGTCACCGTCGGCCAGGCGGCCGGGATCAGGTCCGGCAGGTACGGGCGTACCGGCTCGTCGAGGTCCAACTGGCCCTCCGCCACCAGTTGGTAGACCACGACGGCGGTGAAGACCTTGGTGACGCTGCCGATCCGGATCCGGGCCTCCGGCGGCACCGGTGCCGAGGAGCGCAGGTCGCGTACGCCGAAGGTGTCCTTGAAACAGCCGGTCGGTGTGGTGACCCGCAGTTGGACGCTGGTGTTGGTGAGCTGGGGGTCGGGGATGTCGCCGACCGCCGCTACCAGGCTCGTGGAGTCGAGCGTGCCGGCAGGGCAGTCGCGGTGGGCGGCACCCGCGGGTGCCGCCAGGGTGCCGGCAAGCAGTGCGCCGACCGCGACCCCGGCGACGAGATTGCGTCTGGTGAGTTTCATGGGGCGAGCCTGCCGAGCCGGCAGGGCGGGAGGTATCCGGATTCCACCCGACCGACCCCTGAGGACGCTCCCGTAGGGGCAAGTCTCCCGTCGAGGTCAGCCGTAGTAGCGGCGTAGTTCGCGGGTGAGCACCTTGCCGGTGGCGTTGCGAGGCAGGTACTTGACGAAGACGACGTCGCGGGGGACCGAGAAACGGGCCAGGTAGTGCCGGACGTACTCGCGGACCGCCTCGGTGTCGAGGGTCTCGCCGGGGTGCAGGGCGAGGAAGGCGGCGAGCCGCTGGCCGTAGTCGGGGTCGGGTACGCCGATGACGGCGGCCTCGCGTACCTGGGGAAGTTGGGCGAGCAGCTGTTCCACCTCGGCGGGGAAGACGTTCTCGCCACCGGAGACGATCATGTCGTCGGCGCGGCCGTCCACGAAGAGCAGTCCGTCGGCGTTGACCCGGCCGAGGTCGCCGGTGTCGAGCAGGCCGTCGCGCCGATCCCGGTCGGGGCCGGAGGTGTAGCCCTCGAAGAGCATCTCGTTGCCGACCAGGATCCGCCCGACCCGGCCACCGGGCACCGGCTGGCCGTCGTCGTCGACGATTTCCAGCCGGGTCCCGTGCGGCGGCCTGCCCGCGGTGGTGGGTGCCCGGCGCAGGTCGGCGGGGGTGGCGATGGAGGCCCAGGACGCCTCGGTCGAGCCGTACAGGTTGTAGAGCACGTCGCCGTAGGTGTCCATGAACGCCGCCGGCAGCCCGCCGGGCAGCGCCGAGCCGCTCACGGCGACCACCTTCAGCGGTGGTAGGTGCTCCGGCGCGGGCAGCTCCATCAGCCGTTGCAGCATCACCGGCACCGCGAACAGTGCCTGACACCGATGCCGCACCAGGTCGTCCAGGGTGGCGGACGGGTCGAAGCGCCGGTGCAGCACGATGGTGGCCCGCAGGGCGAAACAGACCTGTAGGGCTGCGTACCCCCAGGTGTGGAAGATCGGGGCGGCGATCAGCACCCGGTCCCGGACGTGCAGCGGGATCCGGTCGATGATGGACACCAGCGGGCCGAAGCCGTTCGGGGTGGGCCGACGGGCGCCCTTGGGCACGCCCGTGGTGCCGGAGGTGAGCACGATGATCCGGCCGTCCCGCTCGGGCGGGTGGAGCTCGCCGGGGAGGGCGGTGGCGATCAACTCCGCCCGGGCCTGCTCGTCGAGGCGGTGCAGCTCCGCCGGCAGCCCGAGGGTCCGCTCGGTGAACTCGTCGTCGTGCACCAGGACGCGTAGCCGCTGTTCCTCCGCCACGGTGGCCAACTGCGCCGGGGAGAGCCCGGTGTTGACAAGCACGGCGTCGGCGCCTAGCAGCGTGGCGGCGACGACGGTCTCGATCAGGCCGGGGTGGTTGCGGCAGAGCACGGCGACCCGGTCGCCGGCCTGGACGCCGAGTGCGGCGCGCAGCGCGCGGGCGAGCCGCATGGACCGGTCGAGCAGTTCGGCGTACGTCAGTTCGTTGCCCTGCTCGTCGATGACCGCGACCCGGCCCGGGTCCCGGGCCGCCGCCTGGCGCAGTTCACCGGCGAGGCTCCAGCCCCATTTCCGCAGCGCGCTGAGCTGGGATGCGACGCGGATCGGGCGGCCCGGGGCGAGCAGGCCCCGCCGAGTCAGCGTGGTGACGATGAACGGCAGGTCCATGCCCGCGTACCTCCTGGCGGTCAGCGGATCTGCATCCCGGAGATCGCCCGGGAGATGACCAGTCGCTGGATCTCCGAGGTGCCCTCGAAGATGGTGTAGATCTTGGCGTCGCGGTACCAGCGCTCGACCGGGTGGTCCCGCAGGAAGCCGGCGCCACCGAGCAGCTGGACCGCCTTCTCGGTCACCGAGACGGCCACCTCGCCGGCCTTGAGCTTGGACATCGAGCCCTCACCGGCGGTGAACGGCCGGTTGTTGCGGCCCATCCAGGAGGCCCGCCAGACCAGCAGCCGGGCGGCGTCGATCTCCATCCGCATGTCGGCAAGCGTGAACGCGACCGCCTGGTTGGTGATGATCGGCCGACCGAACTGGACCCGCTCCTTCGCGTAGTCCAGGGCGTACTCGTAGGCGGCCCGGGCCACGCCGAGCGCCTGCGCGCCGACGGTGGGTCGGGACAACTCGAACGTACGCATCGCGGCCTGGCCGGAGGCGCGTTGCCCGGAGCGGGCGCGGGCCAGGCGTTCGTCGAGCGCTTCCTTGCCGCCGAGCAGGCACCGGCCCGGTACCCGCACGTCGTCCAGGAAGACGTCGGCGGTGTGCGAGGCGCGCAGGCCGAGTTTGCGCAGCTTGCGGGTGGCGCTCAGCCCGGCGGTGCCGGGCGGCACGACGAACGCGGCCTGTCCCCGCGAGCCCAGTTCCGGCTCGACCGAGGCGGTCACCACGTGCACGCCGGCGATCCCACCGTTTGTGGCGTACGCCTTCTGTCCGCGCAGCACCCACTCGTCGGTGGCTTCGTCATAGCTGGCCCGGGTACGCATGGCGGCGACGTCGGAACCGGCCTCCGGCTCCGAGGAGCAGAAGGCGGCGACGGCCGGGGAGTCGACGTCACCGAAGCACTGCGGCACCCATTCGACGAGCTGGTCCGGGGTGCCCGCGCCGTAGATGGCGGCGACCGCGAGCGAGGTGCCGAAGATGCTCAGCCCGATGCCGGCGTCGCCCCAGAACAGTTCCTCACTGGCGATCGGCAGCGACAGCCCGGTGGGGTCGGCCCAGCAGGTGGCGAGGAACTCGAAGCCGTAGAGCCCGACCTTCGCCGCTTCCCGGATGACCGGCCAGGGAGTTTCCTCGCGGGTGTCCCATTCGGCCGCGGCTGGGCGCACGACGTCGCGGGCGAAGCCGTGCACCCAGTCCCGTAGATCCCGCTGTTCCTCGTTCAGGTCGAGCGAGAACTCGACCATGTCAGGCCTTGGGGATGTCGAAGAGGTTCGCGATGTTGGCGGCCAGGCCCAGGTCGCCCTTGGCCTTGAGCTTGCCGGTCATGAACATCATGACCGGGTTGGCGCCGCCGGAGACGACCTTCAGGAACTCGACCGGGCCCAGGGTCAGGCTCAGTCGGGGGTCGTGCTGCGGGGTCTCGTTTACCGTGCAGGTGCCGTCGGCGATGACCACCTCGTAGGTGTCGGTGCCGCCGTCCGGGGCGCCGGTGATGTTCCAGTGGATGACCGCGTTGGTGGAGCCGGCCCGGTCGGCGCGGAACAGCTGCGGCATCCGTCCGAAGACCTCGCCAAGGATCTTGCCGCGCAGGTCGCCCGACATCACCTCGGCCAGCTTGCTCTCCGGGGTGTTCTTGACGAGCTGGGCGAACTCCTTCGGGCCGACGTTTGCGAAGTTGGCCGGGTCGAAGTCAGTCATGGGAAGGCACCTCTCGGACAGTGGCTACTCGTGCGTAACCTTACGCACGGGTAGGTATGCTCGCAAGGTGTCCACCGGCCCCGCCTTCAAGCGCCTCCCGCGCGCCGTACGGCAGCAGCAGATGCTCGACTCCGCGGTGCGGATCTTCTCGCGGCGCGGCTACCACGGCGCCAGCATGGACGAGATCGCCGAGGTGGCGGGCATCTCCAAGCCCATGGTGTACGCGTACCTGGGCACCAAGGAGGAACTCTTCGTCGCGTGCCTGCACCGCGAGGGCACCCGGATGATGGAGGCCATCGCCGGTGCCGCCGCCCCCGACCTGCCCGCCGACGAGCGACTCTGGCGCGGGTTGCGGGCGTTCTTCGGCTTCGTCGGCGCGCACCGGGACGGTTGGGCGGTGCTCTACCGGCAGGCCCGCGCCGAGCATCCGTTCGCGCGTGAGTTGACCGTGATGCGGGCACGGCTGGTGGAGGTGGTCGCCGGGATGCTCGACCACGCGCTGCGCGCCGGGGGGCGGGAGGTGGCCGACACCGAGTTGGAGGTCGTCGCGTACGCGCTGGTCGGCGCGAGCGAGTCACTGGCCGACTGGCTGGCCGACCATCCGGAGGCCGACCCGGAAAAGACCGCCACCCAAATGATGAACGTCGCCTGGCTCGGCGCAGGACAACTGCTGCGCGGCGTGACCTGGCGCCCGCCCGGGTGACCCCGACCGGACTCTCAGCGTCGGGCGGCCCGGCGATGGCCGCGGCGGCGCAGCCCGCGTGCCAGCTGCACCAGCAGGGTGACCGCGATCGACAGGCCGATCCCGGCCAGGATCCCGTAGACCGGCTCACGTTCGAAGGCCAGCCCGCCGAAGAGGCCGAGCAGCACGCAGTAGAGCGCCCACGTGCCAGCGCCGACCAGGTCGTAGAGCAGGAACGGGCGCAGCGGGTAGCGCACCGCGCCCATGGTCAGGGTGACCGCCGTCCGCCCGCCGGGCAGGTACCGGGCGGAGGTCAGGATGACGCCGCCGTGCCGGCACACCGCGCGTCGTGCCCACTGTGATCCGGCTCGGCGTCGACTGTCCTGCGGCGAACGATCCAGACGACCTGAGCCGCCGCCACGCCCGATCGCGTAGCTGACATGGTCGCCGAGCACGGCACCGAGCATGGTCGCCACGATCACCACCACCAGATTCGGCTCGCCGCCGGTGGCGAGCACGGTGACCGTGATGACCGCCGCCTCGGCCGGCACCAGCGGGAAGATCGCGTCGATCGCGGTGAGACCGAACAGCAGCAGATACACCCACGGCGAGGTGAGTGTGTGCCGGAGCAGGTCGAGCGCGGCCTCCATGGGTACATGCTCGCCGCCGGGCGGACGCATCGGGGCGGGACGGACGGATCACCGCTAATGGGGCCTTCCACCCGTTGCCACCGGCACCCGGGTGGCCGTACCGCCGTCCGTACGGACGGTGTCGAGCTGGGCCGTCCGCATCCGCTTGTCCTCCGCCGTGGGTCCGTGGGAGGTGAGCACGACGGGTACGCCAAGCGCCTGCTCCACCGCGGTGGGCCAGTCGGCTGGCGGAGGGGCGTCGTACACCGGTCTGGTCCGCAGCAGACGGGCGGTGAGCGTTGCCTGTCGGTCGAGGTCTCCGGGTGGACCCGGCACCAGCCCGTCCAGGTCGGCGTAGCGGTCGCAGATCCGCAGGTCGAGACCCTGCCCCACGAGATCCAGGTGGGTCAGCGCCAGGCCGTCGACCCCACCGGTGACCGCCAGGGCGTACGCGTGGGCGACGGCGTCGAAGTGGCCGAACCGGAAGCGGCCCTGCCACGGGTTCGTCGGGTTGTGCGGTTCGGTCAGCCCGAGCGCCGGTTCCTCGGTGACCAGCGGTCCCGGCCCGTGTCTGGTGGTGACCGTCCGCAGCACGCCGAGCCGGGTCGCCGATCCGGCCAGCCCGGCCTCGGCCAGCAGCGCCTCGGCGTTCGCGGTGGTCGTGGTGCTCCAGGTCGTGTACGGGTGGAAGCCGTGCCACTCGTCCAGCAGCACTCCCTGTGCACCCTCGAACACGCAGGTCCCGGCACGCAACTCCCCGGCGAGCCAGCCCCGGTCCACGATCGCCACCCGCTCGGCGAAGGCCCGGTACGCCGGCAGACAGTCGGTTACCGGCGGGGCGTCCAGCGGGCCGAGTTCCGCGCTGAGCCGGTCCCGTAGCGCGGTCAGCCGGCGGCGCAGCAGCTCCGGGCTGCGGCAGTCCGCCACCCGGGGCGCCTGGTCGGGGTGGGCGAGACCGTACGCGACGGCCTCGCCCACCCCCAGCCCGCAGGAACCGTGCCGGTCGGCTCCACGGGCCAGCTCCCGGGCCCGATTCGCGGCCCGGTGGTACGGGGTGGCCAGCAGCGCCTCCCCGTCCACGGTCAGCCGGTCGAGCGCGTCGGGTACCCCGACGGCGGCGAGGTGGTCGGCCTCGGCGGCCAACGCCAGCGGGTCCACCACCACGTGGCGGGACAGGTGGGTGCGCACCCCCGGGCGGAAGGTGCCGGCCCCGAACTGGGCGAACGTGTGGTGCCGGCCGTCGCGCAGGACGACGTTGTGTGCCGCCTGCGCACCCCCGTTGAACCGCACCACTGTCCGCACCGGCCGGGTCGCGCAGAGCCAGTCCACGACGGTGCCCTTCCCTGCGTCGCCGTACCCGAGGTCGACCACGATCACGTGCTGGCCGCGCGGCCCCCTCGCCGCCGGCCCGCCGGTCGACCACCCGTCCGGCACGGCCGCCGCCGTACCGCCCGGCCGTCGGGCCGCCGCCATCGCAGCCGCCGTCCCGCCGGTGACCGCGTCGCCCGGAACCGCACCCGCCGCCGGCCGGGTCACAGCCGGACCACTCCGCGACCGGTGGTACGGCCGGCCGGCAGCTCCGACACCTCGGCTCGTGATTCCCCGTCCAGCCGGGCGAGCGCCTTCGACACGGTGCCGGTGGCCGACGAGCCGGCGCGGTCCAGGTCCCGCAGACCCTGGTCAAGGTCGATCGCCTGCTCGCCGAGGCCGACGGTGAGCGCGATGGTCTCGCAGACCGCAGCGAGATCGTCCAGTTCCAGGGCGTGCTGGCCGAGCAGGTCGCGCCAGAAGTCGAGCACCCGGCGGTTGCCCGAGTAGTGGCTGCCGGCGGGCAGCAGGTAGTAGGTGTCCCAGCGGCGGGTGACCTCGTCGACGATCTGCCGCAACGGCACGTCCTCGCGCGGGTCGTCCTCGATCAGCCGGCTCACCTCGGCGGCCTTCACCTGCGGGTACGCCAACTCGTCGCCGATGACGAACAGGTAGCCGCGCCGGCCACGCTTCTCCCAGCTGTCGGTGACCGTGCGCCGGGCCATGAAGTACAGCGCCAGCTCGTACGACTCCCGCATCTGGCCGCCACCGCCGCCCTCCAGCACGATCCGGCCGAGGTCGTCGTCCATCCGGTTGTCGGACTCGAACTGCCCCACCTGCAACGGCACCCGGTCACAGGTGGCGTCCCCGATCGCACCGAACATGACCTGTGGGTCGCGGGCGTAGCCCTGGCGCAGCAGCAGCCCCAGCAACTGCGGCAGTTTGGCCTGGAGAACGCGGGGCACATGCCCCATCGAGCCGGTCACGTCGAACAGGACCGCGACGGGGGTCGACTGGGGGTGCTCCGCGCTGTCCCGGCTCTCCCGTACCGCGCCACGCGGGTCCAGCGCCGGGTGCACCACCCGGGCCCCGCTGTCGCTGTAGGAGAAGGCGCTGGTGCCGGTGGCCCGGCGGTAGCGGTCGGCGGCGTCGTAAACATCGGTGGACCATGCTCCGCTGCCCATGGCAGCCTCCTTAGGGGTTGAGGGTGAAGGGGCGGAAGGTGCGCGGCCCGTAGAGGCGGTGCAGCACCTCGTCCAGTTCCCGCAGCAGCAGCCAGGCGTCGTCGGGGCGGCTGCGCAGGAACCGCTGCCGGCAGCCCTGGGCGAAGTCGAGCAGCTGGCGCGGGGCCCGGCGGTCCAGCAGCCAGGTCATGCAGCGGGTGGCCATGAAGATGTCGGTGCCCGGCCCGCACGGCTGACGGTTGGGAACCTCCGGCGGGTACCAGGTGTGGTGGTCGGGCACCATTGCCGGCACGGTGCCGCCGGGCTCGGTGGAGAAGCACCAGTCGACAAGCACCAGGCCGTGCGCGTCGGGGTCGATGAGCACGTGCGACGGCAGCACCGCACCGTGCACCAGGCCCGCCCGGTGCGCCAGGCCGAGGGCGACCAGGAGCCGTCGCCACATCCACGCCACGTCACGGGCGTCCAGCCCGTCCGGATAGGCCCGCCGTACCTCGACCAGACTGTGGAGGCCGGGCGCGCTGCCGAGCACCGTGATCCGGCGGTCCGCCCCGGTGTCGGGTTCGCGGTGGGTGAAGCTGTCGACCAGTCGGGGCACGTACGGCAGCCAGCGTGGGTCGCCCCGCTCGGCGAGTGTGCGCAGGGCACGCTGCTCGCGGGCCATCAGATCGTTGTCGGCCGCGTCGCGAGGCAGCTTGAGCAGCCGGTCGGCACCGACGTCGTACAGGTCGGCGAGATCGCCCGAGTACGCGGGCCGCCCGCACCGGTAGCCGTGCAACACGGTGACCCGCCGGGCCCGCCAGCGGCTGGTGACCCGGAGGAAGGCGTCGGTGGCGGCGGCCCGGATCCCCGGACCGGCCCAACCGAGCCGGTCCGGGTGCAGGGCACCGACGAGTTCCCGGTAGCGCCGCTCCGGCGCGTCGCCGCCGAACAGCTCGTCGTCGTCGCGGGCGGCGGTGACCAGGCGGATCGCCTCGTCGGTCCTCATCGCACCGTCTCCTCACGCGCCGGGCGCAGCAGCGCGGGGTGCAGCAGCCGAGCGTCTCCGGCCCGGTAGAGCCGGGCACGCGGGCCGCCTCGGGTGCCGCCGCGCTCGGTGCTGGCGCCGGTGCTCTCCACGAAGCCCGGCACCGAGAGCACCTTGCGGTGGAAGTTGCCGGCGTGCAGCTGGTGCCCCCAGACCGTCTCGTAGACGGCGCGCAGCTCCCCGATGGTGAACTCGGGTGCGAGAAAGCGGGTGGCCAGCGGGGTGTATTCCAGTTTGGAGCGCGCTCGCTCCAGCCCGTCGGCGACGATCTGGCCGTGGTCGAAGGCGAGTTGCCGGTTGGCCAGCTCGGCGACCGGCACCCAGGCCGCCTCGTCGGCGTCGGTGCCGGCCGTCGCGTCCGGCAGGTCGGGGGCGAAGGCCAGATGGGCGATCGAGACGATCCGCATCCGGGGATCGCGGTCGGGTGCGCCGTAGGAGGCTAGTTGCTCGACGTGGACGCGGCGCAGTGGCTGGCCGTCGAGGCCGGTCTCCTCGGCCAGCTCCCGCCGCGCGGCGACAGCCAGGTCCTCGTCCGGCCGGACGAAACCGCCCGGAAGGGCCCAGAGGCCGGCGTACGGCTGCTCGCCGCGTCGGATCAGCAGCAGGTGCAGGGCGTCGTCGCGGATGGTCAGGGCGACGATGTCGACCGTTACCGCGACCGCCGGATAGGCCCGCGGGTCGTAGGCGGCGAGGAAATCCTGCTCGTTCACGCTCGATCACTCTCACTTCGAGAATATCTCTGGTTGAGAAGAACTTAGCGGAAAAGAGTGGGCCGGGCAAGTGCCCGGCCCCCGCTCAGCGGATGGTGCCCACCAGGTGTGGGCGGCCACGCCGGTCGTGCAGGCTGAAATCCCAGCCCGGGCCGAGCGCCGTGGCGCTGAAGGCCACCGTGCTGGGCAGCGGCACCGGCAGCTTGAACGCCACGTCCACCGTGTACGCCTCGGGCAGCCGGCTCTCCAACGCCGCGAGACACCGTGCCTTGCTCCACATGCCGTGTGCGATGGGCCGAGGGAAGCCGAGCAGCCGCGCGCCCCACCGCGAGGTGTGGATCGGGTTGTGGTCGCCGGAGACCCTCGCGTAGTCCGTACCCACCCGGGGCGTGACCTGCCAGCGGGCGGTGGCTGCCGGCGGCGGGGGCCGCTCACCGTGGTCGCGCCGCTCGCCGCCGTCCGGGGTGCGCTGCCGGCCGAGGTACGTCGAGACGCCGCGCCACACCTCCTCGCCGTCGACCGACCCGACGAGTACGACGTCCACCTGCCGCCCCCGGTCGCGCGGACGCAGGTTCTCCGCCCAGGTGGTGAAGTCCAGCCGGTCGGCTACGGTGACCGGTCGATGCACCGTGATCCGGTTGCCGACGTGCACCACCCCGGTAAGCGGAATGGGGAACTCCGGCGCGGTGATCATACGCAGCGCCAGCGGAAAGCCCATGACGTGGGGAAACGTCGCGGGCAGCCGGTCGGCGAGCCGGAACCCGCAGACCCGGTCGTAGTCGGCCAGCCGCTCCGGATCCACCGGCACGCCACCTACCGCCAGTTCCACCGTCGGCACCGTTTCACCGCGCCGCCCGCCCAGCCCCGGCACCGCGTTCAGCAACGCCCGCCGGTACAACGGCCCGGCCGCCGGCAACCGGGGCAACTCCACCCGCGCCCGGGCCGCCGGGTCTCCGCTCGCCGTGGGGCCGGTCGGGGCGCCGCCGCTGATGCCGGACCGGCGCGCGTCGGTAGACGCTGACGTCGCCGGATCCGACCCAGGCCTGTCGGCCGGTACGTCGGAGCCACCGCCGGCCGGGGCGAGGCCGGACAGGTCACGGGTCGCCTCCAGGTCCCCGCCGCCGGCCGGTGCGGCGAGTGCGGCAGCCCGGATCTCCGGCGTCAGCACCTCGGTCGGACCGTCGATCAGCTCGCCGACCGACAGGTCGTCGGCCGGTTCGTCGCCGCGTCTGCGCCTGGCCATCACGCCCCCAGCAGGCTCTGGCCGCAGACCCGGACCACGTTGCCGGTGACCGCACCGGACGCCGGCCAGGCCAGCCAGCCGATGGTCTCCGCCACATCCACCGGCAGTCCGCCCTGCGAGAGGCTGTTCATCCGGCGGCCGGCCTCCCGCAGCACCAGCGGGATCCGGGCGGTCAGCCGGGTCTCGATGAACCCGGGCGCGACCGCGTTGACGCTGATCTGCCGCTCCCGCAGCGCCGGGGCGAGCGAGTCGACCAGCCCGACGACCCCGGCCTTGCTGGTGGCGTAGTTGGTCTGGCCCCGGTTACCGGCGATCCCGGCGATCGAGGAGACACCGATGAGCCGCCCGCCGGCCGGGATCAGCCCGCGCTCCAGCAGCAGGTCGTTGATCCGCTCCTGGCTGGACAGGTTGACGTCGATGACCTGGTCCCACCGGTCGGCGTCCATCCGGCCGAGGGTCTTGTCCCGGGTGATGCCGGCGTTGTGCACCACCACGTCCACCCGCCCGTGCCGACTGGACAGGTGCTCGGCGAGCCGGGCCGGCGCATCGGCGGCGGTCAGGTCGAGCTGCACGGCGCTGCCGCCGATCTCGTTGGCCACCGCCGCCAGTTCGTCCCCGGCGGCCGGGATGTCCAGCGCCACCACGGTCGCCCCGTCGCGGGCCAGCACCCGGGCCAACGCCGCGCCGATGCCCCGCGCCGCGCCGGTGACCAGCACCACCTGCCCGTCGAGCGGGCGGTCCCAGTCGGCCGGTGCGGTCGCCTGGCCGGCACCGACCCGGATCACCTGCCCGGAGACGTACGCGGAACGGCCCGAGAGCAGGAACCGCAGGGTCGACTCCAGGCTGGTCCAGGTGCCCGGGTCGGCGTCCCTCGTGACGTACACCAGTTGTGCGGTGATGCCCCGGCCGAACTCCTTGCCGATGCTGCGGGTCAACCCCTCCAGTGCCCGTTGGGCGGTCGCCTCGCGGGGCGTGTCGCACTCGGCCGGCGGAGTGCCCAGCACGATCACCCGCCCGCTGGGCTGGACCGCCCGGGCCTGCGGATGGAAGAAGTCGTAGAGCTGGCGCAGTTGGGACGAGTCGCTGATGCCGGTAGCGTCGAAGACGAGGGCGGCGTTCTCCGGCGTACGACCGGTTGCCGGATCGGGCACTGCGGTGGCCGGATCGCGCAGGGCGAGCCCGGCGGCGGCCAGGGCCTTGCCGACCGGTTCGGTGAGCCGCCCGCCGGTGGCGGCACCGAGCAGGACCAGCCCGGGCAGAATCGGCTCGCCGGGTGCGTGCCGGCGCAGTCGCGGCGGATCGGGCAGCCCGAGGCGCTTGACCAGCGCCCGCCCGGCGCCCGAGTGGACGAAGCTCGCATACCTGTCGGTCATAGGCGTAGCCTACTGGTGAGTAAGGTGCGGGCAACACTTTCGAGGAGGCGGATCGTGCAGAACGTTCGACGGGTCGCGATCATCGGCGGCAACCGGATCCCCTTCGCCCGCTCCAACTCGCGCTACGCCAGCGCCGCCAACTCCGACATGCTCGGCGCCGCGCTGGACGGGCTGATCGCCCGGTTCGGTCTGGCCGGGCAGCGGGTCGGCGAGGTCGTCGCCGGTGCGGTGCTCAAGCACTCGAAGGACTTCAACCTCACCCGCGAGGTGGTGCTCGGCTCGAAGCTCGACCCGCACACCCCGGCGTACGACATCCAGCAGGCCTGCGGCACCGGCCTGGAGGCGGTCATCCTGGTCGCCAACAAGATCGCCCTCGGTCAGCTCGACGTCGGCATCGCCGGTGGTGTCGACACCACCTCGGACGCTCCGCTCGCGGTCAACGAGGACATGCGCCGCACGTTGCTCAAGCTCAACTCGGCCCGCACCCTCGGTGAGCGGCTGCGGATCGCCGCGAAACTGCGCCCGGCCCAGCCGTTCAAGCCGGAGGTCCCCCGCAACGCCGAGCCCCGCACCGGCCTGTCCATGGGCGAGCACGCCGCGCAGACCGCGCTGCGCTGGAACATCGACCGGCAGGCGCAGGACGAGTTGGCGCTGCGGTCGCACCAGCGGCTCGCCGCCGCGTACGACAAGGGCTTCTTCGACGACCTGATGACCCCCTACCTGGGGCTGACCCGCGATCAGAACCTCCGCCCCGACACCACCCTGGAGAAGCTGGGCACCCTGCGGCCGGTCTTCGGGGCCAAGGGACCGGACGCCGAACGGGCCACCATGACCGCCGGCAACTCGTCGCCGCTTACCGACGGTGCCTCCACCGTGCTGCTGGCCAGCGAGGAGTGGGCGCGCGAGCACAACCTGCCGGTGCAGGCCTGGTTCTCCTGGTCGGAGACGGGCGCGGTGGACTTCGTGCACGGCGACGAGGGGCTGCTGATGGCGCCCGCGTACGCGGTGCCCCGGCTGCTGGCCCGGGCCGGGCTCACCCTCCAGGACTTCGACTACTACGAGATCCACGAGGCGTTCGCCTCGCAGGTGCTGGCGACCCTGGCGGCCTGGGAGTCGCCGGAGTTCTGCAAGGACCGGCTCGGCCTGGACGCCCCGCTCGGTGCCATCGACACCGACAAGCTAAACGTGAACGGCTCCTCGCTGGCCGCCGGTCACCCGTTCGCCGCCACCGGCGGCCGGATCGTAGCCACCCTGGCCAAACTGCTCGCCTCCAAGGGCACCGGACGCGGCCTGATCTCCATCTGCGCCGCCGGCGGCCAAGGCGTCACCGCCATCCTCGAACGCTGACCCAATCCGCCCAGCCGCCGTAATCCGGTCCGTCGATCATGAGGTTGGCGGCAGTTATTGATCTTCAAGTCGCCGCCAACCTCATGATCAATACCGTGGCGCGACCCGATGGGCCTGCTGCGGCGGGTTGTCGCGAGAATGGCGGGGTGACGATGATTCCGAACGTGCTTGCCAACCGGTACGCCTCGCCCGAGTTGGTCACCCTCTGGTCGCCGGAGGAGAAGATCCGGCTGGAACGGCGGCTCTGGCTCGCCGTGCTGCGGGCGCAACGGGATCTGGGTGTTCCGGTGCCGGACGGGGTGGTCGAGGCGTACGAGCGGGTGCTTGACGACGTCGACCTGGCCTCGATCGCGGCACGGGAGCGGGTCACCCGGCACGATGTGAAGGCCCGGATCGAGGAGTTCAGCGCGCTCGCCGGGTACGAGCACGTGCACAAGGGGATGACCTCCCGGGACCTCACCGAGAACGTCGAGCAGCTCCAGGTGCGCCGCTCGCTGGAGCTGATCCGAGATCGGGTGGTGGCGACGCTGGCCCGGCTCGCCTGGCACGCCCACGAGTACGCCGACGTGGTGATGGCCGGTCGCTCGCACAACGTGGCGGCGCAGGCGACCACGCTGGGCAAGCGCTTCGCGTCGGCCGCCGAGGAGCTGCTGATCGCGTACGAGCGGCTGGAGGACCTGATCGCCCGGTACCCGTTGCGGGGGATCAAGGGACCGGTGGGTACCGCCGCCGACCAGTTGGACCTCTTCGACGGCGATGCGGCCAAGGTCGCCGAGTTGGAGCGGCGGGTCGCCGAGCACCTGGGCTTCAGTCGGGTGCTGGGCAGCGTCGGGCAGGTCTATCCGCGTTCACTCGACTTCGACGTGCTCTCCGCGCTGGCGCAGGTGGCGGCGGCACCGTCGTCGTTGGCCACCACGATCCGACTGATGGTCGGTCAGGAACTGGCCACCGAGGGCTTCAAGCCCGGCCAGGTCGGCTCCAGCGCGATGCCGCACAAGATGAACACCCGCTCGTCGGAGCGGGTCAACGGCTTCGCGGTGATCATCCGGGGCTATCTGTCGATGGTCGGCGAGCTGGCCGGTGACCAGTGGAACGAGGGCGACGTCTCCTGCTCGGTGGTGCGCCGGGTGGCCCTGCCGGACGCCTTCTTCGCCGCCGACGGGCTGTTCCAGACGTTCCTCACCGTGCTGGACGAGTTCGGCGCGTACCCGGCGGTGATCAACCGGGAACTGGAGCGGTTCCTGCCGTTCCTGGCCACCACAAAGATCCTGGTGGCGGCCGTCCGTCGGGGCGTCGGCCGGGAAGCCGCCCACGAGGCGATCAAGGAGCACGCCGTCGCGGTCGCCCTGGCCATGCGGGAGAAGGGCACCCCCGACAACGACCTCTTCGACCGGCTGGCCGCGGACGACCGACTCGCCCTCACCCGCCCCGAGATCGACGCCCTGGTCGCCGACCGTGCCGCCTTCGTAGGCGCCGCCCCCACCCAGATCCAGGCAGTCACCGCAAGAATCACCAAAATCGTCGAATCCCACCCCCAAGCCGCCACCTACTCCCCACCCCCCATCCTCTAACCCCGTCCCACCCACCCCCACCCCCAGTCGCTCTCGTTGATCATGAAGTTGTTGTTGCGCCACGCCGCGCCGGCGGGCAATAACTTCATGATCGGCGGCCAGGGTGTCGCGGGCAGCGCGGTCGGACGGTGGAGCGGGTGAGCGGGTGGGGTTAGTCGCGGGTGGGGGTTTGGGGGGCGGTGCCCAGGGTGGGGGCGCTGGGGGGTTCGGCGATCTTGCCGGGTTCCTCGGCGAAGGCTGGTTCCTGGGCGGTTTCCGCCGCCACCAGGGGCTGGTCGGGGGGCATGACGTCGGGGACCTTCGGCACCACGATCACGGCGGTGCCGTAGGCGCAGATCTCCATCCACATCTCGCCGCAGTCGCGGCTGTCGAACCGCATCCCCACCACGGCGTTCGCGCCGAGCCGCCGGGCCTCCTCACCGAGACGGGCGACCGAGTCGGTACGCCAGCGGGTGAGGTTGTCCGGCGCCATCGGGTCGTACGCGCCACCGCGCAGGTTCTTCACTCCCTCGCGGTACGGGTTGCGGGTTCTGGCCATGGAGGAGACCACCTCGCCGAGGATCTGGCGGATCTCGTAGCCGGGAAGTTGATCCGTCGTCACGACCAGCACGTTTCCGATGCTGGCAGGCCCGGGTGCGGCACATCGTGAGCCCTGTTCACCTGCTCGGATGCTGAAAAACCGCGCGGCGCGGACGGCAGGCGCACGGCCCACCATCCGCGCCGCCACGGGCGCTAACCGTCAGACGCCGGAAACGGACCGGATCCAGGCACGGTTGTACGCGACGCTGCCGTAGTTCTGGATGCTCTGGCCGTCGGCGGTGGAGGCCACACCCACCTGTTGACCGTTGTAGAACTGCGGGCCGCCCGAGTCGCCCCGCCACGCGTTGCCGTTGATCCGGCTGCTCCGGATCGCCTGCCCGCCGTACGCGTCACTCACGTTCGTGCTGGTGACCCGGACGCTCGCGGTCTTCAGCTGGGTCGACGCCGAGCAGCCGCTGTAGCAGGTCATGCCCCAGCCGTAGATCGAGTTGGTCGAGTTGACCGGCGGGTTGCTGGATGCCAGCGTGACGTAGCTGGTGCTCACCGAGCTGGACAGGCGCATCAGGGCCAGGTCGTACCGGCCGTAGGTGGCGCTTACCGTTCGGGTGACGCCGCCGGAGGAGCGGTAGACGCTGCCCACCCGGACCGACATCGAGCCGCCGAGGCAGTGCCGCGCGGTGAGGACCCACTGCGGGGCGATGATCGTGCCGGAGCAGGTGAACGAGCCGTTGCTGAAGACCGCGGCGGCCCACGGCGCCGAGGAGACGGTGCCGCCGCCGATGATGTACGGACCGACGGGTGAGGCGACGGCGCCGGAACTGGCGCCCATCACCGCGGCCATGGCGGTGGCGAAGACCGCGATCAGGGATCGGATGCGCATGGGGCTCCTTCGGGGTTCCCAGGACCCGGGTTCACCGGGCCGGCCTGCGGTGCCGGACGGGGGTGATCCGCCACCGCGACGTCTATACATCGACGTCTGACGATGTACCGTAGGGCCCGGTGAGGTGTTTCACAAGAGGTTCATTGAAACAAAGCGATGTAACAGTTGGATTTCCCGTCACCGGGCCACCTGCGACCGGCGGCGGCTCTCAGCTGCTCTGCCACCCGGGGGCTCGTCCAGCCGGGGGTCGAACCGGCGGGACGCTGGCAACGAAGCCGTATCGGGATCGCAACGAACCCGTATCGGTCCTGATCGGTCTGCGTGGGTACGGTCGTGCGGCACCCGGGCGGCGTCCGGCCGGTGCGTCTAGCGCGGCATCTGCCAGGTAGGCTGGCTGCGCTCGCCCGTTGTGGGTCGGCACCCAACTGCGTACACAGTCAGGAGTGCCCAGTGCCTCGCGTCGTCGTCGACGTCATGCTCAAGCCCGAGATCCTCGATCCTCAGGGCCAGGCCGTCGCAAACGCGCTGCCCCGGCTCGGCGTCAACGACGTCGCCTCGGTACGGATCGGCAGGCGGATCGAGATCGACTTTACCGGTGAACCGGACCTGGACCGGGCCCGGGAGATCGCCGACAAGCTGCTCGCCAACCCGGTCATCGAGGACTTCACGGTCCGTCTGGTCGAGACCGACGAACCCGCGGAAGCACGGTCGTGACCGCTCGGGTCGGTGTGGTGACGTTCCCCGGCTCGCTTGACGACGGGGACGCGGCTCGGGCCGTACGGATCGCCGGCGCCGAACCGGTGCGTCTCTGGCACGGTGAGGCGGAGCTGCACGGGGTGGACGCGGTCGTCCTGCCCGGTGGCTTCTCCTACGGCGACTACCTGCGCTGCGGTGCCATCGCCCGGTTCGCCCCGGTGATGGAGAAGATCATCGACGCCGCCGGTGGGGGCCTGCCCGTGCTGGGCATCTGCAACGGCTTCCAGATCCTCTGCGAGGCGCACCTGCTGCCCGGGGCGCTTACCCGCAACCAGCACCTGCACTTCCGCAACCGCGACCAGATCCTGCGCATCGAGGCGACCGGCACCGCCTGGACGAACATGTTCCAGCCGGGCCAGGAGGTGCTGATCCCGGTCAAGAACGGCGAGGGCTGCTACGTCGCCGACCCGGCAACGCTTGACGAGCTCGAGGCCGAGGGCCGGGTCGTCGCCCGCTACGTCGGCGGCAACCCCAACGGATCGCAGCGGGACATCGCCGCGATCACCAACCAGGCCGGCAACGTGGTCGGCATCATGCCGCATCCCGAGCACGCGGTGGAGGCGCTCACCGGCCCCTCCCTCGACGGCCTCGGCTTCTTCACCTCGGTGCTCAAGCACCTGGTGGGGGCGCCGGCGTGACCGTCCGCGGCGGGATCATCGGTCGGCTCACCCGCCCGTCGGGCGGCGAGCGCAACAAGGAGATGTCATGACCACGCATCCGGACCCGGTGCGGGACAACCCGGAGGCGGTCCCGGCGCAGCCGCAGCCAGCCGCCGCTCCGCCGGCCACCCCGGCCCGGCACGCCGCCGTGTCCGACTGGGCCGACGGGGTGGACACCGTGCCGCGCGCCGCGGGCACCCCGGAGGAGCTCCAGCCGTACGCCGAACTGGGGCTCGCCGACGACGAGTACGACCGCATCCGGCACATCCTGGGCCGCCGGCCGACCCAGTCCGAGCTGGCGATGTACTCGATCATGTGGAGCGAGCACTGCTCCTACAAGTCGAGCAAGGTGCATCTGCGGCAGTTCGGCGAGAAGGCCCCGCCGAGCGACCGGCTGCTCGCCGGCATCGGGGAGAACGCCGGGGTCGTACGGATCTCCGACGAACTCGCCGTGACCTTCAAGGTCGAGTCGCACAACCACCCGAGCTTCGTCGAGCCGTACCAGGGCGCGGCGACCGGTGTCGGCGGCATCGTCCGCGACATCCTGGCGATGGGCGCCCGCCCGGTGGCGGTGATGGACCCGCTGCGTTTCGGCGCCGCCGATCACCCGGACACCGCCCGGGTGCTGCCCGGCGTGGTCGCCGGTGTCGGCGGCTACGGCAACTGCCTCGGCCTGCCCAACATCGGTGGTGAGGTGGTCTTCGACCCCTGCTACCAGGGCAACCCGCTGGTCAACGCGCTCTGCCTGGGCGTGCTGCCGGTCGACCGGCTGCAGAAGAAGGACGCCAACGGGCCGGGCAACGTGGTGGTACTGATGGGTGCCAAGACCGGCCGGGACGGCATCGGCGGGGTCTCGGTTCTGGCCAGCGCCACCTTCACCGAGGGCAGCGAGCAGCGTCGCCCCTCCGTGCAGGTGGGTGACCCCTTCATGGAGAAGCTGCTGATCGAGGCGTGCCTGGAGCTGTACGACGCCGAGCTGGTCGTCGGCATCCAGGATCTCGGCGGTGCCGGCCTGACCTGCGCCCTGACCGAGACGGCCGCCTCCGCCGGCACCGGCATGCGGGTGTGGCTGGAGCGGGTGCCGCTGCGCGAGCCCTCGATGGAGCCGCACGAGATCCTGGCCAGCGAGTCCCAGGAGCGGATGCTGCTGGTCGTCGCGCCGGAGAAGCTGGAGGCGGTGCTCAAGACCGCCGAGAAGTGGGGCGTCTGGGCCACCGCCATCGGCGAGGTCACCGCGCCCGAGTCGGACGGCTCGCCGGGTCGGCTGCTCATCACCTGGCGGGATCACCTGGTGGTGGACGTACCGCCGGGCTCGCTTGTGGACGACGGGCCGGTCTACGCCCGGCCGATGCGCGAGCCGGCGGACCTGATCCTGCTCCAGGCCGACCGGGCGGAGACGCTGCCCCGGCCGAGCGACCCGGACACGCTGCGCGAGACCGTGCTGCGCATGATCGCCTCGCCCAACCTCTGCGACAAGACCTGGGTCACCGAGCAGTACGACCGCTACGTGCTGGGTAACACCGTGCTCGCCCAGCCGGAGGACTCGGGCGTGATCCGCGTCGACGAGCGCACCGGGCTGGGCGTGGCGCTGTCCGTCGACGGCAACGGCCGGTACGCCCGGCTCGACCCGTACCAGGGTGCCAAGCTGGCGCTGGCCGAGGCGTACCGGAACGTGTCGGTGACCGGGGCGACGCCGATCGCGGTCACCGACTGCCTGAACTTCGGCTCACCCGAGGACCCGGGCGTGATGTGGCAGTTCGCCGAGGCCGTACGCGGCCTGGCCGACGGCTGCGCCGAGCTGGGCATCCCGGTGACCGGCGGCAACGTCAGCTTCTACAACCAGACCGGGGCGGCGGCCATCCACCCCACGCCGGTCGTCGGCGTCCTCGGCGTGCTGGAGAACGTGGCCGACCGGGTGGCGTCGGGCTTCGTTCCGCGCCCCGGCGCCGATCACGACCAGCTCTACCTGCTCGGCGAGACGCACGTGGAACTCTCCGGCTCGGAATGGGCCTGGGTCACCCACCAGCATCTCGGTGGCGTACCCCCGCACGTCGACCTGGCGCGCGAGAAGCAGCTCGCCGGCCTGCTGGCCGACGCGGCTCGGGTCGGGCACCTCAGCTCCGCGCACGATCTCTCCGACGGCGGTCTCGCGCAGAGCCTGGTGGAGTCCTGCCTGCGTCATGGCGTCGGGGCCCGGATCGCGGTGCCGGAGCGGTTCGAGGGCAACTCGATGCCGTTCGTCTTCCTGTTCAGCGAGTCCGCGGGTCGGGTGCTCGTGTCGGTGCCGCGCGGTCACGAGAAGGCGTTCACCGCGCTCTGCGGTGAGCACGGCGTGCCGTGGGAGCTGATCGGCGTGACCGACCCGACGGCCGGCGCGCTGGAGGTGCACGGCCAGTTCCGGATCGGCCTGGACGAGCTGCGCGAGGCGTACACCGGCACCCTGCCGGCCCTGTTCGGCGGCGTGCAGCCGTTCGAGGTGACCGCACCGGCGGTTGCCGAGGTCGTCATCGACGCGCCAGCCGGCGGGGCCGACCAGGCCGCCGCCCACGACGCCGCGTCGCGGGCCGACGCGCCCGGCGCAACGACGACCGGTCCTGAACCGACCCCCGGGCAGGCCACCGCCCGTCAGCAGGCCGAGCCGGTCGACGGCGAGCAGGACGGTGGCGAGCCGACCGGCGAGGTGCAGACCGCACCGGCGTCGGCCGAGGCCGCTTTGTCGGCGGATCCGACCGAGGAGGCGGCCGACCGACCGGCCGAGCGGGCCACCCCGCCGGTGCGCGACGGTCGCGTCGCGGCGACCCCGCAGTCGGCCGAGGCCGCCGATCCGGCCGTTCCGGCGGGCAGCCACGAGGCATCCGGGGCGGACGCTCCGCAGCACGGTGACACCGAGCAGCCCCCCGCGCCCGACGAGCGCTGAGGCGTTGGCCGCGGCCGTATCCGCCCAACCCGGGTCGGGGGTCCGGTTCGACTGGGGTCTGGCGGGTGCGGCCGAACTCGGCCGGGTCTGCGCGGTACTGGTGGTGGTGGACGTGCTGTCGTTCACCACCACCGTCGAGGTGGCGGTGGGGCGGGGGATGCGGGTGCATCCGTTCCCCTGGGGCGAGCAGGCCGCCGCCTACGCGCGTCGGGTCGGCGCGGTCGCCGCGACCGGCCGCCGACAGGTCACCCGCGAACATCCGTGGTCGCTGTCGCCGGCCGCGCTGAGTCGGGCTCCGGTGGTACCCGACCTGGTACTGCCGTCGCCCAACGGATCGGCCATCAGCGCCGCCGCCAGCGCCACCGGGCTACCGGTGGTCGCGGCCAACCTGCGCAACGCCCGCGCCGTCGGGCGTTGGCTGACCAGCCAGGGGTACGGCTCGACCGCCGCCCCGGTCGGTGTGGTGGCCGCCGGTGAACGGTGGCCGGACGGATCGTTGCGCCCCTCGGTGGAGGACCAGCTGGGCGCGGCCAGTGTGCTGGACGCCCTCTCCGGCGCGCCCGGCGGGCTCTCGGTGGAGGCGGCAATGGCACTGGCCGCGCTGGCCAGCACCCCGGACGTACCGGCGGCGATCCGTGGCTGTGTCTCCGGTCGAGAGCTGATCGAGGGCGGCTTCGCCGAGGATGTCGAGATCGCGGTACGCGTCGACACCTCCGCGGTCATCCCACTGCTCCGCCAGGGCGTCTTCTCCGCCGCCTGACCGCTGGCGGTGCAGGGCGTCGGGGCCTACCCGTCCACCGCCGGGGTCGGCACGTCACCTCGTGTCGGTGCCGTGCCTCCCCGCGTCCGACCAGGACGGAACCACCGCGACGACTGCTCGGGCCTTGCCGGCCGCCGCATGGACGGCGTCCTCGGCTCGACCGAGGACTGCGACAGGATCTAGTCGTCGAGCCAGTCCAGGCGGCGACCGCCGCGGTCCTGGGGTGCGCCGTCGGGACGGCCGCGGCCGGCCTGTGCCGGGTCGCTGTAGCCGCCGCCCTGGCCGTAACCACCCTGGTCGTAGCCGTTGTCGTAACCGCCGCGCTGCCGTGGGGGCTCCTGACCGTACCCGCCGCCGGCCGGGGCGCCACCGTAGCCACCCTGGTCGTACCCACCGCGCGGCGGTGCGTCCTGGCCGTATCCGCCGCTGGCCGGGCCGCCGTAGCCACCCTGGTCGTAAGCGCCGTCGTAGCTGGTGTTGTCGTAGCCACCGCGCTGGTGCCCGGCTTCCTGGCCGTAGCCCCCGGCCGGCTGGTCGTACCCGCCATTCGGTGCTGCGCCGTAGCCGCCGCCCGACTGCCCGGGAGGGTAGCCACGGTTCGGGTCGCCCTGGCCGTATCCGCCGGCCGGCTCAGCCTCGCCGTAGCCGCGAGTCGCGTCGCTCTGGCCGTACCCGCCCGGCTCGCCCTGGCCGTAGCCACGGTTCGGGTCGCTCTGGCCGTAGCCGCCCGGTTCGCCCTGGCCGTAGCCTCGGGTCGGGTCGCTCTGGCCGTAGCCGCCGGCCTCACCCTGCCCGTAGCCGCCCGGCTCGGACTGGCCGTAGCCCTGGCCGGGCTCCGGCTGGTACATCCCGGTGGCGTACGGGTCGGCGGGGGCCGGGTAGGCCGTCTCCTCGCCCTTGTAGCGGCCGGTCGGCTCGTCGTAGCCGCCACCTGCCGGAGGGTAGTCCGGGCCGGCGTTGCCGGCACCGTAGTCGCGGCTGCCGTAGCCGCTGCCGGACGACGGACTGTTGCCGTAGCCGCTGCCGGACGACGGGGCATTGCCGTAGCCGCCGCCCGACGAGGGGGCGTTGCCGTAGCCCGGAGCGCCGTAGCCGCCCGGCTCGTCGCCGTAACCACCACCACCGGACCAGCCACCCGGCCCGCTCGCGGCACCGTAGGGCTGCGGCGGTGCGCCGTACGGGTCCGGGGGAACGTCGTCGACGACCGGCTGGTGCATCATCGTCGGCGCGTTGGCCAACCCGGCACCGCCGACCATTGTCGGGTCCGGTGCGCCACCGACCCGGTTCACCACCCGGGTCTGGTCGTCCGCGCCGACGAACGAGCCGCGGGCCGCCGGGACCGCACCGGCCGGAGTGCCGGCGGGAACATCACCGTCGGGCTCGCCGTCCTCGTTTTCCTTGCGCTTCATCCAGAGCAGCACGATCGTGCCGACACCGACGGCCACGAAGAGACCGCCCAGCAGGATGAGCAGCCAGTTGCCGAATCCACCGGAATCCTCGTTGGAGGCCGGGGCCTGGGCGGCAACGCTCTCGGCGGCGGTCTCCTCCTCCTCGCCGAGCTCCTCCTCGAACGGATCCTCGGTCGGCACCGCCGACTCGCTGGCCGACGGGCTGGCGCTCGGGCTCTCCGACGCCGCGATCGGGAGGGTGATCCGCCGCCCGGTGATGCTCTGCCCGGCGTTGGCGGTGAAGCTCACGAGTCCCGTCTGGTTGTTGGCGCTCGCGCCGATGTCGATCCGTCCGGGGGCGATCGGGTTGTCGCTGCTGCCGGTGAACCGGAAGTTGCCGTCGCCGTTGGCGGTGGTCTCCCGCTGCTTGCCGGCGCTGTCCTTGAGCAGGACGTACGCGCCCGCCACCGCCTCGCCGCCCTGGTCGACGACCTTGCCGGAGATCGACCGCACCGTCTGCGGCGCCTGTGTCGTCGGCGGCGGGTTGGGACCCCGCACCGTCATGTCGCGCTCGTCGCTGCCCTCGTCGCCGCCGGCCCGAGCTGAGACCCGCACCTTGCCGGACCGCTCCTGGCCGGCCGGCACGTCACCCGCGGCCAAGGTCGCCCTGAACTGTGCTTCCTCGCCGGCCGGGATCAACCGGGCCGGGACGTTGCAGTCGCCCTGGCAGCTCAGGCCGTTGAAGGTGCTGACGGTGACGCTGAAGGGCGTCGGAGCTTCGTTGTTGTTCTTGACGGTGAACGTCATTGACGTTTGCTGACCGGACTGGAGGGTACCGTTCGACAGGCCCGTGATCTGGACGTCCGGGTCCTCGGCGAAGGCGGGTGTGGCTGGGGCGGCGAGCAGGGCGCCGATCATCAGCGCCACGACCACACCGGCCCGCTTGTGCCAGGCTCGTCGGTGTGTTGACACGTCCACCGCCTTCCGGACTGACCTCCCCTGTCCGGCGGGTGCCGGTCGGGGGAACATCACGGTACGAATACGCCGTCGGCAACTATGCCTTGTCGGGCCGGATCGGCGCGACCCAGGGCCAGCGTGACGGTCGGCGCGGTCACGCCGTATCGTCCCGTCGTGTCCTCTCCGTACATTAAGTCCGCCTCGGTGGCGGCAGCGTTGTCGGCGCTCGACGAGGGGCGTGCACCCGAACGGTCGGTGCTCCGCGAGGCGGTCAGGGCCTTGTTGACCCTCCTCGCGGACCGCGCCCCCGGCCGATCGGTGGAGGTGCGTGTCCCACCTTACGGTGCAGTTCAGTGTGTGCCGGGGCCGCGACACACCCGCGGTACTCCCCCGAACACGGTGGAGATGGATCCGGAAACCTGGCTCGGGTTGGCCACGGGGCGACTCGACTGGACTCGGACGGTCACGGAGGGTCGCGTCAAGGCGAGTGGGGCTCGCGCGGACCTGTCCACGTATCTGCCCCTCGAACTGGGGTGACGGCTGAGACCGGATGACGCATAGCGGTGACAGTGTGACTGTATGTGGCGACATGGATTCGCGTACACTGTCAGGCGACGACAGTGTGGTCCCGGCCGAGAGGTGCGGAGCAACCCCCGTGGTTCCGCCAGGCCAGTCCAGACCAGCAAGAGGGAGCGGCAGGTGCCCCGAGGCGACGGCCGGCTGAGCCACGACCTTGATCCCCAGCGACCCGGCCCCCAGGACGCGTGCGGAGTCTTCGGCGTCTGGGCCCCGGGGGAGGAGGTCGCCAACCTGACCTACTTCGGGTTGTACGCGTTGCAGCACCGGGGTCAGGAGGCGGCCGGCATAGCGGTAAGCGACGGCTCCGGCGTGGTGGTCTACAAGGATCTCGGCCTGGTGGCCCAGGTCTTCGACGAGCCGACGTTGGCCAGCCTGCGCGGGCATGTCGCGATCGGGCACGCGCGTTACTCCACGACCGGCGCGTCGACCTGGGAGAATGCCCAGCCGACCATCCGGGCGACCAGTTCGGGCACGACCATCGCGCTGGCACACAACGGAAACCTGGTCAACACGGCCGAGTTGCAGCGTGAGGTGGCCGAGCGCAGCCTGGGCGCCGACGGTTCGACAAACGACACCTCGTTGGTCACGATGCTGCTGGCCAGCCGGCCGGATCTTTCCGTCGAGGCCGCCGCGCTGGAGGTCCTGCCGCAGCTGCGAGGCGCGTTCAGCTTCGTCTTCATGGACGAGTCGACCCTCTACGCCGCGCGCGACCCGCATGGCGTGCGTCCGCTGGTGCTGGGCCGACTGGAGCGCGGCTGGGTGGTGGCCAGCGAGACCGCCGCGCTGGACATCGTCGGTGCCAGCGTGGTCCGCGAGGTCGAGCCGGGCGAGCTGATCGCGATCGACGCGGAGGGGCTGCGGTCCACCAGGTTCGCCGCCCCCGAGCCCAAGGGTTGCCTCTTCGAGTACGTCTACATCGCCCGGCCGGACGCCACCATCGCCGGCCGCAACGTGCACGCCGCCCGGGTGCAGATCGGGCGGCAACTGGCCAAGGAGCACCCGGTCGACGCTGACCTGGTGATCCCGGTGCCCGAGTCGGGCACGCCGGCAGCGATCGGCTACGCCGAGGAGTCCGGCATCACCTACGGTGCCGGCCTGGTGAAGAACCCGTACGTGGGACGTACCTTCATCCAGCCGTCGCAGACGCTGCGTCAGCTCGGCATCCGGCTCAAGCTCAACCCGCTGCGGGAGAACGTGCGGGGCAAGCGCCTGGTCGTGGTCGACGATTCCATCGTCCGCGGCAACACCCAGCGCGCGATCGTGCGGATGCTGCGCGAGGCCGGTGCGGTGGAGGTGCACGTACGCATCTCCTCGCCGCCGGTCTCCTGGCCGTGCTTCTACGGCATCGACTTCGCCACCCGCGCCGAACTGCTCGCCAACGGCCTCGACAACGACGGCATCCGGCGCTCGATCGGCGCGGACACGCTGGGCTACGTCTCGTTGTCCGGCCTGATCGCCGCGACCGAGCAGCCGAAAACGCGGCTCTGCCGGGCCTGCTTCGACGGGGAGTACCCGATCGAGCTGCCCGTCGGCAACCTGATCGGCAAGCACGTGCTCGAAGGGATCGGCCGTCGGGTCGCAAACCGTACGGCCGAGGACATCGACCCCGCCGAGCAACTCGTCCCGCCACTCGACAGCAGCTTCGGCGACCTCAAACCGTCGGCGACCAAAAACCGCCCGTAGCACCGCCCGGCTGCCGTGCCGGTCACCGTCGACGCGACAGCCGAGAACCACAAAGGGGAGAACCGTGACGCACGTGTCCGAGCGCAGCGGCGCAGGAAGCAGCCCGAGCGGCGCTGGCGGGGACCGTCAGCCATGGACGGCCGGTTCCGGCCGCCCGGCGCGCAAACGCGCGGTCTCGTACGCGGACGCCGGCGTGTCCATCGAGGCGGGCGACCGTGCCGTGGAACTGCTCAAGTCGAAGGTGAAGCAGACCCGCCGGCCGGAGGTGATGGGCGACCTCGGCGGCTTCGCCGGCCTGTTCCGGCTGGACACCACGAAGTACAAGCACCCGATCCTGGCCTCCTCCACCGACGGCGTCGGCACCAAGCTGGTGATCGCCCAGCAGATGAACATCCACGACACGGTCGGCATCGACCTGGTCGCGATGGTCGTCGACGACCTGGTCGCCTGCGGCGCGGAGCCGCTGTTCCTGCTGGATTACATCGCCACCGGCGAGGTGGTACCGGACAAGGTCGCCGAGATCGGCGCCGGCATCGCCGACGGCTGCCGGTACGCGGGCTGCGCGCTGCTGGGCGGGGAGACGGCCGAGCACCCGGGCGTGCTGCGCCCCGACGAGTACGACATCTCCGCCACCGGCGTCGGTGTGGTGGAGGAGAGCGACATCCTCAGCTCCGAGCGGGTCGAGGTGGGCGACGTGGTGATCGCGATGCGCTCGTCCGGCCTGCACTCGAACGGCTACTCCCTGGTCCGACACGTGTTGCTCGGCGCCGGCCGGATGCGGCTGGACGTGGTGATCGACGACTTCGGTCGCCAGCGCACCCTCGGCGAGGAACTACTCACCCCCACCAAGATCTATGCGCAGGACTGCCTCAAGCTGATCGCGGAGGCCGAGGTGCGGGCCCTGGCCCACGTCACCGGCGGCGGTATCCCCGGCAACCTGGTGCGGATCCTGCCGGAGCACGTGGACGCCGTGGTCAACCGGTCGACGTGGAAGCCACAGCCGGTCTTCGACCTGGTCCAGTCCAAGGGTCGGATCGAGGACCCGGAGATGGAAGCGACCTTCAACATGGGCGTCGGCATGTTCGCGATCGTGTCGGCGGAGGACGCCGACCGGGCGCTGGCCACGCTCACCGGGCGGGGCGTCGACGCCTGGCAGGTCGGCGAGATCATCGAGGGCACCGGTGAGGTGCGGATGGTCGGCCAGCACACCCGAGGATGATCACTTTGCGCTGATCGTCCGACCACCTGATCAGGGCTTCACCCGAGTGGCCGTCGCGGCCTAGCCTGAAGGGCACCCTCGAGAGCTGCGGGGGCGCGCCCATGCCGGGTCGCGCCTGGCAGCCCAAGACCGCTACGGAGGAGGGCGATGGCTGCGCGGGGACGGTCATTGGGCGGGATGCGGGGCCTGGCCACCGTCCCGTCGTACGTCGTGATGCAGCCCACCACCCTCTGCAATCTCGACTGCGTGTACTGCTACCTGCCGTTTCGGGCGGCGGACCGGCAGATGCCGGTCGCGGTGGCCGAGGCGGTGGCCGCCTCGGTGAACCGGTGGGCGTCCACGGACCGGTTCTCCGTGGTCTGGCACGGTGGAGAGCCGCTGGCCGCCGGCCGGGAGCGGTTGGCGGCGCTGATGGCACCCTTCGGGCCCGAGGTGGAGCACCACGTCCAGACCAACGCCACCCTGATCGACGACGCCTGGTGCGAGTTCTTCGCCCGGCACCGGATGCGGGTGAGCGTGAGTGTGGACGGGCCGCGGGAGCGCAACGGCGAGCGGGTCAGCCGGGCCGGCCGACCAGCGTACGACCGGATCGTCCGCGGGGTGGCCGCGTTGCGTCGACACGGGCTGCCGTTCTCGGCGCTCGCGGTGGTCAACGACCCGTCCCCCGGACGGGCCACCGAGCTGTACGACTACTTCCTCGACCTCGGTTGCGAGGTGCTCGGCGTCAACATCGAGGAGACCGAGGGAGTCAACACCCGGGACAACGCCCATGACGCCCCGGCCGTGACCGGGTTCTGGGCCGAGCTGGTCTCGGCCTGGCGGCGGGATCCCCGGATCCACCTGCGGGAGGTGGAGTGGTCGTTGCGGTACGCCGGGGCGGTGCTGGACGGGACGGCGGACGATCTGCTGCCCAGCCGGCTCGACCCGATACCGACCGTGGCGTACGACGGCTCGGTCGTGGTGCTCTCACCCGAGTTGGCCGGCTTCACCGATCCCCGCTACGGCGACTTCTCCAGCGGAAGCGTGCTCACCACCCCGTTGCACACCATCCTGGCCGACGCGGAGCGCACACCCTGGGTCGGCGAGTTCATCGACGGTGTGGAGGCGTGTCGCTCCTCCTGCCCGTATTTCGGCTTCTGTGGCGGAGGCCACGCAGCCAACCGCTACTTCGAGCTGGGGCGTTTTGACGGTACGGAGACCGAGCACTGCCGCAACAGCAAGATCCGCCTACTGGAGGGAGTGTTGGAGCATGCCCGAGACCACCAGTCACCGGGAGCCTGAGACCGTCACGGGAGACGAGCCCGACCGGGTCGCCGACCGGGTGCGTGAGGCCGCTGCCGGACTCAACGCCCTGCTCCACGAGGCCGAGGTCGCGCGTCAACTACGGGCGGAGGTGGCGGGTGGCGACGGGGCCAGCGCGGTCTGCGCCTGGAACCACTTCGAAAACATCCCGACGTTCTACAACTGGAACAACCGTCCCCGCTGACCGGTCGGTGCCGAGGGCCCGCCACGCCGCCGGAGCATCGTCCGGCCGTGGTGGGCCCTCGACTCGTCGGGTGCTGCACGCCGCTGCGTAGCGGGCACATGCGTGAGCACGCGGGCAGTCACCGCGTGCTCAGATGTGACCGGGGGTCAGCGGGTCGGACGGACCCAGTTGTCCGGGTCGTCGTCGGAGTGGTCCTCGTCATCGTCGACGTACTCTTTGTAGTCGTCGTCGAAGTTGCGGTCCGACTTACCGCTGCCGCCGAGTTCTCGCTGCAAGGCGGCGAGGTCGGTGTTCGGGGAGTGGTACTTCAGCTCCCGGGCCACCTTTGTCTGCTTGGCCTTAGCACGGCCGCGCCCCATGGCTCGACCCCCTCGCACAGAATGCGGGGCAGCCCGAAGGCGGGCCCCGATGACGTCAGGCATCTCTCGTGGCTCTTACGGTACATGGGGATGCCACCGTTCGGCACCTCGGGTTACCTACGACCACGACCGCGCGTTGCGGTTGTCAGGACGTCACCCATTGTACCCGGTAAGGGGCGGTGCCGAGATCGGTCGTGACGCGGGGCAAATCTCCGCGAACGCGGCGTATCTTCAGCTTAGAGCGACCGGCAACCGGATTGGCCGGGCTGCGGCGTGGCGTCTCGCGTCCACCGCCCTGTTGGCGGTTCCCCTCGGTCGGACCGGAGCGTCGGGGGCAGGACGCCGGCCCGCCCCCGACGGTGCGTCGTCAGCGTAGGTGGATCGTGCGCAGTCGGCCGATCTCGGCCATCCGCCGCTCGGCCAGCCGGTCCGCCGCCACGGCCGGCGGTACGCCGTCGGTGTCGGCGAGGCGGAGGATCTCGCGCGTGGTGTCGTAGATCCGGGTGGCGCGCAGCTTGGCCCGCTCGAAGTCGAAGCCCTCGATCTCGTCCGCGACCTGGATCACACCGCCGGCGTTCACCACGTAGTCGGGCGCGTAGAGGATGCCCCGGTCGGCGAGCAGCTTCTCCACGCCGGAGTGGGCGAGCTGGTTGTTGGCCGCCCCGGCGACCACCTTGGCGCGCAGCGCCGCCACCGTGTCGTCGTCCAGGGCGCCACCGAGGGCGCACGGGGCGTACACGTCGATGTCGGCGGCGACCAGCGCGGAGACGTCGTCGACGAGGTGCACCTGGGGGTGCGTGGTGCGTGCCCAGTCCAGTGCCCGTGCCTTGACGTCGGTGGCGACCACCTCGGCCCCGTCCTCCAACAGGTGACCGACGAGGTACTTGCCGACCTTGCCCAGCCCGGCGACGCCGACCCGCCGACCGTGCAGCGTCGGTACGCCCCAGACGTGCTCGGCCGCCGCCCGCATGCCCTGGAACACGCCCCAGGCGGTGAGGATCGAGGAATCGCCCGCCCCGCCGTGCTCGCGGCTGCGGCCGGTGACGTACCGGGTCTCCCGGGCGATCACGTCCATGTCCGGCACGTAGGTGCCGACGTCGCAGGCGGTGTAGTACCGGCCGCCCAGGGACTCCACGAAGCGGCCGTAGGCGCGCAGCAGCGCCTCGCTCTTGATCTGCTCGGGGTCACCCCAGATGACCGCCTTGCCGCCGCCCAGGTCCAGGCCGGCGAGGGCGTTCTTGTACGCCATGCCGCGGGAGAGGTCGAGCACGTCGGCGAGGGCGGCCTCCTCGCTGTCGTACGGGTAGAACCGGGTGCCGCCGAGCGCGGGACCCAGCGCGGTGGAGTAGATGCCGATGATCGCCTTCAGGCCGGTCTGCTTGTCCTGGCAGAACACGACCTGCTCGTGACCCGTGGACTCCGGGTCGTCCGTGGTGGCGAATACGCCCATGACTGGCTCCTGTGTCGGCGGGCGCCCTTGTGAGGCGCGGACCTGGTCAACGCCGGCGGGGATGCTGCCGGTGTTGCGAGCCTAGTATCGGCGCGTGTCGCGCCGCTCTCCCGAGTAGTCGTCGTCCCGCCCTGCGGGCAGTCCGTCCCGGCCTCGCCGTCGTCGCGGGCGAGGGGGCGGCACCGGGGCTTTGCCCGGGTTGCTCCTGCGCGGCGCGGGTCGCCCGATGACGCCGAGCAACGCTCGGCTTGCCGTTCGTGGGAGGATCGCGCCGTGCCGTCGCTCTTCGCTTCATACCTGCGCGTGTACGAGCCGCTGACCGCCTTCGACCGGGATCGCCAGTCCTACTGGCGGCGCTACGTCGAGCAGGGGCGGGCCGTGGCGCCGGTCGAGGGGCCCGGCCGGCAGCGGACCTCGGTGATCGAGGCGCTCGGTGCCGGTTGGACGCGGCTGCCGGACCTGCCTGACGAGGCGTACGTGCTGGAGACCGACGAGACCCTGCTGGTGTGTCCGTGGAACCTGCGTATCCGGGTGGCCGAGGCGGCGTTGAGCGCGCGGGACGGCGTACCGCCGGTGCTGGCCGACGCCTTCGTGCCGCCGGTGCTGGCCGGGCAGGCCAAGGCCGTGGTGGAGGACTGGCGCAGCGGTGCCCGGGTGCTGGAGCACGGCGTCCCCCGGGTGCACGAACAGATCGCGACCTGGGGCGTGCCGCTGCGCTGGTTCGTGCTCTTCGAGGCGCAGGAGCGCAACCACGTCACCGTTCCGGACCGGCGCTCGCTGCGCTTCCGGACGGAGATCTCCAAGGCCCGCCGCCGCTCGTCCCGGGCGCTCGCGGTGCTCCGTAAGTCGGTCGGCGACGCACCGATCACGGAGGCGGTCGAGGAGGCGGCCCGCTGGCTGGAGGAGTTCCACCCGCGTTCGGTGGTGGAACTCGACTACGGCGGGTTGGTGGAACTGCTCTCCGACGAGACGCTGGCCGAGGACGACTCGCCGGAACTGGTCGCGGCCGGGCTGGCCGGGCTGTCCCGGGGCGAGGCGGAGGAAGCCTCGGCGGCGTACGACAAGTTGGTCGCCCGGTGGCGCGCGGTGCAACTTCTGGAGCGTTGCAACTAGGCCCCTAATGTCCTAATTTCAGGGCTCAACGCGAGGCTGGTTCGTAGTTGACGCATCACGAACCGTGATCATGAGTCCGAATAAGTTATTTTCTGGCGTGTAAAAGTCGTATAAATCGGGCATGGTTCATCCGTCCGTCTAGGGACGTTCGGCCGTTCGGCCCATGTCGGACATCGGGGACTAGCCGGACCATGGGAGACGCGTCGGCCGGCGGGACCCCGGCCGATGTCTATACATGTGGAGGAGTGACCGATGGCATCGCGAACGCACGAACCAGAGCCGCTACTCACACCGGCCGAGGTGGCGTCGATGTTCCGTGTCGACCCGAAGACGGTGACCCGTTGGGCTAAGGCTGGCAAGCTGAGCGCCATCCGGACCCTCGGCGGCCACCGCCGATACCGCGAGTCTGAGGTCAGGGCACTGTTGCAGGGGCAGATCCCGCAGCAGCGCCAGGGGGACTGACCACACGGTTGATAACAGGGCTTCACGAAGGGCGGCGGACTCGCTCCGCCGCCCTTCGCCATGCCCGGACCGGGCGAAGTCCCGAGCCCCGGGCCAGCCCGTCAGTCGGTCAGCTCGACCCGGATGCCCACCGTGCCGCCCTCGCCCCGGCGCAGCCGGCTGCCGAGCAGGGTCAGCCGACCGATCACCCGGTACTTCTGCTTGATCAGGCCACGGATGCGGTTGGTCGCGCCCGGGTCGTAGAGGCTCGCCCGGGCGGGCACCGCCTCGCCGTGCGGCCGGCCGCGCACGTCGCAGGGGGCCACCGTGACGTTCCCACTGCGGCGGATCCGCTTCACCTTGCCGGCGTCGGCCGCCGACCACACCGCCAGGGCGTCGCCGTCGCGCACCGCCCAGACCGGGGTCGGCACCGCACGACCGTCCTTACGGAACGTCGTCAGGAGGATGTACTTCTCGGCGGAGAGGCGGTCCAGCGTGGTCACGCCGCCAGGATACGGGCGCTGCGGCCAACTGACCGGCCGGATAGCGTGAAGGATGTGACGGGGGAGCCACGGATCGGTGACGTCTTCGGGGAACTGCTGCGCGACGCGCTGGCCGTGGCGACCGGCATCGGTCCCCGGCCGCTGGCCGGTGGGCGCCTGCCCCGCCCGGTCATCGAGATCATCGAGCGGGACGACGGGTTGGTAAACGGCGCACCGGCCGCCCACTATCTCGACGGACCGCAGGACTGGCAGCCGCACGACCACCGGGCGGTCGACCGGGTACGCGGCGCGACGCTGGACATCGGTGTCGGCGGCGGACGGATCGCGCTGCTGTTGCAGGAGCGGGGCGTACCGGTCACCGGGCTGGACACCTCAGCCGGCGCGTTGCAGGTGTGCCGCCGCCGGGGCGTACGCGACCTGGTGCACGCCACCGTCGACGAGCACGCCGCGAGCGGGCGTCGGTACGACACGTTCCTGCTGCTCGGCAACAACCTCGGCCTGATGGAGGGACGGGAACGGGCTCCGGTCTTCCTCACCGCGCTGGCGGCACTGGCCCGTCCCGGCGCGCAGGTGATCGCCCACGGTACCGACCCGTACGGCACCAGGGATCCGGTGCACACCACGTACCACGAGAACAATCGGCGGCGGGGCCGCCTGGGTGGGCAGCTGCGGCTGCGACTGCGCTACCGGGAGCTGGGTACGCCCTGGTTCGACTACCTGGTCTGTTCGCCCGAGGAACTCGCCGGGCTGGTGCACGGCTCCCCCTGGCAGTTGGTCGAGGTGGACAACCGCGACGCTCCGTACTACCTCGCCACCCTGCAACTGACCCGCTGAACCGGCGACAGCGCGCAGCGAAAGTGTTGAGAAGGGCCCCTGCTCCACCGGAGGTGTCGACAGGGCCCCTTCCGCACACCTCAGACCTGGACGGTCGGCGGTAGCTGCTCCGGGGGGAGCCCGCCGTCGCCGTCGACCACCTCGTCGGGCTGGCCGTCCTCGTCGATGTCGACCATCGTGACGTCCACCTTGCCGTCACCGTCGGTGTCGAACTGGAACAGGTCGGCCTTGCCGTCGCCGTCGGTGTCGACCACCCACACGTCGGTCCGGCCGTCGTTGTTGGTGTCGGCACGCAGCAGCTCGACGCGCTCGTCGCCGCGCGTCTCGACGGTCCCTTCGGCGCCCGCGCCGTCCACGGTCTCCGGTGCCTGGCTCATCTGCTCGTCCTTCCCTCGGTTGTCGGCGGTCTGTACCCGATCTCGCCCGCCCCCACGCATGGGACCGGGGCCGGCGCTGCATAGGGTCGCAGCATGACTGAGCGGAGCGTACGGGCTGACACCCGGCGTGGCGGAGACCCCGCGCGCCGCCGGGTTGAGCCAGGGACCCATTCTCACTGTGCGGTGGTGTCGCGATGACGGAACGGTTCGTGGTGGTGGGTGCCGGCACGATGGGTCTCGGCATCGCGTACGTGGCGGCTGGCAGCGGTCACGCCGTGGAGCTGGTCGAGGTGGACCGGGAGCGCGGTGCCGCGGCGGTGCGGCGGCTCGCCGAACTCGGGGAGCGGGCCGTGCGGCGGGGCAGACTCAGCGCCGAGCAGGCCGCCGCCGACCGGGCACGGATCACCCTGCGGGCAGGGCTCGCCGAGGTCGCACCGGCACCGGACGTGATCGTGGAGGCGGTACCGGAACGGGCCGACCTCAAGCGGGCCGTGCTCGCCGAAGCGGAGGCGCTGCGCCCGGCGCTGCTGGGCAGCAACACCTCCAGCATTCCGATCACCGACCTTGCGGCGGAGCTGAACCGGCCGGCGCGCTTCTGCGGGCTGCACTTCTTCAACCCGGTCTGGGCGATGGCGCTGCTGGAGATCGTGGTCGGGCCGGCCACCTCCCCGAAGACCACGGACGCGGCCGTCGCGCTCGCCGGCCGGCTGGGCAAGGACCCCGTCGTGGTACGCGACATGCCGGGCTTCGCCACGTCACGGCTCGGCGTGACCCTCGGGTTGGAGGCGATCCGGATGGTCGCCGACGGGGTCGCCAGTCCCGCCGACATCGACAAGGCGATGGTGCTCGGCTACCGGCACCCGGTGGGGCCGCTGGAGCTGACCGACCTGGTCGGTCTGGACGTGCGCCTGGACATCGCGCGGACGTTGCAGGCCGCGTACGGTGACCGGTTCGCCCCGCCGCCGCTGCTTGTGGAACTGGTCGCCGCTGGCCGGCTGGGCAAGAAGTCTGGGCAGGGCTTCTACCGGTGGACCGACGGGGTGCGCTCGGGCGGCAGCGAGCCTCTCGAGGCCGCTGGCGGCGCTTCGGTGGGACCGGTCCCGGACGGTGCGGGACCGTCGCCGGAGGCGGCGCGATGAGCAGCGGACTGCGGGTCGAGGAACAGCCGGACCGGCTGGTGGTGACGCTGGACCGGCCGGAGAAGCGCAACGCCATCGACGTCGACCTGATCACGGCCCTGCACGAGGTCTGCGCCGAGTTGGAGGCACGCCCCCGGATGCTGCTGTTGACCGGCGGCACCGACGGGATCTTCGCCGGCGGCGCGGACATCGCCCAGCTCCGCGAGCGCGGCCGGTTGGACGCACTTGCCGCGATCAACTCGGCGGCCTTCGCCCGGATCCGGGCACTGCCGATGCCGACCGTGGCGGCGATCGACGGGCCGGCCCTCGGCGGCGGTGCGGAACTGGCGTACGCCTGCGATCTGCGGGTCTGCTCGGCGCGGGCGGTCTTCGGCCAGCCGGAGGTGCGGCTCGGCATCCTGGCCGGTGCCGGCGCCACCCACCGGCTGCCGGCGCTGGTGGGTGAGGCACTGGCCAAGGAGCTGTTGTTCACCGGCCGACGGGTGGACGCGGCGGAGGCGCTGCGAATCGGCCTGGTGAACCGGGTGGTGGCCACGCCGGAGGAACTGCTGCCGGCGGCACACGGGCTGATCGACGAGATGGCCAAGGGTTCGGCGTTGGCGTTGCGGTTGACCAAGCTCGCCGTCGACGCCCCGGCCGCCGCGCATCCACAGCTGGACCTGGTCAGCCAGGCGGTGCTCTTCACCGACGAGGAGAAGCAGCGCCGGATGACCGAGTTCCTCGAACGGCGGCGCGGGCGCTAGGAGGCCCGGAAACAGCGACGGCCGCACCGTGCGCGGTGCGGCCGTCGGCGTCTGCCGGATCAGGAGGCCAGCGCGGCCAGCGGTACGTCGGCGTCGGCGAGCGCCCGGATCACCGCGGCGGACTCGCTGAAGCCGATGATCAGCACCGCGTCGGCCCCGAACTCCTTGATCTGCTTGGCGCCCGCACCGAAGTTGATCGGGGCGGCCTCGGCGTCCTCCCCGGGCTCGTAGCCGAGCAGCTTCACCTTGTCGCCGCCGAATCCGGCCCGCTCCAGCTCGGCCCGCACGACTTCCCGGAGCCCCTTGCCGTAGGAGTCCTCACGCGCCACGATGGCGATCTTCTGTGGGCCGTCCCGGAGAATCACGTCGGCCAGCGCCCGCCCCTGGAGACTGTCCGGCGGAGCGGTGCGGAAGTAGAGACCCTTGTCGTCGGCCCCGGTCAGGTCCGCCGCAGTGTTCGACGGCGAGAACAGGATCAGGCCGGCGTCCACCACGTCGGGCAGCACGGCCGCGGAGATGCCCGAGCCGCCGGCACCGATGATCACGTGCACGCCGGCGTCGATGTGGCTCGCCACGGTCGCCTTCGCCACGGCCGGGCTGGTGCCGTCGTCGCCGTCGATCCACACCACGTCCTCGCCGAGCACCCCGCCGGCCGCGTTGATCTCCTTGAGCGCGAGCGCCGCACCGGCCGCGATCGGCGGGTTGGCGATTGCCAGGTCACCGGTCTTGGGCAGCAGACCGCCCAGAACCAGCGGGGCTCCGCTCTCCGGGTCGGGGAAGGTACCGTTCTGCCGTTTACCCTTCGGCGGTGCCTTCCTGCTGGCCGTCGACTCGTCACCGGCGCCGACGAACTCCGTCTTGGCGTCGTTGAGCTGCTGACCGTCGAAGTGCAGGGTGGCGTAGCTGGCGGTGGCCGGCTCGCCCGCGTCAGTGAAGCCGGCCCGGGTGATCGACACGCTGCGGTACTCGATGTCGGTGCCCTGGCGGGCCAGCCGCAGGCACTGACCCACCGAGGTGCAGCCCGTGCCGTCGTTCGTGACGCCCACGATCTGCTTGGCGATGGCCGCGGAGTCGGTCGAGCCGGCGAGCTGCGCCGCGAGTGCGCTGATCACCACCGCGTCGTACGCCTCGGCGGCGTAGAGGAAGTCGGTAAGCCTCGGGTCCACGGACCGTAGCCGGTTCTTGAAGTCGTCCGGCAGCGGCGTGAGCGGGGTGGTGCCCTTCATCCCGTCGACCAGGCCGGCGCGATCCTGCAACTCCTCCGGGTACGAGTTGAGCATGTTGCCGTCCGTGCCGTAGAGGCGCACCTGTTGGGTGGTCGCCTCCTCGGGCTGGTCTTCCCCGCAGGCACTGGTGGTGAGCAGGACCGTGGCGCAGACAGCCAGGATGGCCGTCCGCGAGCCGCGCGACATGTGCATGGTCGTCCTTCCTCGGGCGAAGGTCCGCTGCGCAGACTAGCGTGCCGTGACGGGCGGCGGGACCGTGGAGGCAGGTCTATCCGCAGGTCGCCTCCACCATGTGCGGAGAGTAATCGCGGCGGGTTCCTTGACCGGTACCCGTACTGTGCGGTCCGTGACCGACTCGCCACAGCAGATGTTCGAGGATGCCGCCGCCATCCTCAGCTCGGCCCTCGACGGGGACTCCGAGGCGGTGGTGGGGACCTTCGACGCGGTGGTCGACCGGGCCGGCCTGACCGGCGCGTACGACGTGGCGTGGTGCCTGGCCGCGACGATGGTCGGGGATCCGGTGCCGCCCGGGGCCTGCGCGCTCGACTTCCCGGGTATCGACCAGGCCGGGTACGACGCCCGATGGGTGGCCCGCTTCGTCAGCGCGTACGCCAACGCCGACCTCGACACCGCCCGGGCGCTGTTCGGCGCGGCGGCCGCCGACGGGCTGCTGCCGGAGTGCCTGCTCACCCTGGCCGGCTCGACGGTGGCGACGCTGCGGCATCGGGCCGACTGACCGCTGGCGTCGGTCATCGCGCCCGGCACGGCGCTCATGCCGGCGAGTGGATCAGCGCCGTCGCGTAACGGGAGAGCAACTCGTGCCAACCGGCGGTCAGGGCTTTTCGGTAACCCTCGGCAGCCGTGCCGTGCCGGTCGAAGTGCCGGTGCGTCACCTCGATGATGGTGCCGGATTCGGCGGGAGTGAAGAGCACCTCGACCTCGCTGGCCCGCGCCGGATCGGGCACCGGTGCGCGATCCGCACCGATCTGCCAGGTGAACACCAGACGGCGGGGTGGATCCCAGGTCAGCACCCGCCCCCAGTCGTTGCGGAATCCGTAGGGCCCGACCTCGTAGAGCATCCCACCGGGGCGGGGCTCCATGCCCAGTTCGGCCAGGAGGGCGGGGCCCGACCAGGTGTACTCCATCACCCACCAGTCGGCGAGCCGACCGGTGAAGACCTCGTACGCTCGCTCGGCGGAGGCGGGCACGAACAGGGTGTTGCGGAGCGCGAACCGCTCAAGGTCCTGCTGGATGTCGGTAGGATCGGCCATCCCCTGTCCCATAGGCCCGGACCATACCGGCTCATGCCCCGGTGCGCAGCTTCCCCCGATGTCCGTCCCGCCTGATGATCGTTGTACTCGCCGATTTCGATCCGATCATGTGCTGCTGATACGCCTCCTCACCGGGATGGCCGTCCGCAGAGCGGGTATGCGCGGCGGGACGTCGCCGGGCGGTCCGCGACGGTGAGGCGGAGCGGGACATGACAGACAGCGAAGAGCCCTCGGTGTCCAGTGCCGGGCAGCCGACCGGCCCGGCCGGTGGCGGTGGGCCGGAACCGGACGTGCTGCTCGACGTCCCGAAGGTCTCGGTCAACTCGATCCAGCTCTCTGTGGACCGGCTGGACGCCGACCTGTCCCTGCGCGCCCGGCTCGCCGGTCTGCTCCAGCTCGACGCCGGTGTCCGGGTACACGTCGAGGGCGTCGAACTCGACATCGAGGGCGTGGAGGCGCAGGCCCTGCTCAAGGTGCGCCTGGAGAAGCTGGTGACGATTCTCGACCGCGCGCTAACCACCATCGACCGGAACCCGCAGGTCATCGATGTGTTGGCCAATACTGCGAGCGCGGTGTTGGAGGACGTGAACCGGGCGGCGGGCGAGGCCGCCAGCGCGAGCGAGCAGTTGGCTGCCACCGTCGGACCCGCCGCCGGGCAGGCCGCCGGACGGCCCGACCCCGCCCTGGGGCGGACCAGACCGGTGGATCCGGCAGCTGTCCGGCCCGCTGGTCCGGCGACTCAACCGCCCACCCGGTCTGGTCGGCCCGTCGGTGGGCCGGAAGAGGTCGCCGGCCCGTCGAGCCGGGCAGCCGGCGGCGCGGGGCCGGTGGATGGGCAGCCGGGCGGGGCGACCGACGAGTTGGGGCAGCAGGTGGGTGCCGTCGGCGCGGTCGCCGACCGGACCGCCGGACGCGAGCCGGACGACCGTGACCAGAGCCGGGGTCGGGAGCGGGAGCCGGATCAGGGTCGGGACCAGGGCCAGGCTCGGGGGGAAGGTCGGCAGGCTGGCCGGGGAGACGATGAGACTGCGCCGCCGGAGCACGGCCCACCCGGTCCCGGTGGAACGTCCGGCACGCGGCAGCTGGCCGAGCAGGCGGGAGAGACCCTGCTACAGGCCGGTCGTAGCGTCTGGGAGGCGATCCAGAGCGGTGTGACGCAGCACCGACAGCAGGATCGATGACCGGCCGGCGGCTAGCAGCGCGGCGGTGCCGCCACTTCGGATTATCGATCCGAGCCGGGTGGTGGAGAGGTCTGTGTCAGCCGGCCAGTCGACCGAGGCCGGGCAGGAAACGCCCGACCCGTCTCGCGTAGCGGCGGTCGAACGCCCCTCCGGTCACCAACTCGGTGCGTTCGGACGGATCGACTCCCATGCGCCACGAGGCGCCCATGGCGAGTTGGGCGGCGAGCGTCGCGCCGATACCGGCGACGGTCACGACGAAGCCTGCGAGGTGCAGCGGTCGGTGGTCCAGACCGGGTAACGGAGGCAGGCCGGCCAGAGCGGCGGCCGGGCCGGCGAGGCCGAGTACGAGGGCGGCGACGAACAGCAACTTGGCCCACCATCGCAGCGTGCCGGGCGGGCCGGCATCGAGACGCAGGCCGGTGTCTCCGGTGCGGCGCCACTGCGCGAGCGTGCGCCAGCCGAACGCGAGCAGCAGGCCGAGCAGGTAGAGCAGCAGTGCGAGCCGGGCCGTGTCGTCACGCCTTCCGGTTGGTGCAGCAGTTGTCTGAGCAGCCCGAGGCGGGGCCGGCGGTGATGTCGGCGACCGCAACGGGTGCGCAGTCGTCGCAGTGCTCGCCGCGCCACGCCTGCACGCCTTCCCTCACGGCGACCCCGGCGATGACGAGCCCGGCGATCGGGTCCGCCCAGGACCAGCCCCACAGGGCGTTGAGGAGCAGACCGACGAGCAGCACCGCGGACAGGTACGTGCACAGCAACGTCTGGGTGGAGTCGGCCATGACCGTGGCGGAGCCGAGTTCGCGGCCAGTGCGACGCTTGGCGGCGACGAGCAACGGCATGACGATCAGCGAGGCGACGGCCAAGCCGATCCCGACCGGGCTGGCGTCCGCCTCTCCGCCGCCCAGCAGCGAGCGGCCTGCGTCGAAGCTCACCCACGCGGCCAGGGCGAAGAAGGACAGGCCGATCAGCCGCAGCGCCAGCCGCTCGCGATCCTCGGGCACCCGGGAGCGAAACTGCCAGATCAACACCGCAGCGCTGGAGACCTCGACGAACGAGTCCAGGCCGAAGCCGATCAGCGCAGTCGAGGAGGCGGCCGCGCCGGCGGCGATGGCCACCAGGCCCTCCAGCAGGTTGTAGCCGGCGGTGGCGTAGGCCAGCCACAGGCTGCGTCGGGACAGCACCGCCCGCCGGTCGGGGGCCAGTGCCGACGTGCTCACGCCTGCGCCTCGGCCGGCGGGCGGTTCGGCGCGCTTCCGGGCGCCGGGTCGCCGTACACCGGACAGAGGGCGACCGCCTCGCCCGTGGCCGCCAGCAGCAGTTCCGCCGAGCGCAGCAGGTCCAGCAACTCCGGCCGGGTCAGCGCGTAGAACGACTGGCGGCCCTCGACCCGGTAGTCGACGAGGCCGCAGTCGCGTAGGCAGGCGAGATGCTTGGAGACCGTCGACTGAGCCATGCCCAGCTCGCCGGTCAGGTCGACCACGCGAGCCTCGCTGACCGTGAGGCGGCGCAGGATGGCCAGCCGGGTCGGGTCGCCGAGGGAGCGGAACAGCGCTACGGCCGGGACCAGTCCCGCCATGCATTCAATCGCCACATCGCGATGATAGCCGGAATCTGTGATGAATTGTTCCGGCAGGAAGCGGTTGGCCGCCGCCCATCCCGCACCGCCGATGATCCCGACGGCCAGCAGGACCGGCAGGACGCAACAGGCGGCGCAGGCCGCTGCCGCGAGCCCGGTCGGACCGGCGCGGGCTTGCCGCCCGCTGTCGGGACGGCGGCCGTGCCGGTGGCGGCCGGGGTCGTTCGTAGCTTCGGCGCGGGTATTGACCTCACTTGAATGATTGGTCGTGTGACGATCGATCACCCGGACCCGGTGTGGGTCGCCCTGCGTACCGTCAGTGTGCTCCTCGGCCTTGTCGTGGTCGTCCTCGGCGTGCGGGTCGCGGTGACGCGACGGTTCCCCATTGTCTGGGTGCGGGTTGCGCGGCTGACCGAGAGCCAGCGGTCCGAGCCGCTCCGTCGGGGTGGCGTCCTCGCGCTGCTCGGTGCGAGCCTGCTCGTTCAGCAGGTGCCGCTGCTCACCCCCGTGCCCGTCGTGCTCGGACGGGCTCTGTTCGCACTGGCACTGCTTCTGATTATGGGCGCGATGGGATGGTTCGTCCTGCTCAGGCGCTGAGATCAACCAGCGGAGGGCACAAAGCAGAACGCCGACCGGCGTTTCCGCTGGTCGGCGTTGCAATAGCCCGGCGAAAGGCTATGTGGCCAGGGGCGGGGTCGAACCGCCGACCTTCCGATTTTCAGTCGGACGCTCGTACCAACTGAGCTACCTGGCCGTGGTGCTCGGCTCATGCTACCCAACCTGCGGGATCGCCGCTGGGACGGGTCACATGCGCCGATACGCAGAACGCCGCGCGAGGTGCGCGGCGTCAGCGCTTGCGGTCCTGACGGGACTTGAACCCGCGACCTCCGCCTTGACAGGGCGGCGAGCACTCCAACTGCTCCACAGGACCTTGCTGGTGTTGCCTCCGGCCTGAGCCGAACCGTGCCCCCAACGGGATTCGAACCCGTGCTACCGCCTTGAAAGGGCGGCGTCCTGGGCCGCTAGACGATGAGGGCGGCCCCGCCATCATTGCACACTCGCAACGTTGAGCGGACTTGCTCCCATCCGGCCCCGCCGGAGGCTTCGAAAGCATACGTGATGGCGTACCGGTCGACCAAACCGGTATGGCGGCAGCCACAACGGACCGAAAAACGCCAGCTCGAAGCGGGTCTAGGTGAGCCTGGTGACGCCGTGGTCGCGCTTCAGGCCGGCGATCAACTTCGCGCAGGCCGCGAGGGTGGCCGAGCGGTTACCGCCCCCGTCGTGCAGCAGGACCACGGCTCCGGGACGGGCCGACCGCTTCACCCGCTTCTCGATGGTGGCCGCGGTCGGCTTGGCCCAGTCCTGCGGGTCGACTGACCAGTGCAACGAACGCATGTCCAGCTGCTTGGCGACCTTCACCACCTCGGCGGTCCACCGGCCACCGGGCTGCCGGTAGAACGGCACCTTCGCGTCCGGCACCGCCCGCCGGATCTCCCGGTTGGTGCGTACCAGGTCGGCGCGGATCTCGGAGACCGGCCGACGGGCCAGATCCAGATCGTGGTTCCAGCTGTGGTTGCAGAGCTGGTGCCCCTCCCGGACGATCCGCCGCAGCAGGCCCGGATGCTTGCGGACCTGCGTACCCACCACGCAGAAGGTGGCGGTGACCTTGGCTGCCTTCAGCCGGTCGAGCACCTTCGGCGTCCAGGCCGGGTCCGGGCCGTCGTCGAAGGTGAGGGCCACCTTCTTGGTGCCGGTGGTGCGGACCAGTCCGGCCGGCAGTTTCACCGGCAGCGGTCGTAGCCGTGGCTTCGGCGGCACGGTACGGGTCGGCGACGGGGCCGGCTCCGGCGGAAGGGCGGCTGAGGGTGGCGGGCTGGACGGGGCGGTGGCCTCCGGGCTGCCGCTACCGCCGCCGCAACCGGCGACGAGCAGGACGACCAGGAAAACCAGCAGGGCACGGCGACGCATCGTTCGCTCCCGAGAGGGGGTTCGGGGTACGCGGACCCCCCGACGCTAGTTCACCGGGATTCGGGTGGACCCACGGCGGGTCAGGAGGCGGCCGGACGGTTCAGCGAATCGTGCACCGCAACGGTGAGAGAGACCGCCTCGGTCAGGTCGGTCGGGCGGACCACCCCGGCGGGCAGGGCCCGGGCCGGCCAGCCCGGCCCGGCCGCGAGCACCAGCATCGGCCGGTTCGGCGCGGTGAGCAGGGCGGTGAGTTGGGCCGGGTCGGCGGTGGCCCGAGTCTGTGACCAGAGCACCACTGCGGCCGGACCGGTCCGGTCGACCGCGGCGAGCAGTGCCGCCGTCGGCACCCGGGCACCGAGCATCCGGTAGCCGACGCCGGCCTCGGCCAACGCTGCGGCAAGCGCCTCCAGCGGCAGGCTGTGCTGCTCCTCGTCGGCGCAGGAGAGCAGGACGCGCGATGGCCCGGGAGCGGGGCCGGCGGACGCCACCGCGCCCAACGCCGCCGAGACGCAGCGGGACACCAGGTGCTCGACCTCGATCAGCAGGCCGGTGGTGGCGTGCCGCTCGCCGATACCGACGAGCAGCGGGCGCAGCAGCCGGTCCCAGGTCGCGACCACGCCGTCGGCGGCGATGGTGTGGGAGATCGTCTCACTGATCGCCGCGGCGTCCAGTCGCATCGCGGCGCGGGCCAGCCCCCGGGCGGCCGGTCCGGCCCGGCCGACCGGGATTGTCGTACCGCCGCCGTCTCGTCGCCTGCGCACGGCGCGGGAAATGCCGGCAGACGCGAGGATGTCGGGTGCCTGACGGGCCCATCGGGCCGCCTCGGCAGGACTCACCCCTTCGGCGGTGAGCCGTCGCATCACCTCTAGCCGAGCCAGATCGGCCGACGTGTAGCGCCGGTGGTGGCCCGGAATGTGCTCGCTCGGCCCGAGACCGTACCGCTGGTGCCAGGTCCGCAGGGTGGTCACCGCGACCCCCAGGCGCTGGGCGACCGCGCCCGCGCTCAGCGCCTCATCGGCCACCCGGCCGCTCCGGCGCGTCGTCGGCCGGCTGCCCGGGCGGTTCGGAGGGTTGCAGCAGCCGATCCAGTACGCCACCCAGCCACGGCGCGTAGGCGTCGGGGTCTAGGCGGAGTGCGGCGGCGAGCTGGGCCGGCTCGACCCAGCTCAGTTCCGCCACCTCGGTCGGCTCGGGGCGTAGTGCCCCGTCGGTGTGGAACTCGCCGCGCAGGACGTGGTCGTACTCGACCTCGACCCGTCCGGTGGCCGGATCCTCGGCACGGTAGACGTAGACGCCGATCTCGCTCAGCGGCACCGGCCCGGCACCCAGTTCCTCCGCCAGCCGTCGGTTGGCGGCCTCGGTCAGGGCCTCGCCCGGCCTGGGATGGCCGCAGCAGGAGTTCGCCCAGCGTAACGGGAAGCGGGTCTTCGTCGCGGCGCGCCGCTGGAGCAGCACCCGACCATCCGGTGCCACGAGCAGTACGGAGAACGCCCGGTGCAGCTGACCGGGCGGTTGGTGGGCGGCGGCCACCGTGGCCTTCCCGACGGGCTGCCCGGTGCCGTCGACCAGCTCGACGAGGTGGCTCTCCCGGGACTGCGGCATCAGCGCCACTCTCCGTTCGTGGGCGCGGGGCTCGGCGCGGCCTCGCTCCTCGTGCTCACCGAGACTCCCCGGTGATCCGACCGGCGGCGAGCTTGCCGGAGATGAGCACCATCGGTACGCCGACACCGGGCTGGGTGCCCGAGCCGACGAACACCACGTTGGACAGCGAGCGGTGCAGGTTCGACGGCCGGAACGGGCCCGTCTGGAACAGGGTGTGCGCGGAGGCGAACGGCGTACCGGCCGCCATGCCCTGCTCGGCCCATTCCGCCGGGGTGATCGCCCGCAGCACCTCGACGCCCGCGCCGAAGCCGACGTATCCGCGCTCCTCCAACGTGGTGACGAGCTGGTCGGTGTAGCGGGCGGTGAGGTCGCCCCGCCAGTCGAACGGCGCCCGGTCGAGGTTCGGCACCGGAGCCAGCAGGTAGTAGGTGTGCCGGCCGGCCGGTGCCACCGCCGGATCCGTCCGGCTCGGGTTGGTGACCAGCAGGGACGGGTCGGACATCAGGTTTCCGCGCCGGATGACTTCGTCGAAGGTGCCCTGCCAGGCCCGGCCGAAGTGGATGTTGTGATGGGCGATGCGCCGGTAGCCCTGGGTCGAACCGACGTGCAGCACGACACACGAGGGCGAGTAGGTGAGCCGGCGCTGCCGGGCCGGCGGCAGCAGGTCGCGGTAGGCCACCGGAAGGTCGGGGTTGAGCACCACGGCGTCGGCGGGGACGAATTCCCCGTCGGCGGTCACCACCCCGGTGGCCCGGCCGTTCGCGGTCTCCACCCGGGTCACGGTGGTGCCGTACCGGATTCGCACGCCGTGCTTCTCGGCGGCGCCGGCCAGCCCGCGGGAGACCGCGTGGATGCCGCCGCGCGGGAAGAAGACCCCGGCCACCGAGTCGAGGTACGCGATGACCGCGTAGATGGCCAGCGCGTCGTGCGGGGCGAGACCGGCGTACATCGCCTGGAAGGAGAAGATCCGTCGGGTACGCGGATCGCGGAAGAACTGGTTGATCTTGGTTTGCAGTCGCCGGAAGGCGCCGGTGGTGACGAGTTTGAGCAGGTTGCCGGTGAGCAGATCGGTCGGTGCGTCGAGATTGCGCTCGATGAAGTCGGCCCGCTCCAGGCGCCACAGGTTCCGGGCGAAGTCGACGAACCGCAGGTAGCCGTCGGCCTCCCGGGGCCCGCAGACCCGCGAGATCTCCGCCGCCATCGCGGTGGTGTCGGTGAGCACGTCAAGCGTCGAACCGTCCGGATAGTAGGCACGGTAGGCCGGGTCGAGCGGCACCAGGTCGAGCCAGTCGGTCAGCTCCTCGCCGACCGCGCCGAGCGCCTCGGCGATGAGATCCGGCATGGTGAGCACCGTGGGCCCGGTGTCGAACTCGTAGCCGTCGACGCTGAGTCGCCCGGCCCGCCCACCCGGCACCGCCTCGCGCTCCAGCACGGTCACCTGGCGTCCGCTGCCCGCCAGGTGCAGCGCGCAGGCCAGCCCGCCGAGGCCGGCCCCGACAACCACCACCCGATCAGTACGCCCGTCAACGGTCCGCACCGATGACCACCTCTCTGGGAGACCGGAAGACCTCGGGGGTTTCCCGACGCTCTCTGTGCAGGACGCCCATCATGCCCTCCGGTGGGTGGCGGCGGTCGCGAGGCCGACCAGCGCGGTGCGGGCGGTCTCGTCGACGGCGACCGCGTCGAGCGCGGCCAGCGCGTCCTCGACCCGTTCGTCGATCATCCGCTCGATCCGGCGTACGGCACCGGTGTCGACCACGACCTCGGCGAGCCGGGCGATCGTCGGCCCGTCGGCGCCGCGGTCGGCACCGTCGAGTGTCCGCAACTGGGTCGGCGTGGCCAGTTCCCGGGCCAGCACGAGCAGCGCCGTCGGCTTGCCGGTACGCAGGTCGTCGCCGGCCGGCTTGCCGGTGGTGGTCGGGTCACCGAAGACACCGAGCAGATCGTCGCAGAGCTGGAAGGCCTCGCCGACAGCGAGACCGTAACGGGTGTACGCGGCGGCCAGCGCGCTGTCGCCGCCGACGCCGGCCAGGCTGGCACCGAAGAGCAGCGGTCGTTGCACGGTGTAGCTGGCGGTCTTGTACCGGGCCACCCGGAGCGCCCGATCCACCGACCAGCTCTGCGGGTCGCTCTCGCCGAGGACGTCGAGGTACTGCCCGGCGACCGTCTCCACCCGCATCCGGTCGTAGCCGCGCCGTACCTGGAACAGCCGGTCGGCCGGCAGGTCGGCGAGGGCCAGCAACTGGTCGGCCCAGACCATGCAGAGATCACCGATGAGTACGGCGACGGCCTCGCCGAAGCGCCCGGAGTCGCCGTTGCGACCCGACGCGGCGTGCTGGGTGGCCACCGCCACGTGCGCGGTCGGTCGGCCGCGTCGGGTGGCGGAGGCGTCCATCACGTCGTCGTGCACCAGCGCGAAGGTGTGCAGCAACTCCAAGGTGGCCAGTGCGGGCAGCACCGGGGTGACCGGCGTGTCGCCGCCGACCGCGCCGCGCCATCCCCAGTAGGCGAACGTGGGCCGGACCCGCTTTCCGCCGGAGAGGACGCAGTCGCGGGCGGTCCCGGCGAAGCCGCCCATCGCCGGGTCGATCGCGGTGAGCGCGTCGACCTCGGCGGTCAGGAACTCGGCAAGCGTGTTGTCGACGGCCGTGACGATGTCGCGCGTGTAGACGGCCAGTACGGCAGCGATCGGGTCGTCTCCACCGACCGGCTGCTCAGGCACCACGCGAAGGAGGTTACCCGTTGGTCCGTCGCTGGCCATGCTGCCGAGCGTACCCTAGGGTCTCAAGTTGCGTCGATTGGTGCGTCGAATCAGAGGAGGGGCCGGTGGACCTGGATCTCGCCGCTGCCTACGACAGATGTCGTGAGCTGCACAGACGTCACGGCCGCACCTACTATCTCGCCACCAGGCTGTTGCCCGCATGGAAACGACGGCATGTGCACGCTTTATATGGGTTTACCCGCTACGCCGACGAGATCGTCGATCAGACCGACGCCCTACCCCCGGCCGAGCGCGCGGCCCGGTTGGACGACTGGGGTGGACGGTTCGTCGCCGGGCTGCACGGTGCGCCGGTGAGCGACCCGCTGCTGCCCGCGGTGCTGCACACCATTGCCGTGTTCGACCTCGAGCGGGAGGACTTCGCCTCGTTCCTCAAGAGCATGGCGATGGATCTGACCGTCACCGCCTACCGCACCTACGAGCACCTGCTGGACTACATGGAGGGATCGGCGGCGGTCATCGGCACGATGATGCTGCCCATCCTGGGCAGCTCCGATCCGGCGGCGGCCCGCGAGCCCGCCCGGCAGCTCGGCTTCGCGTTCCAGCTGACCAACTTCATCCGGGACGTCGGTGAGGACCTGGCCCGGGGGCGGACGTACCTGCCCGACGAGGACCTGGCCGCTTTCGGCGTGACCCGGGAGGACCTGTTCGCCTGTCACGCCGCCGGGCGGGCCAGCGGGCCGGTGCGCGAACTGATCCGGTACGAGGTGACCCGCGCCCAGGCGCACTACCTCGCCGCCGCGCCGGGTGTGGTTCTGCTCGACGGCGCCTCGCAGTCCTGCATCCGTACCGCCTACCTGCTCTACGGCGGGATCCTCGACGAGGTGGCCGCCCAGGACTACGACGTCTTCGCCCGCCGGGCCACGGTGCCGCAGCGGCGCCGGCTGGGGGTGGCGACCCGCGCCCTGCTGACCCCGGCCGGCAGCCCGGTCGCCGTGCCCGGACCGCCGGTGCGGTGAGCGGGCGTACCGCCGTCGTGTTGTTCACCCGCGACCTGCGGGTGCACGACCACCCGGCACTGGCGACCAGCTGCGCCGCCTTCGACCGCGTGGTGCCGCTGTACGTGCTGGACCCCGCGCTCGCGGAACGGTCGCCGAACCGCACCCGCTTCCTGCACCAGAGCCTCGCCGCGCTCCGCGAGGCGCTGCGCGCGCTCGGCGGTGACCTGGCGCTGCGGCACGGCGATCCGGTGGCCGAGACCATCCGGTTGGCCGGCGAGGTGGGCGCCGAGGGTGTCGCGCTCTCCGCCGACGTCTCCCGGTACGCGGCCCGCCGGGCGCGACGCCTGCGTGCCGAGTGCGACCGGCACCGGCTGCATCTGAGGTTCTTCCCCGGCCTGACGGTGGTCGAACCGGCAGAACTGACCCCCGGCGGCGGTGACCAATACCGGGTGTTCAGTCCGTACCACCGGGCCTGGAGCGCGCGACCGTGGCGGGAGGAACTGTCGGCACCGGCGACCGTGAGGTTGCCGGCGGGCGTGCCGGTCGGGCGTCTCCCGGGGCTGCCGCCGGGAGAGTCGCCGGACGTGGTGACCGGCGGGGAGGACGAGGCACGGCGTCGGCTGGCGCGGTGGCTGCCCGACGTCGCGCGCTACGGCGACCGCCACGACGACATGGCCGGCGACGCCACCTCCCGGCTCAGTCCCTACCTGCGCTTCGGCTGCCTGTCTCCGCTGACCGTGGCCAACGCGATCGACGACCGGCAGTCCCCGTTCGTCCGTCAACTCTGCTGGCGCGACTTCTACCACCAGGTGACCGCCGCCTTTCCCGACCTGCCCCGCAAGGCTTACCGCCGCCGGGCGACCGAGCACTGGCGCTACGACGAGCAGGCCCTCACCGCCTGGGCCGAGGGGCGCACCGGCCTGCCGGTCGTGGACGCCGGCATGCGTCAGTTGCGGGCGCAGGGTTGGCTGCACAACTGGGCCCGGCTGATCACCGCCGGCTACCTCACCAAGACGCTCGGGCTGGACTGGCGGGACGGGCAGGCGGTCTACTTCCGGTGGCTGCTCGACGGCGACATCGCCGACAACTCGGGCAACTGGCAGTGGGTCGCCGGCACCGGCAACGACACCAGGCCGTACCGCGGGTTCAATCCGGTCCGTCAGGCCGAGCGGTACGACCCCGACGGCGCATACGTGCGGCGGTGGGTGCCCGAGCTGGCGGCGGTGGCCGGCGCGGCGGTGCACCAGCCGTGGCGACTACCGGACGCGCTGCGCCGCGCGCTCGACTACCCGCCGCCGCTGGAGCCCCCCGGTGACCCTCCGGTCTGGCTGCGCTAGTCGGCCCAGACCGTCACCTTCAGCAGGAGCCCGCCGTTGCCGACGCTGTTGACCGCCTGTACCCAGCCTGGGCGACCCTCCGACGTGGTGAAGCACTTCTGCTGGTTGCCGCCGCCGATGTAGGTGCTCGTGGCACCGTCCCGGCCGGCCTCTCGGTAGGTGCGGCAGCGGTTGCGGGCCCCCTGCTCCGGCCCCGCGTTGCTGTCGTCGTGGAGCTGACTGTGCCGGGCGCTGCCGTAGAGCACGTACCCCCAGTCCAGGTAGAGATCAACAGTGGCGTCCTGGACGTACCTGCGTTCGGCCCGACCGTCGTCCAGGTCGACTCCGGTCTGCTTGTCAAGTTGCACCACGTCGCTGAAGACGGCGGTGCCGGCCTCATCGACGACCGGCTCGGCGGAATCTCCGGTGCGTGGGCCGGACGTCGGGTCACTGGAGGGGGGCCGGCTGGCCGTGGTCGGGGACACGTCGTCCGGCGCGGCACCGGCGGGCGTGTCGGCCGGTGGTTCGTCGCCACCTCCCGTCAGTGCCAGCAGGGCGCCACCCCCGCCGAGAAGCAGCAGGACGGTGAGGCTCACCGCCGCCGCGCGCCAGCGCCGCTGCCGCAGCCGGTACGCCAGCAGGCCGGCGAGAGCAAGGGCGCCGAGCGCGACCCACAATGCCCAGAGCGGGTCGGCGCGGAGTGCCTGCACCACGCCGACGAGCCCGGCGGCGGCGGTGAAAATGTCGGCGGTCAGGCTGGCGAGATCCCGGGAACGGGCCGGTGCCTCGGGGGGACGCCCCGTCGGACCGTCGGACGCTTCGTGCTCCACAAGCCAGGGATATTACTTTCGGTCACTTTTCGATCGCATCCCAGCAGGCCGACAGGTCGGGTCCGGTATCCGTCAGAGGACGGCGTGGTCGGGTGGCCGGGGGCGGGTCGGTGCGCAATGCTGGCGGCATGGCGGAGCCGGAACTGGTAGACGTGGTGGTGCTCGGGCTCGGAGTCGGCGGGGAGGAGGTGGCCGGTCGGCTCGCGGAGGCCGGGCTCACCGTGGTCGGCGTCGAACGCAACCTGGTCGGCGGGGAGTGCCCGTACTGGGGGTGCGTTCCGAGCAAGATGATGATCCGGGCGGCGAACGCGGTCGCCGAGGCCCGCCGGGTCGACGGCCTCGGTGGTGCCGCACAGGTCGCTCCGGACTGGGCGCCGGTGGCGAAGCGGATCCGCGAGGAGGCCACCGACGACTGGAACGACCGGGTGGCGGTGCAGCGGCTCACCGGCAAGGGCGGGCGCTTCGTACGCGGTAGTGGCCGGATCGACGGTCCGGGTCGGGTACGGGTCGGTGACCAGGTCTTCCAGGCACGCCACGGCATCGTGCTGGGTACCGGTACCCGACCGTCGGTGCCGCCGGTGGACGGGCTGGCGGATGCCCCGTACTGGACCAACCGCGAGGCGATCGAGGTCGAGGAACTGCCGGGGTCGCTGCTGGTGCTGGGCGGTGGGGCGATCGGGCTGGAACTGGCTCAGGTGTTCGCCCGCTTCGGCGTACGGGTCACCGTGGTCGAGGCGCTCGACCGGGTACTGGCCGTCGAGGAGCCGGAGTCGTCCGAGGCGGCGGCCGCCGCGTTGCGGGCCGACGGGGTGGAGATCCACACCGGCGTCAAGGCCGCTCGGGTCGAGCACGGCGCCACCGGCTTCACCCTGCGCGGCACCGGAGGCGAGGAGTTCACCGCCGAGCGGTTGCTGGTGGTGACCGGTCGCCGTGCCCACCTGGACGAGCTTGGGCTGGACACGGTCGGCGTCGACGCGAGTGGGCGGTACCTGCCGGTGGACGACCGGCTGCACGTCACCGAGGGGATCTGGGCGGTCGGCGACGTCACCGGCGAGGGTGCCTTCACCCACGTCGCCATGTATCAGGCGTCCATCGTGGTCGCCGATGTGCTCGACCACGTGCGGAGGTCGCAGGGCGGCGCGGACCCGAGCGGTACGGCAAGCGTGGTCGGTGGCGCGGTCGGCGTGGCCAGTTCGTTGGCCGCCACCGGATCGAGCGGTTCGGCGGGATCGGTGCCCCGCGCCGACTACCGGGCGCTGCCCCGGGTCACCTTCACCGATCCGGAGATCGGTGCGGTCGGCCTCACCGAGCAGCAGGCGCGCGAACGCGGAATCAACGTGCAGGTCGGCTTCACCCGGCTGTCGTCGTCCACCCGGGGCTGGATCCACGGCACCGACGAGTTCGGCTTCATCAAGCTCGTCGCTGACGCCGACCAGGGGGTGTTGATCGGGGCCACCTCGGCCGGTCCGGCCGGCGGCGAGGTGCTGTCCGGTCTGGTGGTGGCCGTGCACGCGGCCGTTCCGCTGAGTCAGCTCCGGCACATGATCTACGCCTACCCGACCTTCCACCGGGCGATCTCCGACGCGCTACGCAACCTCGGACAGTGACCCGACGAGGCACACGCGGCAGAAGGCTGTTCTAGCTCCGGCCGCGGCGCCCACCCTCCTCAACCTCCCGCGATCTTGCACTTCTCGTCCCTGCATAACGGGCATATGTCGCATAGCGGCGACCGAAAGTGCAAGATCGCGGGAGTGGAGCGGGGCGGGGCGGGGCGGGGCGGGGTCAGGGGGTGGGGGTGCCGTGGCGGCCGGCGCCGGCGGTGAAGCGGGCGGCGCCGGCCGCCGCGTCGGTGGCCAGGGAGTGCAGGCCGTAGGTCAGCTCGGTGGTTAGGGCCTGGGGCTCCGGTTGGGCGGCGGCGGCCAGGACTGAGGCGCGGTCGTTGCGCAGGCAGGTCTGTGGATGGCGGGCGATCTCGGCGGCCAGTTGCTCGGCCGCCGCCCGGGACTCACCCGGCTCGACCACGCGGTTGACCAACCCCATCGCGTACGCCTCGTCGGCCGGCACCGCGCGCCCGGTGAGAATCAGGTCCATGGCCCGGCTCTCGCCGATCAGCCGGGGCAGCCGGACTGTCCCGCCGTCGATCAGCGGCACTCCCCACCGTCGGCAGAAGATCCCCAGTACCGCGTCCGACTCGGCGACCCGCAGGTCGCACCAGAGCGCCAGTTCCAGCCCGCCGGCCACCGCGTACCCGGAGATCGCGGCGATCACCGGCTTGCCGAGGAGCATCCGGGTCGGGCCCATCGGACCGTCGCCGTCCGACTCGACCCGGTTGCCGCTCGGCGTACCGATCGCCTTCAGGTCGGCACCCGCGCAGAACGTGCCCCCGGCCCCCCAGAGCACCGCCACCGCCGCCGTCGGATCCGCGTCGAAGGCCCGGAACGCGTCAGCGAGCGCCCGGGCGGTCGGCCCGTCGACCGCGTTGCGGGCCGCCGGCCGGTCCAGGATCACCGTGGTCACCGGCCCGTCCCGTTCCACCCGTACCGTCATCCCGTCAGCATGCCCCGGCGTCGCCCGGCTGGCTATTCGTCCCCGGCGACCGGTTTGCGGCGGCGTACGACGGGAAGTCGTTACTCGTGCGAGCGTTGTTGACGAAAATCGAGCAAGCCTCCGGCCTCGACCGGTTCGGTGACCGGTTGCAGCAGACCGTGCAGGGCGTGCTGCGCCCACAGCGGGTCCGCGACCTGTTGCACGGGGTCTGGCTGGGCCACCCGCTGCACCCGGCGATGGTGCAGTTGCCGGTCGGCTCGTGGATCAGCGCGGCCGTGCTGGACCTGATGCCCGGTCAGCGGAGGGCGGCGACCGCGTTGACCGCGGTCGGCACGCTTAGCGCCGTGCCGGCGGCGGTCGCCGGTCTCAACGACTGGGCCGGGCTCTCCCGTGACCAGCGTCGGGTCGGCCTGGTGCACGCTGCGTCGAACTCCGTCGGGCTGGCGCTGTACGGCGCCTCACTGGCCGCGCGTCTGTCCGGCCGGCACGGACTCGGGCGCACCCTCGGCTGGCTGGGCCTCAGCGCCGCCGGTGCGGGGGCGTACCTCGGCGGACACCTGGCGTACAAGCAGGGTGCCCAGGTGAACGTGAGCGTCTCCGACCTGCATCTGATCAGCGACGGCTGGCACCCGGTGGCGGAGATGACCAGCCTGCCGCAGCGGGAACTCGTCACCCGCAAGGTCGACGACGTTTCGGTGATCCTCTACCGGCACGGCGACGACGTGACAGTCATGTTGGAGCGCTGCCCGCATCAGAGCGGCCCGCTCGGCGAGGGCGAGGTACGCGAGATCGACGGGCACGCGTGCGTGGTGTGCCCGTGGCACGGCAGCACCTTCCGACTCAACGGCGGCGAGGTGGTGCACGGCCCGTCCCCGAACGACCAGCAGGTCCTGCCGACCCGGATCGTCGACGGCCGCTTGGAGGCCCGGCTGCCCTGACCAGGGAAGCCCGACTCGCTGGATCTGTGGCAGTAGCGGTGGTCCACTGTCGGCGTGTCGGCTACTTCCACTGCCACACATCACGAACGTGGGGTGCCGAACTGGGGGTCAGTCCTTGCGGTGTCGGCCTGCGGGTAGTTCGCGAGGAACAGCGGCGGGCGGGTGGTGGCGGGTGCCGGCGCGGGACATGGCCGGCCGGCGGCGCAGGCCGAGCACCGCACCGATCTGCGCGCCGACGATGCTGGCCACGGCCAGTACGGCGGAGACGGCGAGTGGACGGTTCACCCGGTCGGGTTCGCCGGCCCGGGCCGCACCCACCGTCACCACCGGGGGGTGACCATCCGGCGTCTCACCCTGCGACGGCTCCGGTTGCCGTGCGTCGGGACTGGCCGGCGCGGTCGTGGCCGACCCCGGGCGCTCGGTCGGGTCACCGGGCCGGTCCACCGCCTCACCGGGCCGGTCCACCGAGTCGCCCGGCTTGGCCGGTGCCGGGCGGGTCTGCTCGGTGCGCTCCGGACCGGGGGCGGGGCGGGGCTTCGGTGCGACAAGCCGGCCCGTGGCGTGTGGCCGGGAACCCTGGTCGTGTGCCTCCTCGGGAAGCTTGATGAGTTGGCCGGGGCGGATCCGGTCCGGGTCACGCAGCTTGTTGAGCGCGGCCAACCGGTGGTAGTCGTCGAAGTCGTCGAGGTACCGGTCGGCGACCCCGCCCAGGTAGTCGCCCTTGGCGACCCGGTAGACGGGCGCTGCCGCCGAGGCGCCGGCCCCGTCGGCCCACGCGCCTGCCGCCCCCGAGCCGCCTGCCGCCTTCGAGTCGGCTGCCGCTGAGCTGGCCGCCGATTCGGTTGCCGAAGTCGTGGCTGCCAACCCGGGGGCCGCCGGTGCCGCGATCGAGTGAGCCGGAGCGAACGCCACGGCGGCCGCCGGACCTCCGCCGTACGCCGAGCCTCCGTACGTCGAGGCGCCGTACGCCGTGGTGGCGGCGGTGGCGGCGGGGCTGGCGGCGAGGATCAGCGCGACCGACCCGACCAGCGCGGCGGCGGCCCGCTGCTGCCGGCCCATGCCGGGCAGCCGGGGAGCGGGCCGGTCGAACGCCTGCGCGCCCAGCTCCACGAGCACCGAGAGGGCGAAGGTGGCCCAGCCGAACCAACCGGCGATGGCCAGCGCCCGTAGGAAGAGTTGCCCGTCGTCGCGGCTGGTCAGCGTGGTGCCGATCTCCGCGAGTGTGGGTACGTGGTCGGGGAGCGGGTTGCCGGCGAAGGCCAGCAGCGCGATCGGCCCGCCGACCAGCAGACCGATCAGCACGACCAGCGCACCGAAACCGGTAAGCACCCGACCGACCCGCCGTACGGCGGTGCCACCCGATGCGGCCATGGCTACCTTCCTTCCTAGGGAGCCCCGGTCAGCGCCCGCGCGGTCGCCTCACCGGAGACGGTGACGGTGTTGGAGAAGCCGAACAGGCCGAGGGCCGCCCGGTCGTAGGTGACCTCGACGCGTACCCGGATCAGGGTTTCGCCGTCGACCACCGGGAAGGTCACGGTGTAATCGCTGGCCCCGGCGGTGGTGAGGTAGTTCCGGACGGCGCGGCGGGCCTCGCGTCGGTTGATCCGCTTGGGTCCGCCCTCGATGGCGGTCGCCCGGTCGATGGCCTGGCCGCCCGCGCGGGCCGCCTCGGCGGCCAGGTTCTCGGCACGTTGCAGCGTCCGGAGCTGACCCGCGCCGTCGAACGCCATGCCGATGATGGCCAGTACCCCGATCATGGCCACGGCAAGGAAGATGCTCACCCGACCGGTGTCGCCACGCCCGGCCGTCATCCCCGGCTCCGGTAGCGGTCCAGCGGCGAGGTGAACGAGGCGGTGATCCGTTGTCCGTCCGGCATCGTCAGCGCCGGCAGGTTGATGTCGGCGTAGGAGACGGTGCAGGCGATCTCGACGGTGACCGTGGCGTTCTGCCCGAGTTCGCTGGCGAAGGCGCGCCGGAAGGTGGTGGACCGTCCGTGTACCGAGCCGCGGAAGGTCACCTGAGGGGCCCCCGAACAGGACACCCCCCGCCAGTCGAGCTGGCGGCGGGCCGCCTCCCGGGCCTCCCGACGGGCGGTGGCGGCGTCCCGGGAGATCGACGCCGCCCGGGCCGCGTCATGCGCGGCGGCTTCCAGCGCCGCGCTGGCCACCGCGGTACGCCCGGCGACCCCGCCCAGCACCATCATCGCCACGAAGGCCGGCGCCAGTACCGCCACCTCGATCGAGACGGAACCTCGGCTCATGGCTCGGTCCATCGTTCCACCGTCCCGTGTGCCGTCTGCCGGACGGCGAAGCTGACGCCCGGCACCACCGACAGGGCCCTACCGCTCACCGTGCAGGTCACGTCGGTGTCCGTGGCGACGCAGCTCGGCCCCGGCTCGTCCCAGTCGACCAGCCAGTCCCCGGCGGCCTGGAGGAACTCGGCCGCACGGTCCTCTCCGGCCCCCGCCGGGGCGTCGTAGAGCCGTGCCGCGTTGACTCCGCTCTGGGCGGCGTTGAGCGCGGTCGACCGGGCGACGAACACGACGGCGACCTGGATCGAGGCGAACAGCATCACCAGGATCGCCGGCAGGGCCACCGCCAGCTCGACCGGATTGCCGCCCCGCTCGGCGTCTCCGGGCAGCAGTCGGTGCCGGGTGGCGGCGACCACCCGGCACCAGCCGGCGGTGAGGCGACGGAACATCGATCAGGTGTCCGACGGGTCCTGGTGGGTCGGGATGTTGTCCATCCAGTCGTTTGCCGCGCCGAGGGCGGCGGCGGTCACCGCCATCGCCACGGCCACCAGGCCAAAGATGATCACTGCGGTCGGCACCGGGCTGTCGCCACGGTCGCCGCGCAGTTCGGCCAGCCGCGCCCGTAGCGCGACGTGCAGGTAGGTGATTACGGACATCGGTGCTCCTTCACTCGGGGTCGGCCTAGAGGCGGGCCAGAAACGGGTAGATGGCGAAGCCGAGCAGGACGAAGACCAGCAGCGCGCCGGGGATGTCGAGCCGGCTGGTCACCCCCTCGGCCCGGGCCAGGTTGTCGGTGCGGATCTGGTCGCGCAGCGAGTCGGCCCGGCTGCGCAGGGTCTCGTGCACCTGAGCGCCCTCACTGCCGGAGGAACGCATGATGGCGCCGACGTCGCCCAACTCCGGGATGCCGATCCGGTCGGCGAGATCGCGTAGCTCGTCCCAGGGTGAGTGCATCTGCATCTGGGCCATCCGCAGCGCCTCGGAGATCCGGTCGAAGACCCAGCCCTCGCAGATCGCGGCGGCCCGCTCCAGCGACTGCACCGGCCCGTGCGCCGCGGACAACTGCAACGCGACCAGGTCGAGATAGGTGCAGACCGCCTGACGGAACTCGTCCCGCGCGGCGTCGGCCTTGGTCAGCACCGACCGGTGCGCCACCAGCGCGCAGAGCAGCGCCAGGCCGAGGCTGCCCAGGACCGGTACGGCCAGCGGCAGCGAGACGCCGACGGTGAAGAGGGTGACGCTGAGCAGCGCCGGGGCGGAGAGTCCGATCAGGGCGGACAACAGCAGGGAGAGGGCGTACTGCTCGGGAGTGCGGTCGAGCAGGGCCAGTTGCCGGTGTGGGGGTCGCAGCCAGCGGGCCATCCCGGTGAGCCAGTCCAGCCGCCGGTCAACGGGGCCGGTGCGGGTGGCTCCCGGCGGCTGGTGCAGCCGGCGCAGCGCCGGGCCGAGCGCGGGAGTCGCCGGCACCAGCTCGCGGACCACCAGGAACACGCCAAGCCCGAGGGTGGCACCGGCCACCACCGCGAGAGTGAGATGCAGGTTCACGCCACCACCTCGCCGGGGTCGGGGGCCGGCAGGAAACGGGCCGGTCGGGGCGGCTGGCTCATCGAGCGCACCCAGGCCAGCAGCGCCACGAAGGCGGCACCGAGCACCGCCATCACCACCTGCCCGAACGGGGTGTCGTACGGCTGGACGTACTCGCGGTTGAGCAGCCCGTACGCGATGGTGGCCAGCGTCATCCCGGTGAGGAAGCGGACCGCGAACCGGGGCTGGGTGCGCTTGGCCTCGATCTCCCGGCGGGTCGCGACCTCCGCGGCGGCGGCCGAGGCGATCGAGCCGAGCACGTCGCCGAGGCGCTCACCCCGGTCGGTGAGGTGCAGGATCAGCGCGGCGACGACCTGGTCGCAGACCGGGTCGCCGATCTCGTCGGCGAAGGCCAGCAGGGCGGAACGGGCCAGCCAACCGGCCTGGAGCCGGGCGGCGAGCAGGCGCACCTCCTCCTGGATCTCCTCCGGCGCGGTGGTGACCGTACCGATGATCGCCTGCTGGAGCCCCTGCCCGGTGGCGGAGACGTCCTTGAGCCGGCGGGTCCACTCGCCGACCGCCTCGATGCGGGCGATGGCCCGCTGCTCGGCCCGGCCGACCGAGAACAGCCACGGGGTGCCCGGCACCGCCACCGCCACCAGCAGGCCCACCACGGGCAGGCCGGTCAGCAGGAAGGCCAGCGCACCGGCGACCACCGCGCCGATCAGCAGCGCCTGGTGCGCCCGCTGCTCCCGGGCCGTGGCGCCGGAGCCGCGCCAGAGTCGCCCGAGCCCCGGGCCCGCCCCGGGTGCCCGACCGGGCGGCCGGCGGGTGCCGACGAGCGCGACGACCGCCAGCACCAGGCCGGCCACGCAGGCCGCACCCGAGACCAGTGCGATCAGCTCGATGTTCGTACGCACGGTCTCACCGCCGACCGAGTCGGGTCTGCCGGGGCCGACGCCAGGCACCCTGGCCGGCCTCGATCCAGCGGCTCAGCAACCGGGCGTCGTAGCCCACCCGCAGCAGCTGATCCCGGATCCGTTCCGGCAGGTGCCGGGGGACCGCCCGGCCGTCGGGGCCGGGGCCGAAGATCTGCGTGGTGGTGATCCGGCTGCTCTCACCGACGCCCAGAACCTCCTCGACGTGCGAGACGAAGCGGTGCTTGCGCCCGCCGATGCCGGTCTCGTCGTCGACGGTGACGTAGACGACCAGGTCGAGCGCGTTGCCTGCCATCCGGCGGGCCTGGTCGACGGTCATCTCGCGGCCGTGGGCGAGCGCCAACTCGATGATCCGCTCGCTCACCCCGGCCGGCGTACGCGCGTGGATCGTGCACATCGACCCCCGGCTGGTGGTCATCGCCTGGAGCATCGGCACGATCTCCCGGGACCGCACCTCGCCGACGATGATCCGCAGCACGCCCATCCGCAGCGAGACCGGGATGAGGTCGGCGATGCTCACCTCGCCGGCCGGTCGACCGTCCGGCCCGCGCTCGCCGTGCCCCTCCCGGGCCTCGAAGCTCATCACCGCCCGGTGCCGATCGCCGCGGCGGGCCGGTAGCAGCTCCCGACTCTCCTCCAGCAGCACGTACGGCTCGTCCGGCGGGATCTCGCTCATCATCGCCCGGATCACGGTTGTCTTTCCGGCGCCGGCCAGCCCGGCGACCATGATGTTCAACCCGGCCCGCATCGACGCCCGGAGGAAGTCGCGCAGCAGCGGGTCGATCATCTCGTCCAGGTCGCCCCGGCCGCCGGCCAGGTCGTCCAGGGTCACGTCGAGGGTGTTGTGCTTGCGGATCACCGCGTACGGGCGGTGGCTGACCAGGAACACCGCGGCCAGTCGGCTGCCGTCGGGCAGTTGCAGGTCCAGGGTGGGTTTCGAGGTGGACAGGGAGCGTTCCGTCGCGCCGGCCCGGCGGGCCGCGGCCTGAAGGATCTCCACCAGCTCGTCGTCGCTGTCGGCGATCGGGTCGGACCAGTCGACCCCGCCGCCGTGTCGGGTGATGCGCACCTGGTCGCAGCCGAGGATGTGCACCTCCTCGATGGTGTCGTCGACCAGCAGGGTCTGGAGTCGACCGAGGCCGGCCAGTTCGGCGGTCACCTGGTCGAGCAGCAGCCGTTCCTCGCCCGCGGCCATCGGCGTGCCGGCGCGGCGCACCGCGTCGGCGTACTCGGCGACCAGCTCGACCGCGAGCCGGGCGCGCTCGGTGTCCTCCTCGGCGACGCTGAACTCGCGGCCACGCTGCCACCGGGTGAGCCGCTCGCTGAGCTGCCGGCGAAGCTCGCGCACCACCTGAAAATCCACCCGCGGCCGGGGCGGCGGCGCCGCTGGCGGCGCTGCGACAGGCACCGACCCGTTCGGCGGTTGGTGCCAACCGTTGACCGGGGGCAGCGGCGGGGCGGTGGAGGTGGCGCCCGGTGGTTGCCGGCGCGGGTCGGACGAGACCGGTTCAAATCGCATCCGGCACTCCCTGGGAGACGGGCCACGCCAGCCGGGCCCGCCGCCGTTCCAGCAGCGCGCCGATCGGCACCTCCAGCTCGCGGGCCGCCCGCAACAGCGGTCGGGTGGCCCGCACGGTCCCGCCCAGGCTCAACACCTCGGCGGTACGCGGATCGTGCGGCAGCCGGGCGATCACCGGCAGCTGAAGGGCCTTGCTGACCTCGCTTCTGCCGTGGCCGCCGCCGATCAGCAGCAGGCGCAGGGTGCCCGACGGCACCCGATGCTCGGCGAAGTCCCGTTCGATGGACCGGAGCATGGCCCGGGTACCGGACAGGTCGGGCAGCTGCGCCCGACTTACCACCAGCACCACCGAGGCGGCGCGCAGCAGCGGCCAAGGCGGACCGAGGACGTGCAACCGGCCACAGTCGACAAGCACGTCGTACGGTGGGTCGCCGCGTTCCAGCCCGGTGAAGAAGTCCGCGAACCGCTGCCAGAGCGGGGTGACGCTGCCGGCCTGGGCCGGGTCGACCACTCCCGGCAGCAGCAGCCGTTCCCGGCGCGGCGCGTCCAGGTCGACCAACTGCGACCAGAAGGCGCTCTCCAGGCTGCCGTCCCGCAGCTCGCCGACGGCCAGCTCGCCGATGCCGCGCGGCCCGTCGAGCGCGCCACCGAGATAGCCGGCGAGGACGGAGCCGCCGGCCGGGTCGCACTCGGCGAGGATCAGCCGCCGGTGCCAGCTCAACGCACAGGCCAGCGCGGTGGTGGTGACCCCCGGCGAACCCTTGGCCGAGACCAGCGCGATGATCGCCATGCTCAGGCCGCCTTGGTCAGTACGACCGCGATCCGATCCTGGGCGGCCAGTGCCACCACGGCCGGCACGTCCCGGACAGCGAGCGCCAGGTAGACGACCACCTCGTCCCGCCCGTCGGTGGAGACGGCGTCGGTGACGGTCGCGGTGAACCGGGTGGCACCGGACGACGAACCTCCGCCGCTGTCGTTGCTCGGCGTGCTGACCAGCAGAATCTGGTCCCCGGGGCGGAGCTTCGGCGCCGGCACCTGGGCCGCGCGCAGCCCGAGAGCGAGCTGCTGCTGACCGGGGCCGAGCAGTGGATCGTCGGTGAGCTGGGCCATCGTCAGCAGGGAACCCGGGGCCAGCGAGACGGCGGCGCGCATCCCGATCACGTCGGCGAGCCGGGAGGCGGGCACCGGTTCGAGTCCCTGACCGCCGGCCACCTGCACCGACACCAGGTCGTCGGCGCGTACCACGCTGCCCACCTCGACCGCCCGGGCCACCGCCAGGTAGCTGCCGGTCGCCCGGACCGAGGTCACCGCGAACGCCGAACCCAGGCCGCCGAGGGCGATCAGCAGGACGGCGAGGCCGAGCAGCCCGGGCCGGACCCGGCGTTGGCGGACCACCCGGGGAGGGGCGACCGGCGCGTCCACCGGAGTGCTTCCGTCGCGGGTCGCCACGCTCATCGGGTCACACCTTTCGTTCGCGACTGTGGGGCTCGCAGGATCGGCTCACTCCTCGCGCTCATCGGGTCACCACCTGTAGCTCGTTGATCTGGATGCCGACCGGGCCGGTGGTGCGGGTGACACCGCCGATGCTCCCGCTGTCGCCTCCGCTGCTGGTCCACGTCACCGACCAGTACGTGGTCGCCCGGACCGTGTACGTCCCGGCCTCGGGATAGCCGCTGTCGTAGCCGCAGTCGGGGGAGGGCTGACCGGCGTACGACCCCCGACGGTCGTACGGGGTGCCGGGGCCGGTGCAGGTGACCTCGTCGCCGTTGCCCATGTCCCAGACCACCCGGTCGACCTCAGCCAGGATGGTCACGGTCAGGCCGCGGTCCGTGGCGTCGGCGCTCAACGGGCCGAACTGGTTGGCGCCCCGTTCGGCCCACATCCAGACCGGCAGACCCACCAGCCCGGGGCCGACGGACTTGCGGGGTGCGACCGCCGCCCGGGGCGCGAGCAGGGTGATCGACGCGAACGCCCGACGGGCCAGCTCCTCCGGGTCCGGCGGCGCGCCGAAGCCCTGCGGTGGCGCGTCCAGCAGCACCGTCCGCTGGTCACCGACCGCCCCGCCGTAGCAGGTGCGCACGTACCACTGCTGACCCTCTGGCGCCTCCGGCTGCGGCTCGGCCAGCTTGTAGTAGCAGCCGTCGCCGCTGTTGAACCAGCCGAGCACGTCGTCGTAGCAGGGGATGGTGCGGCCCTCCCACTGGCAGACGCCTCCGCCGCCCCCGCCGCCGTTGTCGCCGCCGCTGCCGTTGTCCCCACCGTTGCCGCCGCCACCGGGGGTGCCCGGGTCGTCGTCCCAGACGTTGCAGTTCGGTTGGGCCGGCGGGCATTCGGCACCGGGGTCGGCGGCGGTCGCCGGAACCGCGCCGGTGCTCGCCAGCAGCATGGCCAGCGCCCCGCCGAGCAGCGCCCGCCGGAAGGCGGCGGTACGTGCGACCGGCCGGCGTCGGTGGCCGGCCTGCCGCTCGTGGCCGCGACTGGCGCTGCGCCCGGTCAGCACGGCTGGTCCTGGTGCGCCGCGCCGGTGCTGATCCGCCAGCGACCGTCGGGATAACGGGTCGCCGTGGCGGTGGCCAGGTGGCGGGAGCCGCGGGTGCCCGGTACGACCTTGTCGTCGGCGACGTAGATCAGCCGGTAGTTGCTGGCGTCGACGCAGTCCTGGATCTCCACTGTGGGGGGTGTGGCGGCCAGGTCCATCGAGATGACGGTGGGTCCTTCGGAGCGCAGCGTGCCGGCGCTTACCGCGCCGTTCTGGCGGGCCTGCCGCAGGCTGAACCGGACCCTGGTCAGCAGCGGGTCAGCGAGGAACCGGGTCAGCGCCGGCTCCTGTGGATCGCTGCGCCGGCTCGCCGTGCGGGACGCCGCGAGGTAGCCGGAGTAGGCCGCCAGCGCCGCCTTTTCCGCAGCAGCCTCCTCGGCGGCCTGCTCGGCGCCGGCTGGTCTGTTCCGGTCGGGTGTCGCGGTGGTGGACGCCTCCTGGGTGCTGCCGCAGGCGGTGCTCGTGCCGACCGTGGCCACCGCGACCAGGCCGGCCGTCCAGCGGCTCAGCTGCCGTGCTCGCACCTCGTGCCCTCCTCGGTGCCGACCGGCGGACGCCGTCCCCAGCGTCTCCGGGCGTGCGGCGGCGCGACCGGACGAATCGCTCCGGCCCTGTTCCGTGCGCAGCCGCATTTACTGTTATGGATCTCCTACGAAATGCACTCGCCTGGCTGCTCGTTGGTGTTGGACGTGGGTTGCGTCACATCCAAGGGGCGAGCATAGGCTGACGCCGGCCGATGCAACAGAGGCAATTCATTCGAACACTCTGAGTTATGAATGGTGGTGACGCCGCATGGTTACCGGAAGGTTGCCGGCGTTGATCGACCCGGCGTGTGGCTCGGGCAGGTGTGGGCGGCGAGGCGGGCGATCCCACCGTTGGGCGGGTGCCCGACAGGCCGGTCGCAATGAGGCGGGAAATGGCAATCGGTCCGATCCGTCCCCAGTGAAAATGGTGCCAATAGGCCGCCGATTGCCGCCGATGGGAATTCCATCCGCCCGTTACGGGCATTCGATCCGACGCTCGGACGGCGGGACGACAGGCGGCGTCGGGTATTCGGACCGCCACCCGAACCGACCGGACACACTACCCTCCGTGATGGGGTGGCCCGCGTGACCCGGCAACCTGCTCCGCCGGCACCGTCGGACCGAGCGGCCGAGCGGACTGATCCACCGTCCGGGCACACCACTCGGTCGTGGCCGCACGCCTCGGCGGTACTGTCGATCACCCCGCTGCTCCGGTACGCCGTCGCTCGGCACGCCGTACCCTCGGGGACCGTCCGCCGGACCGGCTGCGACGCCTGCGGCGCGCCGATCGGCCCGCACCGCCCCTGGCCGGCGCTCGGCCCGACCGCCCGCTGCGGCGGCTGCGGTTCCCGGGTCGGTGCTCCGCCGGCCACCGTCGAACTGGCCGCCCTGGCAGCCGCGGTCGCGCTGCTGCTGAGCCGCCCACCCGCCGTCGAGTTGGCCACCGCCGGGTGGTGGTTGGCCTTCGCGGTGCCGTTGCTCTTCATCGACGTTGCGGTGCACCGGCTGCCGGACCGGCTGACCTGGCCGGCCACCGCCGGCACCTGGCTGTTGCTCGGGCTGGCCGCGCTGACCGGTGCCGGCCCGACACCATGGCTGCGCGCCGTCGCCGCCGGGCTCGGGTTGGCACTCTTCTTCGCCACCACCACCCTGCTGCTCGGTGCGCGGGGCTTCGGCATCGGCGACGCCAAGCTCGCGCTGAGCGCGGGCACCCTCCTGGGCTGGTACGGCTGGAGTGTGCCGGTGCTCGGTCTGCTGCTCGCGCTGACCCTGTCCGGGCTGGTCGCTCTGGGCCTGCTGGTCAGCCGCCGGGCCCGCTGGTCGAGTCACCTGCCGTTCGGGCCCTACCTGGTGCTCGGCACGCTCGGCGCGTTGCTGTTGGTGTGGTGAACGACGCTGCTGGTGTGGTGAACCGGCCGGTGGGGAATTGTCAGCCCGCAGGGACCGTCGGAGAGTCCTGGAGGCACTGTGCACCCCACCCCTGACCAGCAGACGGACGAGCCGCAGCCCGACGAGCGGTGGCGGATCCGGCGGACCCGGGACGACCTGGACCGGCTCGGCGAGACCGAGTCGGTCTTCGCGTTGAGCAACGGATGGCTGGGCTGGCGCGGCACCCTCGACGAGGGCGAGCCGGTCGACATGCCGGGCAGCTACCTCAACGGGCTGCACGAACGCCGTGAGCTGACCTACCCCGAGGACGGGTACGCCTTCCCGCAGCTCAGTGACACCGTGATCAGCCCGCCGAACGCCACGCTGGTACGGCTCTGGGTCGGTGACGAACCGCTGGACCTGCGCACCGGCACGGTGCTCGCCCACGAGCAGGTGCTCGACCTGCGCGCCGGGGTCATCGAACGGTTCACCGAGTGGATCTCGCCGGCCGGCGATGGGGTGCGGGTACGCAGCACCCGGCTGGTGTCGCTGTCCCGCCGCCGGGTCGCCGCCGTCGACTGGACGGTGGAACCCCTGGACGGGCCGGTCGACCTGCGGATCTGTGCGGACCTGCTGGCCAACGAGCATGTCCCCGAGCGAGCCGACGACCCCCGGGCCGCCTCGCTGATCTCGGACCCGCTGACCGCCGAACTGCACCGCGTCGACAGTGCCGACGCGCTGCTGGTGCACCGGACCGAGCACAGCGAGCAGCGGGTCGCCGTCGCGGTCGCACACCGATCAGCGGCACCGGAACACGTCACCACCGACGCCGACGCCACCCCGGATCGGATCCGGTTGACCCTCACCGGGCCGCTGCGACCCGGCGAGCGGGTGCGGCTGACCAAGTACGCGGCGTACGAGTGGGCACCCGTCGCCGATTCGTCCGCCGCGGAACTGGCGGCACAGGTGACGGCCGAGGCGGACGCGACGCGTACGGTCGGCTTCGACGACCTGCGCACCGAACAGCGGACCGCCCTGGACGACGCCTGGCGTACCGCCGACGTGCTGCTCGACGGCGACGACGAGTTGCAGCTGGCGATCCGGTTCGCCATGTTCCACCTGATCCAGGCGGGCCGCTCCGACGGCGACCGGACCATCCCCGCCAAGGGGCTGACCGGCAACGGCTACGACGGGCACGTGCTCTGGGACACCGAGGGATACGTGCTGCCGGTGCTTACCTACCTCGCGCCGGCCGTGGCCCGGTCGGCGCTGCGCTGGCGGCACGCGCACCTGCCGCAGGCGTTCGACCGCGCGGCGGAACTGCGGCTCACCGGTGCCACCTTCCCCTGGCGGACCATCAGCGGCCGGGAGTGCTCCGGCTACTGGCCGGCCGGCACCGCCGGGCTGCACGTCAACGCCGACATCGCCGACGCGGTCCTGCGCTACGTCGCGGCCACCGGCGACGATGACTTCCTGACCGGCCCCGGGCTGGACCTGCTGGTGGCCACCGCCCGGTTGTGGCACGGCTTCGGGCACTTCACCGACGACGGCAGCTTCCACATCGTCGGTGTCACCGGGCCGGACGAGTACGCCGCGCTTGTCGACGACAACCTGTTCACCAACCTGATGGCGCGGCGGAACCTGCGCGGCGCGGCCGACGCCGTCGAGCGGCACCCGGAGGCGGCCGCCAGGTTGGGCGTGGACCCGTCCGAGGTGACCGGTTGGCGGGCCGCCGCCGAGGCGATGGCCATGCCGTACGACCCCAAGCGCGGGGTGCACCAGCAGGCCGCCGGGTTCACCGACCGGCCGGAGTGGAACTTCGCCGACACCGGCGACTATCCGCTGCTGCTGCACTATCCCTACCTGGAGCTGTACCGGCACCAGGTGGTCAAGCAGGCCGACCTGGTGCTGGCGATGCTGCGCTGCCCGGGCGAGTTCACCGCCGAGGAGAAGGCCGCCAACTTCGCCTACTACGAGGCCCGGACGGTCCGGGACTCGTCGCTGTCCGCCGCCCCGCAGGGGGTGCTCGCCGCCGAGCTGGGCCACCTCGACCTGGCGTACGACCTGTTCGCCGAGTCGGTGCTCCAGGACCTGGAGGATCTCGGCGACAAGACGGGCGACGGGCTGCACCTGGCCTCGCTGGGCGGGGCCTGGCTAACGTTGGTGCAGGGCTTCGGCGGCCTGCGCGACGACCGGGAACTGTTGTCGTTCGACCCGAGGCTGCCCGACCGGATCGACCGGCTCGCGTTCAGCCTGCTCTGGCACGGCCACCGGCTGCACGTCACGCTTACCGCCGACGAGGCCCGCTACGAGCTGCCGGACGCCGACGCCGATGCCGCGATGGAGCTGTGGCACCACGGTGAGCGCCTGCGGGTGACCGCCGACCGGCCGACCACCCGCCCTATGCCTCCGCTACCCGACCCCGGCCACGAACCACCCTCACCACCCGGCCGCCGCCCCGCCCGCCGGTGACCCGGCGGGTGTCAGTGGACCGGCTCACCCTGGTCGCCGAGGACCGGGCCGCCGGACATCCGCTGCTGGACGGCCGCCAGGTCCTCGAAGGCGTACGCCCAGTTGTGGCACTTGAAGCTGCGCAGCCCCTCGATCGGCGACCGGCAGTCGGCGCAGCGTACGCCGGGGATGGCGGCGGGCAGACCGGTGTTGACGTAGCGGCGGTCGCCGAGGATCACCGTCGCGATCATCATCGGGTCGTGCACGCCCTTCAGAGCCGAGGCGACGATGTCGTACCAGGTGATCCGGCGACCGCACTTCGGGCAGTCCGGCTGGTCGCCGCTGACCCACAGGGGCGCGCCGATGGTCCGGGGCGGCATGTTGAGCAGCTTCTCGATCCGCCGTACGTCGGACTCCGGCGTGGTCCAGCGGTGGCGGCCGGGCAGCGCGGCGGGCGAGTCGTAGACGGCTTGGAACAGGGCGGGGTCGACCTCGACGGTCTCGCGTTCGCTTGTCATCGGCGTCCCTCCCGGACTTCTCGGCGCCCCCACCGTGGTCACCGGCGGGTGGCGGGCACAACCGGATCAACGACACGGCGGGACGACCGGCCCCGGTTCGGGCGTACCCGAATGAGGGCACGACCCGAACCGGGGCCGGCCGAGCGGTCAGGCGGGTGAGGCGGCGAGCGGCGCGGTCGGCGTCGTTCGCGGGGCCTCGGTGAGCGCCCGCTTCCGGACGCCGAAGATGACCAGGTAGCCGAGAATCCAGAGTTCGCCCACGGTGGCGGGGACCACCAGCAGATCGGCGGCGATCCCGGCGCCGGGGGCGAGGTACCTGACGAAGGTCATCAGCACGTAGCCGACACCACCGGTGACGAGGATCCAGCCGAGGACCCGGGGCAGCCAACCCGAACGCAGCACGCACCAGCCCATCGGCATCAGCCAGAGGCCGAAGAAGAGCCCGCCCACCGCCCACAGGTTCTCGCTGACGAGGTACAGCAACTGGACCGTGTCGGCGGCTCCGCCGGCTCCGTCGGTGGCCACCCCGAGCGCGGTCCCGAGCATGGCGGCGCTGCCGAGGATGGCGACGGCGTTGACGATGCCGAAGGCGGCGATGCTGCCGGCGGCGGTGCTGTCGATGGCGCGGAACAGCCGGTAGAACCAGACGGCGGCAAGCGTCTGGGTGAGCACGACGAGCAGTTCGAATGTCACCCCGATACGCGCCAACGACTCGTTGGCGACCAGGTTGGCGAGGGTCGCGTCGGCGTCGCCGGCCTCGAAGATCATGGGTCGGATGGTGAGGAAGCCCAGTGCGCCCGCGATGCCGAGCCCGAGGTAGAAAAGCCCGGTCGTCCGGGCGGTGCGGATCAGTGGATGCATGGTGGCTCCTTCGGTTGCGGCAGCTGTGACGACGAGATCAGCCTTACGTCGTAAGGCAACCATACGTTGTAAGGTCAAGGGAAAATGGGAGCCGCATGGGAGCGAGAAAACGCCGGGAGCCGCTGAGCCGTGACCGGGCGCTGGTCGCCGCTATCGCGCTTGTGGACGCGGAGGGGATGGCGGCGCTGACGATGCGCCGGCTCGCCGCCGACCTCGGCGTCGAGGCGATGTCGCTCTACCACCACCTGCCCGGCAAGGAAGGGCTGCTCGACGGCCTCGTCGATGCCGTGGTCGCCGAGATCGTCACGGCCGCCGACCGGGCCGAGACGGAGGCGGCCGGCGGAAACTGGCGTACCCGGCTACGGCTGCGTTTCCTCGCCGCGCGTACGGTCATGCTGCGGCACCCGTGGGCGCCCGCCCTGCTCAGCTCCCGCCCGACCATTCCCGGCGGGGTGTACGGCTATTACGAAGGCATCCTCGCCATCCTGGTCGACGGCGGCTTCTCGTACCGGATCGCCCACCGGGCGCTGCACGCGTTCGGCAGCCTGGCCCTCGGCTTCGCCCAGGAGGTCTTCCAGCCCGGCGCGGGAGAGGAGGTCGACGCCGCCGCCGCGGAGGCGGAGCTGGCCGAACTGGCCGCACAGCTGCCCCACCTGGCGGCGATGGTGGCCGCCGAGCTGCACGGCGCCACCGACCCCACCCTGGGCTGGTGTGACAGTCAGACCGAGTTCGAGTTCACCCTCGATCTGCTCTTCGACGGTCTGGAGCAGGCTCGCGGCGCAGCCGGCCCGGCGGCACCCCGTACGCCCGCTTGAAGGCACGACAGAACGCCGCCTCCGACTGGTAGCCGAACCGCCGCGCCACCACCGGCAGCGGTTCGTCGGTGCGGCCGAGATGATCGTGGGCGAGTTGCAGTCGCCACGCGGCCACGTACCGCATGACGGGTTCGCCGACCAGCGCGGTGAAGCGTGCGGCGAACGCCGACCGGGACATGCCCGCCTCCCGGGCCAGGTCGGTCACGCTCCAGTCCCGCTCGGGCGTGCGGTGCAGCGCGGTGAGTGCCTGCCCGATCTGGGGGTCGCGCAGCGCCGCCAGCCAGCCCTGGCGCGCCTCGGGTGCGGCGTCCAACCAGGCTCGGATCGTCTGGATGACCAGGACGTCCGCCAGCCGGGTGAGCATCGTCTCGCCGCCCGGACGCAACGCCTGCGCCTCCCTGGCCACGAACCGGAGCGTGCTGTGCAGCCACCCCGTCTCGTCGTCGAACCGGTCCAGGTGCAGCACGGTCGGCAGTTGGGCGACCATCCGTTGCGCCGCGACGTGGTCCAGCCGCAGCACCGCGTACGTGACCTGGGTCAGCTCGCCGCCACCGCCGTACCGCATGATCTCGTAACGCTCGCTGAGACGCTGCACCGGAATCGAGAAGAGTGGCTCGGTCGACGCCTGCGGGTCACTGCGGAAGCGGTGCGGGATGCCGTGCGGGATCAGCGTCAGACTGCCCGGCCCGACCAGGCGCGGCTCGACGCCGTCCGCCTCGAGCCAGCACTGCCCGGCCGTGACCACCTGCAATGTCATGCAGCCGGGCAGGGCCGGCACCGCCACCCCCCACGGTGCGGTCAGCTCGGCGCGGCAGTACAGCGTGCCGGTGAGCCGGAGGAGATGCAGTGTCTCGCCGAGCGGGTCACTGGGTGCCGCGACCTCGCAGGCCGGTGTCGTCCACATCGCTCAAGGCTCCCGCAGATGTGCTGATCGTCCAAGAAGCTGGACGCTGGGCAAAGAAGCGCGGCAGAACGATCATTGTTCGCCCATCAGTTCCCGATCAGGCTGGGGTGGCAACGGAAGCAAACTTCTCCGGAACGGAGCCACCCATGTCCCGACCGTCAGTACTCGTCACGGGCGCGACCGGCAAGACCGGCCGACGTGTCGCCGACCGCCTCACCCGCCTCGGACATCCGGTGCGGCAGGCTTCCCGCCGCGGCGAGCAGCCCTTCGACTGGGCGAGGCCGGAGACGTGGTCGGCTGCGCTGCGCGGCACCGACGCCGCATACCTGTGCTACTTCCCGGACCTCGCCGCGCCGCAGGCACCCGACGTCGTCGAGGCGTTCACCGCCGCCGCGCGAAAGGCGGGCGTGCACCGGCTGGTGCTGCTGTCGGGTCGTGGGGAGGCGGGTGCACAGCGCTGTGAGGCGATCGTCGCCGGCTCCGGGCTCGGGTACACCATCGTGCGGGCCAGTTGGTTCGCGCAGAACTTCACCGAGGGGCAGCTCGCGCAGGCGGTCCACGACGGCCTGCTCGCGCTGCCGGCGGGCCAGGTCGCCGAGCCGTTCGTCGACGTGGACGACGTCGCCGACGTCGCCGTCGCCGCGCTCACCGACGACCGGCACGACGGGCGGGCGTACGAGGTCACCGGCCCCCGCCTGCTGACCTTCGACCAGGCGGCAGCGGAGATCGCCGAGGCCACCGGTAGGGAGGTGCGCTACCAGCCGGTCACCGCCGAGCAGTTCCACGACGGCCTGGTCGGACAGGTCGGGCCGGATCACGCCCGGCTGCTCACCGACCTCTGTGTGGAGGTCTTCGACGGGCGCAACGCCAGTCTCGGCGACGGCGTCCAACAGGCACTCGACCGGCAGCCGGGTGATTTCGCCGATGTCTGCCGGCGGGCCGTCGCTGCCGGGACGTGGCAGCGGTGAGCGGCCGGAACACACCTGCCGGAGCACCGCCCGTCCCTCGACCCGGAAGGGTCGGTCTGACCGTCGCCGGGCTGGTCGCGATCGTCATCGGTGGAGCGTTGTTGACCGTGCCGGCGACGTTCCACGCCGGAAACGGCATCGAGTACGCGGGCAACAGCAGCCTGCTCAGCGAAGCCCGCGCCGCCGGAGGGTCGCTGCTGGCCACCGGCGTGCTCGTCACGCTCGGCGGGTACGTCCGACGGCTGACCTTCACCGCCGCCCTGGTCGGTGCCGTGGTCTACCTGGCCTACGGCCTGTCCCGGCTGCTCAGCATGGCGCTCGACGGGCCACCGGCCACCGGCCTCGTTGCCGCCATGGTGGTCGAGTTGATCCTCGGCGCGGTCTGCGGCCGGCTCGTCCTGCGGTACGACCGACAGCCCGTGCTCATTGGAACAGCCCGGTGATGGCATCTTGCAGCCGGATGATGTCGGTGATCGTGTACCGGCCCTCGCCCGGCCCGGGATCGGTGCCCAGCGGTGGCTGCTGGTGCTGGGAGGCCAAGGCCCGGACCTGGTTGGCGGGGTCGGGCAGGTAGGTGAGCCCGACCACCCCGAACCGGGCCTGGCCACGGTCGCGGGCGGCGGCCCGGCCGGACAACTCGCCAAACGTCGGCGGCCGGTCGAAACGGCCAGCGTAGAACTCGACGACCGGGTACTCGTTGCCGCCCGCGACCTCGCGTACGAACGCTGCGTGGAAGCTCGCCTCCACCTGGATGGACACCACGTCTCCGGGGCGCAGCAGCGTCGGCGTCCCGGGCCGGCGTGGCCGGCGCGTCAGCGGTGGCGGCGGCGCGGCCAGGAAGTCCTTGATGGCCGGAGACTGCCGGGCAAAGGCGTCGGAGAGCACGACGTCGCGGTTGAGTGAGTCGATGGCGGCCGACGCGTGGGCCGTGACAGCCTCGTCGACGAGGCCGTACCGGTGCAGCAGAACCGCCATCGCCACCCAGCCACGGTGCCGGGTCGCCGCAGCGGTGTCGTCGGCGTCGAGCAGGCACCCCCAGCGGGTGAGAATCGGTGGAACGACCCGTCGCGCCAGCTCGCGGTGATCCTCCGGTACGGCCACCAGCTGCCAGCCCACCCACCGGGCCAGATCCTCGTTCAGCGCGCGGACGAGGGTCGGTGCGGCGAGCTTGTCCAGAATTTGCTGATGCCTCACGTCGAGCGAGTCTGACAGACCTCCGCACCCTGGGCGCCTGGCCCGTTGCTGCGCAAAATTCCGCCAGATGGGTACGGGGGTTGCATGGCCCACGGACAACCCTCAGGCGACCCCTCGTGATCGGCGGTACCTGGCCGCTCCTGCCCAGCGTGGTCGCACTGGTCGCCGCACTCGCGGCGATCCTGTCCGCCGGCAGGGCATTGGTTCGGACGGCCGACGAACTGGCGGACCGGACCGGGATGGGCGAGGCGGTGGCCGGCGCCCTCCTGCTCGGTGCGGTGACCTCCCTGCCCGGCATCGCCACCACGATCATCGGGTCGGTCCGGCAGGACGCCGAGTTCGCCCTCGCCAACCCGATCGGTGGCATCGCTGTGCAGACGGTGTGGCTGGCCATCGCCGACCTGCTCTACCGCCGTTCGAACATCGAGCACGCGGCGGCCTCCCTGGAGAACGTCCTACAGGCGGTCGTACTGGTGGCGCTGCTCTGCCTGCCCGTGGTGGCGTACGCCACGCCTGAGCTCACCGTGCTCTGGGTGCACCCGGCGAGCCTGCTGATCCCCGTCATCTACCTGTACGGCCTGGTGCTGCTGCGCAGGCTCCGCCGGGAGCCGATGTGGTTCGCTCGGCGCACCACCGACACCCGTCAGGACGTGCCGGCTGCCGAGACGTCGGGACTGAGCCTCCGCCGGTTGTGGTTCCGGCTGTCCGCGCTGGCGGCCGTCGTGGCAGCCACCGGCTACCTGATCGGCCAGGGCGGGCTCGGTGTGGTGGCCGCCTCGGGTCTGCCCAGCGGTTTCGTGGGCTTCACGCTCACGACGGCGATCACCTCGCTGCCTGAGCTGATCACTCTCATCGCGGCGATCCGCATCGGGGCGCTGACCCTCGGCATCGGCAACATCCTCGGCGGCAACGCCTTCGACTCTCTGATGATCTTCCTTGCCGACGCCGCCTACCGGCCCGGCTCGATCTACTCCGAGGCGAACCTGTCGGGTCTGCTGTTCACCGGCATGACCACGCTGATGACGGCCACGCTTACCGCCGGGCTGCTGATCAGGGAACGCCGGGGCATCGGCTTCGAAGGGGCCGCCATCCCGATCATCTACCTGGCCACCGTTGCCCTCCTGCTGATCCGCCCTGGCTGAGGGCCGGGATCCCGCTCCTCCGTGCTAGACGAACGCCGTGACGCCGTCGTACTCCGCCACGGGCGCGGCGCCGACTTGCTCGTACTCGACAAGCAGCAGACCGTTCGGCGTCGCCTCGTGGCGAACGAGTCGCAGGCCGACGGGTGCGCTCGGGTGGTCCAGTAGGCGCCGTCCAGAACCGGCCACGGTGGGAGCGACGACGAGCCGGAGCGTGTCGACGAGACCGGCCGCCAACAGGGCCTTGCCGAGTCGTGCACTCCCGTGGATCTGGAGTTCCCGTCCCGGCTGCGCCCGGAGCTTCCCGACGGTCTGGATCGGGTCGCCGTGCAGCAGCGTCACCGGGCGCCAACTGCCTTCGGTGAGGGTGTTGGTGACGACGTACTTCGGTAACGAGTTCATCCGTTCGGTGAACGGGTCGTTCGGGTCGGTGATCTGCGGCCAGTCACGAGCGAACGCCTGGTAGGTCCGTCGCCCCAGCAGCAGACCGTCGGCAAGATCAAGCCATTCGGAGGTGCGCTGGACGAAGACCGAGTCCAGGTAGGGCACGAGCCAGCCGCCCCGGGTGAAGCCGCCACTCGAATCCTCGGTCGGCGAGCCGGGACCCTGGCTGACCCCGTCGAGGGTCACGAACTCGGTCAGGGCGATCTTCATCGGGCCTCCTCGCTTTCGGCGAATCCGGCGAGCTGGGCGGTCACCGAGCCCCAGCCGTCGGCGAAGCCGAGTTCCTCGTGCCGGGCACGAGCGGCGGGATCACCGTGGCGGACGATGACCCGATAGTCCGTGCCGTGGGGATGATCGTTGAGAGCGACCTCGGCGGTCATGGCGACCGGGACCGGGCTCGCGGGTCGCCAGGCGCTGTCGACCGCGTTGGTGAACACGATCCGCTCGTACTCGTCGACGACCAGGAAGGTCGCGTCCATGTGCGGGACGAATTCCCCGCCGTCGTCGCTCAGCCGGGTCACGAACCCGCCGCCGGGCCGGACGTCCAAGCGGTCGACACGGCAGAGTGCGGGGGCCGGAACCCACCACCTCGCCAGCCGGGATCGGTCGGTCCACGCTCTCCACACCGTGGCGCGAGGCGCGCGGATGACCCGCTCCACGGTCAGGTCCAGGTCGGAATTCACTGTTCATGCTCCTCAAGGTCGGTGACGAAGAGTTCGAGGCGGTCGGTGCGCTCTTCCCAGATCCGGCGCTGCTCGGCGAGCCAGTGGTCGATGACGGCGAGGCGCTCACGGTTGAGCACACAGGTGCGTACCCGACCGACCTTGGCCGTCTGGATCAGCCCACTGGACTCAAGGACCCGTACGTGCTTCATGAACGAGGGAAGCGTCATCGGGAACTGGCTGGCGAGTTCACCGACGGTCGTCGGACCACGGCCGAGGCGGCGGAGGACCCCGCGTCTCGTCGGGTCGGCGAGGGCCCCGAACACGCCGTCGAGCTGCGGCGAATACTGAGCCATATGGCTAAGTATTTCCTACGACGATACTTAGCGCAACGGCTAAGTATTCAGGTGTGCACGCGGCGCCCGCGCCGCGCCCGGTGAAGAATCTGCGCGCTGCGCCGACAGCTCGGTTGTACAAACTTCTTGTTACCCGCTCCGGCCGTGAGTCTGCCGTGATCATCTCGCTGCGCGAGTACGAGTCGCTGAAGGAGACGGCCTACCTGATGGCCAGCCCGGCCAACGCCCGCCGTTTGAACGAAGCCGCTACCGGTCGCCGTAGTGGTAGCGGCAGGCCACGATCTCGACGTCGCCCTTGGTGATCCGGTACACCAGCCGATGTTCGCGATCGATCCGGCGGGACCAGAAGCCGGACAGCTCGCCCCGTAAGGGCTCCGGCTTGCCGATGCCCTCGTATCCGTTGCGCATCACGTCTGCGATCAGGTCGTTGATGCGCCTGACCAGCTTGCGGTCGGTGTGGCTGAGGTACTGGCTCCAGGCTGTCGCGGTGAAGACCAGCCTCACGCGACGTCCGGCGCGGTGTCCGGGTCGGTCAGCTTCCGCTCGGCCGTGTCGCCCTGCTCAAGTTCGGCGATCGACCGGCGTAGGGCTGCGGCGTTGCTGGGGCTGCGCAGCAGGTACTCGGTTTCCTTCATCGACTCGTACTCGGCAAGCGACACGATCACCACCGGCTCGTGGCCAGACCGGGTCACCACCACTTCCTCGGCGTCGTCGATGACGCTGTCGAGTTCGGCGGCCAGATTCTGGCGTAGCTGGGTGAAGTTCACGGTCCGCATGACCACCTCCAGGGCAAGTACAGAAAACTGTACCTCAGATGGCCTGCCTTGCTCCTGGTCGATGCTGTACTTGGCTGCTGTACGAGCCATGCTGACAAAGACAGGGCCCCCATAAAGGGCCGCTGAGCTGCAACAGAGTGGGCCGCCAGGGACTCGAACCCTGAATCCCTCCGGCCGTCTGTGGATCACCTCAGATGGGACGGATCGGCGTCCTGAACTGGGCGGCGTCTCTCGTTGCCTTACAGCGGTTGACAGCCCTTGTCGGCGTCACTTGTGCCCAGCTTGTGCCCGACGATCTCGCCAGTCCATCGCTCGCCGTCCAGATTCCGGCTTCGGCAACGAGTTCCGCCCCGGGAAGTCAGCAATCGGCCGTTGGTTGGCTGGTCTACAGGCTTCTTGGCGGCGATCTGGCGTTAAACGCTACCGCCCGGACGAACCACTTGCGGCGATGCTGATCGATGTGTGAGGATATTTACATCTCTAACAGAGGAGGATGCATGAAGGTGGCTAAGGGTGCCCTCGCGGTGGCGCTTGCTGTTGCGGGGGGAGCTCTTGTTGGCCCTGGAGCAGCCCAGGCGGCGGCGTATTGCGGCTCGTGGGGTAGCTATTCGTATGTTTCTGTTCGGGCTTGCGTCGAGGTGAACTCGACTTCAGTAAGCCACTGGGTCGATGTAAGGAACTTGTCAAACTCCACCCAGTACATCGACGCATACCTCAACGCCTATATTAATGGTTCGTATGCCCAACAATGTAGTTGGGATAGCCGGTCTTATAGTGCCGGACAATGGCGGACATGGTACTGCTATACTTCTAAGCAAAGCGGATTCAAGTACCGGACTAATGGCTACGCTGGCCCATCCAGCGTAAGCAATGTGGGAAGCTCTGTCTCGCCAACGGTTACAGCCTGATACTTCCAACGCGATCTCTACGCTGAACTCACAGCGAAGATGATGCGAGGAGATCAGAGCAGTAGTTCAACAAGGGTGGGGGACATAACAGCCCCCGCACCCTTGCCCATCGCTCGCGACCTATCCTATTGCTGAGTAGCTTTGCTTGCCATCCCGTATGCCGTCGACCCGCCCTCCTGGGGAGCGGGCCGTCGCCCGCCTCCTGCGACAGGGCAGGCAGCGAGCGACCGGAAGCTCCCACCAACCAAGGTCGGAGCTGAGTTGCGCCCTCATTGTGCCCGATGATCTTCACTCGGCGTTACCGCAGCTCATCGGCGGTGTGTGGTGGGCCGCCAGGGACTCGAACCCTGAACCTATGGATTAAAAGTCCACAGCTCTGCCATTGAGCTAGCGGCCCGCGCCGCTCAGGTTACCGGACACCGACGGGAGCGGGCTCGCGGCTTCCGGCCAGCCGTCGATGTGATGGCGGTGGCTCCCGTCAGGTACGGGTGGACGTCGGCTGGCAGGATCGGCTGGGCCGACGCGCGGACCTCGTCGTTGGCCCGGCTGCCCCGCGTCCTGCCGGGTTGCCCCGCGTCCTGGAGGTGTCGCAATGTCGGAGCCGATCCGCCTCGCCGTCCTGGCCGGAGCCACGCTGACCACCGGGCTGGTGGCGGGGCTGTTCTTCGCGTACGCCTGCTCGGTGATGCCGGGGCTGGCCGCGACCGACGGTCGGACCCTGGTCGGCACCATGCAGTCGATCAATCGGAAGATCATCAACGGCTGGTTCCTGTCGGCGTTTCTCGGTGGGCCGTTGCTCGTGGTGGTGGCCGTCGTCGGGTATCTCGGCACCGGCGGTGCGGTGCTCGGCTGGCTCATCGCCGCGCTGGTCGGCCACTTGATCACGCTCGGTGTCACGGGCCGGTGCAACGTGCCGCTCAACAACCGGTTGGAAGCTGCCGGGCCGGTCGACGGGATCGGCGACCTGGCGGGGGTACGGCAGTGGTTCGAGACGCCCTGGGTGCGGTGGAACCTGATCCGCACGGTCAGCTCGGTCACCGCCTTCGCCTGCCTGATCGGCGCACTGCTCGCCCGCTGACCCCGGCCCGCCCTGACCGCAGGCGGCCAGCGCGACTCAGCCCTGCTGCAGCCGCGGCCCGGCGCCGCGAGCGCGCGGTCGGCGTCTCGGCGGGGGGCGCTTGGAAAGCGGCTGACCGGGTACGGACCGGGCATGCGGATCGTGGTCGTGGGAGCGAGCGGGAACGTCGGTTCGGCGGTGCTGCGCCGGTTGCGGCGCGAGCGCGACGTGGAGATCGTCGGGGTGGCGCGGCGGTTGCCGCCCGCCGGGGCGGGTGAGCCGTACGACGCGGTGCGGTGGCACTCCTGCGACATCGGCCTGGCCGGGGCGGCGGACGAGCTGACCGGTGTCTTCGCCGGTGCCGATGCGGTGGTGCACCTGGCCTGGCAGATCCAGCCTAGCCACGATCAGCACGTGTTACGCCGTACCAATGTCGGCGGCAGCCGGGCGGTGGTCGATGCGGTGCTGCGCGCCCGGGTGCCGGCCCTGGTGTACGCCTCGTCGGTCGGCACCTACGCACCCGGCCCGAAGGACGCGCCGGTCAGCGAGCGCTGGCCGGCCACCGGGGTGCCCGGGTCGTCGTACAGCCGGGACAAGGCGGCGGTGGAGGAGATGCTCGACGGGATCGAGCGGAGCCATCCGGCGCTCCGCCTGGTCCGGATGCGTCCTGGGTTGATTTTTCAGCGGGAGGCCGGCACCGAGATCAGCCGGTACTTCCTCGGCCCGCTGGCACCGGTGCGGCTGCTGCGGTTCGGCCGGCTGCCGCTGGTGCCGACCAACCGGCGGTTGCGGATGCAGGTGGTGCATGCCGACGACGTGGCTGACGCGTACGCCCGAGCGGTCATGGGTGACGTCCGCGGCGCCTTCAACGTCGCTGCGGACCCGGTGCTGACTCCCGAGCTGGTGGCCCGGCATTTTCACGGCTGGACGGTGCCGGTGGCCGCCCCGGTGCTGCGGGCCGCCGCGGCGCTCACCTGGCGGGCGCGGCTGCAACCGGTCGACGCCGGCTGGGTCGAGTTGGCCCTCAACGTGCCGCTGATGTCCAGCGAGCGGGCCGAGACCGAGCTCAACTGGAGTCCGAGTGTCGACTCGGTGAGCGCGTTGCGGGAGCTGTTCAGCGGCATGGCCGAGCGCGCCCGTACCGCCAGCCCACCCCTCTCCATCACACCCAGCTTTCCTGCGGGCGAGGGCAACCCCTACTGACCCTGCCTCCGCCGCTGTTGACCAAGAGCTTTGGGTCGAAAAACCACCTCGACGGTGACGCAAACTTCTTGATCAACCGAAATTATCGACGGTCAGCGGACGGTGGAGGCGGTGAAGGTGGGTTTGCCGGAGCCCTGGAAGAAGATGCCGGGGTGGGTCTGGAAGCCACGGCTGGGGTTGCGGCGCAGGGTCGAGTTCTCGATCCGCAGGGTGCCGGTGCGGTCGTTGCTGACGAAGAAGATCGCCCCACCGCCCTCACGGGCGTCGTTGTCCTCGACGACCGTGCCGGCGACGCGTACGGAGAACTTGTTGCCGTCGCAGTAGATCGCCCCGCCGCTGCCGCCGCCAGGCGTGCCGGAGCGGGCCGGGTTGGCGCCCTCGCCGACCGCCTCGTTGTCCCGCAGCACGCTGTTGAGGACCACCCAGGACACGCCGATGCTGCTCAACGCGCCGCCGTTGGCGCAGGAGCCACCGGTGAACGTGCTGTTGACCACGTACACCGGCTGGTCGTCGTGCTGGTCGAGGACCCGGATCGCGGCGCCGCCCAGGTCCGGGCCGGTACGGTCGCAGCGGTTGTCGACGAAGCGTGAGTTGACCACCTTGAACCGGCCACCCCGGACGAAGATCGCCCCACCGCCGCCGCCGTCGGTGCGCTGGCCGGTGGAGTCGCCGTCGGCGAAGGTGAGGTTCTGCACGGTCAGTTGCGGGTGGTCCTGGTCGTCGCAGTGTGAGGTGGTCCAGCCCTGCAACGCGTCGCAGGTGTTCATGTAGAGGATGCGCCGCTTACCTTGCCCGCTGAGCGTGACCTTGCCGCCACCGTCGAGCACCACCTGCGGACCGTTGGCGTTGCGTACCTTGGCGGTGGCGGTCATCCGGATGGTCACCGGGTCGGGTCCGCAGTCGAAGGTGATGATCCCGCCGGCCGCGACCGCCCGGATGACGGCGGCCGAGGTGCAGCTGTCGGCGGTGCCGTTGCCGACGGTACGGGTCGGCTTCGACGTGTCGACCGCCTGCCCGGCTGCTGGTACGGTCACCCGTCCGCTCGGGTTGCCGGTGTCGCGTGCGCCTCGGGACGTCCTGGTCGGCTTGGGGCTGGCACTGCCGGTCGGGCTGCTGCCCAAGCCGGTCTCAGCCGCCGGGGTGGCCTGCGCGCCCGGTGCCTGCCCCGGCACGCTCGGCGCCGGGGAAGTGCCGCTCACCGGGGCCTGCGCGCCACGCGGGTCGGCGCTCGGCACGGACGGGCTGCACGCGGTCAGCATGGCGATGGCGACGCCGAACGCGACCGTGGCGGTGGAGGATCTGAGGCGCACCCCGTGATGCTAGGTCCTGTGTCAACGAACCCGGGTCCCGCCGTGGGCCGAAGGATCAGGCTATCGGCACGTGGTGCAGGTGTCGCCGCCGTCGCAGCCGGACGGCGAAGACGCCGGCCACCGTCACGATCAGCAGCAGGGTGACCACCAGTCCGTGCAGAAAACCGCGGGTCAGGTAACCGTCGTCGGTGTGGTCCACCGCCCAGGTGGCGATCTCCCGGCTGGACCAGAACGGCGTCAGCTTCGCCCCCGCGTCGGCCGGGTCGAGCAGCATCTGCATCGCCACCACGGTGAGCAGCAGCAGCGTGCCCTCCAACTCGCGGGGTAGCAGGGCACCGATCAACATGCCGAACGGTGCGGCCACGGCCACGCAGCAGAGCATCGCCACGGCGATCCCGGCGTACCGCAGGTTGTTCGCGTCGACGACGGTGAGCAGGAAGAACGGCACCGAGATCGCCAACCCAAGCCCCCACAGGCCGAGCATCCGACCGATGTAGAGGTGGTGCGGGCGGTAGCCGGCGAGTCGGAGCCGGGGCTCCAGTTCGCGGGCCGCGCTGGTGGCGAAGAGCGCCGCGGTGCTGACCGCCCAGCTGATGCCGAGCAGCAGCGCGCGCACGGACTGCCCGACGTAGGAGTCGCGCCGGATCAGCCAGAAGGTCAACGGCATCAACAGCAGGAGCAGGAGTACGCCCCTGCGGCGCGCCAGCTCCCGCAGCGTCATCTCGGCCACGGTGACCAGCCGGTTCACGATCGGCCTCCCTGGTATGCGGGGGTCAGGTCGAGCACCATGTCGACCCGGTCGAGTTGGTTGAGCAGGTGGGTCACCACGACGATGGCCCGTCCCTCGTCGCGCAACCGGGTCAGCTGGTCCCAGAGATTGACGTAGCTGCCCTGGTCGAAGCCCTGGTACGGCTCGTCGAGCAACAGCACGTCCGGCTGCGCCAGCGTGGACATGGTGAGGTTCAGTTTCTGCCGCGTACCCCCGGAGAGGTGCCGGGCGAGCACGGCGTTCTCGGCGTCCCAGCCGAGCTGCCGGGCCGCCGCCCGGCCGGCCTGCCGGGCGGGCCCCCGTGGCACGCCCTGACCGGCACCCACCAGCACGAAATGCTCGTCGGGCAGCAGGAAGTCGGCGGTGCCGCCCTGCTGCGGGCAGTAGCCCAGCCGGCCGGAGACGGTCACCTCGCCGGCGTCCGGCGAGACCAGACCGGCGCAGATCCGCAGGAACGTGCTCTTGCCGCAGCCGTTCGCGCCGATCACGGCGGCGATCTGCCCGGCCCGTACGGTCAGCGTCGCGTCGCGGAGCACCACCTGCCGGCCGTACCGTTTGGTGATGCCGCGGGCGTGCAGCCGGACGGGGCCCGGGCGCGGGCCGGGCGCGGTGCCGATGCTCTCCACGATCGCGGCGGCGTACGCCTGCGGCGAGCCGAAGACCAGCCACGGATCACCGCCGCCTTCGCGCAGGTGGGTGGCCGCCTCGGCGACCACGTGCCGGGCGGCGTCGCCGCTTACCCGGCGCTGGTACAGCTCGGCCGCGAACGCCCGCAGCCAGTCGTCGGCGTTCACCCGTCGACCCCCTTCGTGACGATGCCGGTCACCGGGGCCACGAACGCCAACCAGGCGTTGCCGCCGTGCCGCAGCGCCGCTCGCCCGTCGTCGGTGAGTTGGTAGTACTTGCGGGCCGGGCCGGAATCGCCCTCCCGCCACCGCGCGGTGACCAGCCCGGTGCGTTGCAGTCGCAACAGCACCGGGTAGAGCGTGCCGCCCTGGATCGGTCCGACGCCCGCGGCGTCGAGTGACTGGGCGAGCTGGTAGCCGTAGGACTCGCCGTCGCGCAGCAGGGCGAGCACGCAGAGGTCGAGCACCCCACGCAGCCACTGCCCCCGTCGGTCGGAATCCACCCGCCGAACCCTAGCGGCGCTACCTAGATGGCACAACTACCTAGTGCGGTACGGCGGTCCAACCGCCCGGTGCCGGCGTACCTCAGCCGGTCACGACGTCGGAGATGACCACTGTGACGTTGTCCGGCGCGCCGGCCTGGTGGGCGAGCTTCACCAACTGCTCGCCGCACTGCTGGCGGTCGGCGTGCATCCCCAACGTGGCGGCGATCGCGTCGTCGGCCACGTAGTCGGAGAGCCCGTCGCTGCACAGCAGCAGCCGGTCACCGGCGGCGAGGGTCACCGCGCCCATCGTCGGTGGCGCGTCCGCACCCTGCACCGCCCGGGTCACCAGCGAGCGCTGCGGGTGGTGGCGGGCCTGCTCGGGGGAGAGGGCGCCCTGGTCGACAAGCGCCTGCACGAAGGTGTCATCCCGGGTCAGCTGGCGCAGTTGGCCGTCGCGGAGCAGGTAGCACCGCGAGTCGCCGACCTGCGCCAGCACCAGCGTCTCCCCGGCGAGCAGGGCCGCGGTCAGCGTCGTACCCATGCCGTCGCGCGCGGGGTCGGCGGCGATCGCGGCGTGGATGCGCTGGTTGGCGGTGCTCACCACGGCGCGCAGCGCCTCGGTGGCGGCGTCCGGTGCGGTCGGCGGGACCAACTCGTCGAGGATCCGGATGACGATCTCACTGGCCACCTCACCGGCGGGCAGCCCACCCATGCCGTCGGCCACCGCGACGAGGCGCTCGCCGGCAAGGGCGGAGTCCTCGTTGTTGGTCCGGACCAGACCGATGTCGTTGAGGATGGCCGAGCGGAGGATCAGCGTCATGGGACAAGCTTGCCAAGAAGACCCTTCCCGCGTCTCTACGCACTACTGCGTAGGGTTGAGGAATGTTGCCGGTGTCCATGGTCGGGCGCGCCGGTGAGCTGGCTGAGCTGGACCGGGCCTGGTCCAGCGTGGTCCTGGGCCGCCGCCGCTCTCCCGCTGTCGCGGTCGTCACCGGGGGACCGGGCGTGGGCAAGAGCCTGCTGGTCGCTGCCGCGCTGGACGGCTTCACCCCGCGACCGGAGGTGGTGCTCAGCGGCGCCGCGCGAGTGCACAGCCCCGCACCGTACGACTGGTTGGCCGCGGTGTTGAGTGGCCGGGACACCACCCGGCTCGACCTGCCGGCCGATGCGCTGGCCTGGCTCGCCCAGCAGCCCACCGCGCCGCGCGAACGCTACGCCCCTGGTACCCTGCTCCGGCTGGCCGTACGTACCGTCCGGGTGCTGGTCGGTGCCGGTCCGGCGGTGCTGGTGGTGGAGGACCTGCACGCTCTCGACCCGGCCAGCCTCAACCTGATCGGTGAACTGGCCACCGCCGACGGGCTGCCGGCCCTGCTGGTGGTGGCGACCAGGCCCGCCGCGCGCGCGGTCTCACCGGAACTCGCCGGCCGCACCCTGGCGCGCCTCTGCGGGGTACGCGGAGTGGTGCGTCAGCACCTCGGCCCGCTGCGTCCGGCCGAGGTCGCCGAGGTGCTGACCCAGGTGTACGCGGACCCACGCCCCGAACTGGTGCACGAGGTCTGGCGGCGCACCGCCGGCAACCCGTACGCGCTCACCGAACTGCTCGCCGCGCACGCCGGGGAGGATCCCGACGCCCTGCTGGCCCCGGCTGGCTCGCCCGTGCTGCCCGAGTCCGATCCTGCGCTGCCCGCGTCCCGTCCGGCCGTGCCCGCGTCCCGTCCGGCCGTGCCCGCGTCCCGTCCGGCCGTGCCCGCGTCCCGGGTTGCCGGGCCGGAGTCCCCTCCTGGCCGGTTGGCGCGCCGCCGTGCCGCGCCGGAATCCGGGTCCGCCCCCGGGTCGGCGGTCCCGCCTTCGGTCTGCCTGACCGGCCGGGAGTCGGAGGTGCTCGACTGTCTGGTCGCCGGGATGTCCAACAAACAGGTGGCCCGCGCGCTGGGCATCTCGGTACGCACGGTCACCGTGCACGTGTCGAATCTGCTGCGTAAGACCGGCACCGCGTCCCGTACCGAGGTGGCGCTCTGGGCAGTCCGCCAACGACCCGCCCTGCCCCACGTCGATCATGAAGCTGTTGCCCAGGCAAGCGCTTACCCATCGCAATAACTTCATGATCGACCGAGCGGTGCGGGGTGGGGGTCGGGGTGGGGTGGCTGGGTGGGGTGGGGTTAGGACTCTGGGGGGAGGGTGGTGGCGGGGGTGTTGAGGGTGACTTCGGTGGGGGTGACGGTGGAGATCTGGTCGGCGAGGACGTAGACGGCGCCGGTGGGTACCAGGTCGGTGGAGACCTTCAGGTAGCCGGTGCGCAGCAGGCGGGCGGCGAGATCCGCCGGCACGTCCGGTTCCTCCACGGTCGCGGATTCGATCAGTTCGTCCAGGCTGCTGCCGGGGTCGGTGGTCGGTGGCTGCACGGTCACCGCGTTCGGGTCGCCGCGTTGGACGAGGTCCACGGTGCCCACGTCGACGCCGGCCGAGTCGACCACCCGCATGCCGGTGGTGACCCGCGAGAGGGTTGTCCGTTGATCGATGCCCTGCTGCTCCATGCTCGCGCGGTTCCCGCCCCCCACTCCCCCTAAACCCTCCCCACCCCACCCCCTCCCGCCCAGCCCTCGGCCCCAGTCCCTGTTGATCAAGAAGTTTAGGTCGGGAGCCGCGCGAACTCCGACCAAAACTTCTTGATCAACCCGAGCGGGGGTGGGGGCGGGGGGTTAGTTCGCGCCAGGTGTCGGTGCCTTGGAGCAGCGCGCGGATGGTGTCCTCGGCCTCGTCGACGGTGTCGTACTCGTAGAACCGGGAGACGCCCTCGGCGCCACCGGCACGTTGCTCGACGAACCATCGGTCGGCATCCGCCCGGAGGAAGACGTCCCGCCGGGCCAGTCGCCCCCATTTCCCGTTCCACCAGTGCTTTCGCTGCTCCATGGCGGGACTCTATCGAACATTTGTTCGACACAAGACGGCCCCTGCGGGATTCCCACAGGGGCCGATGTGCGGTTGCCGGATTCAGCGCGCCGCGGGCGGTTCGTCCCGGCGGCCGAGCACGTCGTCCAGGGCGCCGCGCTGCTGCGCAGGGGTGGTCCGGCCGGCGGCGACGAGTGCGTCCCGGATCTCGGTGAGCAGCTTGACCTCCTCGCTCGGTGCGGCCGGCGGCGGCTCCTCGCCCCGCTGGCGACGCTCCGCCAAGCGGTTCATCGGGTAGACCACCAGGAAGTACAGCGCAGCGGCGGTCAGCAGGAAGGTGATCAGCGCGTTGACGAAGGCGACCCAATCGAACGGGATGCCCTGGATCGTCGGCGCGCTGCCCGCGATGCCCTCGTCGCTGCCGGTGATCAGCACCACGAAGACCCGGATCAGTGGATCCAGGAAGGACTTGGTCAGCTGGGTGACCACGCCGGTGAAGGCGGCACCGATGACGATACCGACCGCGAGGTCGACGACGTTGCCGCGCATGATGAAGTCTTTGAAGCCCTTGAGCATCCGTACTCCCGAGGTGTCCCGTATCCGTCGGGGACAACCTATGCCCGAGGCGAGGGCTCCAGAAAAGCGGCGGCCTCCCGGGCCGCCAGTTCCGGATCGCCGGCCCTGATCGCGGCCACCAGCCGGGCGTGGTCGACGTGCCGTTCCGGGGTCAACGCGTCGCCCATAGCCTGGGTGAGCGTGCTGCGCATCGCGGTGCCGACCGAGGCGTACAGCTCGGCGAGCATGGCGTTGTGCGCTGCCGCGACCACGGCGGTGTGCAGCGCGGCGTCGGCCGCCACGAAGTCGGCGACCCGGCCGCCGCGCCAGGCCGCCTCGCGGGCGGCGAGCGCGTCGTCGAGGGCGGCCAGGTCCACGGGGGTACGCCGCCGCGCGGCGAGCCGTGCGGCCTCCACCTCGAAGGCGCGGCGCACCTCGATCACCTCGGTCATCCGGTCGTCGGTGAGTCGGCGGGCCACCACCGGGGCGAGTTCGTCGGTGGAGAGCACATAGGTGCCGGAGCCCTGGCGGCATTCCAGCACCCCGGCGTGGGCCAGGGCGCGGACCGCCTCGCGCACCGTGTTGCGCCCTACGCCGAGCGTCTCGACCAGTTGCGGCTCAGTCGGGATCCGGCCGCCCACCGGCCACTCGCCGTCCATGATCCGTTGCCGGAGCTGGGCGATCGTCTCCCGGACCCGCCGGCCGCGCGGCGGAACCGGGGTGGAATCGACTGCGGGTGGCACTGGTTACAACCTCTCGCCGGAATTCATCCCATGATTGTAGGTTCGAGGTCATGCCCCCGTCACCCCCTGCCGTCCCCGCCGTCCCGACGGACGCGGTCACCCGTCAGGCCCTCCCGACGGACGCGGCCACCGGTCAGGGCGTCCCGACCGTCGAAGTTGTAGCGGATGAGGGGTCCCCGGGCGCGGTCAGCCCGGCCAGCGGCGCGGCTTCGACCGCGTCCCGCGCCAACCCGGGATGGCTGGTGCTGGCCGGGATGCTGCTGGTGGCGCTCAACCTGCGGGCCGCCGTCACCAGCCTCGGCGCGCTGCTCGACGAGGTACGCGTCGGCCTGGCCCTCTCCGGGACGATGGCCGGCTTCGTCACCACCCTGCCCACCATCGCGTTCGCCGGGCTCGGGGCGGCCACCCCGTGGCTGGTCCGCCGGTTCTCCCCGGCCAGGCTGCTGGTGCTGGCGATGCTGGCCCTCACCGTCGGGCAGGTGCTGCGGGCGGTCACCGGTTCCGCCGTGGTGTTCCTGCTCACCAGCGCGCTCGCGCTGGCCGGGATCGCGGTGGCGAACATCCTCCTGCCGATGCTGGTCAAGCAGCACTTCCCGCACCGCACCGGGCTGGTCACCGGGGCGTACACGATGGCGCTGACCGTGGGCACGACGGTGGCCGCCGCCTCCGCGGTGCCGGTGGCGCACGCCTTCGGCAGTTGGCGGGCCGGGCTGGGTGTCTGGGCGGCAATGGCGGCGGTGGCCGTGCTGCCGTGGCTGCCGGCGGCCCTGCGCGGTCGCACCGCCGCACGGCGCAACGGCACTGCCGCCCGGTCGCGCGTGCGGCCGGGACGTACCCGGCTCGGCTGGGCGATGGCGGTCTACTTCGGGGCCCAGTCGCTGAGCGGGTACGCGATCATGGGCTGGTTGGCCCAGTTGTTCCGGGACGCGGGTTTCCGCCCGCAGGACGCCGGGCTGCTGCTCGCCGGAGTGACCGCGCTCGGCGTGCCGATCGCGCTGCTGATGCCGACGCTGGCCGGCCGGCTGGGCAGCCTGCGGCCGTTGGTCTTCGCGCTGACCGCCGCCTCCAGCCTGGCGTACCTGGGTCTGGCGTTCGCGCCGCGCGGCGGGGCGCTGGTGTGGGTGGTGCTGCTGGCGTTCGGGCAGGGCGCGTTCCCGCTCATTCTGGCCACCATCGGGCTGCGGGCCCGCACCGCCGACGGAACGGTCGCGCTGTCGGCGTTCGCGCAGAGCACGGGTTACGTCATCGCGGCGTCGGGTCCGCTGCTGGTCGGGATCCTCCACGACGCGACCGGGGGATGGCTGGCGCCGATCGGCTTCCTGCTGGTCGCCCTGGCCGTGCAGACCTGCGCGGGCGTGCTTATCGCTCGCCCCCGCTACATCGAGGACGAGCGTTGAGTCGTCGGGGTCAGGAGGAGGCCGGCGTCGGATCGCCGGCGACCGCCTGCTCGACCGTGGGATACGTGTGCAGCACCTCGACCAGGCCACTCACCTCCAGGATCCGCAGCACGCCGCGCTGTGGCGCGGCGAGTCGGACCACTCCGCCGGCCTCGTCGCAGCTGTTCTTCGCGCGGACGAACACCGACAGACCGGTAGAGTCACAGAACGAGACGTCCGACAGGTCGAACACGAGGCGACTGCGCCCCTTGTCGAGCAGGTCGGTGATCTGGTCCTGCAACTGCGGTGCGGTGGCCATGTCCAACTCGCCAGCGACCGACACGACGACCACGTCACCGCGCTGTTCCGTGTGCACCGTCAAGGACATTCGCCAGACCTCCTGTTTATCGGTGGAACGGTATCCCACTCGGGCCGTCGTACGCAGAACGGGAGCAGCATCAGGTGGCCACCGTCATTCCGTTGCTCTGCGGCAAGTAGTTCGTCGGACCCCGGTGATAGAGTCCGGCCGGTCCAGGTCTAGGGGGTATTGCCATGGCGCTCAGCGCTGACGAGAGCGTCCGGTTGGGTGAGCTGCTGACCAGCCGGGCCGAGCGGGTCACCCAACGGTGGACCGAGACCATCGCCGGGCAGTTGCGGGGCCGGCTCAGCCAGGCCGAGCTGGTCCGGCAGGTGCAGGAGCTGCACCGCGCCCTTGTCGACGCCCTCAGCAAGGGTGCGGTCGACCTGAACGTCGAGGAGGCCACCGAGCTGCGGGCCGTGCTCGCCGAGTTCTCCCGTGGGCAGGCTCGCCAGGGCTTCTCCGCCACCGAGACCGCCACCGGCGTGTTCGCCCTCAAGGAGGCGCTGCTCAGCGCGCTGGGGGCCGACCAGAGTGTCGAGACGCTGCGCGACTACGTCGCCTTCTCCGCGCTTGTCGATCAGATGGGCCTGTTCACCTTCGAGACCTTCGTCCGCACCCGGGAGAGCCTGATCGCCGACCAGGCCGAGCAGTTGCTGGAGCTTTCCACCCCGGTGGTCAAGCTCTGGGAGGGCGTGGTGGCGGTGCCACTTGTGGGCACGCTCGACTCGGCCCGCGCCCAGGTCGTGATGGAACGGCTGTTGCAGACCCTGGTCGACACCGGCTCGCCGTACGCGATCATCGACATCACCGGCGTGCCGGCGGTGGACACGCAGGTGGCCCAGCACATCCTGAAGACCGTGGTGGCCGCCCGGCTGATGGGCGCCGACTGCATCATCTCCGGCATCCGGCCGCAGATCGCGCAGACCATCGTCGCGCTCGGCATCGAGTTCGGTGACATCGCCACCAAGGCGAGTCTCGCCGACGCGCTGCGGCACGTCCTGCGGCTCACCGGGGTCGAGACCTCCCGCCGCCAGTCGCGCCGGGAGGCGTGATGGAGCGGGTGCCGATCCTCAAGATCGGCGACATCCTGCTGGTTTCCATCCAGGTCGACATGTCCGACCAGACGGCCGTCGCGCTCCAGGAGGACCTGGCCGAGCGGATCGTCGCGACCGGCTGTCACGGCGTGATCATCGACATCACCGCGCTGGACATCGTCGACTCCTTCGTCGGTCGGATGCTCTCCACCATCGCCTCGATCTCCCGGGTGCTCGACGCGGAGACGGTGGTCGTGGGCATGCGCCCGGCGGTCGCCATCACCCTGGTCGAGTTGGGGCTGTCACTCAACGGCATCCGTACCGCGCTGAACGTCGAGCGGGGGATGGAACTCATCGCGATCGACCGGGCCGACGACGACCACCACGACGATCCGGTCCCAGAGCCGACGGCGTCACCGTGACCAGCGGGGTCGACCTGGGCCGCCCCCAGACGCAGTCGGTCGGCAGCGACGAGGACGTCGTACGCGTCCGCCAACTGGTGCGTACCGCAGCCGTGGCGGTCCGGCTCTCCCTGGTCGACCAGACGAAGGTGGTCACCGCGGCCAGTGAACTCGCCCGCAACACGCTCGTCTACGGCGGCGGCGGGACGGTCGAGGTGGCCGCCATCGACAACGGTCGGCGACCCGGCATCAGGGTCGTCTTCGCCGACTCCGGTCCCGGCATCGCCGACCTGGATCTCGCGCTGACCGACGGCTACACCACCGGTGGTGGTCTCGGCCTCGGCCTCAGCGGCGCCCGCCGACTGGTCGACGAGTTCGACATCCAGACCGCGCCCGGTCAGGGCACCCGGATCACGATCACCAAGTGGTCCCGGTGACCGCCGAGCCGGTCGCCGACCGGGGCACCTGGTTCCGGGTGGAGAACGGCAGCGCCGGCAGTGCCGTGCGGCGGGCCGCCGAGCGGCTGGGCGACCAGTTGGGCCTGCCCGCCGCGCGGATCGCCGACCTGGCCATCGTCGCCGCCGAGCTGACCAGCAACCTCATCAAGCACGCCGAAGACGGGTTGCTGCTGCTCCGGCCGGTACGCCACGAGCTGGACGCCGGCGTGGAGATGATCGCGGTCGACACCGGTCCGGGCATGGCCGACCTCGCCGACTCCGCCCGCGACGGGCACTCCACCGCTGGCACCCTCGGCATCGGTCTGGGCGCGATCGTCCGGCAGGCAAGCTGGTTCGACGCGTACTCGCAGCCGGGCCGGGGGACGGTCATCGTCGCGCGGGTCTTCGCCGGCTCGGACACGGCAGCGTCCTGGGTCGGCGGGCTGACCCGACCGTTGACCGGGGAGACGGTCAGTGGGGATGGTTACGCGTTCCGGATCGTCGGCGACCGCCGTCAGGTGTTGGTCACCGACGGTCTGGGGCATGGGCCGCTGGCCGCGGCGGCCACCGACGCGGCGCTCGCCGCCTTTCGGAACGCCCCGGTGGCATCGCCGGCCGAGGTGGTCGGTCACCTGCACCGGGCGATGTCGCACACCCGGGGTGCGGCCCTCGCCGTGGCCGAGCCGGACCCGGCGGCCGGCGTGCTGCGCTACGCCGGGCTGGGCAACATCACCGGCGTCGTGGCCAGCGGTGACGGTCGGCGTCGCGGTCTGGTTTCCCTGCCCGGCATTGCCGGGCACCAACGACCGGTGATCCGGCAGTACGACTATCCCTTCGAGGCCGGTGGCCTGCTGGTCATGCACACCGACGGCGTGGTCGACCGGTGGCAGCTCGCCGACTACCCGGGTCTGGCCGGGCGGGCACCCCTGGTGGTGGCCGCCACCCTGCTGCGCGACGCCGGCCTTCGGCGCGACGACGCCGGGGTGCTGGTCGCGAGGTCCTGGTCATGACCACGACGTCGTTGCTGCAAATGGCACTGCGGGTGGAGCAGGACATCTTCGTGGTCCGCCAGCGTGGCCGGGAGGTCGCCGCCGCGGTCGGACTGGAGCACCAGGACCAGGTCCGGATCGCCACCGCGTTGAGCGAGGTCGCCCGTGACCTGCTGCGGGCGGTCGGCGGGGCCGACGTGGTGTTCGCCGTTGCCGACTCGCCGGACGGCCGCCGTCACCTGCGTGTCGACCTCACGCCGGTGGCGCCCCTGCCAGGTGGGCGGTACGAGCCGGAGTCGGGCGCGGTGGCACGCCTGGTGGACACATTGAGCGTGCTGACGGTTCAGCGGGATACGGTCGTCAGGATGTCACGACGGGTTCCGGCCACCGCCCGGACGCTCACCACCGAGCGTCTGACGGAGTTGCGCGCCCAGCTCGGCGAGAGCGCCCCGGGCACCGCCGAGGAGGAACTCGCCACCCAGAACCTCCAACTGATCAACGCTCTGGACGAGGTACGCAACCAGCGTGACGAGCTGGCCCGGCTCAACGAGGAACTGGAGCAGACCAACCGGGGCGTGATGGCCCTCTACCAACAGCTCACCGACGAGTTGGAGGCGACCAACCAGGGCGTGGTGGCCCTCTACGCGGAGCTGGACGAGAAGTCGGCGCAGCTACGCGCGGCGAGCGAGTCCAAGAGCCGCTTCCTGGCCAACGTCAGCCATGAGCTGCGGGCACCGGTGACCGCGATCATCGGGCTGGCCCGCCTGCTCGGCGACTCCGCGTCCGACCCGCTGACCACCGAGCAGGAACGCCAGGTGGGGCTGATCCGTTCCTCGGCGTCGGATCTGCTCACGCTGGTCAACGAGCTGCTCGACCTGGCCAAGGCGGAGTCGGGCCGGATCGAGCCGGAGTGGTCCGAGGTGGACCTGCGGGCCGTCTTCGGACAGCTGCGCGGCACGCTGCGGGCGTTGCCCGCCGCCGACGGTGTCGAACTGGTGGTGGAGGAGCCGGCCACGGCGGCCACGGTGCGCACCGACGAGGTGCTGCTCGCCCAGGTGTTGCGCAACCTGCTGCACAACGGCCTGAAGTTCACCACGGTGGGCGAGGTCCGACTGCGGGCCGAACGACACGGTGACGGTTGGCGCCTGACCGTCTCCGACACCGGGCCGGGCATCCCGTCAGAGTTGCATGATCGGGTGTTCGAGGAGTTCTACCAGGCGCCTGGCCCGGCCCGGGTCGGCGGCACCGGCCTCGGCCTGCCGTACGCCCGGCGGTTGGTGAATCTGCTCGGCGGCACTCTCGAGCTGGCCAGCGAACCGGGTCGAGGCAGCACCTTCACGGTCTGGCTGCCCGCGGACGGGACGTGACGTGGACGGCGCGGCGACAGTGCTCGTGGTCGACGACAGTCGGACCAAGCGCTACCTCCTGGTGAACTGGCTGACCCGAGCCGGCTTCACCGTGCTGGAGGCGGAGACGGGTGGCGAGGCGCTGAGCCGGGTCGGGGTGGACCCGATCGACCTGGTCGTGCTCGACGTCCGGCTGCCGGACCTCAGCGGCTTCGAGGTGTGCGAGCGGATCAAGTTGGCGCAACCGGCGCTGCCGGTGATCCACGTGTCCGCGCACGCTGTCGACACGAACGACCGGACCCAGGGGTTGACCCGAGGAGCGGACGCGTATCTGGCCGAGCCGATCGAGCCGGAGGAACTGGTCGCCACCGCCCAGTCGGTGTTGCGGTACTACCAGGCCCGGCGGCGAGCCGAACTGCTCGCCGAGCGGCTCACCGGGCTGGCGGACACCACCGTCGCTGTGCACGCCGCGCCGAGCTTCACCAGATTGCTTCAGGCGGCGGCGGCCGGCACCGCGGAGATCTTCAAGAGCCCCGCCGCGGTGGTCGCCGAGACCTTCGACGGCGACTGTCTGGCCGGGGTCTGCGACGGGCCCGGCGCCGAGGCCCGCGTCGTGACGTGGGGCGTCGACGACACGGAGGTGTCGACAGGTGCGACCGTCCGGGTGCAGGATCCGGCCGGCTGGACGTTGGTCGACTGGCCGGCCGACGACACCGTCACCGTCGCCGCCGCCCGGCTGCGTGAGGACCGCGCGCCGCTCTACGTCGTGGTGCCCACCGCGACGCAGACCGCGCGTACCCCGGTGCTGGTCCAGCTCGCCCAGGCGGTGGCCTCCGCCGTGGAGGCGCAACGTTCCTTCGACGAGGAGCACCGGATCGCGGTGACGCTGCAACGCAGCCTGCTGCCGCGTCAGATTCCGCAGATCACCGGTCTCGACCTGGCCGTGCGCTACGAACCGGCCAGCGCCCAGACCGAGGTGGGTGGCGACTTCTACGAGCTGGTGATGCTCGACGGTCACCTGCTGCTGGCCATCGGGGACGTGGCCGGTCACTCCCTGCACGCCGCCACCGTAATGGCCGAGCTGCGGCACGCACTGCGGGCGTACGCGGTGGAGGGGCACCAGCCGGGCGAGATCCTGCACCGGGTAAACGAGCTGATGCGTACGCTGCTGCCCAACGAACTGGCGACGATCTGCGTACTGCTGCTGGAGCCGACCACCGGACACGTCCGGCTGGCCAGCGCCGGTCACCTGCCCCCGTTGATCATTCAGGACGGTAAGGCGGAGTACGTGCATCATGCCGCGCCGCTGCTCGGGGTGCGCGCGCCCCGCCCCGCCGACCTGGAGTTCGTGCTGCCGACCGGGGCGACGATGGTCTTCTACACCGATGGTCTGATCGAACGGCGGGACGCCACCATCGACGAGGGACTGGCCGCCCTCGCGACGTGTTCCGCCCAGGTCGACGACGATCTCGACCGGTACTGCGAGCGGCTGCTTGTCGAACTGGCCCCGGACGAGATCCAGGACGACGTCGCCGTGGTCGCCCTCCGCCGCCGCTGAGCTGCGACGCCTGCGGTAGCGCTAACGCCGACTCTGTGCGTACGCGGTGGGGGAGACGCCGGTCGTCGCGGTGAAGTCGCGTACCAGGTGGGCCTGATCGCTGTAGCCGAGTTCGGCGGCGAGCCCGGCCCAGTCGAGCGGCCCGTCCGCCGCCCGTTCGATCGCCTCGTGCAGCCGGTAGCGGCGGATCACCCACTTGGGGCCGACCCCGACGTGGGTGAGGAAGAGCCGCTGCAACCGGCGGACGGACACGCCGTGTTCGCGGGCGAACTCGTCGACCCGGCGTACGTTCCGGTCGGTCCGGATCGTCTCGACCAGGCGCATCACCTCGTCGTTGACGGGATCTGGGCGGGGTGCCCAGCCGGTCAGCAGTGCGTTCAGCGCCTGGCAGCGTTCGGCGTCCGTACCCGCGCAGACCGCGTGATTGGGTACGGCACCGGGGAGCGGCTGCCGTCGGCCGGTCAGCTCGGCGACCGACCGCCGCCAGAACGGATGGAAGCCGCCGGGCCGGAACTGCACGCCGCTGACCCGCCCGGAACCGGTGAGGGTGATCGAGAAGAGTTCCTGACCGACGCCGGCCAGCTCCGCGCGTTCCGGGTCGTCACCGTCGCGTTGAAACACCACGTTGACCGCCGGATGCGGGACGACCCGCTGCTCGAACGGTTCGCTGAGGTCCCAGTCGATCAGCCAGTAGTGCTCCACCCAGGGACGTAGCGCAACGGCGGGCAGGTGCCGTCGGAACTGCACCCACCGCTTCATCCGGGCCGGGTCGAGGATGCCCCGGCTGTCGCGGCGCGGCTGTCGCATTTGTTCAAGACCGCCCTCATACGCTGCCCCTATGGCAACACAGACTAGCGACCTGCTGGCGGCTGCCGCGCCGCGAACCGTGGCGGTGGTCCGGCAGGTCACCGATGACCAGCTCGACCTGTCCACCCCCTGCCGGGACTATCAGGTCCGTGACCTGCTGAACCACCTGTACGAGGTGGTGGTCAACTTCCAGGCCCTCGCCGGGCGTTCGCCGGTGACCTGGGCGGACAAGCCGGACCATCTCACCGACGGCTGGCGGGACCGGTTCGAGACCGAGACCCGCCGGTTGGTCGAGGCGTGGTCGGACCCGGCCAGTGAGCAGGGCGTCTCGCCGGGGATGGGGATGCCGCAGCGCGTGGTGGGTGCGATGGTGCTGCTCGACCTCACCGTGCACGGCTGGGATCTCGCGGTCGCCACCGGTCAGGCGTACGAGCCGGCGCCCGAGGCGCTGCCCGCGCTGCATGAGTTGGCCGCTCAGCTCGCGCCGACCGCCCGGCAGATGGGCGTGTTCGCCGAGGCGGTGCCGGTCGACGACACCCTGCCGGAGCTGTCCCGGCTGCTCGGCATGACCGGCCGCGACCCCGCCTGGTCGCCGGTCGGCTGAACGGCGACACACCGGCGCGAGCTTGACGGCCACTATTCACTGAGTGAATAGTGGCCTGGTGTCCACACCGCACCTGCTGCTGGGGCTGCTCGCGACCGGCACCATGCACGGGTACGAGCTGAAGCGGGCCCACGACACGCGGCTGCCGCAGGCCCGCCCGCTGGCGTTCGGGCAGGTCTACGCCACGCTGGGTCGGCTGCTGCGGGACGGGTTGGTGGCGTCGACCGGGCCGGAGCGCCTCGCCGGCCCGGACCGGACGGCGTACACGCTTACCGGGCAGGGGCGGGCCACGCTGGACCGGTGGCTGAGCAGCGTCGAGCCACCGATGCCGTACGTGAACAGTCCGCTGTTCGCGAAGGTCGTGGTGGCGCTGCTGGTCGCCGACGTGGACCGGGCGCGGGCGTACCTCGTCGCGCAACGGCGCGCACACACCGAGCGGCTGCGTGAGCTGACCGCGCTGAAGACGGCCCCGTCGGCCACCGTCGACGACATCGTGGCGGCCGACTACGCCATCGCCCATCTCGACGCCGACCTGCGGTGGCTGCACACCACCCTGGACCGGGTCGCCGACTGGCACCGGGAGGTGCACTCGTGACGCAACTTCAGGCTCGCGGTCTGGTGAAGTCGTACGGACCGACACCGGCACTGCGCGGCATCACCCTCGACATCGACGAGGGGGAGATCGTGGCGGTGACCGGGCCGAGCGGCTGCGGCAAGTCCACCCTGCTGCACTGCCTCGCCGGCATCCTGCGACCGGACGCCGGCGAGGTGAGCTGGCGTGGGCACCGGCTGGACACCTGGTCCGAGGCGGCCCGATCCCGGCTGCGGCGTACCGAATTCGGGGTGTTGTTCCAGTTCGGTCAGCTCGTCGCCGAGCTGACCGCGGCGGAGAACGTCGCCCTTCCGTTGTTGCTCGCCGGCACGGGGCGGCGAGCGGCACGGACGGCGGCGCTCACCTGGTTGGCACGGCTGGGCGTGGCGGAGTGCGCCGACGTACGCCCCGGCGAGATGTCCGGCGGTCAGCAGCAGCGCTGCGCCACCGCCCGGGCGCTGGTCACCGAGCCACGGGTGCTCTTCGCCGACGAGCCGACCGGTTCGCTGGACACCCTCGCCGGGGAGCAGGTGCTCACGCAACTGGTCCGGCTGGCCCGGGAGCAGCACACAAGCGTCGTGCTGGTCACCCACGAGCCACGGATCGCCGCGTACGCCGACCGTGAGGTGGTGCTGCGCGACGGCGTGATCGACCACACCGGCCTTGGCCTCGACGCGCCGCTGGCCGGCGGCTCCCGGTGAACCTCGCGACCCTCACCAGGCTGGCGCTGGCCGGCAACCGCACCGACGCCGCCCGGGTGGCGTTGACCGCGCTGAGCGCCCTGCTGGCCAGCCTCGCCGGGCTTGCCGCCCTGACGGTGCTGGCCATCGAGAAACCGCCGGGTGACGCGCGGCAGCAGTCCGAGCAGTACGTCAGCGCGCTGCTCAGCCAGCCGGGGCTGCGCGGCGGGACGGCGTTCGCGCTGGTGCTGCTGACCATCCCGGTACTGGCCCTGGCCGGACAGAGCGCCCGGCTGGGTGCGCCGTCACGTGATCGACGGCTCGCCGCGCTCCGGCTGGCGGGGGCGACCCCCGGTCAGGTGAGCCGGATCGCCATGCTGGAGACCGGGTTGGCCAGTCTGGGCGGCACGCTGGTCGGCCTGGCCACGTACCTCATCGGGAGGTCGGTGCTGCACCGTCCCGACGCCAACGGCCTGCTGGCGCTGCCCACGGACGTGCTGCCGCCGGTGTCGGCGATGGCGGCGGTGGTACTCGGGCTTCCGGTGCTCGCCGCGGCGGCCACCGCCCTGATGCTCCGCAGGGTGGTCACCACGCCGCTCGGTGTGGTCCGCCGGGCCGGTCGCACCGGGTCGCCTCGGCCGTGGCCGGCGCTGCTGATCGGGCTCGGCGTGCTGGCGGCGGCGATGATCGAACAGATCCAGTGGGCCCTGCAGGGTGCCGGCCTCGAATGGCTTGCCCTGATCGCGCTGCTCGGCATCTTCGGCGCGGTGATGGGAGTGATCTTGGGGGTCGGCTGGATCTCCCACCTGGCCGGGCGGACGCTGCACCGGTTCGCCCGACGTCCGGCCGCGCTGATGGCGGCCCGCCGACTGACCGACGACCCCTGGGCCAGCAGCCGCACCTTCGCCGCCCTGCTGGCCGCGTTGATCATCGCTGGCGGCGCGGCGGCCTTCCGCGCCTCTTTCCGGCTTCGGGCAGAACTCGAACAGGAGCAGAACCGGCAGGCCAGCTTCGGCGGCGACGGCTTCTACGACCCCTTCTACCTCGACACCATGGATCTGGTCGACCTCGCGGTGGCCGTGGCGGTGGTCATCGCCGCCGCCGGCCTGTTCGTCACCCTGGTGGAGGGGATCGTCAGTCGCCGCCGGGCGTACGCCGCCCTGGTGGCGACCGGGGTGCCCCGGGCCACCATCGGCACCTCGATCGTCTGGCAGGTGCTGACCCCTGTGGTGCCCGCGGTGCTGTTCGCGCTCGGCGTCGGGTACGCCATCGGTCTACTGCTCACCGGCGGGGTCGGTCGGGGCGGCCCTCAGCCGGACGTACCGCTGGGGCAGTTGGCGTCGCAGGGTGCTGGCGCGATCGTCGCGGTGCTGCTCGTGGTGGGGTTGGGGGTGCTCTTCCTGCGGTCCAACACGGCGATGGAGGAACTGCGGACGACCTAACGCGGTGCACAAGGACACTCGCGCTGGCGGTCAGCTGGCGTTCGCCCGCAGGTAGGTCAGGGTTGCCAGCACCCGGCGGTTGGTGTCGTCGTCCGGTGGCAGGCCGAGCTTGGCCAGAATGTTGCCGATGTGTTTGCCCACCGCCGCCTCGGTGACGTGCAGGCGGCCGGCGATCGCCGCGTTGGACCGCCCTTCGGCGACCAGCACCAGCACCTCCCGCTCGCGGGCGGAGAGGTCGGCGAGCGGGTCGCGGGGGCGGTGCAGCAGCCGTCGGACCACGTCCGGATCGACCAACGTGCCACCACCGACGACGGTACGCAGGTTGTCGACGAACTCGGTGACCTCGGCGATCCGGTCCTTGAGCAGGTAGCCGACCCGGCGGCCGTCGGCGCTGGCGAGCAGCGCGGAGGCGTACTCGGGCTGCACGTGCTGGCTCAGCACCACCACGGCAAGACCGGGATGCTCGGCGCGCAGCTCCACCGCCGCGCGTAGCCCGTCGTCACGGTGCCGGGGCGGCATCCGGATGTCGGTCACCACCAGCTCCGGCCGGTGCGCCCGAACGGCGTCCACAAGCGCGGGCGCGTCGCCGACGGCGTCGAGCACGTCGAAGCCGAAGCGGGCGAGCAGGGCCACCAGTCCCTCCCGCAGCAGCACCTCGTCCTCGGCGAGTACGACCCGGGTCACGCGTTGCACGGTAGCTCCACCCGGACGATGGTGGGGCCGCCCGGCGGGCTGGCCAGCAGCAGCCGGCCCTCGGCGGCGGCCACCCGGTCGGCGAGCCCGGTCAACCCGCTGCCCCGGGCCGGGTCCGCGCCGCCCCGGCCGTCGTCGCTGACCTCGACGACCAGCTCGGTGCCGGTGTCGGTGAGCCGGACCTGGGCGCGGGTCGCCCCGGCGTGCCGGGCGACGTTGCCGAGCGCCTCCGACACCACGAAGTACGCAGTGGTCTCGACCGTCTCCGGCACCGCACGGCGCAGCTCGGCGTGCACCTCGACGGGGATGGTCGCCTCGTCGGCGAGTTCCCGGACCGCACCGGCCAGACCCAGGTCGGTCAGGCTCTGCGGACGGATGCCCTGGACGATCTGCCGAAGCAGCACCATCAGTCCCTTCGCCTGCTCGTGTGCCACGGCCAGCGGCCGGGCGGCCGGCGAGTCCTCCGGCACGTCCAGCCGGGCCAGGCCGATCTGCAGGCTGAGACTGGTCAGCCGGGGATGAGCGCCGTCGTGCAGGTCACGTTCGATGCGTCGGCGTTCGGCCTCGTACGCGTCCACCAACCGGGCGCGCGACCGGGTCACCTCGCGCAGCGCGAGGCCGTCCGGAGCGCTCCGGAGCAGCCACCGCGCGACGGTGCCCTGCGCCATGGCGAGCGCCCCGGCCGCGTACCAGAGAACCGGCACGAGCAGCACCCCGACGATCGCGTGCGGGATCGCCTCGGCCGCCGTGTCCGGGGTGGCCCAGAGCAGAACCACCTCGTCGCCGCCAGCGACCACGAACGGGCTGACGATCAGGACTGCGTCCAGCAGCACCACCATGGTGAACAGCCAGTACACGGCCGGGACCAGACCACCGAGGACGAACAGGTGGGCAGCCTCCCGCCAGGCTGTGCCGGTGGTGTACCGGGCGGCGAGCCCACGCCAGGGTGCCGCGGGTAGCGGCCGGTTGTCGACCAGGCCGAGCCGGTAGCGTTCGAACGCCGCCACCGGCACGCTGATCAGTGGTGCCAGCGCCACAACGATCAAGGCACCGACGGTCAGGAAGACACTGAGCGCCAGCGGCACCGGCCGGCCCTGCCGAGCCGCGTTCGTGGCGGCTACCAGCGGTGCCAGCACTACGAGCGGCCCGAGCGAGAGCACACCGGCCAGCGGCACGCTTGTGAACAGGTACGCCAGGGCGCGCCACGGCCAGCCGGTCAGCAGGTAGCGGGGCCGCCGCAGCGCCTGGGCGAGATAGGTCGGTGCGGCTGATGTCATGTCGCCGACGCTAGCGATCCGACCAGGTCGGCCCCAGCCCGCTGGACACCCTTTCCGGGTATGGCCAGCCCTACCTCGCCCGCCAGCCGCCGTGAGTTGGCGCTCGCGGGATGCGGGATGTTGGGCTTTCCTGTCTCTCGGAAGCCGCGAGATGCCGCATCCCGCGAGCGCCCGCCAGTGGGCGTCGGCGGGCCAGGTGGTCAGGCGCGGCCGAAGCGGTCCAGGGTCCAGGCGTTGATGAACGCCTCCTCCCGCCAGGCGTCGTAGCGACCGCTCGGCCCGCCGTGACCCGCCTCCATCTCGGTCTTGAGCAGGTAGTCACCCTGCGGCGCGACCGCCCGCAGCCGCGCGATCCACTTCGCCGGCTCGTGATAGAGCACCCGCGTGTCGTTGAGGCTGGTCATCGCCAGGATCGCCGGGTAGTCCAGGGCGGCGACGTTCTCGTACGGGGTGTACGACTTCATGTACGCGTACACCTCGGGGTCGGCGAGCGGGTTGCCCCACTCCTCCCACTCGGTGACGGTCAGCGGCAGCGACGGGTCCAGGATCGTGTTGAGCGCGTCCACGAACGGCACCTGCGCGACGATGCCGGCGAAGGCGTCCGGCGCCAGGTTGGCCACCGCGCCCATCAGCAGCCCACCGGCCGAGCCGCCCCGGGCGACCAGCCGGTCCGGCGCCGTCCAGCCCGCCTTGGCCAGGTGTCGGGCGCAGGCCACGAAGTCGGTGAAGGTGTTCTTCTTGGCGAGCATCTTGCCGTGGTCGTACCAACGGCGACCCAGTTCGCCACCGCCCCGGATGTGGGCCACCGCGAAGATCACCCCACGGTCCAGCAGGGACAGCCGGCCGACCGAGAACCACGGGTCCATGCTCGCCTCGTACGAGCCGTAGCCGTAGATGACGCAGGGCGCCGAACCATCCCGGGGGGTGCCCCGCCGGTAAACCAGCGAGATCGGCACCTTGGTCCCGTCGTCGGCCAGTGCCCAGTCGCGCTGCTGCTCGTAGTCCTCCGACCGGTACACCTGACCGTCCGGCCCGGGCAGCACCGGACGCTGGCGCAGCAGCGTCATCTCGCGGGTGACCAGGTCGTAGTCGTACACCGAGTCGGGCGTGACGAGCGAGGTGTAGCGCAGCCGAAGCCGTCCGGTGCGGTACTCGGGATTGGCGTCCAGACCGACGGTGTGCAGCGGCTCCGGGAACTCGATGTCGTGGGCGTCACCGCCGCCGACCGGCAGTACCCGCAGCCCGGTCAGGCCGTTGCTGCGTACCGAGACGACCAGGTGGTCGGCGAAGGCGTCGACCGACTCCAGCCGGGTGCCCGGGGAGTGCTCGATCAGCGGCACCCAGTCGCCCGGGGCGTCGGCCGAGGTGTACGCGAGGGCGAAGTCCTCGGCGTCGTCGTTGTGCAGGATCAGGAACCGGTGACCGTGGTGCTCCACCGAGTACTCGACGCCCTGCCGGCGGGGCGCGATCACCGCCGGCTCGCCCGTCGGGTTGCCGGCCGGGATCACCCGCACCTCGCTGGTGAGCTTGCTGGCGATGTCGATGAGGATGAACCGCTCCGAGCGGGTCAGCTCGACCCCGACCCAGAAACGCTCGTCGTCCTCGGTGTGCACCACCACGTCCTCGGCGGCGGCGGTACCGATGACGTGTCGCCAGACCCGGTTGGGTCGCCACGCCTCGTCCACCGTGACGTAGAACAGCACCGAGGCGTCGGCGGACCACGCGGTGCCGTAGAACGTGCCGGGAATCTCGTCGGGCAGCAGCTCACCGGTGCTGAGGTCCTTCACCCGCAGGGTGAACCGCTCGTCGCCGGAGAAGTCGGTGGAGTAGGCCAGGTAGCGTCCGTCCGGGCTGACGTCGAAGGCACCGAGTGAGAAGAAGTCGTGCCCCTCGGCCAACTGGTTGCCGTCCAGCAGCACCTGCTCCCCGTCGAGCGGGGCACCGTCGGCGCTGATCGGCGGGGTGGTCTCGTCGGTGCGGACCGCCCGACGGCAGTGCACGCCGTACTGCTGGCCCTCGACGGTGCGGGTGTAGTACCAGTGCTGGCCCTTGCGGGTCGGCACGGACAGGTCGGTCTCCTGGGTACGTCGCCGGATCTCCTCGAACAGCTCCGTACGCAGCCTGGACAGGTGCGCCGTCCGGGCCTCGGTCCAGGCGTTCTCGGCGTTCAGATAGTTGATCGTTTCCGGATCGTCCTTGGTGGCGAGCCAGGCGTACTCGTCGACGACGGTGTCGCCGTGGTGGACGCGTTCGGTCGGCACCCGCCTGGCCGCGGGAACGGGGGTCTCGGTGGTCACGGCGCCACGTTACCGGCCGTAGCGGCATGTGGCGCGGTGCAATTCCACCTCCGATCGTTCGAACACATGTACGATCGCCGGCATGGTGCCACCCCGTTCCGCCGGTGCGTCCGGTGTCCCCGACATCACCCGTCGCCTGACCGAGATCTGCGGTCCGCGCTTCGCCCGCCTCGCTGGCCCCGCCGACGAGGTGGCCGGCAGCACGGCCCGCTGGGTGGCGGTTCCCGGCGGTCCGCACGCCGCCGCGCGGGTGCTGCGGCTCGCCGCCCGGCACGACCTGAGCGTGGTGCCCCGAGGGGCCGGCACCAAGATTGACTGGGGTGCGCCGCCCGAACGGGTCGACATCATGCTCGACACCGGGCGACTGGCCGGCATCGGCCATCAGCCGCCGGATCGGGGCACGGCCGAGATCGGTGCCGGTACGCCGCTGCGCGCGGTACAGGCCACCCTGGAGCGCACCGGCCGGCGGCTCGCGTTGGACGCCCCCTCACCCGGCGCCACCCTCGGTGGGGTGCTGGCGGCGGACGAGGCCGGCCCGCTGCGCCACCGGCACGGGACCGCCTGCGACCAACTCGTCGGCCTGCGTTACCTGGACGCCGACGGTGAGCTGGCCGAGGCGGGCGGTGGGGCGGCCGGGCTGGCCGAGGCGCGGCTGCTGTGCGGCTCGGAGGGCGCGCTGGGCGTGCTGGTCAGCGCGACGCTGCGGGTGCAGGCGGTGCCGGCCGCCCGGGTCTGGGTGGCCCGTCCGGTATGGACCCCGCTGGAGGTGCACGATCTGATCCGGGCGCTGCTCGCCGCCCGGCTCGACCCGGCCGCGATCGAGCTCGATCTGCCGGCGAGTACCGGCTGTCGACCACGGCGGGACCGCCGCGCCGAGTCGATGGCGCTGCACCCGTCGATGACCGGGCGCGCGCCGACCGGCCCGGCGGGCACCGGCTCGCTGGTGGTGCTGCTGGAGGGCGGCCCCGCAGAGGTGGCGGAGCGCACCGATCGGTTGGTCGGTCTCTTCGGCTCCCGCGCGGCGGTCGCCCGGACGGCGCCCCCGTGGTGGCGCAGCTACCCCTTCGCCCCCGGCGACACCGCCTTGCGACTGGAGGTGCCGATGACCGACCTGCACGCCGCCGTCTACGCCCTGCGCGACGCGGCCGGTGGGCCGGTGCCGGTACGCGGCTCGGCCGGGCTCGGCGTGGTGCACGCCGCCCTGCCCGGCGCGATGGCACCGAGCCGGGTCGCGTCGATCCTGGCCGCAGTGCGTGGCGTGCTCCTCGCCCGACAGGGCCGGTGCGTGGTGCTCGCCGCCCCGCCGGCCGTCCGCCGCACCGTCGACCTGTGGGGCGAGCGCGCCGACCTGGCCCAGCTACGCGCCGTCAAGCAGCACCTCGACCCGACCCACCGCCTCGCCCCCGGCCGCCTCCCCGGCGGCCTCTGACCCACCCCATCCCCCACCCCGACCCCCACCCCACCCCCACCCCACCCCCCACCCCCACCCCACCCCCACCCCGCGTCGATCTTGCACTTCTGGTCGCTGAAATGCGCCTTATGTCAGATATGCCACGACCATAACTGCAAGATCGCGGGGCGCGGGTGCGGGTGCGGGGCGGGGCGGGGAGGGGAGGGGAGGGGTCAGACGGCGTCGTTGCGCAGGACGAGGATGGCGATGTCGTCGCGGGGCTCCTCGACCGAGAAGTTGATCGCGGTGGCGCGCAGCCGTGCCGCGACCACGTCCGCCGAGTAGCCGGCCAGTGGCGCGGCGGCGTCGCGCAGCCGCCCGGTGCCGAACAACTCCCGCCCCCGGCGGCGCTCGGTCACTCCGTCGGTGTAGAAGACCAGGCAGTCGCCCGGGTCGAGGGCGAGTTGTGCGGTGGGCGAGGCGATCGTGTCGAGCAGCCCGAGTGCGGTGCCGCCGGTGCCGACGAAGGCGGCCGGGCCGCCACTGGACCGCAGCAGCACCGGCCGGTCGTGCCCAGCCAGGTGCAGCCCGACGTCGAGCCGGTCGCCCTCACCGGGCCCGACCGCCGCCAACGCCAGCGTGCAGTAGCGGCCGGCACCCCGCTCGACAAGCGTCTCGTTGAGCCGGGCCAGCACCTCGGGCAGCGGCTTGCCGTCGCCGGCCAGCACCCGGATGACGTCCCGCACCAGCCCGGTGACCGCCGCCGCCTGCACTCCCTTGCCGGAGACGTCGCCGATCACCACCAGCCAGCGCCCGTCCGGCAGCGGCACCACGTCGTAGAAGTCGCCACCGACGTCGACGTCCCCACCCGTCGGCACGTACTCGGCGGCGAAGCCGATGCCCTCCACCACCGGCAGGACCGGCGGCAGCAACGACTGTTGCAGGGTCTGGGCGACCCGGCGGCGTTCGGCGTGGATGCGGGCGTTCTCGATGGCGAGGGCGGCCCGTCGGGCCACGTCCTCCAGCACCGCGATCTCGTCCGGGTCCTGCCGGTGCCGCTGGTGCCGTCCGACGGCCAGGGTGCCGAGGCGCTGCCCACGGGCGATCAACGGCACGGCGAAGCCCTCCATCGGCGCGCCGAGCGGGGTTCGGGTGCCGTTGCGGCTGGCCTCCCGCAGCCGAGCCTGGATGGAGTCGGTGCCGGCCTCGCGGAGCGTGGCGTGCAGCTGCGGCAGCATCGACTCGTCGGCGTGGCTGGCCGCCGCGAGCCGGAGCCGGCCCCACTCGTCGGTGGTGTGCACCGCGCACCACTGGCCGAGTCGGGGCACCACCAGCTGCGGGATGAGTGCCATGGTCAGTTCGACGTCCAGCGACTGGGCGAGCAGCTCGCTGGCCTCGGCGAGGAAGGTCAGCCAGGCCTGCCGACGTACGTCCGCGCGGCGCAGCCGGTCGTTCTCCAGGTGCAGCGAGAGCCGCTCGGCGGTCAGCACCGCCAGCGGCTGGGCGTACGCGGTGGGCGCGGCGTCCAGTTCCAGCTCTCCGGCGTACGGGCGGTGCACGGCCAGCGGCACCCGGAGCAGGTCGTTGCCGGCCCGGGGCTGGCGGCCGTACCGGGCGAGGACCTGGGCACCCTGGCCGTCGCCGCGGTCCAGCCGTACCACCCCACCGGCGGCACCGACCATCTCCGCCACCCGGGTCAGCAGTCCGGCGGCGAAGTCCGGCAGCGGGTCCTCGGCGTACGGGTCGGGGGTGGTCTGCATCAGCGCGTTCATCGCACCGGCGCTGGGCACGGCGGTCTGCCCGACGCTGTCCGGTTGGGCGGCGCTCGTCGGTGGCGCGGGTGTGGCCGGTCCGTTCCCCTTGCGATCGGAGCGGTCCAGCCGGAACCACACACCCTTGCCGGTGCGCAGGTAGGTGGTACCCCAGCGGCTGGCGAAGTGGTCGACCAGCAGCAGCCCGCGCCCTCGTTCGGCGACCTCGGTGATGTCGGTGGCCAGGTTGCGTACGCCGACGGTCAGCTCGTCGACCGGGCCGGCGGCGAAGTCGGAGACCGTCACGGTCAGCCCCGCCTGGTCGGCGGTGACCTCGATGTCCAGTTCGGTGCGGGCGTGCTCGACCGCGTTGGTGGACAGTTCCGTGGTCAGCAGAAGTGCCTCGTTGAGCAGTTCGTCCAGGTCCGCCTCCGCGAGCACGGACCGGACGACCGCGCGCGCGGCGGCCGGCGTACGGCGGTCGGCGGGAAGCCGGACGCGCCGCACGTGCTCGTCTGGGCCCGTCGTCGCCGCGGGCCCCGCCTCCGCTGACACCCTCGTATCCTCCACCGACACCCCTGAAGTGCCAAGCCGATCACCGCCGGGTCTTTGCCGTTGGGCGGTGCCGTGCCGTGGCGTTTTCCAGGTCACGGGGACAATGATGGGGTGGCCGGTGGGAGCCGGTGTACCCCGAGGTGAGCGAGGAATGATGACCACGGCGAAACAGTCGGTGACCGCGGAGACCTCCGCCGCCGACCACGAGGCGGTCCTCACCGAGCTGGCGGAGGCGCTACGGCGGGTCCGTGGCGGTGATCTCAAGGTGCGGTTGCCCCGGCGCTCGGGCGCGGCCGGGGAGGTGGCGGACGCCTTCAACGACGTGGTGTCGCTCCAGGAGCGGCAGCACCTGGACCTGCGCCGGATCAGTCGGGTCGTGGGCCGCGACGGCCGGCTGACCGAGCGCCTGGACGAGGAGGGGCTGGACGGCTCCTGGGCGGAGGGTCAGCGGGCGGTCAACTCGCTGATCGACGACCTGGGCCGGCCCACCACCGAGATCGCCCGGGTCATCGTGGCGGTCGCCGACGGTGACCTCACCCAGCACATGGCGCTGGAGATCGACGGTCGCCCGCTGCGTGGTGAGTACCTGCGCATCGGTCACACGGTCAACACCATGGTCGACCAGCTCTCGTCGTTCTCCAACGAGGTGACCCGGGTGGCCCGTGAGGTGGGCACCGAGGGCAAGCTGGGTGGCCAGGCCGACGTCCGCGGCGTCGCCGGCACCTGGAAGGACCTCACCGACTCGGTGAACACCATGGCGTCGAACCTGACCGGCCAGGTCCGGTCGATTTCCCAGGTGGCGACCGCGGTGGCCAAGGGTGACCTCTCGCAGAAGATCACCGTCAGCGCTCGCGGCGAGGTCGCCGAGCTGGCCGACACGATGAACTCGCTCACCGACACGCTGCGCCTCTTCGCCGAGCAGGTGACGCGGGTGGCCCGGGAGGTGGGTACCGAGGGCAAGCTGGGCGGTCAGGCGGAGGTGCCGGGTGTCGCGGGAACCTGGAAGGACCTGACCGACAGCGTCAACTCGATGGCGTCGAACCTGACCGCCCAGGTGCGCAACATCGCCCAGGTCTCCACGGCGGTCGCCCGGGGCGACCTGTCGCAGAAGATCACCGTGGCCGCGCAGGGCGAGATCCTGGAACTCAAGGACACCGTCAACACGATGGTGGACCAGTTGTCGTCGTTCGCCGACGAGGTGACGCGGGTGGCCCGTGAGGTGGGTACCGAGGGCAAACTGGGCGGTCAGGCCCAGGTACGCGGAGTCTCCGGCACCTGGCGCGACCTGACCGAGAACGTCAACCAGCTCGCCGGCAACCTGACCAGCCAGGTCCGCAACATCTCCCAGGTCTCCACGGCGGTCGCCAAGGGTGACCTGAGCCAGAAGATCACGGTCGACGCTCGGGGCGAGATCCTGGAGCTGAAGAACACCGTCAACACGATGGTGGACCAGTTGTCGTCGTTCGCCGACGAGGTGACCCGGGTGGCCCGGGAGGTGGGTACCGAGGGCAAACTGGGCGGTCAGGCGCAGGTCAAGGGCGTCAGCGGTACGTGGCGGGACTTGACCGACAACGTGAACTCGATGGCGTCGAACCTGACCAGTCAGGTGCGGAACATCGCCTCGGTCACCACGGCAGTGGCGCGGGGCGACCTGTCGCAGAAGATCACGGTGGATGCCCGGGGTGAGATCCTGGAGCTGAAGTCGACGGTGAACACGATGGTGGATCAGCTGTCGTCGTTCGCCGACGAGGTGACCCGGGTGGCCCGGGAGGTGGGTACCGAGGGCAATCTCGGCGGTCAGGCGCAGGTCAAGGGCGTCAGCGGTACGTGGCGGGACTTGACCGACAACGTGAACTCGATGGCGTCGAACCTGACCGCCCAGGTGCGGAACATCGCCCAGGTCTCCACGGCGGTCGCCAAGGGTGACCTGAGCCAGAAGATCACGGTGGATGCCCGGGGCGAGATCCTGGAGCTGAAGTCGACGGTGAACACGATGGTGGATCAGCTGTCGTCGTTCGCCGACGAGGTGACCCGGGTGGCCCGTGAGGTGGGCACCGAGGGCAAGCTCGGCGGTCAGGCCCAGGTACGCGGCGTCGCGGGCACCTGGCGCGACCTGACCGACAACGTGAACTCGATGGCGTCGAACCTGACCAGTCAGGTGCGGAACATCGCCTCGGTCACCACCGCGGTGGCCAACGGCGACCTGTCGCAGAAGATCACGGTCGACGCACAGGGCGAGATCCTGGAGCTGAAGAACACCGTCAACACGATGGTGGACCAGTTGTCGTCGTTCGCCGACGAGGTGACGCGGGTGGCCCGTGAGGTGGGTACGGAGGGCAAGCTGGGTGGTCAGGCCCAGGTGAAGGGGGTCTCCGGCACCTGGCGGGACCTCACCGAGAACGTGAATCAGCTCGCCTCGACGCTTACCACCCAGCTCCGGGCGATCGCCCGCGTCTCGACCTCGGTGACCCGGGGTGACCTCACCCAACGGATCGCGGTGAAGGCGCAGGGCGAGGTCGCCGAGCTGAAGGACAACATCAACCAGATGATCGTCACCCTGCGGGAGACGACCCACAAGAACGCCGAGCAGGGGTGGCTCGACTCCAACCTCGCCCGCATCGGTGGCCTGCTACAGGGCCAGCGTGATCTCGGCGAGGTCTGCCGGATGATCATGCAGGAGGTCACGCCGCTGGTCGACGCGCAGTTGGGTGCCTTCTTCCTGGTGGACAACTCCGAGGGCGTGATGCGGCTGCGGTTGACCGCCTCGTACGGCTACGTCTCCCGGGGGCACGACGTGACCTTCGGGCCGGGCGAGGGGCTGGTCGGCCAGGCCGCGCTGTCCCGGCGCACCATCCGGGTCGGCGCCGTACCGGACGGCCGGATCACGTTGCGTTCCGGGTTGGCCGACACGCCGCCGGCGGATCTGGTCATCCTGCCGGTCCTCTTCGAGGGCGAGCTGCTCGGCGTGATCGAGTTCGCCACCGTCACACCCTTCTCCGAGCTGCACCTGTCGTTCCTGGAGCGGCTGGTCTCCACCATCGGCATCGCGGTCAACACCATCCAGGCGAACCGGCGTACGGAGGAACTGCTGGCCCAGTCGCAGCGGCTGGCGCACGAGTTGCAGGAGCAGTCGGCGGAGTTGCAGCGGACCAACGCCGAACTGGAGGACAAGGCGAAGCTGCTGTCGGAGCAGAAGGCGAACATCGAAACCCAGAACCGCGAGATCGAACTGGCCCGGCTGGGCCTGGAGGACAAGGCGCAGCAGCTCACCCGGGCGTCGGCGTACAAGTCGGAGTTCCTGGCGAACATGAGCCACGAGCTGCGTACCCCGCTGAACTCGCTGCTGCTGCTGGCTCGGTTGCTCATGGAGAACTCCGAGCAGAACCTCACGCCGAAGCAGATAGAGTTCGCCCGCACGATCCACGGTTCCGGGTCGGACCTGCTGCGCCTGATCGACGACATCCTGGATCTTTCTAAGATCGAGGCCGGGCGGATGGACGTCGAGCCGACCGAGGTCCGGTTCACCGAGGTCTGCAACTACGTGGAGCAGGCGTTCGCCCCGCAGGCCGAGGAGAAGGGCCTGGACTTCCAGGTACGCATCGGCAAGGACCTGCCGCCGGCCGTGGTGACCGACGCGCAGCGGCTCCAGCAGGTCCTGCGCAACCTGCTGTCGAACGCGGTGAAGTTCACCGACAACGGTGCGGTGACCCTGCGCATCTCCCGGGCTCCGGAGCACGCGGTGTTCGACGTACCGGCGCTGACCAACGCCCGGCAGGTAATCGCCTTCACGGTGATCGACACCGGCATCGGCATCTCCGACGACAAGCTGTCGCTGATCTTCGAGGCGTTCCAGCAGGCGGACGGAACCACCAGCCGCCGCTACGGCGGCACCGGGCTGGGCCTGTCGATCAGCCGTGACCTGGCCCGGCTGATCGGGGGCACGATCACCGTCGCCTCGGCACCCGGCCAGGGCTCGACATTCACGCTCTACCTGCCCGACGTACTGGCACCGGACGCGGTGGTGGCGCCCGCGCCACCGTCACCACAGCGGGCGGGGCTGCCGTCGTCGTTGTTGATGCCGCCGATGGAGTTGCTGTCGGAGGCGCCCGAGGCGCCGAAGACCCGTCAGTTGGATGGTGCCACCGTGCTGATCGTCGACGACGACGTGCGTAACGTCTTCGCGCTGACCAGCGCGCTCGAACTGCACGGCATGACCGTGCTGTACGCCGACAACGGCGCCGACGGGGTCCGCCTGTTGGCCGAACACCCGGAGGTCGATATCGTCCTGATGGATGCCATGATGCCCGATCAGGACGGGTACGAGACAACCCGGCAGATCAGGCGCAACCACCGGTTCGCGGACCTGCCGATCGTGTTCCTGACCGCGAAGGCGATGCCGGGGGATCGGGAGTCGGCGATCGCGGCCGGGGCCAGCGACTACATCACCAAGCCGGTCGACCTGGACCAGTTGATCGAGCTGATGGGCACCTGGATCAGTGGCAGCCGTACCGAGGAGGGCTCGTGACGCAGGTGGCGAAGGCGCTGCTGGTCGATGATCGCCGGGAGAACCTGATGGCCCTGGAGGCGATCCTCCAGGGGCTGCCGGTGCAGTCGGTCGCCGTGGAGAGCGGTGAGGCGGCACTGAAGCAGTTGCTGGTGGACGACTTCGCGGTGATCCTGCTGGACGCCCAGATGCCGGACATGGACGGTTTCGAGACGGCGAGCCACATCAAGCGGCGGGAGCGTACCCGGCACGTCCCGATCATCTTCCTGACCGCGGCCGACCGGGATGCTCAACTGGCCCTGCGCGGCTACGCCGCGGGCGCGGTGGACTACCTCACCAAGCCGTTCGATCCGTGGGTGCTGCGGGCGAAGGTCTCCGTCTTCGTCGAGTTGTGGACCAAGACCCGCCAGCTGGCGGCGCAGTCCGAGATGGTGCGCGAGCGCGACGCCCAGTGGCGGCTGCTCACCGACGCGGTAGACGAGGCCACCACCCTGCTCCGCAACGCCGACGACCCGGAGGCCCAGTCCCGCGCCGTGGCCCTCCTCGAACAAGCCCGCTGGGGCACCACCCCCGACTAACCCCACCCCCACCCGCCCCCACCCGCCGGCCGCCCCCACCCGCCGGCCGCCGCGATCTTGCAGTTCCTGCCCCGACGAAAGGTGCGATTCGGGGCATCTCGGCGACCGAAAGTGCAAGATCGCGGCGGCCCGGGGGGTGGGGGGTGGGTGGCGTGCGGGGTGGGGCGGGGGTCAGGGGGTGGGGGTGTCGTTGCGGATCATCAGGGCGCTGCGTAGGCCGGTGATGTCGAGGACGCGGAGCAGGAACTCGCCGACGTTGGTCAGGACGAGCAGGGCCTGGGCGTGACTGGCCTTGCGGCTGAGGACGACCAGGGTGCCCAGCCCCTGCGAATCGCAGAACGTCACGCCACCGAGATCGAGGACGATCCGGGGCGGCGGCTCGGTGAGAACCTCGTTGACGACGGTCGATAGCTGGGCGGCCGTTTGCATGTCGATCTCACCGGCAAGGCGGAGCACTGCTTCGTCGCCCGTTCGGTGCACGGTGATGGACAGTTCGGCACGATCCACCGGGTCAGCCTATCGCGATCTCTGTCGACCGGCCTGTCGAGGCGTGCTGTCCCCGCGCAGCGTGCCGGGGGTGAGCCCGGTAACCCCGGGCCGGGGTGGCTGCCGATCCGCCGCCGGGCGCTGACACAATGGCGGCATCGTGACCGAGGTGTTTACCGCCGGATCCGACCGCTACCCGGTCGACGCGCCGGCCTCAGCGGCCCTGTTCGACCGCGCCTGCGCCATCGTGCCGGGCGGGGTGAACTCCCCTGTGCGCGCCTTCCGGGCGGTCGGCGGCACACCACGCTTCATGGTCCGGGGTGAGGGGCCTTGGCTCCATGACGCGGACGGTCGTCGCTACGTGGACCTGGTCTGCTCCTGGGGGCCGCTGATCCTGGGCCACGCCCACCCCGAGGTGGTCGCGGCCGTGCAGGCCGCTGCGGTGCAGGGCACCAGTTTTGGTACGCCCACCCCTGGCGAGGTCGACCTGGCCGCCGAGATCGTCGCACGCACCCCGGTCGAGCAGGTCCGACTGGTCAATTCGGGCACCGAGGCGACCATGTCGGCGATCCGCCTGGCCCGTGGGTACACCGGCCGCTCGAAGATCATCAAGTTCGCCGGCTGCTACCACGGGCACGTCGACGCGCTGCTGGCCGCCGCCGGCTCCGGCGTGGCCACCCTCGGCCTGCCCGACTCGCCGGGAGTCACCGGCGCGGCGGCCAGCGAGACCATCGTGCTGCCCTACAACGACGTGACCGCCGTCGAGGCCGCCTTCGCCGCCGAGGGCCAGCACATCGCCGCGGTGATCACCGAGGCCGCACCGGGCAACATGGGCGTGGTCGCCCCCCGCGACGGGTTCAACGCACAGCTGGCGCGGATCGCGCACGCGCACGGCGCACTGCTGATCGTCGACGAGGTGATGACCGGGTTCCGGGTCTCCCGCGCCGGCTGGCACGGGCTCGACCCGGTCGAGGCGGACCTGTGGACGTACGGCAAGGTCATGGGTGGTGGCCTGCCGGCCGCGGCGTTCGGCGGGCGCGCGGAGATCATGTCGCGACTGGCTCCCGCCGGCCCCGTCTACCAGGCCGGCACCCTCTCCGGGAATCCGCTGGCCTGCGCGGCCGGGCTGACCACGCTGCGGCTCGCCGACGACGCGCTCTACCGCAGGCTGGACGACACCGCCGCCGTCGTGGGCAAGCTGGCCGCCGACGCGCTGGCCGCCGCCGGGGTCCCGCACCGGCTGTCGTACGCCGGCAACATGTTCTCGATCTTCTTCACCGACGCCGACGTGGTCGACTACGACAGCGCCCGCACCCAGCAGGTGCCAGCGTTCAAGGCGTTCTTCCACGCGATGCTCGCTGCCGGGGTCTACCTGCCGCCGAGCGCGTTCGAGTCCTGGTTCGTCTCGGCGGCGATCGACGATGCCGCCCTGGAACAGATCGCCGCCGCGCTGCCGTCGGCGGCCAATGCGGCGGCAGCGGCAGGTCACGGGGGGTAGCGGTGAGCGCGAGGAGTGAGCCGGTTTTGCGAGCCCCGCAGTCGCGAACAGAGGGCGGCGCGGTGAGCGCGAGGAGTGAGCCGGTTTTGCGAGCCCCGCAGTCGCGAACAGAAGGGGCACAGCGGTGAGCAAGACGGTGGTCCATGTGCTCCGGCACGGCGAGGTGTACAACCCGGACGGCATCCTGTATGGCCGGCTGCCCGGTTTCCGCCTCAGCGAACTGGGCGTTCAGATGGCCAAGGCCGCCGCGCAGGGGCTCGCCGAACGTGAGGTCGTGCACGTGGTGGCCAGCCCGCTGGAACGCGCCCAGCAGACCGCCGAGCCGATCGCCGCCCAGTTCCGGCTGCCCGTCGGGGTGGACGAGCGGCTGATCGAGAGCGCCAACTGGTTCGAGGGCAAGAAGGTCTCGCCGGGCGACGGCTCGTTCCGCGACCCGCGTAACTGGTGGGTGCTGCGTGATCCGGTCACTCCGTCCTGGGGCGAGGCGTATCGGGCCATCGCCGAGCGGATGTTCGCCGCCCTGCACGCCGCCCGGATCGCCGCCGAGGGTCGGGAGGCCGTCCTGGTCTCGCACCAGCTGCCGATCTGGACGCTGCGCCGGTACGTGGAGCGCAAGCGGCTGTGGCACGACCCGCGTCGCCGGCAGTGCGCGCTGGCTTCGCTCACCACCTTCCACTTCGACGGTGCCAAGATCGTCGGCATCGGCTACTCCGAACCGGCCGCACACCTGGTGGCGATGTCGCCGACCGCGCGGACGGCCAAGGGGGCCTGAGATGGGCGTCCGGAGGTTGGCTGCCGGCCTGCTCGCCGCCGCGACCACCGCCATGCTCCTGAGCGGCTGTACCGGCGACGGGCGGGAGTCCGACTGCGACAGCGCCGGCGGCATCGTCGAGTGCGCCCCGGAGCAGCGTTCCGCCGCCCCGACGATCGCCGGTGAGCTGCTTGCCGGCGGGTCCTACGACGTGACCGACCAGCGGGGCAACGTCGTGGTGATCAACTTCTGGGGCTCCTGGTGCGCGCCGTGCCGGGCCGAGGCCGACGACCTGGAGAACACGCACCAGGCGACGAAGGACGCCGGGGTGACCTTCCTCGGCATCAACGTGCAGGACAGCCGGGACAAGGCCATCGCCTTCGAGGAGGGTCGGGTCAGCTACCCGAGCATCTTCGACCCGGGCAGCCGGCTCGCCCTCGACATGGACATCCCGCCGAACACCATCCCGGCCACCGTCGTGCTGGATCGGGAGGGCCGCATCGCCACGGTGATCCGGGCGGCGGTCCGGCAGGAGGGGCTGCAACCAATCGTCGAGCGGATCGCCGCCGAGGCACCCGCGCCGGCCGGTAAGCGCTGATGGGCGGGACATTCGGTCAGCTCGCCGAGTCCGGCCCGTTGCTGCTGGCGTTGGGCGCGGCGGCGCTGGCCGGTCTGGTCAGTTTCCTGTCCCCGTGCGTGCTGCCGCTGATGCCCGGCTACCTCTCGTACGTCACCGGCCTGGCGGGCGCGGACCTCGAGGGCCGGCACGAGTCGCCCGCTGCGGGCGAGACACCGGGCGGTGGTGGCGGCGTCGGCACCGCCGTACGGGAGAGCACCCGGGTCGCCCCCGCGGTGAAGGGCCGGGTGCTGGCCGGGACGCTGCTGTTCATCGCCGGATTCACCGTCGTGTTCACCGCCACCGCGGTCCTGTTCAGCGGGGTCGGCCGGGTCTTCTTCGACCACGAACGGACGCTGGAGATCATCGTCGGTGGGCTCATCGTCGTGCTCGGTCTGGGCTACCTCGGTGCGCTGCCCGGATTCCAGCGGGAGTTCCGGATCAACCGGTTGCCCGCCGCCGGCCTGCTCGGCGCGCCCGTGCTCGGTGCCGTGTTCGCGCTGAGCTGGGTTCCCTGCACCGGGCCCACGCTGGCCGCGGTGCTCGGCATGGCCACCACCAGCGGGCAGACCGACCGGGCGGTGGTGCTGGCCGTGGCGTACTGCCTCGGGCTGGGCCTGCCGTTCGTCGTCTTCGGGCTGGGCTTCAACCGGCTGCTCGGGGTGTTCCGCACGGTGCGTCGGCACAGCCGTTGGGTCACCCGGATCGGCGGGGCGTTGCTGATCCTGATCGGGCTGGCGCTGGTCACCGGCGGCTGGACCAACGTCGTGATCTGGTTGCAGACCACCGTCGGGGTGGGCAACTTCGAGGTGGGCATCTGATGACCGCCGTCGACGACCGGCCCGCCACTCCGGCCGAGGCGCCCCGGCGTCGCGGCAACCCACTGCTCGCCCTGCTGCGCAACTCGTGGCGGCAGCTGACCAGCATGCGTACCGCGCTGGTGCTGCTTTTCCTGCTCGCCATCGCCGCGATCCCCGGGTCGGTGCTGCCGCAGCGCGGGGTCAACCCGGAGGACGTACGCGACTTCTACACCGCCAATCCGGACCTGGCCCCGCTGCTGGACCGGGTGGGCGCGTTCGAGGCGTTCAGTTCGGTCTGGTTCTCCGCGATCTATCTGCTGCTGTTCACCTCGTTGATCGGCTGCATCACGCCCCGGCTGCGCGACCACGTCCGGGCGCTACGGGCCCGCCCGCCGGCCGTACCGAAACGCTTGGAGCGGCTGCCGCAGCACGCGGTGGTGCCCGCGCCCGAGGGCGGTGCGGCGGCGGTCGCCGAGACGCTGCGGCGACGGCGCTGGCGGGTGGCGGTGCGCGGCGACGAGGTCTCCGCCGAGAAGGGCTACCTCAAGGAGACCGGCAACCTGGTCTTCCACAGCTCGATGGTGCTGGTGCTGGTCGGTGTCGCGCTCGGCTCGTGGTACGGCTGGCACGGCAACCGGCTGCTCGTCGCCGGGGCGGACCAGGTCTTCTGCAACACCCGCCAGCAGTACGCCGAGGCGCGGCTCGGCCCGCGCGTCGGAGACGACCTGCCCCGGTTCTGCATGCAGCTGGACGAGTTCGACGCGCAGTTCCTGCCGAACGGCCAGGCGTCCTCCTTCAACGCGAAGGTGACCGTCGACGAGGACGGCGGCGCTCCGCGTCCGGCCGAGTTCTCGGTAAACGCACCGTTGCGCCTCGACGGTGCGAACGTCTACCTGCTCGGGCACGGCTACGCCCCGGTGATCCGGTACACCGACCGGTTCGGCGGCACCCAGACCAGCACCGTGCCGTTCCTCACCACCGGCGACATCGGGCTGACCGGTGAAGGGCTGGCCGCCTTCCCGGACGCCAACGTCGACCCGGAGACCGGGGAGCGGAATCCGGACCTCCAGGTGGCCTTCTCCGGGCTCTACCTGCCGACGGCACCGCAGCAGCCGCCGTTCGTCCGCTCGGAGCATCCGACCGAGCAGAATCCGCTGCTCGACCTGGTCGCGTACCGGGGGAACCTGGGGCTCGACGCCGGTATCCCCGGTTCGGTCTACCAGCTCGACCAGCGTCAGTTACGCAACGGCCGGCTCACCGAGATCGGTGCGAAGCAGCTGCGGATCGGGGAGAGCTGGACGCTTGACGACGGCACCACCGTCGAGTTCGTGGGCACGGAGCGGTACATCGTGCTGTCGGTACGTCACGACCCGGGCACGATGCTGCTGCTGGTCAGCTCCATCGGGCTGGTGCTGGGGCTGATGGGATCGCTGTTCGTCAGGCGTCGACGGGTGTTCGTCCGGCTGTTGCCGGCCGGCCCGGGTGACCCCGACAGTGGATCTCCGACAGGCGGTAGTAGTTTGGTCGAGGTGGCTGGTCTGCCGCGTACCGAGCATCCCGGGTTCGCCGCCGAGTTCGCCCAACTGGTCGCCGCGATCGGTGGACGATCCGGTGACGCCGGCACCGACCCGGGCGCGCCGGCCCGGGCCCGGGAAGGAGCCGAGTGATGTCCGCACTCTCCGATCAGCTGGTGTCGATCGCCACGCTGGTGTACCTGCTGGCGATGATCAGTCACGCCGTCGAGTACGCCCTCGGCAACTCGCGCGCCAGGGTCGTCGTGGCACCGGCCCGCGAGCTGGTCGGCGCGGCGGTGGGGGCGGTCTCGCCCGGCGCGGTGGACGGCCCTGCGGTGGACGGTGGCGCTGCGGCTGGTCGCGGTTCCGCCGGCTCGGCGGCGACCGGCTCGGTGGCGGCCGGTGACACCTTTGCGGCTGGTCGCACGAGCGGTGCCGGGGTCGGGAGCACTGCGGCGCCGAGTCGGGCCGAGCGGACCGCGCGCCGCGCGGAGTTGGGCGGCCGGGTCGCCGTCGGGCTGACCGCCGTGGCCGCCGCGCTGCACCTGGCGGCACTTGTCACCCGGGGCCTGGCCGCCGACCGGATGCCGTGGGGCAACATGTACGAGTTCGTGCTCACGGTCTCGTTCATCGGGGTCGCCGCCTGGCTGGCCGTGCTGGTGAAGTGGCCGTTCCTGCGCCGCCTCGGGCTGTTCCTGACGCTGGTGATGGTGCTGCTGGTGGCCACCGCCGAGCTGGTGCTCTACACCCCGATCGTGCCGCTGGTGCCGGCGCTCAACTCGTACTGGTTCATCGTGCACGTGTCGACGATCGTCTTCGCCTCTGGTCTGTTTCTGCTGGGCGTGGTGCCGGCGGCGGCGTACCTGATGCGGGCCGGATACGAGAACGGCAAGCGCAGCTTCCCGTACACCCTTGCGAAGCGGTTGCCGGCGGCGGCCGGGCTGGAGCGGCTCACCTTCGTGCTGCACGCCTTCTCGTTCCCGATCTTCACCTTCGCGGTGATCGCCGGGGCGATCTGGGCCGAGGCGGCCTGGGGTCGCCCGTGGGGTTGGGACCCGAAGGAGACCTGGGCCTTCATCTCCTGGGTGGTGTACGCCGGCTACCTGCACGCCCGCGCCACGCCGAGCGTGCGGCGGAACACGGCCACCTGGCTGGCCATCCTCGGCTTCCTGACCGTGCTGATGAACCTCTTCGGCGTGAACATCTTCTTCGAGGGCCTGCACTCCTACGGCGGCCTCTGACCCGCAAGACGTATAACTCCACTTATTGCGGGATGGTGGTCGTGAGCGTTTCGCTCACTCGCAGGGTGACCTGGTAGGCGACCTCCGGCAGATCGGCCAGCTCGATGCGCTCGGACCGCAGCGCGAGCTGTGCGTGCAACTCACGGGCGATGGCGTCGCGCAGCTCGACCTGTAGCGGCGACAGCCCGTCCGGCTCGCCGACAACGTACGCATCCGACATGCCGCAATGCTGTCGTCGCCCGGCGTCCCGGTCCACCGCTGGTGAGATTTCCCAACGGCGTCGAAATCTTGGACATTTTCCGTTATTCGCTAACGGGAACTGTCCAAGAATTACTCGACATCATGAGTGCCGACGGTCAGCGGAGGGCTTCGCGGGAGAGGAAATCGGCGCGGCGGATCACTTCCGGCAGGCGGTAGCGGCGGCTCAGGTCGAGCGTGATCGTGGTCGCCAGGTCGAGGCTGGTGCGGTGGCCGACCGAGACGAACACCGGCTTGACGTCGGTCTGGGTACGCAGCACCCGACCCAGCACCTCGTCGCCTTCGCGCAGCGCCGACCAGTCGCCCCGATGCATGCCCGGCTCGTCGTACGCACCGACGAAGGGCGTCTTCGCCACCCCGAAGGTGGGCAACCCGGTTGCCATGGTGGAGACCGAGGCGCGCAAGCCGCCGCCCAACTTCTGGGAGCTGGTGGACGGCGCGCTGGACACCGGCGGCGCGTTCGTCCGGATGCTGGCCCGGTTCGGTTCGCCGCAGTGGATGCGGGAGTGGGAGGCCAACGAGCGGCAGGCCACCGTGCTGCGGTCGTTCCAGCACACGGTGGTGCCGGGGCTGCTGCAAACCTCGGCGTACGCCCGCGCGCTGTTCCGCAGCGTCGGCCTCTACGACGACGCGGAGGTGGAGCGGCGGGTGGAGGCGCGACTGGCCCGGCAGGCGGTGCTCACCGGCGAGCGACAGCCGCAGCTGGTCACGGTGCTGGACGAGCACGTGCTGCGCCGGCCGGTCGGTGGGCCGGTGGTGATGCGCGAGCAACTGTGGCGGCTGGTCAAGCTGGCCACCGAGCATGCCCGGGTACGCCTGCACGTGGTGCCCGCCTCGGTCGGCGCGTATCCGGGTGTCGCCGGGGCCTTCGTGCTGGCTACCCTTCCCAGTGGGGAGGATGTGGCCTATCTGGACGATCAGCTCAAGGGCCAGGTGATCGACCACACCGAGGACGTGCTGGCGATCCGGGCCTCCTGGGAGGCGATCCAGGGCGAGGCGTTGCCGCCCCGGCAGTCGATCGAGTTGTTGACGGAGGTGGCGGAGTCATGGCGGAGCTGACCGACGCCCGGTGGCGCACAAGCACCCGGAGCAGCACCAACGGCGGAGACTGCGTCGAGGTGGCCGACAACCTGCCCGGCCTGGTCGCGGTCCGGGACAGCAAGGACCGCGACGGCGCGGTGCTGACCTTCGGCCCGGCGGCCTGGCGGGCGTTCCTGGAGGTGCTCCCGGTCAGCCGGTGAACCATCCGGGTACGTCGAGCCGGAACCAGTTGGCGGGGGCGACGGCCCGCAGGTCGTCCTCGATGGCTGCCACCCGGTCCGCGCCGAGCGTTTCCGTCCAGCGTTGCCGCAGGTCGTCGAAGATGACAGCCGACCGGCGCAGCCCGTCGAGCCCGTGCGGGGTCAGCCGGACCAGCTTGCGGCGGGCGTCGCGGCTGTCGTCGGCGCGCTCCAGGTAGCCGAGGGTGACCAGTCGGTCGACGGTCTTGCCGGCGGCCTGCTTGGAGACGCCCAGCCGGTGGCCCAGCTCGGAGGCGGTGGTGCCGTCGGCGCCGACGGCCTGGAGCACGAAGCCGTGCAGCGGACGCAGCTCCGGGTGACCCTGCCGGGCCAGCTCGGCGTGCAGGTCGTCGATGAGCGTCCGGAAGCCGGCAAGCAACAGCAGCGGCAGTACGAAGCCGGGGCGCTGCGGTTCAGGTGTTGGCAATTTCGACAACCTGGTTTACGGTTTGGTCAACCACGTTGACTAACCTACGGCAAGGGGTGTCGCCATGTCCACGCACGTCTTCACCACCCACACCATCGACACCGCGCCGGAGGCCGCCCGGGCCACCATGGACGGCGTACGCCGCAAGCTCGGCCACCTGCCCGGGGCGGTCGGCCTGATGGCCGAGTCCCCCGAACTGCTCAAGGGCTTCCTGACCGCGAACGCGAGCTTCGAGAGCTGCGGGCTGGACCCGATCCAGCGGGAGGTCGTGGTGCTCACGGTCGCCGGCCGGAACGAATGCCACCTCTGCGTCGCCATGCACACCGCCACCCTGGTCCGGCACGGCGCTGCCGCCGAGCTGATCGACGCGCTGCGCGCCGGCACGACCCTGCCCGACGCGCGGCTGGAAGCACTGCGCCGCTTCACCCTGGCTGTGCTCGACAACCGGGGCGCGGTGCCCGACGAGGAGCTGGCCGCCTTCCTGGCCACCGGCTACCAGCCCCGGCACGCCCTGGACGTGGTGCTCGGCGTCGGCACGTACACCATCTCCACCTTCGCCAACCGGCTCACCCGGGCGCCGATCAACCCGCCGCTGGCCGCGTACGCGTGGCAGCCGGCCGCCTGACCGGGGCGGGACCGGTCGTCACACCGGTTCGTCGCGGTCGCGCACTTCGTTGCGGACGGTGGCGGGGACGTTCAGCCGCTCGTCCGCGTAGAGCAGGCGCAGCTCATCCGCGTGCTCGTCGGGCTCGCGGGTGAGTCGGGCCAGCTCGTCGAAGAGCGCCGCCCGCTCGTCGTCGATCTTCTCGAAGGGGGCGGGCATCGCGCCCCAGGCGTCCCACGGCAGCAGCTCCACGCCGTGCAGCGCGGCGGCGTCGCGCATCAGGTTGCCGGCGATCCACCACCAGCCGCCCTCGTTGATCACGCTCAGCCCGAAGGTGTCCGGGTCGGCCGCACCGGCGCGGCAGCGGGCCCATGCCTCACCGGCGACCAGGAACCGGTCCCGGGGCACGTCAGTGGTGTCGAAGTCGATGCCGAACAGCTCACGCTGGCGTGCGTCGAGCTGGGCGTCGACCATGACCCAGCGCAGTTGCTCGGCATGCCAGTACTCCGCGACCCAGTGGTCCTCGTACCTGCCGTCGACGAAATAGTCGCCGAATCCGCAGCGGGCGCGGGCCGGTACGCCCCGGGCCCGCAGCGCCGTGACCAGCAGTAGCGAGTAGTGCCGGCAGTTCCCGGCCACCCGCTGCTCGGGAGTACGCGCAACGGTCAGCGGCTGGTCGTCCGGCCCTCCCGCGATGCGGGCGAGGATCTCGTCGGCCGGCCGCAGGTGCACGGTCTGCCGGTCGCCGTCGGTCAATGTGACCCCGTAGGCGCCAGCGATGTGCTCGTGGATCAGCAACCCCTGGATCGTCCGGGCAATCCCGGCCGGCTCCGACGGCACCGCGTCGAGGAGCGAGGCAAACGGCCCCGCAGAGGTCAGCCGTCCCGGCCGCGCGTAGCGGGACAGTCTCGTCCGATCCTGGTTCATCTGTCACTCCTCCGGAGGTCGGCGACTGACGGGCCGCGAGCGTCGCCGAGCTGGGCGCGGTCGCGCAGGCGCAAGTCTCGCAGGATTCGCCCGATCGCGACGTCCCGTGACGATCCGTACGCGCTCTCAGCTCGACAGGGCCGACCCCCCATACCCCGGCCCAGCCACGAACCGCATCGTGCGATGCCGCGCCACTGCCGGAGCACGACGGCAGGCCGCCGCCGTCGGACGGCGGCGTGGGTGGGGCGCGCCACAGGGCGTACGGCCACCCGGCGTGGGCAGGACCAGCGGACGTAGGACAGACTTGCGGGCATGGCGGCTCGTGGCTTCCCGTACACCGATCTGAAGGATTTTCTCGCGGCGCTGGAGCGCGAGGGCGAACTGCGGCGCGTCAGCGTCCCGGTCGACCCGACGCTGGAGATCAGCGAGATCGTCACCCGGACGGTGCGGGCCGACGGGCCGGCGCTGCTGTTCGATCAGCCCACGCGGGGTGAGATGCCGCTGGCGATCAACCTCTTCGGCACCGAGAAGCGCACCGCGATGGCGCTCGGCGTCGAGTCGCTGGACGAGATCGGCAACCGGATCGGCGAGATGCTCAAGCCGGAGCTGCCGGTGGGCTTCTCCGGCATGATGGGTGGCCTCGGCAAGGTCATGCAGCTCAAGTCGATGCCGCCGAAGAAGGTCAAGACCGCCCCCTGCCAGCAGGTGGTCTACCGGGGTGACGATGTCGACCTCAACCGGCTGCCCGGGCTCCAGGTCTGGCCGGGTGACGGCGGGATCTTCCACAACTTCGGGCTGACCCACACCAAGCACCCGGAGACCGGCAAGCGGAACCTGGGCCTCTACCGGCTCCAGCAGCACAGCCACAACACCCTCGGGATGCACTGGCAGATCCACAAGAACTCCACCGCGCACCACGCCGTCGCCGAGCGGCTCGGCCAGCGGCTCCCGGTCGCCATCGCCATCGGTTGCGACCCGGTGGTCAGCTACGCGTCGAGCGCACCGCTGCCCGCCGACATCGACGAGTACCTGTTCGCCGGCTTCCTGCGCGGCGAACGGGTGGAGATGGTCGACTGCCTCACCGTGCCGTTGCAGGTGCCGGCGCACGCGCAGGTGGTGCTGGAGGGCTACCTGGAGCCAGGCGAGCGGCTGCCGGAGGGGCCGTTCGGCGACCACACCGGCTTCTACACGCCGGTCGAGCCGTTCCCGGTGCTGCACGTCGAGGCGATGACCATGCAGCGCAACCCGGTCTACCACTCGATCGTCACCTCGAAGCCGCCGCAGGAGGACCACGGGCTCGGCAAGGCCACCGAGCGGATCTTCGCGCCGCTGCTGCGGTTCCTGATCCCGGACATCGTCGACTACGACCTGCCGGCCGCGGGCGTCTTCCACAACTGCGCGATCGTGTCGATCCGCAAGCGCTACCCGAAGCACGCCCAGAAGGTGATGAACGCGATCTGGGGCGCGCACATGATGTCGCTTACCAAGCTGATCGTGATCGTGGACGAGGACTGCGACGTGCACGACTACCGCGAGGTCGCCTTCCGCGCTTTCGGCAACGTCGACTACGCCCGGGACCTGCTGCTCACCGAGGGCCCGGTGGACCACCTGGATCATTCGTCCTACCAGCAGTTCTGGGGCGGCAAGGCCGGTATCGACGCCACCCGCAAGCTCCCCGAGGAGGGCTACCACCGGGGCTGGCCCGAGGAGATGACCATGGCCCCCGAGGTCGTATCCCTCGTCGACAAGCGCTGGAAGGAATACGGCATCTAATGCCCACCCACCCAACCCACCCCACCCACCCCACCCACCCAACCCACCCCACCGACCCTCGCGATCTTGCACTTTCGGTCGCCGATTCGTCTGCTTCGCCCGGATCTGCCCCGACGGAAGGTGCAAGATCGCGGGGGCGGGTGGGGGCGTTTCTGCGGCTCGTGGCGATCGAGCACTCGGTGTTCGCGCTGCCGTTCGCGTACCTGTCGGCGCTGGCGGCGATGTGGGTAAACGGGGGGCGGGTCCGGTGGGTGGATCTGCTGTTGATCACCGTGGCGATGGTGGGGGCACGGACGTTCGCAATGGCCGCGAACCGGATCCTGGATCGCCGGATCGACGCGCGGAACCCCCGTACCGCCAACCGGGAACTGGTGACCGGAGCGGTGAGCCTGCGCACGGCCTGGACCGGCGCGGGCGTCGCCCTGGTGGTCTTCCTCGCCGCCGCCGCCCTGCTCAACCCGCTCTGCCTGGCGCTCGCACCGCTGGCCGTGGTCCCGCTGGTGGTCTACCCGTACGGCAAACGGTTCACCAACTGGCCGCACGCCATCCTGGCCGCCGCCCAGATGGTCGGCCCGGTCGGCGCGTGGCTCGCGGTGACCGGTACGTTCGCCGGCTCCGGGCCGGCCTGGCTGCTCGGTGCCGCCGTCGGCCTGTGGATCGGTGGGTTCGATCTGATCTACGCCTGCCAGGATGCCGACGTCGACCGGGAGATCGGCGTGCACAGCGTGCCGGCCCGCTACGGACTGCGCTTCGCCCTGCACGCCTCCACGGTCGCGCACGTGGTCACCTTCGCGCTGTTCGGCTGGTTCGGCGTGCTGATCGGCTTCGGCTGGCTCTGGTGGATCGGGCTGGCCCTCACCGCGGTCGCCTTCGGCTACCAGCACCTGGTGGTCACGCCGACCGACCTGAGCCGGGTCAACCGGGCGTTCTTCACCGCCAACGGCTTCGTCGGCATCGCGCTGTTCGCCTTCGCCCTGCTTGACCTGGTCGTCCGGCTCGGCCTGCGGGCCTGACCAGCCCGCCGGCTCGGCCTGCGGGCCTGACCGACCCGCAGGCTGGGGCTGCTTGCCCGGTCACCTGCCCGACACGGCGTAGCGGGCACTCTCCATGGTCCAGTCGATGGTGCCGCGAACGGCTCGGGCCACCCCGTCGAGGTGGGCGGTGACGGCAGGGTCCAGCGCCGGACCGAACGAGGGCATCGTGGCGCGCAGGGCGACGAAGCGGCGCATCGACTCGTGCCAACGCTGGGCCGCCAGCTCGACGGCGGCGGGCACCGGCACGCGGTGCGCGGCGGCCAACGCCAGCACCAGGTTGTGTCCGCCGGAGATGGCCACGTCCCGGTCCAGCGAGGCGATGTCGTTGTACCAGGCGAGCAGATCGTTGCCGAGGTCGCGGAGCTGGCCCAGCCGTGGGTGGTGGTAGACCGGGTCGGGCAGCGGCCGGCCGGTGACGAACTCCACAAGCGGATACGACACGTACGCCGCCGAGGTCGCCCGGCGCAGTTCGACGTACTCCTCGACGCCCGGCGCGTACCCGGTGGCCTTGTTGACAGCTTCCTGCCAGGTGCCGTCGAGGTGGTGGGCGACCGCGTCGGCGAAGCGCAGCCGCCAGCGGGCCGGCATCCGGCGGTGCGGCTCCCGCCAGGCGCTGACCAGCAGCCGGCGTAACGGACCGGCCAGACCCGGGTGCCGCAGCCGGAAACCGCCGCGCAGCAGCGCGACTGCGCCGTCCCGCAGGGCACGGATCTCGTCCAGACCGGTCCGCTCGGGCCCGTCGCAGACGTCGTCGACCAGAAAGAACCAGGTGAACAGCGCGGTTAGGGTGCGCAGGTCGGATTCGGTGGCATCGGGGTAGAGCCGCCCGGCGTAGCGGGCGAAACCGGCCCGCCCCAGCCGTTCCCGCGTCGGCGCGTCCAACGGCAGCTCGGAGACCAGCCAAGCCTGCACCTCGTCGGCGTACGGGGAGAGTTGCGGCGCGATGGGGCAGGCGGCACGCAACGACGGCAGGACGTGGTGGGCGGAGCCGGCCGACGACGAGATGATCTCCACATCCTTCCGGTCGGCCCCCACGGTGCTTTCGTCCCGGGCAGCATGCCAGCTCCCGGTGGCCCCCGCAGACCCGCCGGGCATCGGTGCCGTAACCGCTCAGCCTGCGGCGATCATGGGCACCTCGGACACGCTTCCGGGGTGCCCGACCGGCGCCGGCGGTGACCAGGCAGGCTGAGGGCATGCGCGAACCATGGGTGGTCGGGGTGTCCGGGGCATCCGGCACGCCGTACGCGGCCGCTGTCGTACGCAGTCTGCTCGACGCTGGGGAGCCGGTGGACCTGATCGTCTCCCGGGCCGCCCGGCTGACCGTCCTCGACGAGACCGGACGGCCGTTCCGCGACGCTCACTGGGCCGACGACCTGGCCGCCTGGCTCGGGCGGGACATCGCCGCGGCGGACCTGCGCCACTGGCCCGCCGGCGACCTCGCCGCCGGACCGAGCAGCGGCTCCTATCCGGTACGCGGGATGGTGGTGGTGCCGGCCAGCACGGCGGCCTGCGCCGGCATCGCCATCGGCCTGTCCAAGGACCTGTTGCAGCGGGCCGCCGAGGTGAACCTGAAGGAACGTCGGCGGGTGGTCGTGGTGCCCCGGGAGACGCCGGTGACCCGAAGCCACCTGGAACACCTGATCGCGCTGCATGATGCCGGCGCGGTGGTGCTGCCGGCCAGCCCCGGCTTCTACGGTGCGGGCGCCGCCGCCTCCGGAGCCCAGCTGGTGGACTTCGTGGCGGGCAAGGTGCTCGACGCCCTCGATGTGCCGCACACCCTGTTCAAGCGGTGGGCCGGAAAGTTGAACGCGGACCGGACCTGATGGCCGGTCCGCGTCCCGACCCGCACTTCAGTACATGCCGGCATTTGCCGGTCCCGCAGGGCCGGTCGAAGCGGCCGGGCCCGCGTTACGCGGTCTACCCATCTCGTCCGCCTCGTCCAGCATGCCCTCCCCTTCAAGCAGGGCTCGCACCTCGGATTCCCGAAACCGGCGATGCCCTCCTGGAGTCCGGATGCTCCCGATCCGGCCCGCCGCCGCCCATCGCGTCACGGTTTTCGGGTCCACCCGAAACAGTGCGGCGACTTCACCCGGTGTCAGCAGGCGATCTCCAGTGTCCACAGCCCCCTCCTCGCGTCGACGAAGCCCCCGGCTGAACACACTGCCCCCGGCCGGTGCGAGCCCAGAGCCGTCATGAGGGACGTATGGCAATTACAGCACCAGCGACCTGGCGTGTCCGCCAAACGCGAAAAACGCACTGAGTGGGAAGTTAGTAAATGGTACCGGCGTCGCGCCCTCCGAACCCCGGGTATGCGAACTGTCACCCGCTGCCAGGCCGAACGGATACCGGAGTCCGGGTGTCACGCCGCGCCGACTAGGGTCACAGTCCGTGGACGCCATCGATCTCAACCTCGTGGACCTGCTCCGCGGAAATGCCCGACTGTCGTACGCCGAACTGGCCCGCCAGGTCGGCCTTTCCGCTCCGGCAGTGCACGAAAGGGTCGGGAAGCTGGAGTCCGGGGGCGTCATCCGGGCGTACCGCGCGGAGGTCGAGCCGGAGACCATCGGGTTGGGTGTGACCGCCCTGATCGGCATCGTGGAGGACTCCGGGGCGGACACCGACGACGTGTTGGAGGCGTTCCGGGCGATGCCCGAGATCGAATCCTGCTACTTCATGGCCGGCGTCGAGTCCTTCCTGCTCAAGGCCCGGGTGGGCACCATCGCCGAGTTGGAGCAGTTGATCGTACGGCTGAACCGGACACCCGGGGTCGCCTCCACCCGTACCGGCATCGCACTGTCGACCAAGTGGGAGAACCGTCCGCAGTCGGTCGCTCCGCCGACGGCCTGAGCCCCGGCACCGCCTGTCGGCTTGCTAGGTTTCCCGGCGTGACTCATCTCGACCGGTGCGACGAGGCCAGCCGGCGGTGGGTGACCGAGGCGATCGCGGCCGTGGAGGCGGACGCGAACCGGTCCGCCGACACCCACCTGCTGCCCTTCCCGCTGCCCCGGCACTGGGGGATCGACCTCTACCTGAAGGACGAGTCGGTCCACCCGACCGGGTCGCTGAAGCATCGGCTGGCTCGTTCCCTGTTCCTGTACGGGCTCTGCAACGGCTGGATCGGGCCGGACACCACGATCATCGAGGCGTCGTCCGGCTCCACGGCGGTCTCCGAGGCGTACTTCGCCCGGATGCTCGGGTTGCCCTTCATCGCGGTGATGCCCGCCTCCACCTCGCCCGAGAAGATCGCCCAGATCGAGTTCCAGGGCGGTCGGTGCCATCTGGTCCAGGACCCGGCGAAGGTGGTCATCGAGGCACGCTGGCTCGCCGAGGACTCCGGTGGGCACTACATGGACCAGTTCACCTACGCGGAGCGAGCCACCGACTGGCGGGGCAACAACAACATCGCCGAGTCGATCTACGCGCAGCTCGCCCTGGAACGGCATCCGATACCGGCCTGGATCGTGGTCGGCGCGGGAACCGGCGGCACCAGCGCCACCATCGGACGGTACGCCCGCTACCGGCGGCTACCCACCAAGCTCTGCGTGGTCGATCCGGAGAACTCCGCGTTCTACCCCGCCTGGCAGGCGGCCGACTGGTCGGTGCGCACCGGCCGGGGTTCCCGGATCGAGGGCATCGGCCGCCCGACCGTCGAGGCGTCCTTCCTGCCCTCGGTGGTGGACCGGATGGTGCAGGTGCCCGACGCGGCTTCCCTGGCGGCCATGCGGGCCGCCTCGGCGGTGCTTGGCCGGCGGGTGGGCGGCTCGACCGGCACCAACCTGTGGGGTGCCTTCGGCCTGATCGCCGAACTGCTGGCCGCCGGCCGGACGGGCTCGGTGGTCACCCTGATCTGCGATGCGGGTGACCGGTACGCCGACTCCTATTACGCCGACGAGTGGGTGGCCGGGCAGGGCCTCGACCTGGCACCGCACCTGACCACCGTCGACCGCTTCCTGACCGACGGCTCCTGGCCGAGCTGACCGCCCGACCTGAGCGCCCGACCTGAGCCGCCAGCCAGGGGCGCTCACTGGAACAACCGCACGATGAACTGGGCCGCGGTGCCGGCGATCGTGTTCTGCAACACCGGCCCCAATCCGCTGCCGACCGCCCGGCCGAGGTTGCCGAAGCGGCCCTTCTCCGCGTCGACGTGAGCGGCGGCGGCTGCCTGGTCGACGACGTTGCCGTGGTTGTCGACGTGTCCTTTCTCCTGAAGTACGGCGATCAGCTGCATCAGCTCGGATAATGCCGGTCCGACGATTTTGCCGATCTGCACCTGGCCGTCGCGCATGTTTATCTGGTCGCCGTGGACATGCTCAGTCACCGCGTGCCACCTTCCCGATCTGGACGCCGCCGCCCATCATGTTGATTTCGTCTCCGAATACCAGTTTCCGGTTGTCGATGTTCTGGACGATTTCCCGGGCTGGCGGGTTCTCCAGAGCGTTCGCGATCAGGTTGACCAAACCCTCCACCATGGCGCGATCGGTGCTCACGAGCGCCGCACTGGTCGCCCCGTTCGTCTCGACCACCAGCGCGTACTGGGTCGCCTGAAGGGCGAGCCGGACCGCCCGCCATACGTGATACGCGACCACGCCGAGCACGACGGCGGCGACCAGGACGAGCGCGTAGCCCGGAAGTTCCATCTGCCCGACGCAGCAGAGCAGCAGCACTCCGCCGGCGAACCAGCCACCGGCTCGGGCGATCGCGCGCCCGATGCCCCGGCGGTCAGGTTCGGACATCAGCGACCGGACGCGGGCGATGCTGCTGAGCTGATAAACGTCGCCGCCGATCCACAAAGTGGCCCGGTTGACCCTTATCTGTGTGACGCCGGAATGCTCCGTCACGTTTGCTCCCCTCCTTGCGGTCGCTTGGGCGTCGGCCGCCCGACCCTGTCGATTAATTGCGTCTGAGGCTCGGAGCGGTAAAGCCGGTTGCGAATTGATTACGCGAACCATACTCCGGCAATCGATCGGGTCCCATCGACGGGACTGTCGGGAAGGCGACAACCCGGTAATTGTCGCTTTGCTTGGAGAAGCAATTGACGCTGTCAATCCACGAATGGTGGAGAGCGTTTCCCCGACAGTGGTCAGGAAGTCATCGGACGTGCCGGCAGGCGGCCCCACAAGGAGAGGCGCGGTCATCCCGCCTGCGGGTGGGGGTGGGCCATCGGTCGACGGAGCGCAGCCGAAAGGGCCGGCACGCGGCACGCACGCCGGCCCTTTCCAGCGGTGAAAACCCTCAGCGTGTCGGCGCGCGCTCGGCCAGCCCTGGGTAACGCTGCACGTAGCCGTCGGCGTCCATCTCGACCTCGGCGCTGAAGCCGCCGCTGGCGTACCGGAACCGGTTCGGGCCCAGCCCGGTGTACACCTGCTCGGCGGGGAGCACAGTGAGGCTGGGCAGCAGCACCCAGGCCACGCTTATCGAGTGCCTGGTGTCCGGGGGTGCGGTGTTCAGGCCGAGCCGACGCAGCGGCAGCGTGTTGAACAGCGGTGAGCCACCGAGATCCACGTCGAGGGCGTCGGCCAACCGGTCCGGGTCCTCCACGCCGGGCAGCCCGGCCGGGGCGTGCCCGGCGGCGGTCAGGACCGCGTCGAGGTCACCCTGCTCGGCGGCGGTCACCCGCCACCGCTGCGTCGCCCGTTCGAGCCGTACGCTGCGCCGCCACCCGGCTCCCTCGACCTCCACCTCCAGGCGGACACTCGACCAGTCGGTGTCGGTGGTCACCTGGTAGCGACACGTGTAGGGAACCGGGTCGACGGCCAACTGTGTGCCCTGTGCGGTCAGGCCGTGGCCGTCGTCGACCACGGCGTGCTCGGCACCGGCGGTGTCCGTGCGGGTCCATAGCAGCGACTTCGGCGTGGTCGGCATGAGCCGGACGTTACGCCACCCGGCTGAGCCGGGCAGCGTATGCGCCGAAGACCAGCACCGCGAGCGGCGCGTGTTGATCAGTAACTGCGGGCCCGGGACCGGCCACCTGTCCCACGCCGATCGTCGCGCGGCCGGTCGTTCGTGCCCCAACCCTCCGACCGACCGCCCCGATCGCTGCCGAGGCGGCGCTCGCCGCGCGGGTGCTCGTGGTAACGGCGGTCGCCCGGTGCTTGCTCCGAGAAGCGGCGTTCGCCCCGGTGGCCGTGGTCGGCGTAGCGGCGCTCGCTCGTGGGCCGGTCGCCGAAGCGGCGGGGGCCGCCCGGCCGGCTGCTGCGACGGGGCTGTTCCGGCTCCTCACGCACCGGTACCCCGCTCGGCTCCCGCGCGCCGGTCAGCTCAGCCAGCACGGGGTCACCGACGCGTACCCGGGACTGGGCCGGCTCCACGCCGGCCTTCTCCAGCATCGCCAGGGTGGTGCGGCGCTGCTTCGGCAGCACCAGGGTGGCCACCGCGCCGGCCTCACCGGCCCGGGCGGTACGCCCCGCGCGGTGCAGGTAGTCCTTCGGGTCCTTCGGCGGGTCGACGTGCAGCACGAGGGAGACCCCGTCGACGTGGATGCCGCGAGCCGCGACGTCGGTGGCGACCAGCACGCTGGTCCGTCCCTCGCGGAACTCCGCCAGCGTGCGAGTACGCATCCGCTGCGTCTTGCCTCCGTGCAGCCCCCCGGCCCGTACGCCGACGGCGGCAAGCTGGGTGACCAGCCGGTCCACTCCCAACTGGGTGCGGGCGAACACGATGGTCCGGCCCGCCCGCGCGGCGATCGACGCGGTAACCGGGAACTTCTCCTGCGGCGGAATCAACAGCAGGTGGTGATCCATGGTGGATACGGCTGCGGTCGGCGGTGCGGTCGAGTGGGTGACCGGGTCGGTCATGAAGCGCCGCACAAGCGCGTCGACGTCACCGTCCAGAGTGGCCGAGAAGAGCAGGCGCTGCGCGTCGGCAGGCGTCTTCGCCAGCAGCTCGGTGACCTCGGGCAGGAAACCCATGTCGGCCATCTGGTCGGCCTCGTCGAGCACGGTGATCTCGACGTCGTCGAGCTGGCACACACCCCGGTCGATCAGGTCGGCGAGCCGACCCGGGGTGGCCACCACCACCTCGACGCCGCGCCGCAGGGCATCGATCTGGCGGTCGTACGGCACCCCGCCGACGGCGGTCTTGAGGAAGACGCCGACGGCCTTGCCGAGCGGCAGCAGCGCATCGTTGACCTGCATGGCCAGTTCCCGGGTGGGCACCAGGACGAGAGCCCGTGGACGCCGGGGCCGGGCTCGCTCACCGGCGGCGATCCGGGCCAGCAGCGGCAGCCCGAACGCGAGGGTCTTGCCGGAGCCGGTCTGCCCACGGCCCAGCACGTCGCGCCCGGCGAGTGCGTCCGGCACGGTGGCCTGTTGGATCTCGAACGGAGTGGTGATCCCCTGTCGGTCCAGGGTCCGAACCAGCTGCCGGGGAAGCCCGAGCGAGTCGAAGGTCACCGGAGTGTCGGGGTTGGTCGTGCCGGCCGGCTGCGGCGCGGCGGAAAGGTCGGGGGAGAACGGGGGCATGCCGAGGTCAGCGGAGGTGGTCAAGTAATGCCTTTCAAGCGGGGCGCATCTTCGCGATGTCCCGCTGCGGCCGTGGCCGCCGGATCTTCCGCAAGAACGCCCATGGGCGCGTGGTCACGCGCCAGGTCAGTGATCACCGACCAGTGTACGGCGGTCGGGGCGTGCCCACCCGCGCCGGAGTCGGGTAGTGGGCGGACTCACCAACGATCCGGAGCCGTCGGTCACCCCAACAGGCCACTGCCCGCGCCCGCCAGCGCGTCGTTCGCGAAGAGCACCACCATGACGCTGATCGCCACCAGCACCCCCAGCGCCACCGCCATCAGGATCACGACTCGGAGCGTGCTGCGCGACCTCTCGGCCGCCGTGTCCGCCCAGCCCTGAGCCAGGATGTGCCCGGTCAACGAGCCGGAGGTCTCCTGCTCCCCGGCCGGGAGGGCCACCGTCGCCGAGCTCTCCAGCCCGGCGTAGTACGCGCTCAGGTCGGAGCCGCCGGGGCGCTGCGTCGGCACGGCCTCAGCCGGGCGGTGCGTGCGCTCGGTATCGGCTGGGCGGTACGTCTGCTCGATCTCGGCCGGGCGGTGCGTGCGCTCCGTCTGCCCGTGCGACCGGACGCCCGGAGACGATCCGGTCGCGGACGTCCCGACCCACGCGGCGGGTTCGGACGTGCTGCGCTGGGTTCGAGTCGCACCCGGATCACCGCCCGGCACGTCCACCGCCGCGAGCGACCCGGCGGAGCCTGCGTGCGACCCGGCGGAGCCCGGACGCAGTCCCGGACGGGACGAGGGTCGGGGCGCGACCCCTGGCGAACTGGGCGCGGGCTCGTCCCGCCGGCCGCCCGGGTTGGTCGGTGGCGGCCAGACAGGCAGCGCCGGTGCCGGTACGACGGGAGCCGCCTCGGCCTCGCCAGAGCCGCCGGGCGAGACGGTTCGGGACATGGCGGTGGCCGCTGTGGGCCCGGCGGTGTCGGCGGTGGCCGCTGTGGGCCAGGCGGTGGCCGGTGGCGGGGGAAATGGCGGCACCGGCATCGGACCCGGTGGCGGCGGTGGTGCCGGTACGGGCGGACCGGGAGGCGGTGTCGGCGGACCCGGAACCGGTGGCGTGGGACGGGGGTCGGGCGGCGGAACGGGAGCCGGTCCCGGCGGGTACGGACCGGGCGTCGGCGGTGCCGGTGCTGGGGAAGGCGGTGCCGGCGACGGCGACGGCGGGGTCGGCCCAGGTGGGACCGGTCCGGGCACCGGGGGATGGGGTGCGGGTTCCGGTTCGGGTGCGGGTGGCGTCGGCGGTTCGGCCGGCTCGGGCGGCCGGGCGGGCTCCGGTGGCTTGACCGGCTCCGGTTCGGCTGGCCTGGCCGTTTCCGATTGAGCCGGAGCGGACCGGTAGACACCGGGCGCCCTGCCGCCGCCTCCGACGGACTGCGCCTCGTCCACACTCACCCGGCTGAGCCCAGGTACCCGAACGCTGGCCCGCGCCGGTTTCGGTGCCGCCGGCTCCTGGCTCGGCTGAGGTGTCTCCCGCTGGCCGGGAACGCCGGCCGTGCCGGTCACCGAAGCCAATCCGGTTAGGGCGACACCTCCGCTCGTTTGCACCGGTCCGGCGCTCGTGCCCACCGGTCCGGCGGTGGCCCGGTACGTGGTGCCCCCGCCGGTCGCGGTCAGTCCGGCGCCGGACGGTGACTGGCCGTGACTCACGCCGCCGGGTGCCGTCACCTTGGCGACGCCTGCCCGGCCCCGGGCCGATCCCACTGACCGGCCGGCGACGTTCGCGGTCGGACGGGCGGCGATGTCCGGGGTCGGACGGGCGGTGGGTGGTTGGGCCGGCTGATCGGCGGCCGGGTCCGGGGTATCGCCGGTGGCCGGCTCTGGCTCGGCGGTGGGGGCCGGTTCCGGCTCGGCGGTGGCGGTGGGTTCTGGCTCGGCGGTGGGCGCAGGGGGCCTACCCGCCGGCCCCGCCGGAACCTCTTGCTGCGTCATCGTCGCCTCCGCGCCACGCTCGCAACCGGACCCGTACCGCCGGACCGGGAGTGCCTGAGTGACACCGTGCCACATTCCACCCGTGCGGCACACCCGGAGTGCGTACCGCGTCGCGGGTGTCATCGGCCGCCCGGCAGCCGGAACATCGACCGGCGACTATCAGGCGCGATGTCGTGGCTGCCATGCGCCGACGGATACAAGTTCTGCGACCGTCATGTCTCCCTGACATGAGCATGGCGCAGGGGCATGACGGTCCAAGTGGAATCTGGACCCCGCCTCGTCGCTCTCGGTGACCGGCAGGTGTTTGCGGGCGGGGTGCTGTCGGCTCAGGTCACCGTCCGCCGACCGTGGACGGGCTGGCCGAGGCGCTCTCGTCCGGTGCCGCGCTGCTCGCCGCCGTGGTCGGGTCGGCCTTGCCGGCGGCCGTGGTCGGAGCGACGCTGCTGGCCCCGAGGGTCGGTGAGGTGGTCGTGGCGGCCGAGGTCGTCGCCGACGGGGTGGTGGTCCGCGACGGGGTCGCCGATGGCGTGGTGGATCCCGAGGGGGTGGCCGACGGTGTGGTCGAGTCCGACGGGGTCGGTGACGGCGACGTGCTGCCCGACGGAGTGGGCGAGGGCGTCGGCGTCCTGGTGGGCGTCGGCGTCTTGGTGGGTTTCGGCGTCGGCTTCGACGTGGGCGTCGGCGTCGGCTTGGGCTTAGGGGCCGGCGGCTGCGACGGGGTGGGCGATGTCGTCGGTGCCGGAACCGCGCCCACCACCCGGGTCGCGGCGTAGAGCCGGGACCAGCGAACCGTGGAAATCTTCACCACGTCACCGGTAGTCGGCGCGTGGATCATCTTGCCGCCGCCGATGTACATCCCCATGTGGTGGATGCTCTGCCAATTACTGCCCGAGGCGAAGAAGACCAGGTCGCCAGGAAGAAGCGCGGTGCGGGGCACCGTCCGTGAGCTGGTCGCGCGGTACTGGTCCCGGGAGACCCGGGGCAGCTGTCGATAACCCGCCGACCGGTATGCCGCCCATATCAGCCCCGAGCAGTCGAACGAGTCCGGTCCCTCGGCCGCCCAGACGTACGGGTCGCCGAGTTGTTTCCGGGCGTACGCGACGGCGGCCTTTGCCGTGGGGTGCGCGGCCAGCCCACCGGCGGACTGGTCGACGTAGTCGGCGCCGAGTTGCTGCTCGGCGGCCTCCTGCTGGCGGGCCAACTCCACCAGCTGCGCGGAATTCTCGTCGCGCAGCTTGATCAGTTCCGCCTCGGCGTCGCGCAGTGCCTGCCGGGTGGCGGTGTACTGCTGCTGAACGCCTTGAAGCCGCGACTGGGCGGCCGCGTGCGCCTGCGTCGCCACCTGCTCGTCGGCCCGGGTGCGGGCCAGCTCGCCGGCGGCCGGGCCGGTGTCGTGCCCGACCTTTTCTCCCCGGTTCGCCCGGCTGAGCAGATCCAGGTCGCGCAGGTCGGTGGCGAAGCCGCCGGGTGGAAGCGCGGCGGCAGCCTTGATCGCCTCGGCGGCGGCCTGGTCGGCACGCTGCTGCGCCTGCTGGACCGCGCCCCGGGCGAACTCCAGGTCACGCTCGGCGGTGAGGAGCTGGGTCTGTACCTCGTTGCGCTGCTGTTCCAGTTCGAGGAGCCGGGTGCCCAACTCGGCGACCCGCGCCTCCGCGGCCGTGATCCGGGTCTCCAGCGCGCTGGCGCCCGGAGTGCCGAGCGCCGGTGGCGTCAGGCCCGGGGTTGTACCGGCGGGCATGCCGGGTAGTTGGAGGGGACCGGTGGCCGTGGGACGGGAGCCGGTGTCGGGCACCGTGACGGGGATGCCGGGCTCGGCGTACGCCGGTGCGGCGAGGACCGTGCTGGCGACCGCGGCGAGCAGGGCGGACCAGAGCGCTGGGCGTAGCACCGGTGAGACCACCGGACCCCGTCGCCGCTGCCGTCCGTCCGCGCTGTCGATCATTCCGCTCCCCGTCCGGCGTTGCTCTGCCACGCTCGGTCGGCGCGGCGGTTCGGGACGCTACCAGTGTGTGTCGTGCCCCACCCTGTCTTACCTCACCCGGTGCACTGATGTCGATGTCTGGCCGGGTAACGGGAGGCTGAGAGTTCGCTGCTGACCACCACGGTGTGAGTTGCCGGCGTGGCCGACGTAGGCTCGGGTGGCGACCGCGTCCCGGTCGCGACCGCAGGTGGAAGGGGACGGGGCTTTCGATGGACGCCGGACTCAAGCGCGAACTCGAAGCGAAGGTGTACGCGGGGGAGCGGCTGACTCGTGAGGACGGGATCGCCCTCTACTCCAGCGACGACCTGACCTGGTTGGGGCGGCTGGCTCAGCACAGGCGCACCGAGATGAACGGCGACCGGGTGATGTTCAACGTCAACCGGCACCTGAACCTCACCAACGTGTGCAGCGCGAGCTGCGCGTACTGCTCCTTCCAGCGCAAGCCGGGTGAGAAGGACGCGTACACCATGCGCATCGACGAGGCGGTCCGCAAGGCCAAGGAGATGGAGGACGAGCAGCTCACCGAGCTGCACATCGTCAACGGCCTGCACCCGACGCTGCCCTGGCGCTACTACCCCAAGGTGCTGCGCGAGCTGAAGGCCGCGCTGCCGAACGTCAAGCTCAAGGCGTTCACCGCGACCGAGGTGCAGTGGTTCGAGAAGATCAGCGGACTGGGCGCCGACGAGATCCTCGACGAGCTGATGGACGCCGGCCTGGAGTCGCTCACCGGTGGCGGCGCGGAGATCTTCGACTGGGAGATCCGTCAGCACATCGTCGACCACGCCTGCCACTGGGAGGACTGGTCCCGGATCCACCGGCTGGCGCACAGCAAGGGCATGAAGACCCCGTCGACCATGCTCTACGGCCACATCGAGGAGCCCCGGCACCGGGTCGACCACGTACTGCGGCTACGCGAGTTGCAGGACGAGACCGGCGGCTTCCTGGTCTTCATTCCGCTGCGCTACCAGCACGATTTCGTCGACTCGGCGGATGGGAAGATCCGTAACCGGATCCAGGCCCGCACCACGATGGCCTCGCCGGCCGAGTCGTTGAAGACCTTCGCGGTCTCCCGCCTGCTGTTCGACAACGTCCCGCACGTCAAGTGCTTCTGGGTGATGCACGGCCTGTCGGTGGCCCAGCTCTCGCTCAACTTCGGTGTCGACGACCTGGACGGCTCGGTCGTGGAATACAAGATCACCCACGACGCCGACTCGTACGGGACGCCGAACACCATGCACCGCGACGACCTGCTGAACCTCATCTGGGACGCCGGGTTCCGTCCGGTCGAGCGCAACACCCGCTATGAGGTGGTCCGCGAGTACGACGCCGCGCCCACGCTGGCCGAGCGCCGGGCCGAGCCGCAGCAGGTCTGGGCCTGACCCGACGCGTACCCTGGCACGACGATGACCGAGCAGCAGAGCGCGTTTCCCCGCCGTGATGCCGACGGGCGGATCCGGACCCTGGGCGACCTGATGGGTGTCGGCCTGGCCGGGGTGGTCATCGGGCTGCTGGTGCTGGTGCTCTTCGACGTGGCCTTCGCCTGGTTCGGTGCGGGTGAGTTCGGTCAGGCCAACGGCTGGCTCGCCGTGATCCTGCCCGCCTGGCTGTTCTGGGAGGACTTCCGGGCCTGGAATTTCGGTGCGCCCCGGGTGGTGGCCGCGCTGGTGGCCGTGGCGATGGCAGTGGTCTCCGGGCTGCTGGTGGCCGGTGTGGCGACGGCGCTGCCGCCGCTGCTGTCCGGCGTGCTCGCCGCGACCACGTTCACCGTGGTGTACGCGATGATCTGGTTTCCCGGGGTGCGCTGGCTGGCCAACCGGACCGGCTGAGGCAGAGTGACGACGTGAGCGAGCGGAGCGAACGAACGTGAGTGCGGCGGTCAAGTACACGCTCGGCCGGATCGGTCTGTTCGTGGTTGTGGTGGCGGCCCTCTGGCCGGTCGACATGGACATCTTCCTCAAGTTGATCCTGGCGCTGCTGTTCTCCGCAGCGCTCTCGTTCTTCCTGCTCAAGGGCTGGCGTGACGAGATGGCCGAGGAGATGGCCGCGGCCGCCGAGCGTCGTCGCGTGGAGAAGGAACGGCTACGGTCCGCCCTGGCCGGCGACGACCAGGCCGACGGCGCGACCGGTGACCGGCCCACCGACGAGAAGGGCTGAGCGCCCGGGCCCTCGCCAGGCCGAGCGGCCGGACCGAGCGGCCAGCGGCAAATCCTGGGCCCGGCAACCTGGCACCCGGTTACCTGGCGTGCCGGTCGGCGGAAACATGTTGCCGGCATGAGGATCCGGCTGGGATGGACCAAACAACGATCAATATTGATATGACCGTGTGACCGGTGGTGGGCTGTCCGCTACCGAGCGGGGGATCCCCGCGCCTCCAGGAGGTTGTCCATGGCCTTCCGTTCCATCCCAGTCCGCCGTGCCCTGGCGCTCATCGTCGCCGCCGGGCTCGGCCTGCTCACCATCGCCGCACCACCGGTCTCCGCCGAGCCGGCGCCCAACCGGGACGCCCAACCGGCCGCCGTGCCCTACCGGGTGCTCGGCCCGAAGACCCTCGCCGACCGCAACGCGGTCGCCCGTACGGGCGCCGCCATCGACTACTCCGAGCACGGAGTGCTGCACGTCTCGGCCACCCGGGCCGAGGCCGCCGCCATCACCCGGCTCGGGTTCCGGCTGGAGGCGATCGCCGCGCTGCCCACCGACCGGGGGCAGGCCGACGGCGATGTCGGGATCCTTGGCTTCCCGTCGGCCGACTCCAACTACCACGACTATCCGGAGATGATCGCCGCGGTCAACAAGGTGGTGGCCGATCACCCGACGATCGCGCGGAAGATCAGTATCGGCAGCTCGTACGAGGGTCGTGACCTGGTCGCGGTGAAGATCTCCGACAACGTCGCCACCGACGAGAACGAACCGGAGATCCTGTTCAACGCCCAGCAGCACGCCCGCGAGCACCTGACCGTCGAGATGGCGCTCTACCTGCTCGACCTCTTCACCGACAACTACGGCTCCGACTCCCGGATCACCAGTCTGGTCAACGGCCGGGAGATCTGGGTCGTGCCCTCGGTCAACCCGGACGGCAGCGAGTACGACATCGCCACCGGCTCCTACCGGTCGTGGCGTAAGAACCGCCAACCCAACAGCGGATCGTCGTACGTCGGGACCGACCTGAACCGGAACTGGAGCTACAACTTCGGGTGCTGCGGCGGCTCGTCCGGCTCCACCTCCTCGGACACCTACCGGGGTCCGTCGGCGTTCTCCGCGCCCGAGACGCAGGCGCTGCGCAACTTCGTCAACAGCCGGGTCGTCGGCGGGGTACAGCAGATCAAGGCCAACATCGACTTCCACACCTACTCCCAGCTGGTGCTCTGGCCGTACGGCTACACGTACAACAACACCGCCCCGGGGATGAGCGCCGACCAGTACAACACCTTCGCCACCATCGGCCAGCAGATGGCGGCGACCAACGGCTTCACCCCCCAGCAGTCCAGCGACCTGTACATCACCGACGGCAGCAGCATCGACTGGATGTGGGCGACGCACGGCATCTGGGCGTACACCTTCGAGCTGTATCCGGGCTCGGCCTCCGGCGGCGGCTTCTACCCGCCCGACGAGGTCATCCCGCAGCAGACCTCGCGCAACCGTGAGGCGGTGCTGATCCTCTCCGAGTACGCCGACTGCCCGTACCGGGCCATCGGCAAGCAGGCGCAGTACTGCGGCAGCGACGGCGGGGGAACCACGGTCTGGTCGGACACCTTCGAGACCGCGACCGGCTGGACGACCAACCCCAACGGCACCGACACCGCGACCACCGGGCAGTGGGAGCGGGGCGCCGCGCAGGCCACCAGCTCCAGCGGGGCCAAGCAGCTCACCCCGTACGCGGGCAGCAACGACCTGGTGACCGGCCGGCTCGCCGGCAGCGGCGCAGGTGACTACGACATCGACGGCGGGGTGACCAGTGCCCGCTCGCCGGCTGTCGCACTGCCGTCCAGCGGCACGTTGACGCTGTCACTGGCGTGGTACCTGGCGCACGGCTCGAACTCGTCGTCGGCGGACTACTTCCGGGTCAGCGTGGTGCACAGCGGCGGCACCACGACGCTGCTCACCCAGGCCGGTGCGGCCAGCAACCGCAACGGTGCCTGGACGGTGTCGAACCTCGACCTCACCCCGTACGCCGGCCAGTCCATCCGGATCCTGGTGGAGGCCGCTGACACCTCGACCGCCAGCCTCGTCGAAGCGGCTGTGGACAACGTCACCATCACCTCCTCCTGAAATCGGACGGGGCCCCGCCACACCCCCTCGCGCGGGGCCCCGTTCCAGGGACCAAACGGGCAGACCGGCTTTCTTCCGGCGGCTCACCGGCGGATGTGCGGCAACGCGGCGGACTGCTCGGCGGGGCGTCGACGCGACGTGCGCTACGGTCTTACCGACCCGTTCCAGCGAAGCCGGTGAGACACCGGCGCTGTCCCGCAACTGTGATGCCCCGTTACCGGGGACGAGCCAGGTCGCCTGGGGCGTGGTCGCGATCCGCGCTCTCGAGGAAGGGCGCCTCGCGGACGGGTGCCCCCGGCTCCCTGTCGGCGAAGCAGCACACTCCTCGACCGACAGGAGGACCGATGTTCAGACGTACCCCCAGGGTCTTCGCCGCCAGCCTGGCGGTGGCCGCGCTCGCGCTCGGCGCCTGCGCCGAGAAGACCACCGACACCCCCACCGCCGGTGGCAGCCCGAGCGCCGCCACCTTCCCCGTCACCGTCGGGTCGCTGACCCTGGAACAGCGCCCTGAGAAGATCGTCTCGCTCTCGGCCACGGCCACCGAGATGCTCTTCGCGATCGGCGCCGGCCCGCAGGTCACCGCGGTCGACGACCAGTCCAACTTCCCCACTGACGCACCGAAGACGGACCTCTCCGGCTACCAGCCGAACGCCGAGGCGGTCGCGGCGAAGAACCCCGACCTGGTGGTGCTCAGCGACGACCGTAACAAGATCGTCGACCAGCTCACCAAGCTCAAGATCCCGGTTTACCAGACTCCGGCCGCGCAGACCCTCGACGACTCGTACCGGCAGATCACCGAGCTGGGCACGCTCACCGGTAACGCCGCCGGGGCGGCCGACGTGGTCCAGCGGATGAAGGACGACATCGCGAAGATCGTGGCCGAGGTGCCGCAACGGGCCGAGGCCCTCACCTATTTCCACGAGCTGGGCCCGGAGCTGTACACCGCGACCAGCAAGACCTTCATCGGTTCGATCTACAGCCTCGCCGGGCTGGAGAACATCGCGGACGCGTCCGACGCCGACGGCAAGAATGGCGGCTACCCGCAGCTGTCCCAGGAAGTGATTGTCGACGCCAACCCGGACTTCGTCTTCCTCTCCGACGTCAAGTGCTGCCAGCAGAGCGCCGCGACGGTCAAGGCGCGCAGCGGCTGGGGTTCGCTCACCGCGGTGCAGAACGACCAGATCGTGGAACTCGACGACGACGTCGCGTCCCGGTGGGGGCCGCGCGTGGTGGACCTGCTGCGGACCATCGCGGACGCCACCGCCAAGGCGTCCCAGTGACGATGGCCGCCGGGCGCTGACCGGGTAATGCACGACGTGCTGAAGCGCGGCCGCCCCGTCGCGCCGGCCGGGGCGGCCACCCCGCCCCGGCCGGCGGGTCTGCGGAAGCGTTGGCTCGCGACCGGGGTGCTCGCCGTGCTCGTCGCGCTGCTGGCCGGGGTCTCGCTCGGCCCGGTCAGCCTGCCGCCCGGCAGCGTCGCGATCGAACTGCTCAACCTGCTGCCCGGGGTACACCTGGACAGCGGGTTGACCGAGCGGGAGATCGCCATCGTCACCGAGCTGCGGCTGCCGCGGGCGGTGCTGGGTCTGCTGGTCGGCGGGCTGCTCGCCCTGGCCGGCGGCGCCTACCAGGGGGTGTTCCGCAACCCGCTGGCCGACCCGTACCTGCTCGGTGTCGCGGCCGGGGCCGGGCTGGCGGTCACCGTGGTGCTGACCCTGGGAGTGGGCGCGGGCGGCGCGTTGAGCGGCCTGCCGGCCACCATCCCGCTGGCCGCCTTCGTCGGCTCCCTCGGTGCGGTGGTGATGACCTACCTGCTCGGATCCGCCGGGGGACGCAGCCGCTCCCCGGCCACCCTGATCCTGGCCGGGGTGGCCGTCTCCGCCTTCCTCAGCGCCGGGCAGACGTACCTGCTGCAACGACACGCGGAAAGCATTCAGCAGGTGTACTCCTGGCTGCTGGGGCGGCTGGCCACCGCCGGCTGGCAGGACGTCCGGCTGGTGCTGCCGTACTTCCTGCTGACCAGCCTGGTCATCCTGCTGCACCGGCGGGAGTTGGACGTGCTGTCGGTCGGCGACGACGAAGCGGCAAGCCTCGGCCTGCACCCGCAGCGATCCCGGTACCTGTTGATCGCCGCGGCCTCGCTGGGCACCGCCGCCGCCGTCTCCGCCTCCGGCCTGATCGGCTTCGTCGGCATCATCGTGCCGCACACCGTACGGATGCTCGCCGGGGCGAGTTACCGGGTGATCCTGCCGCTGTCGCTGCTGTTCGGCGGCGCCTTCCTGGCCCTGACCGACGTGGTGGCGCGGACCGCCGCCGCACCGCAGGAGATCCCGATCGGGGTGGTCACCGCGCTGCTTGGCGGCCCGTTCTTCGTGGTGGTGCTGCGCTCGGCCCGACGGGTGCTGACATGAGCGCCTCGTCGCCGGTGTCGTCGTCCAGTACGCTGCCAGCCCCCGCCGTCGACCTGCGCGACCTGCGGATCAGCCTGGACGGTTCGCCGATCCTCGCGGGAGTCGACCTGACCGTCAGCACTGGCGAGTGGGTCACGGTGATCGGTCCCAACGGCGCGGGCAAGTCGACGTTGCTGCGCGCCGTCGGCGGCCTGCTCCCCGCGCCGGACGCCGTCCGGCTCTTCGGTACGCCCCTGGGTGAGCTGCGTCGCCGGGAACGGGCCCGGGTGGTGGCCACGGTCGCCCAGTCGCCTGTCGTACCGCCCGGCATGGCGGTGCTGGACTACGTGCTGCTCGGTCGTAACCCGTACATCCCGCCGTTGGGTCGGGAGTCCGCCGCCGACCTGGCCGTGGTGCACGAGGTGCTCGACCGGCTGGATCTCGCCGGCTTCCACGCCCGGGAACTGGCCACCCTCTCCGGCGGCGAGCGGCAGCGGGTCTTCCTGGCCCGGGCGTTGGCCCAGGGCGCCACCCTGCTGCTGCTCGACGAGCCCACCAGCGCCCTCGACATCGGCCACCAGCAGGAGGTCCTCGAACTGGTCGACCAGCTACGTCGGACGCACGGCCTGACGGTGCTGGCCACCATGCATGACCTGTCCATCGCCGGCGAGTACGCCGACCGCATGGTGCTGCTCGCCGACGGCCGCATCGTCGCCTCCGGCACCCCCGACGAGGTGCTGACCGAGGAGCTGCTCGCCCGCCACTACCGCGCCCACGTCCGCGTCATCCCCGGCCCCCACGGCCCCCTCGTCCTCCCCACCCGCCCCACCCGCCCCACCCGCGCCGATCATGCAGTTGTGGCACCTGATAAAAGCCGTGAAAGATGAAAAAGCGACGACCACAACTGCATGATCGGCGGGGTCGGCGGTGGGGGTGGGGGTGGGGGTGGGTCAGGGTGTGAGGGCGATGAGGGAGAAGAGGGCGCCGTGGGGATCGCGGAGGGCGGTGACGCGGCCGGCGGGGATGTCGCGCGGGGGGACCAGGATGGTGCCGCCCAGTTCGGCGGCGCGGGCGGCGGTGGCGTCCGCGTCGAGCACCGAGAAGTAGAGCGTCCAGTAGGCCGGTGAGTCGGCCGGGAACTCGCCACTCAGCGGGGGCATCATCCCCGCCACCAGGCGATCGCCGAGCCGCCACCCGGTGTACGCGACCTGACCCATCGGCTCCTCCTCCGGCTGCCAACCGAAGACCAGCTCGTAAAAGACCCGCGCCCCGTCCGGATCGGGTGTGACCAACTCGGTCCAGCTCATCGCGCCGGGAACGTCGAACACCTCGGCACCGGCGAAGGCCATCGGCTGCCAGACACTGAACGCGGCCCCGGCCGGATCGGTGAAGACCGCCATCCGACCCCGGTCGAAGACCTCGAACGGCGGCACCACCACCTGTCCACCGGCCCGCTGTACCCGGCCGGCGACCAGATCCGCGTCGTCGGTGGCCACGTACGTCGACCAGATCGGGACCTGATCCGGCACGGCGGGCGGGCCCGCCCCGGCCACCGCCCGGCCGCCCAGCAGGAAGACCGTGTATCCGCCCGCCGCCGGCTCGGGGTCGACCCGGCCGGTCCAGCCGAACAGCTCCGGGTAGAACCGCCGGGCCGCGTCGAGCCCCGGCGTCGCCAGGTCGGCCCAACAGGGCGTACCCGGTGCGACGCTGACCACGGACACCCCTCCCGACCTGCGGCGACCACCGGCCGGCCGCCCTCCTCGGCATGGTGGCACCGGCCAACCGCCGTCCGGGGTGGAAACGGGGGGAACGTCAACTGAACCGGCGACTCCGGTCCGCCGGTCGAGAGTCAGCCGAGCGGTGCGGGTAGCGGCGCGGCGTGCAGCACGGACAGCCGGGACACCGCCCGGGTGAGCACCACGTACAGCCGGTTCAGGCCGCGTTGCTCGGCGGACGCGATGGCAGCCGGTTCGACCGCGATGACGTGGTCGTACTCCAGACCCTTGACGAGGGTCGCGGGCATCACCGTGACGCGCGCACCGGTGGCCGGCCCGTCGGCGGTCGCGGTCTCCACCCCCGCCTCGGCCAGCGCCGACCGCAACTCGTCCACCGTGCCGTCGGCGGCGATCACGGCGATCGACCCCTCGTGCGTGAGCGCCGCCCGCACCTCGGCCACCGTCGCGGCCGCGAGATCGCTCACGGTACGCACCTCAAGCGCGCCGTCACCGCGCAGCGACTCGGCCGGCGGCACGTCGACAGCCAGCGCCGGTAGCAGCCGGTTGGCGAAGGCGAGCACGGCGGCGGGCACCCGGAACCCGATGGTCAACGGCACCACCGTCGCGTCCGGCTTGCCCAGGTGGCGCAGGCTCTCCCGCCAGTCGCTGGCCGCCCATGGCGCGGTGGCCTGGGCCAGGTCGCCGAGGAGCGTGAGCGAGCCGTGTTCACTGCGCCGGGCGATGACCCGGCACTGCATCGGAGACAGGTCCTGTGCCTCGTCCACCACGACATGTCCGTAGCCGGCCGGTCGTTCGAGCAGGCCGGCCGCCTCGTCGATCAGCACGGCGTCGGCGGCCGTCCACCGGGTCGCCTTCGCCGTCCGGCCCAACCCGGTACCGGTGGTGGGACCTCCCGACGCGGTGCGGGTGAGCAGGTGCTGTTCGTCGGGACTGAGCAGGCCGTCGGCGGCCTGTGCGAGCCGGTCCGGGTCGGTGTACAGCGCGTGCAGCAGGCCGTCCGGCGTGAGCGCGGGCCACACGGCGTCCAGGAATCCGGTGACCGGTTTCGACCGGCTCATCCGGCGCAGCCACGCGTCGCCCGGCGACTCCGCCCGCCGCGCCTCGGCCTGCCGTTGCAGCAGTCCGACCACCCGGGCCCGGACCCGGTCCCGCCCGACGGCGTACGGCAGGCGCTCCGCGCGGGTGTCCTGGACCAGCCGGTGCAGCGGCTCCAGCCCGATCCGCCAGCGGAACGAGCCGTCGGAGACGAGCACCGGTTCCGCCGGCTCGCCGACGTACGCGTCGACGGCCCGGCGCAGCACCTCGGCCATCCGCGCGTCGTGCTTGAGGGTGGCCACGACCGGCGGGTCCACCGCGCGTACCGTCACCCGGTCGACCAGATCCTCCACGGTGGCCTGCTCCACCTCGACTTCGCCGAGCGCGGGCAGCACCGCCGCGATGTAGCCGAGGAAGGCCCGGTTCGGGCCCACGACCAGTACCTTCGACCGCCGCAGCCGCTCCCGGTACAGGTAGAGCAGGTACGCCGCCCGGTGCAGGCCGACGGCGGTCTTGCCGGTGCCCGGGGCACCCTGCACGCAGATCGAGTCGGCCAGGTCGGCGCGGACGAGTTCGTCCTGCTCGGGCTGGATGGTGGCGACGATGTCCCGCATCGGCCCGACCCGGGGGCGTTCGATCTCGGCGGTGAGGATCCGGCTGGCCGTGCCGAGTTCCTCGCCCCGGTCCAGGTGTTCGTCCTCGAAGCTGGTCAGCTTCCCGTCGCTGAAACCGAACCGGCGGCGCACCGCCAGGCCCTGCGGGTCGCGGGCACTGGCCCGGTAGAACGCGCGGGAGACCGGCGCCCGCCAGTCAAGCACCAACGGTTCGCCCTGCTCGTCGGTGACGTGCCGGCGACCGACGTGGTATCGGCGGCCGGCGTGTTCGGCATCCGCGTCACCGAAGTCGAGCCGGCCGAAGAAGAGCGGGGTACGCGGGTCGTCGGCCAGTTCGGCGACCCGCCGGGCAAGGTGCCGGCCGAGCTGCTCGGCGGTGTACGCGTCTCCGGCCACCTTGTCGCCGGTGGCGAAGAGCGCCTCGGCGCGTTCCCGCATCCGGTGCAGCGCCGCCCGCGACCGGGTCAGGTGCGCACGTTCGGTGGCCAGTTCGTCGTCCAGTGCGGGTGGCTGGGGAATCTTTTGGGCGTGCAGGCTCATCCACGGACTCCTCGACACGGGAAGAAGGCTGCCGCTCGCGTTTCCGACTCGTGGGTCGGCGCGGGGACGTCCGCTGCGGTGCTACTCACCGCGGCCGTCGGGCGGAACGAACAGCCTACTGGAGAGCGTGCCGTGGACAACCGCTTTTCCTTCCGGCCGGGGATCATGGGGGCATGACGCAGGCGCACTCCGAGTCGCCCCGGGTGACGATCAGCGACCCGCAGACGCTGCGGGCGCTCGCCCACCCGGCCCGGCTCGCGATCATGGAACACCTGGCGACGACCGAGGGCGCGGTGACCGCCACCGAGTGCGCCGAGGTGGTGGGCCTGTCGCCGAGCGCGACCAGCTACCACCTGCGGGCACTTGCCAAGTTCGGCCTGGTGGAGCAGGCGCCGAGCCGGGGAGACGCCCGGGAGCGGCTGTGGCGTGCCGCGATCCAGCAATGGACCATCGACGCCGGCCGGGACGCTGACCCGTCGGTACGCGACGCCGAGCAGACCCTGGTCGAGGTCTTTCTGGCTCGGGGACTGGAGCGCAGCCGGGACTGGCTGCGCCGGGCTCCGGACGAGTCGGAGGAGTGGTATCGCAGCGCGATTCTGAGCGAGTCGTTGCTGCTACTCACCGCCGAGGAGTTGACGGAGTTGAACGAGGCCGTGACGGCCCTGCTCCAGCCCTACCGGAAACGCACCCGGACCGATCCGCCGCCGGGTGCCCGCCGGGTGGCCGTCCAGTACCGGGCGGTGCCGCTGGCCTGACATGCTTGCGCCGACCAGATGTGAAGCACTACTTTCGAAATATGTCTTTCACATCTGGGGAGTCGCGGTGGGCCGACGTCGCCCTGGCTACCTCCGCCCGTGGCTTCGCCACCTGCGGGCAGTTCCTCGCGGCGACCACGCTGACACTGACCCTCCAGTCGTCCGGCGCCGGTGGCCGTGCCGTGGCGGGGATGCTGTTGGCGGCGACGCTGCCGCTCGTGGTGCTCGCCCCGCTGACCGGTCGGCTCGCCGATCGGGTGGACAGCCGGACGCTGCTGGTCGGAGCCGGTCTGGCCCAGTCGGTGATCTGCCTAGCGCTGGCGTACGCCGGACACCCCTTGCTGGTCGTGGGTCTGGTCGCGCTGCTCGCCAGCGGCCTGGCCGTCGTCCAGCCGGTGCTCGCCGCCCTGGTGCCCGCCATGGTGCGCGCCGAAGACCTGCCCAGGGCCACCGCACTCAACCAGACCGCCGGCATGATCGGTGTGCTGACCGGGCCGGCCATGGCCGGGTTCCTGGTGGGCGCCTTCGGCACCCGGGTACCCCTGCTGATCGCCGCGGCCGGCTATCTGGCGCTCGTCGTCGCCGGGCTGCTCGTCCGTACTCGTAGGGGCGGTGCGCGGCGCGCCGCGGTGACCGGCAGCGGCCCGGCGGTGGTGGACCACGACGCCGCGACGGCAGGGAGTTGGCGGCTCCGGCGGGATCCGCTGCTGGCGGCGATGGTGGCGACGCTGGCCGGCGTGATCGCGGCCGTCGGCGCGATCAACGTCATCGAGGTCTTCTACGTACGCGAGACCCTCGGTGCCTCGGCCTCCGTGTACGGCCTGGTGACCGGCGCCTGGACGCTCGGTGTGCTCGGCGGTGCCTGGATCTTCGCTCGGGTGGCCCGGCGGTTCACCGACGACGGTGCCCTGGTGCAGGGTGGCCTGCTGCTACTCGGCGGCTGTTGCGTGGCGGTGCTGCTCTCGGTGACGGTCCCCACGGCTGCGCTGTTGGTGCCGCTCTGGCTGCTCGGCGGCCTCTGCAACGGCGGCGACAACGTCTTCCACAACGTGGTGGTGGCACGGCGGGTACCCGAGGCGGCCCGCGGGCGGGCCTTCGCCGCCGTGGGTGCCGCGGTGCAGGGGGCGGCAATGTTCGGTTACCTGGTCGGTGGTCTGCTGCTGGAGGTGACCGAACCTCGCCCGCTGATCGTCGGCTGTGGTGCGGCCGGGCTGCTGGTGCTGCTCGGCTTCGTGGCACCGGTCCGCCGAGCGGTGCGGGCCGAGCGCTCCCGTATCGGGCAGCCGCCGACACCGGAAGGCCCCGCGCAGGCCGGGCCGGCGGGCGCCGAGCCGGTGGACGCGGGGCCACCTAAAGCCGGGCCGGCGGGTGCGGGGTTGGCCACTTCAGCGACGTCCGGCTGAGCAGGTCACGGGAGGTGGGGATACGGTCGGGGCATGGTCGAGCGCCTCGCCCGCCCCCGCGTCGGGCACATCCAGTTCCTCAACTGCCTGCCCATCTACTGGGGGCTGATGCGCTCCGGCGCCCTGCTCGACGTCGACCTGCGCAAGGATTCGCCGGACCGGCTCAGCGCTCAACTCGTCGCCGGTGACCTGGACATCGGGCCGATCACCTTCGTCGAGTACCTGAAGCACGCCGACGAACTGCTGCTCCTGCCCGACCTGGCCGTGGGCAGCGACGGGCCGGTGCTGTCGGTCAACCTGGTCAGCACCCGGCCGCTGGCCGACCTCGACGGCGCCCGGGTGGCGCTGGGCTCCACCTCGCGGACCGGAGTGCTGCTCGCCCAGTTGCTGCTGCGCGAGCGGTACGGGGTCCGTCCGGAGTACTTCAGGTGCCCGCCGGACCTGACCCAGATGCTGCTGGAGGCCGACGCCGCGGTGTTGATCGGCGACGTGGCGCTGCGGGCGATGTACGAGGCACCCCGGCAGGGACTGACCGTGACCGACCTGGGGCAGGCGTGGCGGGAGTGGACCGGACTGCCGATGGTCTTCGCCGTCTGGGCGGCCCGTCGCGACTTCGCCGCAGCCCATCCCGGGCTGGTCAAGGAGGTGCACGAGGCGTTCCTGCGGTCGCGTGACCTGTGCCTGGCCGAACTGGACCAGGTCGCCGAGTCGGCGGCCCGGTGGGAGCCGTTCGACGCCAGCACGCTCGCGGAGTACTTCCGGGCCCTGGACTTCTCCCTCGGCGATCGTCAGGTCGCCGGCATCCGTGAGTTCGCCCGCCGCGCCGCCGCCCTAGGCGAAACCCCCCCACTACCCCCCACCGGCCCCACCTTCTTCACCCGCTGACCCCCGCCTCCCCCGCGACCCCAGCCTCCCCCGCGATCTTGCGCTTTTCGTCGCCGCTTATCGGGCATAAGCCGCGTTCCGGCGACCAGAAGTGCAAGATCGGCGCGGGTGGGGGGGGCGTGGCGCGGCGCGGGTGGGGGGCGCGGCGCGGGTCAGGGGCGGGTGAGGAGGGCTTCGGTGATCTTCTCGCAGTTCTTCATGCCGTACTCGTAGCCCTTGTTGATCGGGTACTGGAGCATCACGCCCATCGTCCAGGTGTCGCCTATCGCCAGGCAGTTGACGTGCATCTCCTGCTCACGGGTGCGGTCGACCCAGCCGTTCTTGATGGCGATCTTCTTCGCCTCGGCGGTCGGGAACGCCTTACGGATGCCGAAGTCGCCGGCACCGCGTACCTGGCGCATCTCGCTGAGCAACCATTTGGTCCACTTCGGGCCGGCGGCGGTGCCGTCGGCGATGCACTCGCCGAGGCGGGCGGTGTCCCGGGGGGAGAGTTCGGTACGGCTCCACCCGAGGTCGCTCGACACCTTGCTGTCGGTCAGGTCGCAGGTGGACAACAGCCGCTTGATCGAGGCGGACCGGCCGATCTGGGTGTAGAGCTGCTCGGTGCGGGTGTTGTCGCTGTCCCGGATGATCCGGGTCAGGTCGCTCAACTTCGCGTCGCTCGGGGTCTGCCCGGCGTCGGCGGTACGGCGCAGGTAGTCGGCGACGATCCACGCCTTGATGAGGGAGGCGGTGGTGCTGGTCTCGGCCATGTTCTCCGAGCCGATGATCTCGCCCGACCGGCGGTCCAGCACGCTCCACGCGTACCAGCCGTCGATGTCCAGGTCGATCTCCTTGGCCTCGAACGGCAGCGGCTCGGGCTCCGGCGAGGGGCTGGGTGACGGCGACGGTCGTACGCTGCGGTCGGTCAGGCTGCCGTCCCGGGCCGCCGGCGACTCACCCCGACCCCACTGTGCGGCGGCGGTGGACTCGAAGGGCGAACCGGGCAACAGGCGCAGCGAGACCAGGACCAGCCCGATCAACACGGCCGCGATCGCGATCAGGCGCAGCGGCGATGTCTCGCCGTTGCGGCTGCGGCCGGCCATCAGAGCTTCCCGATCGGCTGCTGCGGCACCTTGAGGGCGCCACCCGGCTGCGGCGTCACCAACTGGCTGGCGACGCTGGCGCAGACGTCCGCTCCGTAGTCGAGCCCGCTGCTCTGGGGGTAACGCAGCATCACCGCGAGGCTCCACTTCTCAGTCACGGCCAGGCAGTTGACGTGCCAGTTGCCGTCGTAGTTGAGGGGGGTCCAGCCGTTCTTGATGCTGACCGGGCCCTGGCTGGTGATCGACTCCGGCAGGCCGTCGACGATTCCCCACCGGCCGCCGCCCTCCCTGGGCTTCTGGTCCTTGGCGGCGGTGCTGCCGCGAACCTTGCTCATCTCGGCCAGCAGCCACTTCGTCCACTTCGGCCCGGCAGCGGTGCCGTCGGCGATGCAGTCACCGAGACGTACGGCGTCGCGCGGGGACATCCTGGTGAAGCTCCACCAGCCCTCGTAACCCCTGACGTTGCCGCGCTTGGTGTCGGTGAGGTCGCAGGTGCTGATCGCCCGCTTGATCACCGGGCCGGGTTGGCCGTTCGCCGGCGCCCGGTAGGAACCACCCGCGGCGGCGTAGACCTTGTTGGCCGCGTCGTCGTTGCTGTCCCGGATGGCCAGGCTGGCCAGCTTCTTCATCGCCGCGGGCGGCTCCTTGTCGCCGAGTTGGCGCAGGTAGTCGGCGACGATCCAGGCCTTGAGCATCGACTCGGTCGAGCTGGTCGCGGCCATGTTCTTGGAGCCGGAGAGCTCGTCGGTCTCCCGGTCGAGCAGTGCCCAGGAGAAGAACTCGCCCTTGAAGTTCACCGAGACCTTGCCGGCGGCCAGGGTCGGTGGCGGCGGTGGGGCGGGCGTGGGCGCGGCGACGCTCTCCGGGCCGGCGTCCGCCTCGCCAGCGGAAAGCCGGGCGTACGCGGCCGGCACCAGCATGACGCCGCCGAGCAGTACCGCCGTCGCGGCGAGCACCATGGTCACGCGAGATCGCATGAGCGGGTGAGCTCCAGATGTCGGGGCCGGGGGACCGGCTTGTTGCCAGGACTGACCGGTGCGGATCGCCTGGGTCGGGGGAAGCGACCCTGAGCTGGCGATCGTCTTCAGCCGATCGGTGTGACGGGGGAAGTCTACGTCCGGATCGGCGTTATGCCAGGACTCGACACTGGGCAACTCGCCGTGAAGACGGGATAACGAACCGCTATGCGGTCGTTGCGAGGATTTGTCGCTGATCCGTGACCTAACTCATAGTTACCGGCGCCACTGATGGCTACCGGGAGGTGACGGTGGGAAGTCCCGAATTTGTATGACACCCTCTGGCGTCTTCAACCCCTAGCTGTAACACTGGGGACATGTATGGCAATGACTTCCCGGGCGAGGACCCGTCCGGCGGCCTGCTCGGTGAGGTCGAGGCCGCGGAGGCGGCGTTGCGTGCGGCCGCGGAGCGTGGCCGAGGCGCCGCCGAGCCGGGTGGCGACCTGGCCGCCTACTTCGCCGAGGTCGTCGACGCCGACCAGAAGATCGAGCCCCGCGACTGGATGCCGGAGGCGTACCGGCGGACGTTGATCCGGCAGATCGCCCAGCACGCCCACTCCGAGATCATCGGCATGCAGCCGGAGGGCAACTGGATCAGCCGCGCCCCGTCCCTCAAGCGCAAGGCGATCCTGCTGGCCAAAGTGCAGGACGAGGCCGGTCACGGCCTATACCTCTACGCCGCCGCCGAGACCCTCGGCGTCAGCCGGGACGAACTGGTCGACCTGCTGCTCAGCGGCCGGCAGAAGTACAGCTCGATCTTCAATTACCCCACGCTGAGCTGGGCCGACGTCGGCGCGATCGGTTGGCTGGTGGACGGTGCCGCGATCGTCAACCAGGTGCCGCTGTGCCGCTGCTCGTACGGCCCGTACGCCCGCGCCATGATCCGGGTCTGCAAGGAGGAGTCCTTCCACCAGCGTCAGGGCTACGAGATCCTGCACACCCTGGCGCACGGCACTGCGGCGCAGAAGGCGATGGCCCAGGAATCGGTGGACCGCTGGTGGTACCCGTCCCTGGCCATGTTCGGCCCACCCGACGGCGATTCCACCCACTCCGCCCAGTCGATGGCCTGGAAGATCAAGCGGTTCTCCAACGACGAGCTGCGCCAGCGCTTCGTGGACATGTGCGTCGGCCAGGCCGAAGCGCTCGGGCTGCGCCTTCCCGACCCGGAGCTGCGCTGGAACGACGAGCGCCAGGCGTACGACTTCACCCAGCCCGACTACGACGAGCTGATGCGGGTGATCAAGGGCAACGGGCCGTGCAACCGGCAGCGGATGGAGCACCGGCGTCGCGCGCACAGCGAGGGCGCCTGGGTGCGCGAGGCGGCCGCCGCGTACGCCGCCAAGCGTGCGGAGAAGGAGAAGGAGAAGGTGGCAGCGTGAGCCGGCAACACACCCCGCTCTGGGAGGTCTTCGTCCGGGCCCGGCGCGGGCTGGCGCACACCCACGTCGGCAGCCTGCACGCACCCGACGCGGAACTGGCCCTGCGCAATGCCCGTGACCTCTACACCCGACGCCAGGAGGGCGTGTCGATCTGGGTGGTGCCGGCGAGCGCCATCACCGCCTCCAGCCCGGACGAGAAGGACGCCTTCTTCGACCCGGCCGCCGACAAGGTCTACCGCCATCCCACCTTCTACGAGGTACCCGACGGGGTGGCGCACCTGTGAGCGATCTCTTCCCCTTCACCCTCGCCCTCGGCGACGACGCGCTCATCGCGGCGCAGCGGCTGGCCGAGTGGAGCACCCGGGCACCAGAGATGGAGGAGGACATCGCCCTGGCCAACATAGCCCTGGACCAGCTCGGTGCCGCCCGGCTCCTGCTGTCGTACGCGGGCGAGCTGGAGGGTGCCGGCCGGGACGAGGACGCGTTGGCGTACCTGCGCGACGACCGGGAGTTCCGCAACTGCCTGTTGGTCGAGCTGCCGAACGGTGACTTCGCGGTGACCATGGCGAAGCTGCTCGTCCTGGCGGCATACCAGGTGCCGCTCTACACCGCCCTGGCCGGCTGCCCGGACGAGCGGTTGGCCGCCATCGGCGGCAAGGCCCGCAAGGAGTCCGCGTACCACCTGGACCACGCCGCGCTGTGGGTGAAGCGGCTGGGCGACGGGACCGAGGAGTCGCACCGACGGATGCAGGCCGGCGTCGACCAGATCTGGCCGTACGCCGATGAGTTGTTCACGGCACGGCCGGACGCGCCGGTCGACCCGGCGACCCTGCGGTCCGAATTCGACGACACCGTGACCGCCGTGCTCGCCGAGGCGACCCTCGCTGTCCCGGAAGTCGGCTGGACGCCGGCCGGCGGGCGCGACGGTGTGCACACCGAACACCTGTCGTACCTGCTCGCGGAGATGCAGGTGGTGCATCGCGCCCACCCCGGGGCCCGCTGGTGAACCGATGAGCAGAGCACGGCAGGCCGTGGCGGCGGTGGTGGATCCGGAGATCCGGGTGGTCACCATCGACGATCTCGGCATCCTCCGGTCGGTGCAGGAGGACCCGGCCACCGGCCGGGTGGTGGTGACGATCACCCCCACCTACACCGGCTGCCCGGCGATGGATGTCATCCGCGCCGACATCCGGCGCGCGTTGGCCGCCGCCGGTCACCCGGACGCCGAGGTGCGTACGGTGCACAGCCCGGCCTGGAGCACCGACTGGATCAGCGACGCCGGACGGGCCAAGCTTGCCGCCGCCGGCATCGCCCCGCCCGCCCCGGTCCGGCGCGACGGCGTCGTTCCGCTCACCCTGGCGGTGCGCTGCCCACGCTGCGGGTCGCCGGAGACCGAGCAGCTCAGCCGCTTCGGCTCGACCGCGTGCAAGGCGTTGTGGCGGTGCCGCTCCTGCTCCGAACCCTTCGACCATGTGAAGGCCCTGTGACTGTCACCATCACCCGCCCGGTCCGCCGCCGGCCGGTGTTCCACCCGCTTCCCGTCGTCGCCGTGGACCGGCTCACCGCCGACGCCGTCGCGATCACCTTCGCGGTACCGGAGGAACTGCGCGAGACCTTCGCCTTCCGTGCCGGCCAGCACCTGACCGTACGCCTGCCGGCCGCAGTCGGTGCCGCGGAGGGTGACGGCGGTGCGGCCTCCGGCGGAGACGTGCGCCGTTCGTACTCGATCTGCTCCACCCCCACAGACCTGGCGCGGCACGGGCGGTTGCGGATCGGCGTGCGGGAGATCCCGGGTGGGGCCTTCTCCGGCTACGCCTGCGGGGCGCTGCGACACGGCGACACCATCGAGGTGCTGCCCCCGCTGGGGCACTTCACCACGGCCTTCGCGTCGGACCGGGCTCGCCGCTACGGCGCGGTGGTCGCCGGCTCCGGCATCACCCCGGTGCTGTCGCTGGTCGCCACCGCGCTGGCCGTCGAACCGGCCAGCACCTTCACGCTGGTGTACGGCAACCGCACGGCCGGCAGCGTGATGTTCGCCGAGGAACTGGCCGACCTGAAGGACCGCTACCCGACCCGGTTGCACCTGGTGCACGTGCTCTCCCGCGAACAGGGTGATTCGCCGCTGCTGTCGGGTCGGATCGACGCGGAGCGGCTGGGCCGGCTGCTGGAGACCATCGTCCCCGGCGAGGCGATCGAGGAGTGGTTCCTGTGCGGCCCGTATGGCCTGGTGGTGGATGCTCGTGCGGTGCTGACCGCGCGGGGTGTCGCGGAGTCGGCGGTGCACACCGAGCTGTTCCACGTCGACGCGCCGCCCGAGCCGGTCCGCCGCACGGACGACGCGTCCGGCGGTACGGACGTGACGATCATGCTTGACGGACGTTCGTCGAACTTCACCATGCGCCGCGACGAACGCGTGTTGGACGCGGCGCTGAAGGTCCGCGGCGAGCTGCCGTACGCCTGCAAGGGCGGGGTCTGCTCGACCTGCCGGGCCAAGGTCGTCTCCGGCGAGGTCGAGATGGCCCGCAACTACGCCCTGGAGCCCGACGAGGTGGCCGCCGGCTACGTGCTGACCTGCCAGTCCAGCCCGCTCACCGACACCCTCACCATCGACTACGACGCGTGACGTGTAGAACATTTCGTTCTACACTCGTTCCCGTGGAGCAGATAGCAGTGCGGGAGTTGAACCAGCACACGAGCAAGGTGCTGGCGCGGGTGCGTGCAGGGGAGACAGTCGAGGTGACCGACCGGGGCGAACCGATCGCTCGGCTGGTGCCCGTGGTGGCAGGCGACGTCCTGCTGGGGCGGTTGGTGGCAGAGGGGCGCGCGATCGCCCCGGCGTCCACCGGGCCCCTGCCCCTGCCTCCCGTACTCGGTGATCCCACGGTCGACGCGGCAGCGGTCCTCGCCGCCTCGCGGGACGAGGAACGCTGGTGATCTACCTCGACTCGGCGGCCGTCATCAAGCTGCTCCGCCGGGAACCAGGGACCGAGGAACTCGTCAGCTGGCTGAACGACCGCAGCTCGGCCTCGCTCGTCTCGTCGGTGCTGGCCGAAGTGGAGGTGTCCCGGGCGTTACGCCGCGCCGCCCCGCAGGCGCTGGTGGGGGTGCCGACCGCGCTGTCCCGGCTCTACCGGGTCGAGATCGATGCCACCGTCCGGGCCACTGCCGCCGCCTACCCGGAACCGCTGCTACGCACTCTCGATGCCATCCATCTGGCAACGGCGGAGATCCTGGCTCAGCAGGCGGGCGCCGACTTCGTCGCCTTCGTGACGTACGACCGTCGGCTGCTGGACGCGGCCAAGAGCATCGGGCTTCCGGTAGCCAGTCCGGGAGTCGACTGAGCACTTCCCGCTGGGATGACCGACGTCCGACCCCATGCCGGACAGGGGATGGATCACAGGTCAAGTGCGCCGCTGAGAGCTGGGCGGCTGGTCGGCGTACCCTCGGGGACGTGACGGTGAATCGGGAGATCGACGACATCCTGCAGCGCGGCGCCGACGGCGGGCGAATCACGCCCGACGAAGCTTTGCTGCTCTACACCGACGCCCCCTTCCACGCCCTCGGCGAGGCGGCGGACGCGGTCCGTCGGCGGCGGTACCCGGACAACGTCGTCACGTACCTGATCGACCGCAACATCAACTACACGAACGTCTGCGTGACGGCGTGCAAGTTCTGTGCCTTCTACCGGGCGCCCAAGCACAAGGAAGGGTGGACCCACCCGACCGAGGAGATCCTGCGTCGCTGCGGCGAGGCGGTCGAGCTGGGCGCCACCCAGGTCATGCTTCAGGGTGGCCACCACCCGGACTACGGCGTGGAGTACTACGAGGAGCTGTTCTCCTCGGTCAAGAAGGCGTACCCGCAACTCGCGATCCACTCGATCGGGCCGAGCGAGATCCTGCACATGGCGAAGGTCTCCGGGGTGAGCCTGGACGAGGCCATCGCCCGGATCAAGGCCGCCGGGCTCGACTCGATCGCCGGTGCGGGTGCCGAGATGCTGCCACAGCGACCCCGCAAGGCGATCGCGCCGCTGAAGGAGTCGGGCGAGCGCTGGCTGGAGGTCATGGAACTCGCACACCGGCAGGGCGTCGAGTCCACCGCCACCATGATGATGGGGACCGGCGAGACGGCCGCCGAGCGGATCGAGCACCTGCGGATGATCCGCGACGTGCAGGACCGTACGCAGGGCTTCCGGGCCTTCATCCCGTGGACGTACCAGCCGGAGAACAACCACCTCAAGGGTCGCACCCAGGCGACGGCCCTGGAGTACCTGCGGCTGGTGGCGGTGTCCCGGCTGTTCTTCGAGACCGTGCCGCACCTGCAGGCGTCCTGGCTGACCACCGGCAAGGACGTCGGCCAACTGGCGCTGCACATGGGCGTCGACGACCTCGGCTCGATCATGTTGGAGGAGAACGTCATCTCTTCGGCGGGGGCCCGGCACCGGTCCAACCTGCACGAGCTGATCGGGATGATCCGTTCTGCCGACCGGATCCCCGCCCAGCGCGACACGCTCTACAACAGACTGGCCGTGCACCACACGCCCGACGACGACCCGAGCGACGACCGGGTGGTCTCGCACTTCTCGTCGATCGCCCTGCCCGGTGGCGGTGCCGGCCGCTCCCTGCCCCTGGTCGAGGCAAGCTGACCGACGCCCACCCCGACCAGCGAAACCCACGCCGGTCGGCCACCGGAACCACCGCACCCCCCGCCGCGAGCGCGACTTGCGGCATCTCGGGCTTTCCGGTCGCGGGGGCGGCGTGGGTTGCGGTGTCTCGGGCCTTCCGGTCGGCGGGGCGGCGTGGGTTGCGGTGTTTCGGGCGGCTGCTGCGGGGGCGGGTCGATGGGTGGCGTGTAAGCGGTGGGAGATCACCGCGGGTCACTGCGGCTAGGGCGCTGCGTCACAGCGGTGGCTCGACCGGTTGTCAGCCGAACGGCTCGGGTGGATCATCCGTCCGGTTCGAAGCGCCAAGCTGCCACGGCCAGGTGCCGGGCCGCGACCAGGTAGCAAGGCCCATCAATCCGGACAATCCTTAAGTTGCCATTAGCTGAGCAGCTTGGGACGGGTGTGATGCAGGGTGGCGCGGGTGATCGCTGACCGCTAACGTCCCCGCCCGTACGTTTCCTTCACCCCCACGGGGAGACACCTCAATGATTTTCCGTAACCGGGCTGCGGCGTACCTGGGCGCCGGTGCCGCCGGCGTCCTCGCGGCCGGCGCCTTCGCCGTGCCGGCTCTGGCGGACGACACCGCGGACCTCGCCATCAAGGCGACCGGCACCACGATCGCGGTCGGCGCGCCGGGCAAGGACGCCAGCGTCTCGCTGCTGAACAAGAGCAAGGTCGACGCCAAGAACGTGCTCGTCGCCCTCGACATCAGCAAGCTGAAGACCGATCTCGTCGACATCGATGAGAGTGGCTGCAACCCGCGCGAGGACGGCTGGATCCTCTGTGGCATCGAGGGTGACACCATCCGTGCCGGCGAGGATGTCGACTGGTTCTTCCCGTTGACCCGCAAGGGCAACGAGGTCGGCCCGGCCGGCTCCATCACCGCGGTGATCCTGCACGGCGGCCCGGACCCGGACGAGTCCGACAACGTCGTGACCGTGGACGTCAAGGTCGAGGGTGCCGGGCCGGACCTGACCGTCGTCGCCGACGACGTCCGCAAGGCCGTCAAGGTCGACGGTGGCACGATCACCGAGGTCGGCGACCTGTACGCGGGCAACACCGGCCAGCTCATCTACGCCGCCTTCAACCAGGGTGACCAGGCCGCCAGCGGTCTCCGCATCGAGGTGCAGCTGCCCAAGGGCGCGACCTTCGCGGAGAAGGAGCCGGACTGCACCTACAACGCCGAGATGACCTCGCTGACCTGCGAGTACACCAAGGCGGTCCTCATCCCGGCCGCGCAGGACAAGGATGGTGACGACCTCTACTCCGGTGCCCGGTTCTACAACCTGGTGAAGGTCGCCGACGGTGTGAAGCCAAGCAGCCTGACCGGTGGCAAGGTCACCATCGACTCGCTGACGGTGCCGGAGGCCCCCAGCGTCCTCCGGGCCGCCGCCACGTCGGCCCTGCCGCAGAACGTCACGGGTCTCTCGGGTAACGACGTCGACCCGAGCGACAACACCGACGACTTCGCGGTGGTCGTGGCCGCCAAGGGTGGCTCCGGTGGTGGCGACAACGGCGACGGTCCCGGCCTGCCGGTCACCGGTGTGCAGGTCGGCCTGATCGGTGGCGTCGGCGCGGGTGTGCTGGCCGCCGGTGTGGCCATGTTCCTGGTTGCCCGTCGTCGCCGGGTGGTCCTGGTGACTCCGGGTGACGAGAAGACGAACGCCTGAGGTTCGTCCTCTATCGGCCCGCGCGGGCCGTTCACATAACGCACGGCAGTGAGGGCGGGATGGGTGACCATCCCGCCCTCACTGTGTCGCCTCGACCCTGGGCGGGCCGTCGACCGCAGGGCTGGCAGAGTGGAGGGGTGAGCCGTACCCCGCAGGGCCAGCGCGCCAGTCTGGACAAGCAGCCGCACGAGGTCGCCGCGATGTTCGACGGTGTCGCGGCCCGTTACGACCTGACCAACACCGTCCTGTCGTTCGGCCAGGACCGGTTCTGGCGACGGGCCACCCGCACCGCGCTCGACCTGCGACCGGGCGACCGGGTGCTGGATGTGGGCGCGGGCACCGGCGTCTCCACCGAGGAACTCGCCCAGTCCGGGGCGTACGCGGTCGGGGCGGACCTGTCGCTCGGCATGCTGTACGCCGGCAAGCGCAGCCGCCCGCAGGTGCCGTTGCTGGCCGGAGACGCCCTGCGGCTGCCCTTCGCCGATGCCAGCTTCGACGCGGTGACCATCTCCTTCGCGTTGCGCAACGTCAACGACACCGACGCCGCGCTGGCTGAACTGGCCCGGGTGACCCGCCCGGGCGGCCGGCTGGTGATCTGTGAGTTCAGCACCCCGGTCAATCCCGCGTTCCGCACCGTGTACCTGTCGTACCTGATGCGTTCCCTGCCGGCCGTGGCCCGGACGGTCTCCAGCAACCCTGACGCGTACGTCTATCTTGCCGAGTCGATCCGGGCCTGGCCGGACCAGCCGGCGCTGGCGGCGCGGGTGGCCGCGGCGGGCTGGGGTCGGGTGGCGTGGCGCAACCTGACCGGCGGTGTGGTGGCCCTGCACCGCGCCGTCCGGACGTGAGCGCGACCGTTCCCGCATCGGCCCGTACGGGCGTGAACGCGACCGTTCCTGTATCCCTCCGTGCGGACGGGATCTCGGTCCGCCCGGTACTGCGCGGCCGTAATAGCCTAATTCAGGGGAATAAGGCGATTGTGTCGCATTTGCGGCTTAAGCTGGCCGGCATGACGGATCCGAAGAATGTGGCCATCGGGGATGCCGCGGAGCTGGTCGAGCAGCTCAGGGGTCTGGCCGGAGCGGATCCCGCCGACGTCCGCCAGGTGGTGACCGAGGTGCTCGCGGCCCTGGACCGAGCCGCCGGCGGCACCTTGCGTGAGCAACTGCCGGAGACCATCCGCGCCAGCCTGGACAGCGCCGCTCCGGCGCGCCGCTGAGCGCCACGTCGTTGGGTCTTACTCGCGTCCAGCAGGTTAGGGCGACCTAACAAGGCGAGCTTACGGTGCCGGTCATAGACTCGTCCCGGCTGGCTTGTGAAGCATTTCACGAGCAGGGCGGGGAGGAGGCGCTAATGACCGCGGTGGAGAACGACGCCGACGTGATCGTCGTGGGCGCCGGTCCCGGTGGCTCGGCGACCGCGTACCACCTGGCTCGGCACGGCGTACGCGTGCTGCTGCTGGAGAAGACCGAGTTCCCCCGGGAGAAAGTCTGCGGCGACGGGCTGACCCCGCGTGCCGTGCGGCAGTTGATCCGGATGGGGGTGGACACCTCCCCCGAGGCCGGCTGGCTGCACAACCGTGGCTTGCGGGTGATCGGTGGCGGCGTCCGGCTGGAGTTGGACTGGCCGGATCTGGCCAGTTTCCCGAACTACGGCCTGGTGCGCACCCGACTCGACTTCGACGACCTGCTGGCCCAGCGCGCGGTGTCGGCCGGGGCCAAGCTACGGACCAGCGTGAACGTCCTCGCTCCGGTGCTGGACGGCGACGGCCGGGTGATCGGGGTGCAGGGCGAGGACGGGCCGGACAAGGCACCCGTCACCTTCCACGCCCCGTTGGTGGTGGCCGCGGACGGCGTCTCGGGCCGGTTCCCGCTCGCCCTCGGGCTGGCCAAGCGGGAGGACCGCCCGATCGGTGTCGCCGTCCGGCGCTACTACCGCTCCGAGGCCCGCCACGACGACGACTACCTGGAGTCCTGGCTGGAATTGCGGGCCAAGGGCACCAACGAACTGCTGCCCGGGTACGGCTGGATCTTCGGCCTCGGCGACGGTCGGGTAAACGTCGGGCTCGGCATCCTGAACTCGTCCACGGCGTTCGGCAAGACGAACTACCGGCGGCTGCTCACCGACTGGCTGGCCAACACGCCGCCGGAGTGGGGGATGACCGACGAGGCCAACGCCGAGGGTTCGATCCTCGGTGCCGCCCTGCCGATGGGTTTCAACCGGGTGCCGCATTACACCCGGGGGGTCATGCTCGTCGGCGACTCCGGCGGCATGGTCAACCCGTTCAACGGCGAGGGCATCGCGTACGCGATGGAATCCGGCGAACTGGCCGCGGAGGTCGCGGTTCAGGCGCTGGCCCGGCCGGCCGGCGTCGAGCGGGAGCGGGCCCTGATGGCGTACCCGCAGGAGTTGAAGACCCGGTTCGGCGGCTACTACCGGCTGGGCGGGATCTTCGTGAAGCTGATCGGCCGTCCGGAGATCATGCGGGTGGCGACCAAGCACGGCATGCCGCATCCCACGCTGATGCGCTTCGTGCTCAAGCTGCTGGCCAACCTCACCGACCCGCGTGGCGGTGACGCGATGGACCGCGTGATCAATGCGATGACCCGGGTCGCGCCGGCCGTGTAGGGGCGCGGAGCAGGCAAGGTCCACCCCCGCCGAAGGGCGCGGGGTGGGATGTGAATAGTGTGAATTTCGCCAACCACCGAGGGCAGGGAAGGACGAGCAGGAGAAGAAATGTCGCTCTCGCCTTACGTACCCATCATCGGGCTCTTCGCCCTCGCCGCGGGTTTCGCGCTGTTCTCGATAGCCGCCGCCCGGTTCGCCGGCCCCCATCGCTACAACAAAGCCAAGCTCGAAGCCTACGAGTGTGGGATCGAGCCTAGCCCGCAGCCGATCGGCGGTAGCCGGTTTCCGGTCAAGTTCTACCTGACGGCGATGCTCTTCATCGTCTTCGACGTGGAGATGATCTTCCTGTACCCGTGGGCGGTCTCCTTCGACATCCTGCCGGTCTTCGGGTTCGTCGCCATGTTGGTGTTCATCGGTGCCGTCTTCGTCGCGTACGCCTATGAGTGGCGACGCGGCGGCCTGGACTGGGACTGAGGAAGGAACGGCTATGGGTATCGAGGAGAAACTTCCCGCCGGCGTCCTGCTCACCTCGGTGGAGAAGCTGGTCAACTGGTCGCGCAAGTCGTCGGTCTGGGGCGCCACGTTCGGCCTGGCCTGCTGCGCGATCGAGATGATGGCCGCCGGTGGTCCGCACTACGACATGGGCCGCTGGGGCATGGAGGTCTTCCGGGCCTCGCCCCGGCAGGCCGACCTGATGATCGTCGCCGGCCGGGTGAGCCAGAAGATGGCCCCGGTGCTGCGCCAGATCTACGACCAGATGGCCGAGCCCCGCTGGGTGCTCTCCATGGGTGTCTGCGCCAGCAGCGGCGGCATGTTCAACAACTACGCCATCGTGCAGGGCGTCGACCACGTCGTACCGGTCGACATGTACCTCCCGGGCTGCCCGCCCCGGCCGGAGATGCTCATCGACGCGATCCTCAAGCTGCGCGAGAAGATCGGCCACGAGCCGCTCGGCCCGAACGGCCGCAAGATGCTTGCGGCCCGTGAGGCGCGCGGTGACGTGCCGGTGGTGCCGTACGGCTCGATGCCGTCGTCGTACCGCAACGACAAGGCCCGGCGGGCCGAGTGGACGAAGGCCGTCCGCGAGGGCCGCGAGGAGCAGCTGCGGATCGAGAACTGGATGAAGGCCCAGAACCACCTCCACCCGTACGGGGGGATCAAGTGACTGACGACAAGCCGACCACCGGCGGCGTGCCGGTTCCGGTGACGCCGGCCGGCGCGACGAGTGGTGCCCCGGCCGAGTTCCCGCCGGCCGCACCGGCGGGCCGGGGCATGTTCGGCAACCAGGGCAGCGGCGACGTCTCCGGGTTCGGCGGACTGGTCCGGCAGCACCGCGAGATCGAGGACTCGCCGCGACCGTACGGCGGCTACTTCGACGAGGTGCGGGACGCGCTGGAGGAGGCGTACCCGGCGTTCGGCGAGGCGATCGAGAAGGTCGTGGTGGACCGGGGCGAGCTGACCCTGCACATCCGCCCGGAGCGGATCGCCGAGGTCTGCCAGGTGATGCGGGACGACCCGGCGCTGCGTTTCGAGCTGTGCTCGTCGGTGTCCGGGGTGGACTACCTGGGTGCCGACGCTCGCCGACTGCACGTCGTCTACCAGCTCACCTCGATGACCTACCGGCGTCAGGTCCGGCTGGAGGCCGCCGTCAGCGTCGAGGAACCGCACCTGCCCAGCGTCACCTCCGTCTACCCGACCGCCGACTGGCAGGAGCGGGAGGCGTACGACATGTTCGGTGTCGTCTTCGACGGTCACCCGGCGCTGACCCGCATCCTCATGCCGGACGACTGGGAGGGTCACCCGCAGCGCAAGGACTACCCCCTCGGCGGTGTGCCCGTGGAGTACAAGGGCGCCGAGATCCCGCCGCCCGACAAGCGGAGGTCTTACCAATGACCGGGTCGAACTACGCCACCGAGCGCGAGACGACCGAGGGCCGGGTCTTCACCGTCACCGGCGGGGACTGGGACGACGTCGTCTCCGGCGTCGATCCGATCAACGAGGGTCGGATCGTCGTCAACATGGGCCCGCAGCACCCGTCCACGCACGGCGTGCTCCGGCTGATCCTGGAGCTGGAGGGCGAGACGGTCCGGGAGGCCCGCTCGGTCGTCGGCTACCTGCACACCGGCATCGAGAAGAACCTGGAGTACCGCAACTGGGTGCAGGGTTCGACCTTCGTGACCCGGATGGACTACCTCTCGCCGATCTTCAATGAGACGGCGTACTCGCTGGCCGTGGAGAAGCTGCTCGGCATCACCGACGATGTCACCGAGCGGGCCAACACCATCCGGGTGCTCATGATGGAGCTGAACCGGATCTCCTCGCACCTGGTGTGGCTGGCCACCACGGGCATGGAGCTGGGCGCGATCTCGATCATGCTCTACGGCTTCCGCGAGCGCGAGTACATCCTGGAGATCTTCGAGCTGATCACCGGCCTGCGGATGAACCACGCGTACGTCCGGCCGGGCGGCGTCGCCCAGGACGTGCCGGACGAGGCGATCGTCAAGATCCGCGAGTTCCTCAAGGTCATGCCGAAGCGCCTCAAGGAGTACGAGGACCTGCTCTCCGGCCAGCCGATCTGGCTGGAGCGGACGCAGAACGTGGCGGTGCTAGACGTCACCGGCTGCCTGGCCCTCGGCGTCACCGGGCCGGTGCTCCGCTCCGCCGGCCTGGCCTGGGACCTGCGCAAGACCATGCCGTATTGCGGCTACGAGACGTACGAGTTCGACGTGCCGACCCACCCCGACGGCGACGTCTGGGGCCGCTACCTGGTCCGGCTGGCCGAGATCCGGGAGTCGCTGAAGCTGGTCGAGCAGGCCCTGGACCGGCTCAAGCCCGGCCCGGTGATGGTCGCCGACAAGAAGATCGCCTGGCCGGCGCAGCTGGCCATCGGCGTCGACGGCATGGGTAACTCGCTGGAGCACGTCGCGAAGATCATGGGCCAGTCGATGGAGTCCCTGATCCACCACTTCAAGCTGGTGACGGAGGGCTTCCGGGTGCCGCCGGGCCAGGTGTACGTGGCGATCGAGTCGCCTCGCGGTGAGCTGGGCGTGCACGCGGTCTCCGATGGCGGGACCCGGCCGTACCGGGTGCACTACCGGGAGCCGAGTTTCGTCAACCTCCAGGCCCTGCCGGCGATGGCCGAGGGTGGCCTGATCGCCGACGTGATCGCCGGCGGCGCCTCGCTGGACCCCGTCATGGGAGGTTGTGACCGGTGACACTCTTCACCGAAGAGACGCGGACCCGGGCTCGGGAGATCATCGCCCGCTACCCGGCGGACCGCTCCCGCTCGGCCCTGCTGCCGCTGCTGCACCTGGTGCAGGCCGAGGAGGGTTACGTCTCCCCGGCCGGCGTGGCGTTCTGCGCCGAGGTGCTCGGCCTGAACAAGGCCCAGGTCGGCGCGGTGGCCAGCTTCTACACCATGTACAAGCGCCGGCCGACCGGTGACTGGCTGGTCAGTGTCTGCACCAACACCATGTGCAACGTGCTCGGTGGCCAGGAGGTCTACGACACCCTCGCCGAGCACCTGGGCGTCGGGCACGACGAGACCACCGCCGACGGCACGGTCACCCTGGAGCACGCCGAGTGCCTGGCCGCCTGCGACTACGGCCCGGTGATGACCGTCAACTACGACTTCTTCGACGGCGTCGACCCGCAGACCGCGGTCGGCGTGGTCGATGAGCTGCGCGCCGGTGGCCGGCCCACGCCGAGCCGGGGTGCCCGCCTCTGCACCCTGAAGGAGATGGCGGTCCAGCTCGCCGGTTTCGCCGACGAGCGGGAGGGCGCCGTCGCCGACGGTGTGCCGGGCGAGCCGACGCTGCGTGGCCTGCGACTGGCCCAGCAGCACGGCATCTCGGCGCCGGGCTTCGACCCGAACACCCCGATCCGCAGCGGCCGGGCCGGCGACAAGCCCGCACCGGCCACCCCGGCGAAGGCCGCGCCGACCGGCAGCACCGCACCCGACGTCGCGGCACCGGACCGCAAGTCACCGCAGGTGCGTACCGCCGAGACCCGGCAGCCGGACGCGAAGACCGCCGTGCCGGACGCCCCCGGCACCAGGGTTCCCGTCGACGGGCAGCCGCCTGCGGCGGACGACGCCCGGGCCGCGGAGGCCGCCGGTGCGGCGGCCAACAAGCCGGCGGGTGACGCCAAGCCGGCCGGTGACGACACCGGGGCGCAGGAGCGCAACCTCAGGGAAGCGGAGTCGACCGGCGGCGGTCGGGATTCCGCGAACGACAAGGGGGCTCAGAAGTGACCACGCCTGCGCCGGAGACCCTGGCCAAGTTGACGCCCGTGCTCACCAAGCGCTGGTTGTCCCCTGACGCCTGGCGGATCGACACCTACGAGAAGCTGGACGGCTACGCCGCGCTGCGTAAGGCGATCAAGGCCCACCCGGACGACCTGATCCAGCTGGTGAAGGATTCCGGGCTGCGCGGTCGCGGCGGAGCCGGGTTCCCCACCGGTCTCAAGTGGGGCTTCATCCCGCAGGGTGACGGCAAGCCGCACTACCTCGTGGTCAACGCCGACGAGGGCGAGCCCGGCACCTGCAAGGACCTGCCGCTGATGACCCACGACCCGCACTCGCTGGTCGAGGGCGTCATCATCGCCTCGTACGCGATCCGGGCCAACCGGGCCTACATCTACATTCGGGGCGAGGCCGTGCACGCCGCCCGCCGGCTGCGCAACGCGGTGAACGAGGCGTACGCCAAGGGCTACCTGGGGCGGGACATCCTCGGCACCGGCTTCGACCTGGACCTGGTGGTCCACTCGGGTGCCGGCGCGTACATCTGCGGGGAGGAGACGGCGCTGCTGGACTCCCTGGAGGGCTTCCGGGGCCAGCCCCGGCTGCGCCCGCCGTTCCCGGCCACCCACGGGCTGTACGCCAGCCCCACCGTGGTCAACAACGTGGGCACCATCGCCAGCGTGCCGTACATCGTGCTGGGCGGCGCGGACTGGTGGAAGTCGATGGGCACGGAGAAGTCCGCCGGCCCGATGATCTACTCGCTCTCCGGCCGGATCGTCAACCCGGGCCAGTACGAGTGCGGCCTCGGCATCACCCTGCGCGAGCTGATCGAGCTGGCCGGTGGGATGCAGCCGGGGCACAACCTGAAGTTCTGGACGCCGGGCGGATCGTCGACGCCGCTGCTCACCGCCGAGCACCTGGACGTGCCGCTGGACTTCGAGGGGGTGGCCGCCGCCGGCTCGATCCTCGGCACCACGGCCACGCAGATCTTCTCCGACCAGGACTGCCCGGTCTACGCGACCTACCGGTGGCTGGAGTTCTACCACCACGAGTCGTGCGGCAAGTGCACCCCGTGCCGGGAGGGCAACTACTGGATGGTCCGGGTCTACCGACGCATCCTGGCCGGCCAGGGCACTCAGGACGACCTGGACACCCTGCTCGACACCTGTGACAACATCCTCGGCCGCTCGTTCTGCGGCCTTGGTGACGGTGCCACCAGCCCGGTGACCTCGTCGCTGAAGTACTTCAAGCAGGACTACCTCGACTACATCGAGGGACGGACCGCGCCGAAGTTGTCCGACAAGCAGTTGGTGGGAGCCCACTGATGCGAGTGCGAGGAGTGAGCGGAGCGAGCCCCGCAGCCGCGAGCGAAAGGCGAGCACTGTGACGGACGTTGCCAAGCCGACCGAGACGGTCACCCTCACCATCGACGGCGTCGAGGTCACCGCCCCGAAAGGGGCGCTGCTGATCCGGGTCGCCGAGCAGATGGGCACCGAGATCCCCCGGTTCTGCGACCACCCGCTGCTGGCTCCGGCCGGCGCCTGCCGGCAGTGCCTGGTGGAGGTGGAGGGGCAGCGCAAGCCCGTCGCCTCCTGCACCCAGACGGTCGCCGACGGCATGGTGGTCCGGACCCAGCTCACCTCCCCGGTCGCCAAGAAGGCGCAGGAGGGGATCATGGAGCTGCTGCTGGTGAACCACCCGCTCGACTGCCCGATGTGTGACAAGGGCGGCGAGTGCCCGCTCCAGAACCAGGCGATGTCGACCGGCCGCTCCGACTCCCGGTTCCACGAGCACAAGCGGGAGTACCCGAAGCCGCTGCCGATCAGCACCCAGGTGCTGCTCGACCGCGAGCGGTGCGTGCTCTGCCAGCGGTGCACCCGGTTCACCGAGGAGATCGCCGGCGACAAGTTCATCGACCTGATGAACCGCTCCTCCGCCGAGGAGATCAACATCTACCGGGACGAGGACTACGGGACCGAGGGCGAGGACGGCGACGTCCCGTTCAACTCGTACTTCTCCGGCAACACCGTGCAGATCTGCCCGGTCGGCGCGCTCACCGGCACCCAGTACCGCTTCCGGGCCCGCCCGTTCGACCTGGTCTCCAGCCCGAGCGTGTGCGAGCACTGCTCGGCCGGCTGCGCCCAGCGCACCGACTGGCGTCGGGGCAAGGTGCTGCGCCGGCTGGCCGGCGACGACCCGCAGGTCAACGAGGAGTGGAACTGCGACAAGGGGCGTTGGGGCTTCCAGTACGCCCGCGCCGCCGACCGGCTCACCACCCCGCTGGTACGCGACGAGCACACCGGCGAGCTGCGGGAGGCGTCCTGGAGCGAGGCGCTCAGCGTGGCCGCCGAGGGGCTGCGCGCCGCCCGGGACACGGGCCAGGGCGCCGCGGTGCTCACCGGCGGTCGGCTGACCGTCGAGGACGCGTACGCGTACGCAAAGTTCGCCCGGGTCGCGTTGCACACAAACGACATCGACTTCCGGGCCCGTCCGGCCTCCCGCGAGGAAGCCGACTTCCTGGCCAGCACGGTCGCCGGCAGCACCGACGTCACCTACACCGACGTCGAGAACGCGCCGGCGGTGGTGCTGGTCGGTCTGGAGCCGGAGGAAGAGTGTCCGATCCTCTTCCTGCGGCTGCGCAAGGCGTACCTGAAGAACAAACTGAAGGTGTACGCGATCGCCCCGTTCGCCACCCGTGGCCTGGAGAAGCTCGGCGCCAAGCTGGCCCGGGTCGTGCCGGGCGAGGAGGCCGGGGTGCTCGCCGAGCACGCCACCGTCGCCGAGGCGCTCAGCGCTGAAGGGGCGATCCTGATCGTCGGCGAGCGGCTGGCCACCGTCCCGGGTGGACTCTCCGCCGCCGCCGAGGTGGCCGCGCGTACCGGGGCGAAGCTGGCCTGGGTGCCGCGGCGCGCGGGTGACCGCGGTGCCGTCGACACCGGCTGCCTGCCCAACCTGCTGCCCGGCGGTCGCCTGGTCACCGAGCCCGGGGCCCGGGCCGAGTTGGGCGAGGCGTGGGACATTCCGGCCGGGGTGATCCCGAGTCAGGCCGGCCGGGACACCGACGGCATCCTCGGTGCCGCCGCCACGGGTCAGCTTGGCGCGCTGGTGGTGGCCGGGGTGGATCCGGCCGACCTGGCCGACCCGCGCCTGGCCGAGCAGGCCCTGGAGGCGGTGCCGTTCCTGGTCAGCCTGGAACTGCGGGCCAGCGCGGTCACCCGTCGGGCGAACGTGGTCCTGCCGGTCGCACCGGTGGTGGAGAAGGCCGGCAGCTTCCTGGACTGGGAGGGCCGGCTGCGTCCGTTCGACGCGGTGCTGGACACCGCCGCGATGACCGACGGTCGGGTGCTCGACGCGCTCGCCGCCCAGCTGGACGTGCGGCTGGGCACCGGGGACGTGCTGACCGTCCGGCGTGAGCTGGGCAGCCTGCCGGTGACCCGGGCTGACCGCCCGACCGCGCCCACCGTTCAGCCGGGGGCGGTGCCGCAGCCGGGCACCGGTGAGGCGGTGCTGGCGACCTGGCACCAGCTTGTCGACCTGGGCAGCCTCACCGACGGCGACGAGCACCTGGGTGGCACCGCCCGCCCGCCGGTGGTCCGGCTGGGCAAGGGCAGCGCGGAGGCGCTCGGTGTCGCCGACGGCGACTCGGTCACGGTGGGTACCGACCGGGGTGCGTTGACCCTGCCGGCGGCGATCACCGAGATGCCGGACGGTGTGGTCTGGCTACCCACCAACTCGCCCGGTTCGACCGTGCGGCGCAGCCTGGGCGCTACCTCCGGTGCGGTGGTACGGATCTCGGCACCCGGCACCACCGAGCCGGTCGCCGCCGACGTGGCGGGCCGGCCGGGTCCGATCCTCAACTCCTCCGGGGGTGTCGCATGAACCCGCTGGCGCAGGCACCGTCGTTGACCGACTTCGGCCACGACCCGTGGTGGCTGGTCCTCGGCAAGATTGTCTTCGCGTTCGTGGTCGCCCTGCTCGGCACGCTGCTCGGCGTCTGGTTCGAGCGGCGGGTCGTCGGCTTCATGCAGGTCCGGCCCGGGCCGAACCAGCTCGGCCCGTTCGGCCTGCTGCAAACGCTCGCCGACGGCCTGAAGATGGCCTTCAAGGAGGACATCCTCCCGCGCTCGGCGGACAAGGTCATCTACTTCTTCGCCCCGGCCATCTCGGTGATCTGCGCGGTCACCGCGCTGTCGGTGATCCCGTTCGGCCCGATGGTGAGCATCTTCGGCCACCAGACGCCGTTGCAGGTCACCGACGTGCCGGTCGCGGTGCTCGTGGTGCTCGCCCTCTCGTCGATGGCGGTCTACGGCATCGTGCTCGCCGGCTGGGCCTCGGGCTCGACCTACCCGCTGCTCGGCGGCCTGCGGTCCGCCGCCCAGCTGATCTCCTACGAGGTGGCGCTGGGTCTGTCCATCGTGGCGGTGTTCATGCTCGCCGGCACGATGTCCACGAGCGAGATCGTTGCCGCCCAGGGCAGCACGACCGAGCTGACCCTGTTCGGCGCCGACATCCAGACGCCCGGCTGGTACGCGCTGCTGCTCTTCCCGAGCTTCATCGTCTTCTTCATCTCCATCGTCGGCGAGACCAACCGGCCGCCGTTCGATCTCCCGGAGGCGGAGTCGGAGCTGGTGGCCGGCTTCATGACCGAGTACAGCTCGCTCAAGTTCGCGCTGATCATGCTCAGCGAGTACGTCGCGATGGTGACCATGTCGGCCTTCACCGTGACGCTCTTCCTGGGCGGCTGGCACGCACCGTGGCCGATCACCATATGGTCGGGGGCCAACTCCGGCTGGTGGCCGCTGCTCTGGTTCTTCGGCAAGGTCATCCTGCTGGTCTTCGTCTTCGTCTGGCTGCGCGGCACGCTGCCCCGGCTGCGGTACGACCAGCTGATGCGCTTCGGCTGGAAGGTGCTCATCCCGATCAGCCTGGTCTGGATCGTGGTTCTCGCCGGCCTGCGCACCATCGACGACTGGGACACCCAGAGCCGGATGTACGCCATCGGCATCCCGGCCGGCATCGTGCTGCTCGCCGCGCTGTTCTGGCCGAGCCGCAAGGCGACGCCGAAGCCGACGCTCGTCGAGCAGGTCGACAACCGGCCGCCGGGCAGCTTCCCGCTGCCCCCGATGGATCTCCAGGTACCACCGAGCCCGCGCACCCGGCGCATGGTCGCCGAGCGGGAGCCGGCAAACGCTCCCGCCGGCCAGGACTCTGAGGAGGTGTGACGTGGGCGCGATCACCGGAACGTTCAAGGGCTTCGGGGTCACCTTCTCGCACATGTTCAGGAAGGTCGTCACCACCGACTACCCGTTCACCCCGCCGAAGCCGGCGCCGCGCTACCACGGGCGGCACATCCTCAACCGGCACCCGGACGGGCTGGAAAAGTGCATCGGCTGCGAGCTGTGCGCCTGGGCCTGCCCGGCGGACGCGATCTACGTCGAGGGTGGCGACAACACCGACGAGCAGCGCTTCTCGCCGGGTGAGCGGTACGCCAGCGTCTACCAGATCAACTACGCCCGCTGCATCTTCTGCGGGCTCTGCATCGAGGCGTGCCCGACCCGCTCGTTGACCATGAGCAACGAGTACGAGCTGGCCCGGGACAACCGCCAGGATCTGATCTTCACCAAGGAACAGCTGCTGGCGCCGCTGCTGCCGGGGATGGAGCAGCCGCCGCACCCGATGCGGCTGGGTGACAGCGAGAAGGACTACTACATCGGCAGCCTCACCAACCCGGGCACCTCCGCCGGGGCTGAGCGCTCGCCGATGGGGCCGGGCCGCTATCAGGTGGACGAGCACCCGGGCGTCACCTTCCCCGGTGCCGAGCAGGCCGCCCAGCGGGCCGAGGCGGAGAAGGGGGATTCGGCATGAGCACCTCGACGCTGCTCGCCGCCTCCGGTGCGGTCTCCGGCGGCGAGGCGGTGACCTTCTGGATCCTCGCTCCGCTCGCGCTGGCCGGTGCGATCGGCATGGTCGCCGCCCGCAACGCGGTGCACTCGGCACTGTGGCTGGTGCTGACCATGCTCAGCCTCGGGGTGTTCTACGTACTCCAGGCAGGGCCGTTCATCGGCATGGTGCAGATCATCGTCTACACCGGCGCGATCATGATGCTCTTCCTGTTCGTGCTGATGCTTGTCGGTCGGGAAGCCTCCGACTCGCTGATCGAGGTGCTGCGCGGCCAGCGGATCGCGGCGATCGGGCTGGGGCTCGGCTTCGCCGGCCTGCTCGGCAGCGGGGTATACCGGGCCACCCAGGGCAGCACGCCGGTCGGCCTGGAGCAGGCCAACGCGGGCGGCAACGTGGAGGGCATCGCCCGGTTGCTCTTCACCGACTACGTCTTCGCCTTCGAGCTCACCGCGGCGCTGCTGATCACCGCCACCATCGGCGGCATGATCCTCGCGCACGTCGAGCGGCGCAAGGAGGACAAGCGCGACCAGGTGGCCACCATGAAGGCCCGCTTTGCGCCCGGCAACTACCCCGGCCCGAAGCCCGGCCCGGGTGTCTTCGCCACCTCCTCGTCGGTCGCCACCCCGGCCCGCCTGCCGGACGGGCGGCTGAGTGAGCGCAGCACGCCGGACATCCTGCCGGTGCGGGAGCTGACCGCCGAGGAGACCACGCTGAAGGGCACTGAGAAATGAGTGACTTCTTCTCGGTCGAGCCGAACTACTACCTGGTCCTCGCCGCGGTGCTGTTCACCATCGGCGCCGCCGGGGTGCTGGTCCGGCGCAACGCGATCGTGCTGTTCATGTGTGTCGAGCTGATGCTCAACGCGGCCAACCTGGCGCTTGTCACCTTCAGCCGGATGAACGGTGACCTCAACGGCCAGATCATGGCGTTCTTCGTGATGGTGGTGGCGGCGGCCGAGGTCGTGGTCGGGTTGGCCATCATCATGGCGATCTTCCGCACCCGACGCTCCGCCAGCGTCGACGACGCCAACCTGCTGAAGTACTAGAGGGGCCCACCGGTGGACGAAATCATGACGTACGCCCAGGCTGCTCCGGCCGAGACCGTCTCGTACGCGACGGCGGACGGGCTGCTGAGCAGCGTCTGGCTGCTGGTGGCCATCCCGCTGGTCAGCGCGGCGATCCTGCTGCTGCTCGGTCGGCGGGCCGACCGCTGGGGGCACTGGCTCGGGGTGGCCGCGGTCGGCGGCGCCTTCCTGCTCGGCCTGAGCTACTTTTTCGGCCTGCGCGGCCTGGAGAACAGGTCGGTCCAGCTGAGCCTCTGGGACTTCATCGCGGTCGGCGGCCTGCACGTGGACTTCGGTCTGCTGTTCGATCCGCTGGCCGGGGTCTTCGTCCTGCTGATCACCGGTGTGGGCTTCCTGATCCACCTGTACGCGGTCGAGTACATGGCGCACGATGAGCGCCGCCGACTGTTCTTCGCGTACTTCAACCTGTTCATCGCGGCCATGTTGCTGCTGGTGCTCGGCAACAACTACGTGATGCTCTACTTCGGCTGGGAGGGCGTCGGTCTGGCGTCGTACCTGCTGATCTCCTTCTGGTACACCAAGCCGGCCGCCGCCACCGCCGGTAAGAAGGCGTTCCTGATGAACAGGGTCGGCGACGCCGGCCTCGCCATCGCCATCTTCATCATGTTCGCCACCCTCGGCACCACCCAGTACGACGAGGTGTTCAACGGGATTGGCGCGCTGGCCGGCGGCACCGTGCTGGTGCTCGGCGTGCTGCTGCTGCTCGGCGCGGCCGGCAAGTCCGGCCAGTTCCCGCTTCAGGCGTGGTTGCCGGACGCGATGGAGGGCCCGACCCCGGTGTCGGCGCTGATCCACGCCGCGACGATGGTCACCGCCGGTGTCTACCTGATCGCCCGCTCCAACATCATCTTCTCGGCGAACGCCACGTTGCAGCTGGTGGTGGTCAGCGTCGGTGCGCTGACCCTGCTCATCGGCGCGATCATCGGGTGCGCCAAGGACGACATCAAGCGGGTGCTGGCCTGGTCCACGGTCAGCCAGATCGGCTACATGTTCCTCGGCGTCGGGCTGGGCGGCGCGGCGTACGCGCTGGCCATCGTGCACCTGCTGGCGCACGGCTTCTTCAAGGCCAACATGTTCCTCGGTGCCGGCTCGGTCATGCACGGCATGAAGGACCAGGTCGACATCCGTCGCTTCGGCGGCCTTTCCAAGTACATGAAGATCACCTGGCTGACCTTCGGCGCGGGCTGGCTGGCCATCATCGGCATGTTCCCGTTCTCCGGCTACTTCTCCAAGGAGCCGATCATCGCCGCTGCCTTCGAGCGGGAGGGCTGGACGGCCTGGCTGTTCGGTGGGGCGGCGGTGCTCGGCGCCGCACTGACCGCCTTCTACATGACCCGGCTGTTCGTGCTGACCTTCCACGGCCCGAAGCGCTGGACCGAGGACATCGAGCACCCGCACGAGTCCCCGCCGCTGATGACGATCCCGCTGGTCCTGCTCGGCATCGGTTCGCTGGGCGCGGGTTGGCTGCTGGCCACCTCAGTGCCGGACTGGCTGACCACCACCGCCGGGCTCGGCACGGCCGAGGCGCACCACGACGCGGTGCTGCCGCACTGGGCGATCGTGGTGCTGTCGCTGGGGGTCACCGTGCTCGGCGCGGTGCTGGGCTGGTTCCTGTTCCGCAACGGGACCGCGACCTCGCCGCAGCCGGCCGGGGTGCTGGTCACCGCCGCCCGCAAGAACCTCTACACCGACACGGTCAACGAGGCGGTCTTCGAGAAGCCGGGCATCTTCCTCACCCGGGCGCTCGTCTACCTGGACAGCCGGGGCATCGACGGGCTGATCAACGGACTGGCCGCGGGCGTCGGCGGTGGATCGGGCCGGCTCCGGCGGTTGCAGACCGGCTTCGTCCGGTCGTACGCCACCTCGATCCTGACCGGCGCGCTGCTGGTGGTGGCCGCCTTCCTGGCCGTACAGGCGGGGTGGTTGGCGTGATCGACCTCTTGAGGCTGTCGGCCTCTCAGGCGGCCGTCGCCGGCGGACCGCACAGTGACGACGGAGGTAAGGCCGCATAATGTCCGACTTCCCGTTCCTCTCGGTGCTCACCGTGGCGCCGCTTGTCGGCGCCGTGGTCGTCGCCCTCCTGCCGCGCAGCCGGCCGACGCTGGCGAAGCAGGTCGCGCTCGGCTGGTCGCTGCTGGTGCTGGCGCTGTCGGTGGCCATGTGGGTCACCTGGCAGGTCGACGGTCAGCGCTTCCAGTTCCGCGAGTCGTACCCGTGGATCCCGAACTGGGGGGTCAACTTCACCTTCGCCGCCGACGGCATCGCGCTTGTCATGCTGATGCTGATCGCGGTGCTGGTGCCGCTGGTGATCCTGGCCTCCTGGCACGACGCCGAGTCGTCCAAGCGGTCGGTGCCGGTCTACTTCGCGCTGCTGCTGGTCCTCGAATGCACGATGCTCGGCGTCTTCGCCGCCGCCGACGTCTTCCTGTTCTACGTGTTCTTCGAGGTCATGCTGGTGCCGATGTACTTCCTGATCGGCAGCTACGGCGGCCACCAGCGGCAGTACGCGGCGGTGAAGTTCTTCCTCTACTCGCTTGTCGGTGGCCTGTTCATGCTGGCCGCCGTGATCGGCCTGTGGGTGGTCGGCGGCAAGACCTTCGACTGGGTGGCGCTGTCGGAGGTGGACATCTCCACCGGCGCCGAGCGCTGGTTGTTCCTCGGGTTCTTCATCGCGTTCGCGATCAAGGCGCCGTTCTTCCCGTTCCACACCTGGCTGCCGGACGCCGGTGGCGCGGCCCCCGCCGGTGCCGCCGCACTGCTGGTCGGCGTCCTGGACAAGGTCGGCACCTTCGGCATCCTGCGGTACTGCCTGCCGCTGTTCCCCGACGCGGCCCAGTGGTTCGCGCCGTGGGCGCTGGGCCTGGCGGTCATCGGGATCATCTACGCGGCGCTGCTGGCCGTCGGGCAGAACGACCTGAAGCGGCTGGTGTCGTACACGTCGATCGCCCACTTCGGCTTCATCGGCGTGGGCATCTTCGCCTTCACCACCCAGGCGGGCACCGGTGCCGTGCTCTACATGGTCAACCACGGCCTCGCCACCGGGCTGCTCTTCCTGGTGGTGGGCATGCTGATCGCGCGCCGGGGCTCGGCGCTGGTAAGTGACTTCGGTGGCGCGGGCAAGCTGGTGCCGGTGCTGGCCGGTGTGCTCTTCTTCGCCGGTCTCGCCTCGCTGGCACTGCCCGGCACCGCGCCGTTCGTCTCCGAGTTCCTGGTACTGATCGGCACGTTCACGGTGAACAAGCCGGTCGCCGTGATCGCCACGCTGGGCATCATCCTGGCGGCGGCGTACGTGCTGTGGATGGTGCAGCGCACCACGCAGGGCACCCTCAACCCGGCGCTGACCGAGATCGACGGCATGAAGCGCGACCTCAACCTGCGCGAGAAGGTCGTCGTCGCCCCGCTGATCGCGCTGATCCTGGTGCTCGGCTTCTACCCGAAGCCCGTGACGGACGTGATCAACCCCGCCATCCAGGCGACCATGGAGGACGTCGGCCGGACCGACCCGGCCCCGTCGGTAGACACCGTGCAGGAGGCGATCCGGTGAGCGCGAGGAGTGAGCTTGCGAGCCCCGCAGTCGCGAACGAAAGGCTGGTCCGGTGAGCGCGAGGAGTGAGCTTGCGAGCCCCGCAGTCGCGAACGAAAGGGCGGTCCAGTGACCGAGCTTGAACTGCCGCCGATCGACTACGCGGCGATCGCGCCGATCCTGATCATGCTTGGCGCGGCGGTGGTCGGGGTGCTGGTCGAGGCGTTCGTGCCCCGGCGTCTGCGGCATCCCGTGCAGCTGCCGCTGGCGCTGCTTGCGGTTCTCGCGGCGTTGACGATGGTGGTGGTCAACGCCGACAAGCGGGTGATCACCATCGGGGTGATCGCCGTCGACGGGCCGACGCTGTTCCTCCAGGGCGCGATCCTCGCCCTGTCTGCGGTGGCGCTGCTGCTGCTCGGCGAGCGGGTGGTCGAGCGGGGCGGTGCGTTCGTGGCCCAGGCCGCGGTGACCGCCGACTCGCCGGAGGACCGCCAGCAGGCGGAGAACGCCGGCGGCGCGGGTGAGGTGTACCCGCTTACCACCTTCGCGATCGCCGGCATGCTGATCTTCGTTTCGGCGAACGACCTGCTGACCATGTTCATCGCGCTCGAGGTCTTCTCGCTGCCGCTCTACCTGCTCTGCGCGCTGGCCCGTCGTCGGCGACTGCTGAGCCAGGAGGCGGCGATGAAGTACTTCCTGCTCGGCGCGTACGCCTCGGCGTTCTTCCTGTTCGGCCTGGCGCTGATCTACGGCTTCACCGCCGGTCTGGGCGACCGGCAGGCGGGCGTCGACTTCGCCACCGTCAACGCGGCCGTGGCGAACTCGACGGCCAGCCCGGTGCTCCTCTTCGCCGGTATGGCGCTGGTCGCCATCGGTCTGCTGTTCAAGGCGGCCGCCGCGCCGTTCCACGTCTGGACGCCGGACGTCTACCAGGGTGCGCCGACGCCGTTGACCGGGTTCATGGCGGCCTGCACCAAGGTTGCCGCGTTCGGTGCCCTGCTGCGGGTGTTCCACGTGGCCTTCGAGGGGGCCCGCTGGGACTTCACCCCGGTGCTGGGCGCTGTGGCGGTGCTCACCATGCTTGTCGGCGCGCTGTTCGCGGTGACCCAGACCGACATCAAGCGGCTGCTGGCGTACTCGTCCATCGCCAACGCCGGCTACCTGCTGGTCGGTGTGCTCGCGCCGGGCAGTGAGGGCCTTTCCGGCACCATGTTCTACCTGGTCGCGTACGGTTTCACGGTGTTGGCCGCATTCGCGGTGGTGACGCTTGTGCGCGACGCCGACGGTGAGGCGACCCACCTGTCCCGCTGGGCCGGGCTGGGACGGCGGTCGCCGGTCTATGCCGCCGTCTTCACCTTCGTCCTGCTCGCCTTCGCGGGTATCCCGATGACCAGCGGCTTTACCAGCAAGTTCGCGGTCTTCGGCCCGGCGCTGGACGGCGGGCAGGTGTGGCTGGTCATCGCGGGTGTGTTGACCAGCATGGTGTTGGCCTTCCCGTACCTGCGGGTCGTGGTGCTGATGTGGCTCTCCGAGCCGGGTGACTCGACGCCGACGGTGGCCGTTCCCGGCGGGCTCACCTCGGCGGCGCTGGTGATCGGGGTGCTCGCCACGCTGGTGCTCGGCGTCGCGCCGTCGCCGCTGCTCGATCTCGCGTCCTCCGCCGCCGACTTCGTCCGGTAGCGGCTGACCTGCCGATCGAGGGCCGGTCCACGCTCTGTGGGCCGGCCCTCGCCGTGTATCCCCGGTCCGGTGCAGGTAGAACGTGTGTGGCATGGTGGAGGCGTGGTGATTAGGGGTGGCGAGGGTTCAGGTGTCACCGGCTCCGGTGCTCGCCGGAGCCGCTCCAGCGCGGGTCAGTTCGGCGCGCTCGGGCTTCACCTCGCCGATCCGCGCAGCGAGGAGTCCGTACTCGGCGTGCTGGCAGCGGTGGAAACGGAGCTGTTGGCCAGCATCGCCAGCGCCGACCCGTTCGTCACCGAGGCGGCGCGGCATCTGGTGGAGGCCGGCGGGAAGCGGTTCCGGCCGCTGCTGGTGGCCCTGGGCGCCCAGTTCGGCGATCCAACCCGAGCCGAGGTCGTCTCGGCGGCCGTGGTGGTGGAGCTGACCCACCTGGCCACGCTCTACCACGATGACGTGATGGATGAGGCATCGGTGCGCCGGGGCGCGCCCAGCGCCAACTCCCGGTGGACCAACTCGGTGGCCATCCTGGTCGGCGACTACCTCTTCGCCCGGGCCGCGGACGTGGCGGCCGAGCTGGGCCCCGAGGCGGTACGCCTGCAGGCGCGGACGTTCGCCCGGCTGGTCCACGGCCAGATCGCCGAGACCGTCGGCCCCCGGGCCGACGACGATCCGGTGGCGCACTACCTGCGGGTGATCGCCGAGAAGACGGGCTCCCTGATCGCCACCAGCGCGCACTTCGGCGCCCAGTTCAGTGGGGCGACGCCGGAGCACGTGGCGGCGCTGGCCGGGTACGGCGAGACCATCGGGGTGGCTTTCCAGCTCTCCGATGATCTGCTCGACATCGCCAGCGAGTCGACGGAGTCGGGCAAGACGCCCGGCACCGACCTGCGGGAGGGCGTGCCCACCCTGCCGGTGCTCTACGCCCTCGCCTCCGACGACGCGGACGCCGCGTCGGTGCGGCTGCGGGAGATCCTGGCCACCGGGCCGCTGACCGACGACACCCGGCACGCGGAGGCGCTCGGCCTGCTCCGCGAGAGCCCTGCTCTCAAGCGCGCCCGCGAAACCGTCCGCAGCTACGCCGAGGACGCCCGCGCCCAACTGGCACCCCTGCCGGCCAGTCCGGCCCGCCACGCCCTCGAATCCCTCTGCGACCACATCGCCGACCGCACCAGCTGACCCACCCCCACCTCCATCGGCGTGATCAAGAAGTTTTGGTCGCCGTCCGCGCGGATCCAGACGCAAACTTCTTGATCAACCGCTTGGGCGCGGGTGTGGGTCAGCGGGGGTGGGGAGTAGGCGGGTGGCCGTCAGCATCAGGGTGGCGGCGACGAGCATGGCGACGGCGGCTGCCAGCCACATCGCGGGGTAGCCGGCTGCGGCGGCCAGGGGGCCGAGGGCGAGCGGGCCGAGGCAGCCGCCCGCGTACACCCCGGTCTGGGTGATCGAGGTGGCCGCGGCCGGTGCCTGCGGATGCAGTTGGACCACCGCGAAGTTCATCAGCCCGGGCCAGGACCAGCCGAGACCGAAGCCGAGCACCACGCCCACCACCAACGGCCCGGGGCCGGCCACCGCGAGCAGGCCCAGCCCCACCGCACCGGCCACCAGCAGAGCGGCGATCACCGCGATGTGTCCGCCGGTGCGTCGGTCGGCCAGCCAGCCGACCCCGATCCGCGCCGCCACGCAGACCGCGCTGCCGAGGGTCAGGGTGAGCCCGGCCATTCCCGGACCGAGACCCCGATCGACCGAGGCGTCGACCACGAAGGTGCCCAGCGCGTTCGCCGCACCCGCGGCCAGCGTCGCGGCCACCCCGACGAGCACCAGTCCCGGGCTCGCGCCGCCGGTCCGTCCGGTGCGCCGCCGTGCGGGCTGGGCGCCCTGCGAGGGTACGGCCGGCAGCGCGGCCAGTGCGGCACCGGCTGCCGCCACGAAGGCCCACCGCCAACCGACGGTCAGCGCGACGGTGGGCACCGCCACGCCGGCAAGCAGGGTGGAGACCGGGATGGCCGCCTGCTTGACGCCGAACGACAGGCCCTGCCGACGGGGCGGGACGTGCCGGGCGAGCAGGGCGTTGCTGGACAGTTGACCGAGTGCGTTCGCGGTGCCGGCCACGGCGAGCAGACCGACAAGCACCGGATACGACCGGGCGGCCACCGCAACGGCCAGCAGGGAGCCAGCGGACACCACGATGCCGGCCCGGGCCACCACGGCGGCACCCCACCGCTCGACCAGCGCGCCGGAGGGCACCGAGGCGAGGGCACCGACCGCGAAATAGACCGCCACGACGAGTCCCAGGCCGGCGGGGGAGAAGCCCAACTCCTCCCGCATCTGCACGGCGAGACCGCCGACCAGAAAGACCGGCAGGACACAGACGATCGTGACGGTGACCGCGACCGCACTGGCCCGGACGGGCCGTGCGACAGTCGCCGAGGTACGTGGAGGGGCGATGTGGGTCATGGTGCGGCCAACCTACGCCAGCCGCATCTCGGCAACAGAAAGTGCGGTGCACCTCACATCGCGTACTCGATTACCTTGGATCATCCACCCGATCAGGCGTTTCGCGGCGGGCCGCTTTTTCATATGGTGTAAGTCCCCGGTGGCGGAGGTGGTTGTGCGTGACCCCCTGGCGGAACCTTCGGACCTGATCCGAAGTGTCTCCCGCGCGCTTCGAGTGCTCGAGTCGGTCGGTCGTGCCCCGCGGGGCCTGACGGTCAAACAGATAGCCCGCCGTTGCGAGCTGACCGTGGCCACCACGTACCACCTGGTCCGCACCCTCGCCTACGAGGGCTATGTGATCCGTCGGGAGGACGGCACGTACATCGTGGGTCTGGAGGTGGCCGACCGCTACCGCGAGCTGGTCGCCGCGTTCCGCGGCTCACCGGCCATCGGGGAGAGCCTGCGGCGGGCGGCCCTGGAGACCGGCTGGAGTCACTTCCTGGGCCGGTTCGTGGGTGGCCAGGTGGCGATCACCGCCGTGGCGGAGGGACACCGCTCGCCGTACCTGGAGGATCTCGTCCCCGGGTTCGACGAGGGCGCGCATGCGACCGCGCTCGGCAAGGCCCTGCTCGCCACGCTCACCGCCGAGCAGCGCCAACGTTACCTGCGCGAGTACGGCATGCGTCCGTTCACCAGCGCCACCCTCACCACCCCGGAGGCCTTCGAGGCCGACCTGTCGGCGGGGGACCGACGCGGGATGCAGCTGGAGTTGGGCCAGTTCCGGCAGGGCGTGGCCTGCGCCGCCGTACTGGTGTGCCCGGACAAGGACATGGAACGGCGCACGGTGCTGGCCTGCGCGCTACCGGCCAGCGAGATGATGACCTCCGCCCGGGTGGTGCGGACGAAACTGCTCACCGCCGCGCGCGCCATCGCCGACGGCCTAGCCGCCGACAACTGACCCTCGGCACCTGCCGAGACGGCCCCCTCCCTGGTGGGGAGAGGGCCGTCGGATGGGCGGCCGGCGCGATGCCGGATCGGGGTCAGCTACCGACCGGTCCGCCGTCCAGCCGCCAGGTCACCACCACACCCGGCTTGGCGTAGTCGCCGTCCGGCCAGGTGGAGGCCGGGTTGTCGACCGTGGCACCGGTGATCTCACCCGGGTGCTGCACGGCCACGAAGACCGAACGCTCGTCTTCGGTGAAGAACGGGCCGCAGGTTTCCGCGCCGACCGGCACCGTCAGGAACTGCTTCAGGTGGCCCTTCTCCGGCCCTTCGATGGGCGTAGCGAAGAGCCCGTCGTTGCTGCCCAGGGCGTTGCCGTCGGTGGAGATCCACAGGTTGCCGGCCCGGTCGAAGAGCAGGTTGTCCGGGCAGGAGATCGGCGACACCTTGGTCTTGTCGTACCCGGCGAAGTAGGTCGACGGGTCCGCCGGGTCGCCGCAGACGATCGGCAGCGACCACCGGAACGTGTCGGAGGTGTTGTCCCCCCGGTCCTCGACCAGTTCCAGGATCTGCCCGTGCCGGTTCGCGGTACGCGGGTTGGCCTCGTCCGGCGCCGGGTTGCTGCCGACCCCACGGGCGGAGTTGTTGGTCAGCGCCACGTACACCTTGCCGGTGCGCGGGCTGATCTCCACCTCCTCGGGGCGGTCCATCTTGGTCGCCGCGGCCTTGTCGGCGGCGATGCGGGTGAAGGTCAGCACCTCGGCGGCGGTCATGCCGTCCACGTAGGAGCGGTTGCCGCTGACCAGCTTGATCCAGCGGCCCCTGCCGTTGAAGGCGCCGTCGCTGGGCAGGCTGCCGGAACCGTCGATCTCACCGGCGCTGGTCTGGTCGAGCTTGGCGACGTAGAGGGTGCCCGACTCCAGCAGCGTCAGGTTGTGCTTGCGGGCGACCCAGGAGTCACCCTTCATGAACTTCTTGTCCGAGACGAACTTGTAGAGGTAGTCGAAGCGCTCGTCGTCGCCCATGTACGCGACCACGTGCCCGCTGCGCGCGACGATGACGTTCGCGCCCTCGTGCTTGAACCGGCCGAGCGCGGTGTGCTTGCGCGGGCGGCTCTCCGGGTCGAACGGATCGATCTCCACGACCCAGCCGTGCCGGTTGGCCTCGTTGGGGTGCTTGGCGAGGTCGAAGCGGTCGGCGGCCCGGTCCCACTTGCGGCTGCCGCTGGGGTAGCGGGCGGTGGTGGAGATGCCGTAGCGCGCCAGCCGGGCCTTCTCCGACTCCGGCGCCGCGTCGCCGCCGACGAAGTACTGGTTGAAGTTCTCCTCACCGGACAGCACGGTGCCCCAGGGGGTGACGCCGCCGGCGCAGTTGTTAAGCGTGCCGATGACCGTACGACCCTTCGGGTCGGCGGCCGTCTTCAGGAACGACGAGCCGGCGGCCGGGCCGGTCAGCTCGAACTTGCTGCTCAGCGCGTCGACGCGGCGGTTGTACGGCCGGCGGCCGGAGTCGACGACCTGCCACTGGCCGGTGCCGGCGACCCGCTCGATCTCCACCACGGACATGCCGTGTGCGGCCATCGCCACCTTCACCTGCTCGACGCTGAGCGCGTCCTGGCTGGTGAAGCCCGGGAACATCAGGTCCTCGTTGGTGTACTCGTGGTTGACCACCAGCAGCGCGCGCTTGCCGCGCTTGTCCAGCGGCAGCACGCCGACGAAGTCGTTGTTGTAGCCGAACTGCTTGGCCTGCGCGGCGGCGGTCTGCCGGCGCAGGTTGAACTCCGGCGCACCGGGCACCACCGGGTCACCCCAGCGGATGACCACGGCGTGGTCGTAGCCGTTCGGAACGACGAACGTGTCGAGGGTGTTCGGCGGGATCGGCTTGAAGCTCAGGGCACCGCTGCCCGGGCGACGGCCGGCCGCCGCCGGCTGACCGGCCGGGGGCACCGGGGGGACCGGGGCTGCGGCGGCGGGAGCCGCGCCGGCCAGCGCGCCGGCCGCAGCGCCGCTGAAACCGAGCACCAGGGCGCCGACCGCCCCGGCGCGGACCACACCGCGGCGGCTGACCTCGGCGTTCACCACATCACCGAAGTACGGGTTGTCGGAGGTGTTGGGTACCGGGTGGTCACAGGCGTTGCCGCAGCGGTAGAGGCAGGTCATGGCGTCGCGGCTGCCGTGGCGGGGGGTGCCCAGCAGCGGGAGCAGCCGGGGACGGTCGCTCATGGGGAGGATCCTCCTGAGGGTCGGTGCACGTCGGTGCAGGTCACCGACGCGTACCCGCCGGACGCTAGGGCGGCGCGGTGAGCGCGGGTCAGCGTCGATGTGAACCAGCGATGAACTCCACCTCGGGAATCCCAGGTTTGAGCTGGGAATGAACCGATAGGCGTGACAGCACGTATCTCTGGTCGTAACACCGCGCCCGCTCGCGCCGAGAGCGAGGAGAAGACCATCAGCGACCACGACGCCCACCTGCTGCGCGCCCTGCATGACGAGCATGCCGAGGCGCTGTACGCGCACGCGCTGCGGCTGGTCAACGGCGACCGGCAGCGCGCCGAGGACCTGGTGCAGGAGACGCTGCTGCGGGCCTGGCGGCACCCGGAGTCGCTCGACCCCCGGCGCGGTTCGGTACGTGCCTGGCTCTTCACCACCGCGCGCAACCTCGCGATCGACGCCTGGCGGCGGCGATCCACCCGGGTCGGCGAGGTCTACACCGACGAACTGCCCGAGCCGCCGGAGGTCGTCGACGAAACCGAGCGCGCCGTCGAGGCGTGGACGGTCGCGGAGGCGCTCAACCGGCTCAGTCCCTCGCACCGCGACGTCCTGGTGGAGTGCTTCTACCAGGGGCGATCGGTTTCCGAGGCAGCCTCCCGGCTGGGCGTGCCGCCGGGCACGGTGAAGTCCCGCACCCATTACGCGCTGCGCTCCCTGCGGCTGGTCCTGGCCGAGATGGGGGTGACCGGATGAACCGTTGCGAGTTCGCGTACGACGACGGGGCGTACGTGCTTGGTGCGCTCTCCCCAGCCGACCGCGTGGCCTACGAACGGCATCTCGTCGACTGCCCGGCCTGCCAGCAGTCGGTTTCCGAGATCGCCGTGCTGCCCGGCCTGCTCGGCCGGCTGGATCCGGCCAGCCTGGAACAGTTCCTGCCGCCGCCGGAGAACCCCCGGGTGCCCGAGCTGCTCAACGCCGCGCGGGACCGCCGCCGCCGCGAGCGGCAGGCCAGCCGGCTGCGGTACGCGGTCATCGGGCTGGCCGCCGCCGCGTTCGCTCTGGTGGTCGGCTTCGGGGTGGCCACGGTGCTGCCCGGGCAGGGCCCGAACGCGCCGGGCGGCCAGGTGCGGATGGTGCAGATGCAACCGGTCGCCGGAACGGTCCCGGTGCACGCCGAGATCGGCCTGACCGGCACCAACTGGGGCACCGAGGTCACCATGCACTGCGGCTACGACGAGCGGGCCGGGTACGGCAAGGCGAACGCCTTCCGGCTGGTGGCGCACGCCGGGGACGGTTCGCAGGAGCAGATCGGTTCCTGGCTGGCAGCACCCGGCGACGACCTGCGGATCACCGGGGCGACCCGCTTCACCAACGCCCAGCTGGTCCGGCTGGAACTGATCCGTGCCGACGGCACTCCCGTCCTCGCCTACGAGGTCCGCTGAGCCGGAACGACAGCGGCTGGCTGGTGACCTCGGCGGCTGCTGGCCGGTGGCGACCTCAGCGGCTGGTGGCGACCGCCGCCGTGGGTGGCACGGTGCCGTCCAGGCGCAGGCGGCGGGTGTGCCGCGCCTGGCGTACCGCGTCGGCGGTGAAGACGATCAGGGCGAGCCAGACCAGGGCGAAGCCGGCCAGCCGGGCCGGCGGCATCGGCTCGTGGAAGATCAGTACGCCGCAGCCGAGTTGGAGGATCGGCGCCACGTACTGGAGCATGCCGAGCGCGGTCAGCGGCAGCCGGTTGGCGGCACCGGCGAAGAGCAGCAGCGGGATGGCGGTCAGCGCCCCGGCGAGCACCAGCAGGGCCGTGTGTCCGGCCGAGACGTGGCCGAACGCGGCGTCACCGGTGGCGGCGAGCCAGCCGAGGTAGCCCAGCGCGGGCAGCGACAGCACAGCCGACTCGACGAACAGGCCCTCCGCTGCGGGCAGGCCGAGGCGCTTCTTCACCAGGCTGTACCCGCCGAAGGTGAACGCCAGGATGAGCGCGAGGTACGGCAGCCGGCCGTAGTCGACGGTGAGCACGGCCACGGCCAGGGCACCGACGCCGAGCGCCAACCATTGCGCCGGGCGCAGCCGCTCGCGTAGCACCAGCACCCCGAGCAGGACCACGACCAGCGGGTTGATGAAGTAGCCGAGGGCGGTCTCCACCACCCGGTCCGAGTTGACGCCGTAGATGTAGGTGAACCAGTTGACCGCGATCAGCGTGGCGGCGGCACCGATGCCCGCCAGCGTCCGTGGCCGGCGCAGCAGGGACCGCAGGAAGCCGACGTTGCGCAGCGCCACGAGCAGCAGTGCGACGAAGGCGACGGACCACACCACCCGGTGCGCCAGGATCTCCAGCGGGCCGGCTGGGCGCAGCAGCTTGAAGTAGAGCGGAAAGAACCCCCACAGCAGGTAGGCACCAAGTCCGTAGAGGTAGCCGAGGCGGAGCGACGTCACGGCTCCACCGTAAGGGGCGTCCGGGGTTGTCGATCCTTGCTGGTGAGCGGGCTCACGGCCTCGTCGCGCTGGTCCGCCCGCACCCGGCCGGTGGGTGACCACCGGCCGGGTCGGCGGTGTGTCGGGAGGCGGTCAGTCGCGGTCGAGGATGGCGCCGAGGATCCAGGTGACGACGCCGACGAAGAGCGCCCCCAGCACCGCGGCCGGCCAGAAGCCGTCGACGTCGAAGGGCAGCCCGGCCTGATCCGCGATCCAGCCGGTGAGCAGGAACAACAGGCCGTTGACCACAAGTGCGATCAGGCCGAGGGTGAGCAGGTAGAAGCCACAGCCGACGGTCTTGATAATCGGCTGTAGCACCCCGTTGACCACGCCGAAGATGACCGCGACGAGGACCAGGGTCAGGATCGTCTCGGAGACCGATTCCGTGTCGAGCGAGATGCCCGGAATGAGCAGTGTGGCCAGCCAGAAGGCCACCGCCGTGGCGCCGACCCGGATCAGTAGACCTTTCAGAAAACCCATGGCGGGCATGGTGCCACGGCGGGCGCGTGGGCGGAACCCGCGAGATCATTGTGCCCGGCGCAGAGCCCGGCCGTCGATGAGCTGCGCCTCGATCGGGGTGCAGGCGAGCAGCGCCCAACGCAGGGCCCGCCGGTTGACCACGGCGACCATGTCGTGCCGGATCCGGGTCAGCAGCTCCGCCGCGTCGCCGAGCCCCAGCGCGTTGCCGGCGACGGTGGCTTCGGCCGGGCTGAGCGGCTGGAACACCGCCAGGTCGGCCCGGCCCAACGCGTCCGCGTCGGCCGGGGCCAGCACGTCGCGGACCAGCAGCGTGGTGTGCCAGGCCGTGCCTGGCCGTGGACCGGCCGGCGCTGGCGCGTCCAGCACCACGAGCACCGGGGCCAGCGGCGTGCCGGATGCTCCCGCCACCGGGCGGTCCGGCGGTGTCAGCGGAACAGGCCCGCCCGGCCCGCCGGTGCCCCGGACGAACCGCTCCCAGGCGTGCGGCCGAGCCGTCTGGACGATCACCCGGGCACCGAGTGCCATCGCGCGCACGGCGATCAGTTGAGCGGCGGGCACCCCACCGACGAGCACCAGTCGGGTGCTCTCCGGCCGGAACAGCCGGACGGTGACGGCGTGGCCGTGCCGGTTGACGCCGAGCATCAGTCCGGCGGCACCGAACGGCAGCTCCCGCTCCAGGTCGTCGCGACCGAACGACACCTCCCGCTCCGGTCTCCCGGCAGCGGTCAGCGTCGGCGCCCCGGGCAGAGCCAACGGCAGCGTTGCGGCGAGCCCAGCCAACTGCCCGCCGTCGAGCCGCTCCACCGCCGCGCCGTCGGCGGCCACCGTCCGCCGCAACTGCCGGGCCGCCTCCGACAGCTCGGAGGGCGTCGCCGCGGCCAGCCGTACGAGCAGCCCAGTGGCTGCCGGCCGCTCCGTCCCGGTGTGCAGCGACACCGTGATCGCGGTCGCCGGCAGCCCCCACAGCCGGGGCACGAGCGTGGCCGTGTCCCCGCCCGGCCATCGACTCAACCGGAAGGTGGTCTGCAGCAGGCCGCCGCAGCGGACCGCCTGCCAGGACTCCCGCACCGGCCGTCCGTCGTGGTGGGCGAACTCGGCGAGCACCCGCCGGATCGGCTGCTCGCCCATCGGTCGCACGGTCAGGGGCCGCAGCCGTCGGACGAGCCGCCGGACGGTGCCCCCGAGAGTGTGCCGCAGCGCCTCCTCCGGCCAGCCCGGCGCCCGCGACACCCGTACCGCCAGCACCGCCCGCTCCCGGCCGGCCAGCTGCCCGTCGGTGAGCTGGCGGTAGGAGACGGCCGCCGCGCCGCCGGCACCGACCACCGGCGCCGGCGTGCCGGTGAGGAGAAGTTGCACGCGTACGGGTGGCGTCTGGTCGGTCTCGACCGGGAGCAGTGACGCGGGTGGCGGTAGTGACCGGCTGCCCGCATCGAGCAGGTCGGCCGGGTCGCCGATCTCCAGCAGCGCCACCAGGCCGCCCGGGTCGTCCAGCACCGGTGCCGGACCATCGCCCAGCTCGACGGGACGGATCACGGCGTGCGGGTCCACCAGGCCGAGCAGCTCGGTGGGGCCGGAGTGGGGTCTGGTCACCCGCCGCCGGACCAGATAGCCGAGGCCGATGACCAGCCACTCGTGCAGCCATCGCCGACGAACCCGGCACCAGGTCACGGCGAGCAGCGCGACCACCACCAGCGTCGTGGCGGCCGTCGCCAGCGGACCCCGGCCCGGTACGGCGACGAGCGTCGCCGCCACCACCTGGGTCGTGACGATCTGGCCGGAGCGAAACCGGGTCGTGCGCCCCCGACGGCCGGTGCGTCGTCGCGGCCCGGTGGGGCGGATCCGAGGCCCGGAGCCGCAAGACGGGTCGCCGGAGCGGGGGAGAGCGACCGCGTCCGGGCGGGTGGGAGTGAGGGTTGTCGCCACCACACCCTCCCAAGCCGGTCACCTATCGCGACTTTGCCGCCGCCCATCGTAATTACCGGCGAGCGATCGCGTTGTCCACAGGGGAACGCGGTGGGGTAGCAGAACCGCGATCGTGTCGCTACTCTCAGCGACGAGTTCTCGTTGGCCCATCCCGCGTCGTGCTCGCCTCCGGCGTCGTGGGTGGTGCGTTTCCGCCGTAGGGCCAGCCACGATCGAGGAGACGAGGTGACGTCCAAGGTGTCCCAGACCCAGGCAGAGGCCGCGGTGATGCAGCAGACCGCGGCGAAGTTCGAGCAGACCGACCAGTCGTTGCAGTCGATGCTCAGTGGACTGTTGGTCCAGCTGGAGATCCTCCAGCAGGCCTGGCGAGGGGCTGGTGGCCGGTCGTTCGAGCAGGTCAAACGGAAGTGGGCGGAGGACCAGGCCGGGTTGCAGCAGGCGTTGCGGGAGACGGCGGGTGCGATCCGCACCGCCGGTACGCGGTACGACGCGTCGGACACCGAGGCGGCCGCTCGGGTGGCCGCCACCAACCGCGGCGGCATCCAACTGCCGCTCTAGCCCACGACCCCAGGGAGAAGAATCCGATGGAGCACGGTGTGCTGGTCGTCAACTTCGCCGCGCTGCAACAGGCCAGCGCGGACATCCAACGGGCGCTGAACACGCTGGACGCACAACTCGGCCAGTTGGAGCGCGACGCGGCGCCGCTTGTCGCCAACTGGTCCGGTGCGGCCCAGCAGGCCTACGAGCAGCGGCAGGCACGGTGGCGTAACGCCTCGCAGGACCTCCAGGTGATGCTGCGGGACATCAAGCTCGCGGTGGACGAGTCCGCGGCCGACTACCTCGACACCGAGAAGCGGAACACCAGCCTCTTCCAGTGACCGCTCCGCGGGGTGACGCCGATCGGCGTCACCCCGCGTCGTGTTCGTGGTCGGCCGGACGCCATCGTCGGCGCACGCCTCGGGGCAACACAATCGCGGCCAGCACGACGGCAGCCACCAAAGGCACCCCCACGCCGGTCAGCAGCAGTGCACGGCTGCGCGCGTCGCTCCGGCGGTCCTGCTGCGCCAGCAGCGTCGGATCGGGCCGGTCGTCGGCCAGCCCGGTCGCCGGCCGCGCCTGCCCCGGCACCGACCCGGTCTCGGTCACCGCCCGGTACGGATTGAGCACCCCCGCGCCGTACCCACCACCGGGCGCCGGATCGGCGGTGGCGACGATCCGCCGGGCCACCTCGACCGCGCTGAGGTCGGGGCGGTACTGCCGCAGCAGGGCTGCGGTGGCGGCGACGAAGGGCACTGCGTAGCTGGTTCCGTCGGCGCTGCGGTGACCGTGCCCGGTGGCGGCGATCAGCACATCGACACCGGGAGCGACGAGATCCACGTGGGCGCCGGTCTGCGAGAAGTCGGCCCGCACCCCGTCCGCGCCGACCGCACCGACCCCGAGCACGCCGTCATAGGTGGCCGGATAGGGGCGGCGTTCGTCACCACCAGGCAGGTTGCCGGCGGCGGCCACCACGACCACGTCCCGGCTGAGGGCGTACGCGACCGCCGTGCGGACCGTGGGATGGTCGGCGTAGAGCACCACGGAGAGGTTGACCACGGTGGCGCCCTGGTCGACCGTCCAGCGGATGGCCCGGCCGAGGTCCCGGGGCGCCGCCGTGCGTCCCGTCCCGCGCCCGTCCACGACCTGCTGTTCACTGACCCGGACCGGCAGGATCCGGGCCTTCGGCGCCAGCCCACGGAAGATCGTCCCGTCGCGTGGCGCGGCGGCGATGATGCTCGCCACGCCGGTGCCGTGACCGACACAGTCGAGGCCGCCGTCGCCGCCGACATCGAGCAGGTCGGTGCCGGCGAGCACCCGCCCGGCCAGTTGGGGATGCCGCCGGTCCACGCCCGAATCGACCACCGCCACGGTCACTCCGGCGCCGGTGGCCAGCCGGGCGAGGCGCTCCGGGGCGTACCGTTGCTGTGCCCACGGGGTCGCGGAGACCGGCCGGGCCGGTGCCGGTGGCGACGCGCACCCCGGCGCGGCACGGGCCGGCGTCGCCGCGACCGTGGTCATCGAGCCGGCCAGCAGGGCTGCGAGCGGAGCCGTCAGGTGGAGGTACGGCGAGCGTCGAGCACCTCGCCGGTGTCGCGGCGCGCCTGGTACCCGGTACATCGACCGCCTCCGTATCGTGTCGACACCGGAACGGGATGTTATCGGTTGCTGGTGAACCGGGCGGGCCACCGCCAGCCTGACATTGTGATCTTGTGATCACCTTGTAGGTTGTATCCGATACCTATGGCCTGTGCCCGGGAGGAGGGGTGGCCGTGACCGACTGGGAGCCGGCCACCGGGGCCGAGGCGGCGATGCGCGATGCGCTGCACGGCAATGACCAGCAGCTTTACTTCCGCATCCTGTCCGGTGTCGAGCTGCTGCTGCCGGTCTCCGCCCAGGCGGCCGCAGGGCGCACACCGGTGGGTTGGGGCACCTGGACAACCGGCGGCCGCACGCACGTGCTGGCGTTCACCTCCGCCGAGGCGATGCGCGCCTGCCTCGGTGAGCACGCCGGCCCCAGCCGACGCACCGGCTACCCGGAACTCGCCGCGAGCTGGCCGAACCACGAGTGGTGGCTGGCGGTGAACCCGGGCCTGCCCATCGAGGGTTACCTGCCCGCCTGGTACGTCTCCCAGCTGTCCCGAGGTGATGTGCGGCTACCCGGCCGTACGGTGGGCGCTCGCGCCCGGTTGGAACGCGTGGAGGCGCTGAACCGGGCCCGCGACGCCGCCTCGGCGTCGTCCGCCCCGGTGACGCCGAACCCGCCGTCCCCACCGCGATCGCCGGGCCCGGTCCGGCCGACTCAGCTCTCCCCGGCACCACCGGTGGTGCCGGCGGCCTTTCATCTGCCCGAGGTGCCGTCGGCGGCGTCGGGCACGGTCGCCGGTCCGCACCGACCGGAGCCCGCCGACCGGGCGCCCGGCCCGCCCCGCCCGGCCCAACCCGACAGCAGCGGGACGGGCCGTGCCGGTGTGGCCGGCCCCCAGCGGCCGGGTGATCTCGGCGGTGCCCGCCCGGACGGCCCCAGCAGGGACGGCATGCCGCCGCGGCGGCCGTCGCCAGGCCGGAACGAGGAGTCGACCTCCGCCGGGCCGGGATGGCCGATGGCACCGGAGCGGCCCGGAGCTCCCAGCAACGGACGTCCGGCCGGGTCCGGCCCCGAACCGACAGGTCAGCGATCCTTCTTCGAGCCCGCGAACGGTCACTCGACGCACCGAGGTGACCGCCTCTCCGAGCGGGCCGCACCACCGTCCCGGTTCCGGGGCGGTCAGCCTTTTCCCCGGCGCGGACCGGCCGGCGAACCGCCGTCCGACGGGCCGACCCGCGCCTTCGTGTTCAGCGAGAACGAGCAGGCCACCACCCGGACGCGACCCGTCCCGAACGAGGAGGCGACCCAACCACTGCCGCCGCCCGACGGGCCGGTCCGGCCGCTGCGGGTGAGCACCCCCGCTGGCTGGGCGGCACCGGGCGGCGGTGATCCGACCGCCGGCGGCGGTGACCCGACCGAGGCCCTACCCCGTCGCCAGCCGGTGGAGGAACAGCCGACCTCGGCGGCCGAGCCGGTCTCCGCTCCGCCCGCGCCGCGCCGCGGTTTCACCCCGATCGTCATAGAGGGCACGATCATCGAGGCCCGCGACCTCACCCTGACCAACGGTCACCCGGGTCAGCCCGGCGGGGCGCCGGACAGCGAGGGGCGGACGGGAAACCAGGCGGGCGCGCCGTCGGCCCGTACGACACCCGAGGACGCCGAGGTGGCGGCCCCGCCCGGGCCGGCACCGGAGCCGTCGGCCCCCGATCCCGAGCCGACGGTACGCTTCCCGGCCCCCCGCCCGGAGCCGACGATGTCGGGATCCGAGCCGACCGTCACGGCGCCGGCAGCGACGCCCGAGCCGACCGTCACGGCGCCGGCAGCGACGCCCGAGCCGACCGTTCCGGTCCGGACGGTGACCCCCGAGCCGACGGCCGCTGCTCCGACGGCCAACCCGGCACCGCCCAGCCAGGTCGGGACGGACACCGGCGTTGAGGTGGCGCCACCGGCCGACGCCCACCCGGCCGCCCCGGTCACGGAGACGCCCTCGCTGTTCACGCCGGTGTCCGCACCGTCGTCAGCGACGTCGCCGTCCCCGGCACCCGCGTCAACCGCGCCGGCCACGGAGGCGTCCGCGGCTGCCGAGTCCTCGGTGCCGGACCCCACGTCCGGTACGACCACCCCGCCCGTCGCCGGTCCGCCCTTCCGGCCCGCCAACGAGGTGGAGGACGACCTGTACGGCGCCGCCGAGGCCGGCAGCACCGATACCTTCCTGTCCACGCTGCTGCTGGCCCGGGTCCTCATGCCGGTCGCCGCCGACTCCGCCCCCGGCAGCCGCCCCGGCGACCCGGGCTTCGTCTGGCCGGCCGTGCAGCTGGACGGGCAGACCTTCGTGGTGGCCTACACCTCCCCGCAGCGCCTCGCCGATCACACCGATCCGGCGGCCGAGACGGTCCAGGTCCGCTTCGTCCAGCTGATCCGTAGGTGGCCCGACCCCTCGTGGTCGTTCGCGGTCAACCCCGGCACCCCGGTGGGCGCGAAGCTGCCCGGCGAGCAGATCGTCGGCCTGGCGAACTGGGCGGCCGAACTCGGCCTCGGCGACGACGCCGAAGGCGAGCCCGAGCCGACCGTCGAAGCCTCCGCACCGGCGAGCAGTCCACGGCAGGCGGCGCCGGCGGGTGACCTGGCCCGGCCGATCGTGATGCAGAAGGCGATCGCCCCGAGCCAACTCGGCTACTACCTGGAACGGGGCTACGACCGGGTCTCCGGATTCGTCCACCGGGCGGGCGAGCTGGCGCATCTGACCACCCCGACCGCCCTCTACCAGGCGCTCGGCCTCAACCATCCCGAGTCGCCCTTCGCGCCGGACGCTGAACAGATCTACGTGCTCCGGTGGCCGGCGTACCGGCCGAGCCTGTACCGCATCCCCTACGGCGGGCAGAACGAGGCAGCCATGCGGGCGATGGAGGGTTGGGTCATCGAACGGCCCCCGTTCCGGGGCAACGGCTTCGCCCCCGGTTCGGGCAGTGAGGTGCTGGCCGAGTTCAAGGTGGACAGCGTCCGGCTGCCGCACGGTGCCCAACTGGTGCGCATCGACGCCTCGGGCACCGAGCGGCTGATCGCCGTGCTCGACGCCGACACGCTCTCCTGGCAGGAGGTCGGTGAACGGTGATGCGCGACGGGTACGTGGCGCGCTGGCGCGGACGGGAGTTCCAGGCCAGCCCGGACGGCAGCGAGGTTCGGCTGTACCAGCTGGAGGCAACCGAGGGTTTCACCGAGGTGCGCCCCGGCCGGCACGTCCGGGTCGTCCCGGCCAACGAGATCGAGGAACTGGCGTACGTCCGCACGACCTGCACCTGGAAGGGGCAGCCGTTCATCGTGCTGGCCGAGCACGACGGGTGGCTACGGGTCGAGTACACCGGTGGACGCTGGCCGGTCGCGCAGGCGATGCGGCTGGAGGCGTTCGACTTCGGCGTCTACCAGGGTTGGGCTCCCGCCGGCGAGGTCACCGACGTACGCGAGCAGCGGGTCTGAGCCCGTCCGCGCGGGTCAGGACTTCGCCCAGCGCAGGATCTCGCCGAGCACCAGTTCCGGTGTCTCCAGGTGTGGGAAGTGCCCGACCTCGTCGAGCAGTCGCCACTCGTACGGTGCGCTGACGTAGCGCCCGGAGCCCTGGGCGGTGCGCGGCAACGCTGCCACGTCCCGCGCGCCATGCAGTTGCAGGGTGGGAGCGGAAAGCGGCCGCTGCATCAACTTCACGAACCGGTAGCCGTGCAGCCGCAGTACCGACCGGAACGCCCACCGGTAGCCCTCCAGCGCGCAGAAGGCGGCCTGCGGGATCCGCATGGCCTCCCGGTAGCGCTGCGCGTAGTCGGCGAAGTCCGCTCCGGTGACCCAGCGGGGGCCACCCCAGCGGCGCATGATCTCCTCCACCGCCCGGCCGTCGTCGCGGGTGAGGAGGTGTTCGTACCGGGGCAGCTGGAATCTCAGCGCGGGGGTCGACGCGGCGAACTGACCGCGTGGGTCGGCGAAGATGGCCGCCCGCAACCGCAGTGGGTGCGGGGCGCCGAGCACCACCAGCCGACGCACCAGGTTGGGGTGGAACGACGCCGCGGTCCAGGCGATCATCCCGCCGGCACCGGTGCCGACCAGGGTGGCGGAGCGCTCGCCCAGCGCCCGGATCAGCCCGGCGACGTCGGCCGCGAGGGTGTAGCCGTCGTACCCCCGGGGTGGTTTGTCGCTGGCGCCGTAGCCTCGCAGGTCCATCGCGACGGCGCGGAAGCCGGCGTCGGCGACCGCCGGCAGCATCCGGTGCCAGGCCCACCAGTGTTCGGGGAAGCCGTGCAGGAAGAGCACCATCGGCCCGGTACCGGCCTCCACGACGTGGAAGCGGCTGCCGTTGGCACCCACGAACCGATGCGTCCACGGCCCCTCGGTGAGTACGCAGGACTCGTCGACGGCCTCGTCACGCTGCTCGGTCATGCCCGACAGCCTAGGCCCTGTCCTGCCGATCATCACCGGGCTGCGGCGGGCCCCGGCGACGACCGGCGGCGTTGTCGGAGTGTCCGGACAGGTATCCGGACGGTCAACCGACCGGGCTCATCTTGAGGATGCTGACCGGGACTCCCGGGCCGCAGTCCACCTCGGCCGTCGCCGCAGCGGTGGTCACCCGCACCCAGGCGCCGGTGGCGAAGGTGCCCTTGTCGGTGCCGTGCAGCGCGTACTCGCGGCCGTCGTCGGTGACCAGGGTGTAGCAGGGACCGCTGCCGCCCCGGCTGAGTCGGCCGGCCAGGACGTTCGTCTTGCGTAGCTCGGTGGGATGGCTCGGCGGCGCCGTCGGGGTGCCGATCAGCGGCGGTTCGGTGGGTGACAGCGTTCCGCCGGTACGGCCGGCGGGAGGTTGCCCGGTGGTGTCGCCCGCAGGCGCGTCGCCGTCCGGGCGGTCGGGGCTGCCAGCCGGAGAGCTGCCGGTTGCGGTGGGGCTCTGGTCTGCGGTCACGGTGCCTCCGTCCGGCTCGCCGCAACCGGCCAGGGCCAACAGCATGGCGAGGCAGGCCGCCGGCAGTCGGGTGCGGTTGGTGGTGGGCACGAGGGTACGACGCGAGCAGCCTCGCATCGGTTCCCCTCCGGTCGTGGCCCGCGGCGGGTGCCGAAGGGGTGATGCCCCGGGCAGCTGGCCTGCCCGGGGCATCACGTCGTCGGTCGGGCGGATCAGGAGAAGCGGACCTTGGTGTAGATCCCGTTCTGCTTCAGCACCTTGATCTTGGTGCCGGTGGCCGGGAGCTTGACGCCGTGGTTCGGCAGCTCCGGGAACCAGTACTTCTTGGTGTCGTCGAACAGCGGCTGCGCGGCCTGCCCACGGATGTACTGCGGCTGGCTGTTCAGGTGCAGCGTGAACGAGTCCGCCTTCTTGAGACTGAACGGCGCGTCGTAGACCTGGATGCGGGCCCGCCAGGGCTGTCCGCTCAGGTTGTAGATCGGCCGCGGGTGGGCGTCGATGATCATGTTGCGGCCCTCGCCCGGGTGCGCGAACGTGTCGTTGTCCGCCCACCGGGTGTTCCAGTACGAGATCAGCAGCCCCTCCTGGTACGCGTAGTGGTCCACGTAGTCCGGCTTGGTGTTCTCGTACCCGAAGAAGTACGGGCCGGTCTTGAGGTACTTGTCGTACGAGACGTACTGCCGGGTGCCCGCGATGTAGTAGTTCGCGAAGCTCCGCGTGTACGTTGCCTCGACCACCTCGAACCCGCCGGCCAACGTCCAGCCGTCCGCGTCGGACTCCGCACCGTCGGTGAAGACCGTCTCGCCGTCGGCGGTCAGGGTGACGGCGTCACCGAAGAAGCCGCCCTCGGAGACACCGCCGTCGGTCTGGTAGCGCATCCGGAACGCGACGCTGTCCCCGGCCACCTGGTCCAGCGGGATCTCGATGTCGACCCACTCGTCGTCGGAACTGCCGTCCAGCGCGAACCGCCCGGGGGAGATTTCCTTCAGCGGTTCGCCGTCGACCGTGCCGGGCTGCGGCGTCCAGCTCTGCCCGCCGTCGACCGAGGTCTCGAAGAAGAGGTAGTCGTAGTCGGCCTCGATGCTGTAGCGGCCCTTCATCGACAGGGTCGCCGACGACTTCCCGGTCAGGTCGAACGTCCGGGTCATGGTGCTGTTGAGGTCGTCCGCGTTGCCGGAGAAGAACTGCTTGTCACCCTCGAACGGTGCGCCGTTGTCGAAGGTGTACTCCCGCTCGGGCAGCACCACCACGGCGGCCTGGGCCTCCTTGGTGTTGTACTCCTGCGGGCCGAGGGTCAGCGTCCGCTTCTGCCCGGCCACGATCACCTCGTAGTCGAGCCAACCGAGCTGGAGCTTGTTCCAGGCGCCGAGGTCGCCTCCGCGCTCGCCGATGCCACCGTCGTGCTTGGCACCGAGCCGGCTCTGGGCCATCAGCGTCCAGTGCTCGTTGTTGTTGTCACCGCCGCTGACGACGTTGTAGTCGTCCGGCAGGCCGAGGTCGTGGGCGTACTCGTGGTAGAAGACGCTGCGACCGCCGTTCTCCGGCTGGATGGTGTAGTCACCGATCCAGATACCGGTGTCGCCGATCTGGGTACCGCCCGCCGGGAAGTTCGACGGTCCGGTGCGGCCCTGGTCGGAGGCGTACGCGTACCAGCGGTGGCTCCAGATGGCGTCCTCACCCTGGATCGGGTCGCCGTCGGCCATGTCGCCGCCGGCGTGCACGATCTGGAAGTGGTCGATGTAGCCGTCCGGCTCGTTGAAGTCGCCGTCACCGTCGTGGTCGTAGCGGTCCCACTCGTCCATCGCCCGCACGTCAGCGGCGATCTCCTCGTCGGTCCGCCCGGTCGCCTTCTGGTCGGCGACCCACTTGTTGGCGGCGTCGCGCACCAGCGCCCAGACGTTGTTGCAGACGATCCCGCCGCAGGGGTAGCCGCTGGAGCGGCCGTAGCGGGCCTCGTTGTACTGGACCTTGACCCAGTCGGTGACCACGCCGTCGACGCTGTACCGGCCGGAGGACTGGGCCTCGTAGTACTGCTTCACCGACTCGTCACCGGGGTCGGTGCCGAAGTAGAGCTTCCGGTAGTGGTCGGCGTCGTAGTCCGCCTGCCAGACGGTGGAGTTGTCCACCGACCGGTCCGGCTCGGGGATTTCGTTGTGCAGTGGCCCGTCGAACTTCGTCGGGCCGGGGATCTCCGGATCGGTGTCCTGGTCGGGATAGTCGGGGTGCCGGTCGTTGCCGAACTCGGCGAGGATCACGAAGATCCGGTCGGTCTGCTCCCGGGACAGCTCGACGTACTGCTTCTCGGTGGGGCCTCGGCCGCGCTTGGTGGTCTTGGCGTTGCGACCGGCCGCACCGCCACGGGTGGCCCGCTCGCCGACCTTGACCACCGTGCTGCCGTTGATCCGTTCGGCCTTGGCTCGGCCCGAGAGCACCTCACTGAGGCCCTCCTGGCGCAGGGCGCGGCGCTTGGCCTCCAGCGGGTTCGGCAGGTCGTGTTCGGCGTGGGCGGGCTCCGCGATGGACGGGGCGGCCGCCGGCGTCTCCGGCTGCGGCGCGGCGGCGGCGGATGTGCCGACCGTCAGTCCTGTCGCCGTCAACGAGAGCCCGAGCAGACCCACTGCGACTTTCCGCACGTGGTACCTCCGGATTGAGGGAACCGGCCCGTCGGGGGTTGTGGGCCGGCGAAAAAGGCCCCCGTGAATGGGGCCAGTGGTGAACTTAGGCACTGGTGGGGCTGGTGGGAAGAGTCGCGGCCGAATTTGTTGCACCTTTTTGTTGACAGGCGTTTTCACTGTCACATCTCGATCCGGTTGCGGCGCCCGCAACGTGACGAGGGGTGGCGGTCCGCTGCCGGACCGCCACCCCTCTGGTCGTACGCCTGTGCTCAGTCCTCGTCGGACTTGCCGCCGCTCATGCCGGAGGCGATCAGGTCCATCACGGACGAGTCCTGCAACGTGGTCACATCGCCCAGCGAACGGTTCTCCGCCACGTCCCGGAGCAACCGCCGCATGATCTTGCCGGAGCGGGTCTTCGGCAACTCCGGCACCAGCATGATCTGCCGGGGCTTGGCGATCGGGCCGAGCGTCTTCGCCACGTGGTTGCGCAGCTCGGCGATGAGCTGCTCACCCGCGTCGCCGGAGATCTCGGTGCTGCCCCGGGGAATGGCGAACGCGACGATCGCCTGTCCGGTGGTCGGGTCGGTCGCGCCGACCACCGCCGCCTCCGCCACCGACGGGTGCGACACCAGCGCCGACTCCACCTCCGTGGTGGAGATGTTGTGCCCCGACACCAGCATCACGTCGTCGACCCGGCCGAGCAGCCAGACGTGCCCGTCGTCGTCCTTCTTGGCACCGTCACCGGCGAAGTAGATCCACGGGTCGTTGGCGTCGCCACTGGCCCCCGCGCCGAACCTCGACCAGTACGTCTCGATGAACCGGTTGTCGTCGCCCCAGATGGTGCGCAGCATCGACGGCCACGGCTCGCGCAGCACGAGGTAACCGCCGCCGCCGTTGGGCACCGACTGGCCCTGGTCATCCACCACGTCCGCGACGACGCCCGGCAGGGGGGCCATCGCCGAACCCGGCTTGGCGGCGGTCACGCCCGGCAGCGGCGAGATCATCATGCTGCCGGTCTCGGTCTGCCACCAGGTGTCCACGATGGGCAGCTCACCCCGCCCGACGTGCTGCCTGTACCACATCCACGCCTCGGGGTTGATGGGCTCGCCGACACTACCGAGCAGCCGCAGCGAGGAGAGGTTGTACTCGGCCGGGATCTCCTCGCCCCACTTCATCATGGTGCGGATCAACGTCGGCGCCGTGTAGAGAATGGTCACCCGGTACCGGTCGACGATCTCCCAGAAGCGGCCCTTGTGCGGGGTGTCCGGGGTGCCCTCGTACATCACCTGGGTAGCGCCGTTGGAGAGCGGGCCGTAGACGATGTAGGAGTGACCGGTCACCCAGCCGATGTCCGCTGTGCACCAGTAGACGTCGGACTCCGGCTTCAGGTCGAAGACCGCGTACGAGGTGTACGCCGTCTGGGTCAGGTAACCGCCGGTGGTGTGCAGGATGCCCTTCGGGCGGGCGGTGGTGCCGCTGGTGTAGAGGATGAACAACGGGTGCTCGGAGTCGAACGACTGCGCGGCGTGCTCGGCCGACGCCTGCTCCACCGTCTCGTGCCACCAGTGGTCCCGCTCGGACCAGCCGATCTCCTCACCGGTACGCCGGACCACCAGGACGTGCTCGACCGACGGGCAGTTCGCCACCGCCTCGTCGACGGTCGGCTTGAGCGCGGAGGGCTTGCCGCGCCGGTATCCGCCGTCGGCGGTGATGACGACCTTCGCCGAGGCGTCCTGGATCCGGTTGGTGAGCGCGTCGGCGGAGAAGCCGCCGAAGACCACGCTGTGCGTGGCGCCGATCCGGGCACAGGCCAGCATCGCGACCGCGGCCTCCGGGATCATCGGCAGGTAGATCGCCACCCGGTCACCGGCCGTCACCCCGAGGTCGGTGAGCGCGTTCGCGGCCTGGCAGGTCATCCGGTGCAGGTCGGCGTAGGTGATGGTGCGGCTGTCGCCGGGCTCGCCCTCCCAGTGGATCGCCACCTTGTCGCCCCGGCCGGCCTCCACGTGCCGGTCGAGACAGTTGTAGGCCACGTTCAACTGCCCGCCGACGAACCATTTCGCGAACGGCGGCCGGGACCAGTCCAGCACCTGATCCCACTGCTTCGTCCAGGCCAACCGGGCCGCCTGGCGCTCCCAGAAGGCGAGCCGGTCGGCCTCCGCCTCGGCGTACGCGTCTGCGGTGACGTTGGCGTCAGCGGCGAGTTCGGCCGGCGGCGGGAACTGGCGCGTCTCGTTCAGCAGGTTGGCCAGTGCCTCGCTCATGCCGGTACTCCGCTTCGCTTCGTGCCGGCATGAGGCACCAGCGCGCTGCATTGATGGTTCGCTCGCTGCCGCTCGCTCATGCGGTGACTCCTCGTTGCTCGGGTGACCTGGGTCTCTTCCGGGCAGGTTAGTCGCGGCGGCCGAGCGAGGCGACCGATCCCCGACGCGCCCGTCGCTCAACGGCCCCTCCCACGCGCCGAGGTGCAGGGCAGGGCTGCTCCGAGCGGCTGCTGCGGATGGCGTGCCCGTTCGACGCCCGGGCCCGTCACGCGTTGCCGCCGGGGTCTGTCACGGGTTGCGGCCGGGGTCTGTCACGGGTTGCGGCCGGGGTCTGTCACCGACTGAAGGCGGGGTCTGTCACGGATTGCGGCATGCCGGGCTTTCCCGGCGGCGTGAAAGCCCGAGATGCCGCATGTCGCGACTGCGGCCCTCCCGGCGCGGCCCCATCAGAGGGCCGCCCGCCCGGCCGGTGGATGGCCCCCGCCCGGCCGGGCAGGTGGTCCCCGCCCGGCGCGGTGGATGGGCCAGCCCCCGCCCGGCCGGTGGGTGGTCTCCGTCCGGGCCGGACGGGTGGCGGGGATCGCGTTGCCGGTGACTCGCGCCCGGGCGTACCGGCATCGTCGCTAACGTGTCGGGGTGACCGCCGATCCGCTCGCGCCGCTGCTTGACCTCGCCGACATCGCCGCCGCCGTGGAGCGCGCCCGCGACCGGTTCGACGCGGCCCTCGGCCACCGGGCGTTGCGCCGCCACGGCGGCCAGGTCGCGGCCGAGGTGAGCCTGCGCTCCGCGGTGGCCAGCGCCGGGCTGGAGGGCCATCACCACGAGCGGGAGACGGTACGCGCCGGCACCGTCACCGAACCGGTGCTCCAGGGCGCGCTGCGGGTGGCCGGAGCCCTGCCCGGGCTCAGTGAACTCTGGCCGAAGGCCCCCCGGCAGGCGCTGGCGAAACTGCACGTGCTCGCCGCCCGCGAGGTGGTCACCGAGGCCGAACTGGGCCGCCCGATCGACGACCCGGTGGTCGCTGCCCGGCTCGACGCGTTGGCCACACTGGTGGCCGGCGGCACCCGGGTCACCCCGCTGGTGCTGGCCGCCGTCGTGCACGGTGAACTGCTCAACCTGCGGCCGTTCGCCGGCCCGTCGGGTGTGGTGGCCCGGGGCGCGGCCCGTCTCGTGCTGCTCTCCACCGGATTCGACCCACGTGGCCTGCTCGCCGTCGACGTCGGGCACCGGGAACGTGAGCCGGAGTACGTGGGCGCGGCCGGCGCCTTCGCCACCGGCACACCGGACGGACTGCGCTCCTGGCTCCGCCACTACATGTCGGCCGTCGAGGTGGGCGCCGACCAGCTCACCGCGATCGGCGACGAGATCCTGGCCGCCTGACCGTCCGGTTGCGGGTGTCCCATGAGCGCACCTGGTCGGCCTGCAACGCGGCACCGGCAGAGGGCTGCTTGGCGAGGGGGCTGTCCGCGGCCGGCCACGTTGGGCGGAACGAGGGCGTGCGGCCGGGTCAGGCCGGCGAGGCGCTGGCGCGGGTGCGGCGGTGCCGCCCGTACCAGGCGATGCCGATGGCCACCCCGACGCCCACGCCGAGCGCCGCCGCGGCGACCGGCACGGCGGGCCGTTCGCGCAGTCGCCGGCCCAGCGGCACCGGGTGCCGGAACTCGAGCACCGGCCAGGCGTTCTCGACCGCCAGCCGGCGTAGCTGCCGATCCGGATTGACCACCGACGGATGACCCACACACTCCAGCAACGGGCGATCGCTGTACGAGTCGGAGTAGGCGTACGAGTCGGCCAGGTCGTAGTCGCGGGCGGTGGCAAGTTCGCTTACCGCCTCGACCTTGCTGGGACCGGCGGCGTAGAACTCGACCTCGCCGCTGTACCGACCGTCGACCACGCCCATCCGGGTGGCGATCACGTCGGTCACCCCGAGCAACGCACCGATGGGGCGCACCATCTCCTCGCCCGAGGCGGAGACCAGCACCACGTCCCGACCGGCGGCCTGATGTTCCTCGATCAGCGCGGCGGCCTCCGCGTACACGTAAGGGTTGATCAGCTCGTGCAGCGTCTCCGCGACGATCTGGCGGACCTGCTCCACCGGCCACCCCTTACAGAGCGTGGCGAGATAGTCGCGGGTTCGGGCCATGGTTTGCTCGTCGGTGCCGCCCAGCCGAAACATCAGCTGCGCGTACGCCGACTTGACCACGTCACGCCGAGTGATCAGGCCGTCCCGGTAGAACGGCCTGCCGAACGCCAAGGCGCTCGACTTGGCGATGACGGTCTTGTCCAGATCGAAGAAAGCGGCACTTCGGCCCACGGCGCGAAAGTCTAGCCCGATGGTCTATGGTCGGCGGGTGCCCGGGGGCTGAAGAACGCTCGGACCTGCGGGCCGACCCTCACCCGCCTGCGAACAGTGACCGCGGTCACACGCTGCGAGCAGGATTTCGCAGGGAGTGGAGGCTACACCACTCGACGTACACAGGTCCGCTCAGGCAGACTTGTTCACAGCACGAGCATTCATATCTCGTACACCGGCAGACCCTCGGCGGTTGCACCCCCCGTGACCGCTGAGTAGGTTCGGCTCGACCCCCCCGGAGCCGAACCTCCGACGACCCCCGTCTCCCCCCGACGGGGGTCGTCCCTTTCCCCCGGGTAAGCGCTCCACCGCAGGTCACAGGTCGTCCCCGATCCCGTCGGTGGCTTCATCCTGCGCCGTTTCCAAGTACCGAGGTCCGATCGGGATCGCGACATCCCCGCTGACCAGACGATCAGGGTGGATCATCAGCGCTGGAAACGATCTCCATACTGCCGTTCTGTACGTTGCCGGGATGAGCGAGAGCGCCTTCGTGATCCCTGCTGTGTCACGGTCAGCAGTCGTGCGACTTCTCGACGAGCTGGCGGTAGCGGGCCACGGCGGCTGGTCTACAGACACTCGGCTGTCCATCTGGCTGATGGAGGAGGCGAGCGGCCTGTACCAGGACTGGGAGCCGGAGGACATCGCGAACCTTGAGCAGGCTGTCGGTCGGCGGCCTGAGTGGGCCGTGCAGATCGACTACCGACTTTCGCGCCGGGCGGACCTGGCGGCGCTGACCTCCGCCCTTCTCAAGGATGGCGGTGTCGCGGTCGACGACTTCTGCTCCCACGTTTGGACGGCTGCCGAGATCGAGACTGACACCGTGATCAGCGGGGGCCGGTTCGGCGGAGGCCCTGTCCGCTAAGTGGGCATCGCGAACTGTCGGGCCGGATCGGCGCGGAAGGCGGGTCGGGCCGGACTGGGGGTCAGCACGAACTCGTACGTACCGTCGTCGGCTCCCTCGGCTTGAGGGTGTCCTCGGACTTCGGCTTCGTACCAGCCGGTGGCACTGTCACCCGGCGGTGTTCCGGATGGTCGGGCCTCCAGTGACGGAGGTAGCCGATGCCGCAGAGCAGCAACGAGCCAGTGTCCGACCCCAGGATCCAGCCGGGCGAGGAGGGCGCCGGAGCAGGCCATGGTGGATGATCCGCGGCGTGTCGCACCAGCACGGTGTAGTACCCGGCAGTCAGACCCGTCAGCGGTAGCGCTATTCCCTCCCGGGCGATGGTGTCACCGGCCTCGGTGGTACTGAACAGATCCAGCAGGTCGCGACCCGTGCTGTCCGCACCGAGGTGTCGGTCGAGGCGCGCGGGGTCGAGCAGCACAAAACCGTGAGCTTCAGGAAAGCAGCCCGTCAGTTGGACGGCTGGGAAGACGGTCACCTGATCACGGCGCGGGCGGGTGTGCGCTTCGGTTCGAAGCAGACCAGGGCGCGACCTCGCCGGTCGGTCACCACCCAGGGGTGACCGACGTAGGTGTGCTGCCGATACGACTCGCTCGGGGGCAGCACGGCGTACTGCCGCCGGTGCCCACGGTGGTCCAACCAGTACACGATCACCGATCGCGAGCGAAGGTTGACGAACTCGATGCTGGTTTCGCTGCCGCCGCTGACCGAGCGCAGCTCACGCTCCCGCCATGCCGGCACAGGGGGCAGGTGCTCCGGCTGGGGTGGCCGGGTGGTCGCTGGCGGTTTCGCCGGCCGGCTCGGCGTGGGAGTGGGGCGGGTGTCCGGCGTGGCGGGCACTGTCGATGAGTCGGCCCGGGTGGGCGACGGGGCCGGCGTCGCCCTGCGACTGAGTTGTGGTCGGGAGGACGAGACCCCGCCGACGGACGACGCGGCGGACGGCGACGGGGCGCCGGCGGACGCGGTTCCGTCCAGGTTGGACCCGGGGCCACCCGGAGGCGGCGGTACCCAGTCCGACGGCACGTCGGGGGCCGCGACCGTCGGTGGCTCGGTTGCTGGCCACAGCACGGTGAGCATGAGCCCGAGCGTGGCGGCCGCGAGGCCGGCCAGCACCACCCGGTGCGACATTCGGCCGGGTGCGCGGTGGGCGGGTTCGACGGAGACGGCGGCTGCCCGTAGGGGCGGGGGCGGAACGGCCGGCCCGCCAGGTGTCTCCGGCGCGGGCGGAAGTGCCCGCGGAGCCGGGCGCGCCGCCAACTGCCGGGCGCGGGAACGTGGGTCGAACAGCCAGGGGCCGACCCGCAGCCTCGGCTCGACACGGGCATGTTCGTGATCTGGCGACTGCGTCATGACCTCGATCCGGCGAGGAATGCCGTTCTGCCGACGGCACAGGACGTCGATTATGCGTGTTGCGCGTCACGTTCCGCCACGGTTGGCGAGGGTCGAGATAGGTGCGATGTGCGGCCCGTCCCCATAACAGATCAACGCCCCTTGTGGGCGTTGTCCACACAGCGGTTCGTTGTCCACAGGCCAGCCGGCAGGGGCGGCGTTCGGGGCGGCAGCGGCGGCAGGGTTCGACCCAGTGAACCCGCGCCGACCGCTTGGAGGCCGCGATGCCATCCCGTACCTCCGTCCCACCTGACCGGCGCCTGCCGCTGGTCGTCACCTCGGACGGTGACCTGCTCGACGACCTGCTCCGGCTCGCTGCCGCAGGCGGAGTCGAGGTGGAGGTCGCCGCCGATCCGGCGGCCGCCCGCACCCGTTGGCGGCCATCCCCGCTGGTCCTCGTCGGCAGCGACCAGGCGCAGCCCTGCCTGCGGGCGCGGCTGCCCCGCCGTTCCGGGCTGGTCCTGGTGGGACGGGCCGGTGACGTCGAGTCCGGTTGGCAGATGGCCGACCTGCTTGGCGCCGAACACGTCGCCGTGTTGCCGGCGGCCGAGCCGTGGCTGGTGGACCGGTTCGCCGAGTGCGGCATCGAGGGCGCGGCCACGGCCTCGGCCCGGATGGTCGCGCTGGTCGGCGGCCGGGGCGGAGCCGGTGCCAGCATCCTGGCCGGTGGCCTTGCCGTCACCGCCGCCCGGGCACGGCTGCGTACCCTCCTGCTCGACGCCGATCCGCTCGGCGGTGGCCTGGATCTGGTGCTCGGCTGGGAGCAGATGGAAGGGCTGCGCTGGCCGGCACTGACCGGGGCCGACGGGCGGGTCGACGCGCCGGCCCTGGTGCGAGCGTTGCCCAGCCGGGGTGATCTGGTGGTGCTCTCCTGGGACCGTGGCGACCTGATCGCGGTACCGGCCGAGGCGGTGGCCGCCACCCTGGACGCCGCCCGGCGGGGCCGGGACTTCGTGGTGGTCGACCTGCCCCGCCAACTCGACGACGCCGCCGTGACCGCACTTCAGGCTGCCGACCGGGCGTTCGTGGTGGTACCAGCCGAGCTGCGGGCGACCGCCGCCGCGGCCCGGGTGGTCACGGCGGTCGCCCCGCACTGTTCCGACCTGTCCGTCATCGTCCGGGGGCCCGCCCCCGGCCGGCTACGCGCCACCGAGGTCGCCAAAGCGCTCGGCCTGCCGCTGGCCGGCTCGCTACGGCCGGAGCCGGGGTTGTGCCGGGGACTGGAGCGCGGCGAGGCCCCGGCGGCCGGTGGGCGCGGCCCACTGGCCGAGCTCTGCCAGCGGATCGTCACCGAACTTACCGGCCAGCCTGCGGCGGGCGCGGCATGACCGGCGAGAATCTCGCGGCCCGGGTACGGCAGCGGATCGCGGCCACCACCACGCCGGTCACCCCGGCCGCGATCGTTTCCGCGGTACGCGCCGAACCCGACGCCGCCGTACTCGGTGACAACGCCCTGCTGCGGATCGCCGACCGGGTACGCGACGACCTGGTGGGCGCCGGTCCGCTCGCCGTGCTGCTGGCCGACCCCGAGGTGACGGACGTACTGGTCAACGGGGCGCGGGTGTGGGTCGACCGTGGGCAGGGGCTGCACCAGGTGCCGGTGCCGGTGGGCACTCCGGACGACGTCCGTCGCCTCGCGCAGCGGCTCGCGGCCGCGGCCGGTCGTCGGCTGGACGACGGTTCGCCGTGCGCCGACGCACGCCTGGCCGACGGTACGCGTCTGCATGCGGTGCTACCGCCGGTGGCGACCGAGGGGCCGTACCTGTCGCTGCGTACCTTCCGGCAGCGGCCGTTCACGCTGGACGAACTGGTGGCACAGGGTGCGGTGGCCCGGCCGGTGGCGCCGGTGCTCGCCGCCGTGGTGGCGGCCAGGCTCGCCTATCTGGTGATCGGCGGCACCGGCTCCGGCAAGACAACCCTGTTGAACACGTTGCTCGGCCTGGTACCGACCACCGAGCGGATCGTGCTGGTCGAGGACGCCGCCGAGTTGCGGCCGGTGCACCCGCACGTGGTGGGCCTGCAAACCCGGACGGCCAACGTGGAGGGATCGGGCGCCGTCGGCCTGAGCGAGCTGGTCCGGCAGGCGCTGCGGATGCGACCGGATCGCCTGGTGGTCGGCGAGTGTCGGGGTGCGGAGGTGGTCGACCTGCTGGCCGCCCTCAACACCGGGCACGAGGGCGGGGCGGGGACGCTGCATGCCAACACCCCGCCGGACGTGTCGGCCCGGCTGGAGGCGCTCGGTCTGCTCGGTGGGCTGCCGCGTCCGGCCCTGCACGCCCAGGTGGCGGCGGCGCTTCAGGTGGTGTTCCAGATCCGCCGTACCCCGCAGGGCCGCGTGCTGGAGTCCATCTGCCTGCTGCTGCCGGAAGGGCCCGACCGGCTGGTCACCGCCGTCCCCGCCTGGGTTCGCGGTCGGGGACTCGGCGTGGCGGCACGGGCGCTCGGCACGCTGATCCGCAACCGCGACGTGCCGGTGCCGCCGATCCTGTGCGAGCCCTGGCCCACATCGGCGGTGTCGTCATGAGTGGCGCGTGGTGGTGGGCGGTGTCGGTGTTGCCAGTCCTGGCGGCACTGGCACACCGGATGCGTGGCCGACGTGTGCTGAGCTGCTCCGGGGACGGCGCGACAACGGCCGACGATCCGCTGGTCGCGTGGGTCGTTGCCCTGCGCGAGACGAGCGACGTCGGCCGGGCGGGCGATTTGGCAGGCAGCAGCCCGTTGGCCCGATCCGTCGGGCCGGTCGGCTCGGCCCGCACGGTGCGGCGTCGTCAGGTCGGCGTTCGCCTGCTGGCCCGGAAGCCCGGGCCACCGCCCCCGTCGGTCGTGGCCCGACCGTCCAGGCCGCCGGCTTCCCCGATCGTGTTGTCCGGGCCGTCGACATCACCTACGGCGTCCCGTCCGCCGGGGCCGCGAGGAAGCCAGCGACCGGGTCGGTCCGCCGGCGTACCCGGTGGCGTCGGGTCGGGAACAGCACCCGCTGTCGCGGCGTCGGCGGCACGGATGGTCGGCACACCGGCACCGGCCGAGGATGAGATGGTCGCGAGCGGGAACGACCACAGCGACCAGAGCGACCGGCGCGTACCTATCGACCACCGGGATCAGACTGAGCAACGCCCACCGGGGGTGAGCCGACCGACGGCGCGGCTGGCGACACCGCGAAGCGTCTTGGTGTTTACCTGCCTGCTCGGTGCGGGGGTCGGTGGGCTGCTCGCCGGTCCGGTGGCGGCAGTGGCGCTGGCCGGTTACGGCGTACTGGGTGTGCGGGCGCTGCTCCGTCGGGCAACCGTGAGCCGGGTCGCCCGGGATCGCCGGGAGCGGTTGGATCAGCTGTGTGCCCTGGCCGCGGATCTGCGGGTGGGTCTGCCGGTGCCGGTGGCCGCGCAGGCGCTGACCAGCTCGTTCCTCAACGCCACTTCGGCCGCGGCGCAACCGGTTCGGACGGACGAGGCCGTCGACGGCCGACCCACCGGGTCCGAGCAACGCTTGCCGGACGGGGCAGGACCCGGTTCCGCGGAGGACCGCCTCGGGCGACTGGCCGGGGCTGCGGTACGGCTGGCCGAGCGTACGGGGGCGCCGCTGGCCGATCTGGTGGAGCGGATCGAGGCCGATGCCCGGTCGACCGACCGAGGGCTGGCCGCGGCCACGGCACAGGCGTCCGGTGCCCGGGCCACCGCCTGGTTGCTGGCTGCCCTGCCGCTGGGCGGGATCGGCCTCGGATACGGGATCGGGGTGGACCCGCTCCAGGTGCTGCTGCACACCCCGATCGGTGGCGCTTGCGCGACCGCTGCCGTGGGTCTTCAGGTGATCGGGTTGCTCTGGGCGGAGCGTCTCTCGGTCACCTCGGTCGGGGACAGCTGATGTCCGGGCCGCCCCTGGTCGCCTGTGGTCTGACCGGCGTCGCCCTGGCCGCCGCGCTCGTGGTCGGCCGGTACCGGCCTCGGCGTCGGTTGCGTCGGCTGTCCAGCGGGGCGTCGCCGGCAGTCCAGCGGGACGGGCGAGCCGGCGAGCCAACACCACGGGCTTCGGCAGCCTCGCCACGGGGTTCGGTCCCGTGGCGGCCGGACCTGGTCCGGTTGGCCGCCGGGCTGTCCGGCCTGGCGGTGGCGGTACTGGTCGAAGGCTGGCCCGGCGCGGTGGCGGCACTGCCCACGGCGGTGCTGCTCGACCGGCTGCTCCGGCGGATCGAGCCGCCGGCCGTCCGCCGTGGCCGGCTGCGCGCCGCAGCCGACCTACCACTCGCCGCTGACCTGCTGGCGGCGGCGCTGCGGGCCGGGGCACCCCTGGAACGCTCGGTGCTCGCAGTGGCCGACGCGCTCGGTGGTCCGCTGGGCCGGCAACTTGCCCGGGTCGGCCGGACGCTGCAACTCGGCGGTGGGCCCCAGGAGGCGTGGGGACATCTGGCGGCGGTACCGGGAGCGCACCGCGTGGCCACCGCCGCGATCCGCTCGGCGAGCAGTGGCGCGGCGCTGGCCGGAGCGCTGGCCCGGCTCGCCGAAGACCTGAGATCAGACCGGGCCGTGGCGCTTGAGGCGGCCGCCCGCCGTTCCGGCGTGCTGATCGTGCTGCCGCTGGGCCTCTGCTTCCTACCCGCCTTCATTCTCGCCGGTCTGGTGCCGGTGATCGTCGCTGTCCTTGGCGACGTGCTGTGAACCCAACGAGAAAGGACGAACACGTGCGCAGAATCCTCGCCCGCCTTCGCGGGGACGCCGGGATGAACACGGCGGAGTACGCGGTCGGAACGCTCGCCGCAGTGGCCTTCGGCGGTGTCCTGCTCAAGGTGCTGACCTCCGACGGTGTGCAGTCCGCGTTGACCGCCGTCATCGACCGGGCACTGAAGTGACCGGGCGCCGGCCGGCCGGCCACGACCGGGGATCGTTCACGGCCGAGATGGCGGCCGGCCTGCCGGCGCTGGTGCTGCTCCTGCTCACCGGGCTGACCACGATCAACGCGGTGAGCACCAAGGCGGCGTGCCTGGACGCGGCCCGGGAGGCGGCGCTCGCCGCCTCCCGGGGAGAGCCGGGCACCGCCGCCGGCAGCCGGCACGCACCGGCCGGTGCGGAGGTGGTCGTCGTCTCGGACGGTGAGCACGTCCGCGCGACGGTCCGTGCGTCTGTCCGCGCCCTCGGTACTGATCTGCCCACGATCAGCGTCGCGGCCACGGTCGTCGCTGCGGTCGAACCGGGTGCCCCGGAGCCGCAACCGTGAGCGCCGTCGTAACTTGCCCTGCCACCACCGCCCGGGGGCGCGGCCTTCACGCCCGTCGACTGCGTCGTCCGTCCAGGTGGCAGCGGCGGCCGGGGTGGAAGCTGGGCCGGTGGCGGAGTCCCATCGCCTGGGTGCTGGCTCAGACTGCCCGCCGGCCACCGTCTGCCCCGCCGCCTGGTCGGACGCTCTGCTGGTGGGCGGGTTGGCGGGCGACCGGGGGTGGTGAGCGGGGCGGGGCCACGATCTGCCTGCTCGGGGTGGGGCTGTTGTTCGTCGTGGCAGGTCTGTTTGGTGCGGGCGTGGGAGCGGCCCGGGTGGCGCGACAGCAGGCCCGGGTCGCCGCTGACCTCGGTGCCCTCGCCGGTGCGGCTCGGGCTCTTCAGGACGAGCCGGTGGCGTGCGCACGGGCAGCGGAGTTGGTCGCCGCGAACGGGGCCCGGCTGGTGTGGTGTCGGCTCGACGGGCTGGATGTGCTGGTCACCACGGAGGTGGTCGTGGATCCGTTACCGGGGATGACGCGGACCGCCAGGGCCACCAGCCGGGCCGGGCCGCTACGCGGCTGACCGGGTACGGGTCGACTGCGGCCGGTGGGCTACGGCACCGACGACGCCCGGGGCGCCGGGGGAGGCGTGGCGCTGCGGCAGCGGCTGGTTGAGCGCGGCACGACGTGGTGGGGCCGGTGGGAGGCGGGAGCGCGGCGTGGTGCGCCCGTGTGTCCGGGGCCTGGCGCGCGGCGACCGGTGGGCCGGCCCGCTCGGCCTGGCGCGCGGCGACCGGTGGGCCGGCCCGCTCGGCGTGTTCGTCGAGCGGGCCGGCCAGGCGGTATCGGCTGTGCGGGTGGGGTGGGCGGCTGAGGCCGGACGCGGCGTCAGCGGCCCTGGAGGGCGTCGAGGGCGACGGCCATGGCGATCACCAGGCGACGGTCGATCTGCGGGTTCTGGATCTCGACGACGTACCGGTCGCGCAGACCCCACTTCTTGACGACGGAGAAGACGGGCTGGCCATCCGCGACGAAGTCGAAGTGGTACGGCAACCAGGACAGCGAGTCGACGAAACGGCGCAGCAGTGCCACCGGCATGCTGCGCTCCTGACCGGTGACGTTGGGCAGGCCGGCCTGCTCGACGTGCCAGGTCGAGCGGAGCAGGGACTGCGCGAAGTCCTTCCGGAACAGGCCGATCGGGTTGCCGGCGTGGTCGGTGACGTCGTACGTGGCGCCGAGGTCGAGACGTTGGCGCGCCTTGAAGCCGAGCAGCGGCTGCTGCTTGGACTCGTCGGTGTAGATCGTCACCTGCTCCTTGAAGGCGAGCCGCTTCTGCTGGGCGAATGCCAACAGCCCGCCCTCGGAACCGTCCGGCGCGACGCTGTGCACCTCGTATTGGTTGACCATGAACCGCACCCGCTGGCGGATGTGGAACTGTTGCTGCGCCTGCAAGCTGTCGAGCTGCATGAGAACTCCTCGATTGTGGTGCGCCGGAGTGTCGCACAGTCGGACAACGGCTGCGTCCAGGGTCCGCCCGTCAGCGGATGCCGTCGGTGGCCGACCGGTGCGTCATGGTGGTCAACAGCTGCTGAATGGTGCGTAGGCGTTCGTTGATCTGATCCAGCCGTTCGGCCTGGGCCAGGGTGGCGAGCGCGGTCCCCAGCGCGATCTGCTGGTTGATGTCGAGCTTCTCCTGGTCAATGGTGTAGAGCAGGTCGACGGTCTCGGCGATGGTGTCGGCCACGGCCTCTCCTCCATGCTGGCAAGGACAGCGAACGGCAAGCACAGCGCTCGATGGAAGCGCTCCCACCATCATTGCCCGGCGGCTGCGGTTTTCATACCCGGCCAGGTCATTCCGGCAGGTTGGTGAGCACCACGTCGAGCACCCGGATCGCGTCCGGCTTGGACAGCGGGTTGTTGCCGTTGCCGCACTTGGGTGACTGCACGCAGGACGGGCAGCCGGCCTCGCAGCCGCACTCGGCAATCGCGTCACGGGTGGCCCGGAGCCAGGACGCCGCCATGCCGTACGCCCGTTCCGCGAAGCCCGCACCCCCCGGATGGCCGTCGTAGACGAAGACGGTCGGGGCCTCGGTGTCCGGGTGCACCGCCGTGGAGAGCCCGCCGATGTCCCACCGGTCGCAGGTGGCGACCAGCGGCAGCAGCCCGATCGCGGCATGTTCGGCCGCGTGCAGCGCCCCCGGCACCTCGGCGGGATCCACCCCGGCGGCGATCAACGACTCGGGGGAGAGGGTGAACCAGACCGCGACGGTACGCAGCTCGCGCGCCGGCAGGTCCAGCGGGCGGGTGTCGATCACTTCGCCGGTGGCGATCCGTCGCCGCTGATAGGAGACCACCTGGCTGGTGACGTCGACCTCACCGAGGAAGAGCCCGACCGGTCCGGCGTCGACGTAGGAACGCACCGAGACCACCGACAGCGAGGTGACGTCGCGGGCGTGGGTGGACCAGTCCGGCTCCTCGGGGTGCACCAGCGCGCATCCGTCGTCCAGGTCGAGCGAGTCGACCACGTACGACACGCCCTGATGCAGGTAGACCGCGCCGGAGTGCAGCAGGAAGTGCGCGGAGCCGCCGTCGACCGTACCGAGCAGCCGACCGGTCGCCGCCTCCACCACGCAGACCGGCGCACCGCCCTCGCCGCGCAGATCCACAGCGGGCCGTTCCCGGTGCCGCCAGTACCAGCCGGTCGGCCGTTGTCGCAGCGCACCCGCCTCGACAAGCGCCGCCACGGTCTCCTTGGCGCCGTCGCCGAAAAGCTCCAGGTCGGCCGCGGTCAACGGGGCCTCCGCCGCCGCGCAGGCCAGCTGTGGACCGAGCACGTACGTGTTGGCCGGGTCGAGGACGGTCGCCTCCACCGGCGCCCCGAAGACCGCCTCCGGATGGTGCACCAGGTAGGTGTCCAGCGGGTCGTCCCGGGCCACCAGTACCGCAAGGGCCTCCTGGCCGGAACGCCCGGCCCGGCCCGCCTGCTGCCACAGCGACGCCCGGGTGCCCGGATACCCGCAGATCACGACCGCGTCCAGCCCGATCAGGTCGACCCCCAGCTCCAGGGCATTGGTCGAGGCCAGCCCCAGCAGGTCGCCGTGCAGCAGCGCCCGCTCCAGCTCGCGGCGCTCCTCGCGTAGGTAGCCGGCCCGGTAGGCGGCCACCCGGTCGCCGAGCCCCGGCACCGCCTCGTCGAGGCTGCGCCGGGCGCTGGTAGCCACCACCTCGGCGCCCCGGCGGGAGCGGACGAAAGCCAGCGTGCGTACCCCGGCGGCGACGGTGTCGGCGAGCAGGTCGGCGGTCTCCCGCAGCGCCGACCGGCGAACCTGGGTCAGATCGGACCCCGCAGCTGGCTCGCCGGACGAGGATGGGGCACCCGGGAACGGCTCCGGCTGTCCGGACGTGACCCGCCGATCGGCCTGCGCCATTCGGCTGGACGGCTCCCGGCGTGGTGTCGGCGTGGGCCCGGCGGCGGACGAGGCTGCCGGGAGCAGCGGCGGCTCCCAGAGGGCGAAGGTGACCCCCGCACGCGGCGAGGTGTCCTCGGTGACGGCCGTTACCGGGAGGCCGGTCAGCCGGCCGGCTGCCGCGGCCGGATCGCCTGAGGTCGCCGACGCCAGCACGAACGTCGGTCCGGCGGCGCGACCGTACCGTGCGCACTGCCGCCGCAGCCGGCGCAGCACGTGGGCGACGTGCGAGCCGAACACGCCCCGGTAGACGTGGCACTCGTCGACCACCACGTACGCCAGCCGACGCAGGAAACCGGACCACTGGGCGTGCCCGGGCAGGATGCCGTGGTGCAGCATGTCGGGGTTGGTCAGCACGAATCGGGAGTGCCGCCGGATCCACTCCCGCTCGGCGCGCGGGGTGTCGCCGTCGTAGCAGGCCGGGCGTACGCCCTCGATCTCCAGCGCGGCGACGGCGCGCAACTGGTCGGCGGCGAGCGCCTTGGTCGGTGCCAGGTAGAGCACGGTGGCGCGCGGGTCGGCGAGCAGCGTGGCCAGCGCTGGCAACTGGTACGCCAGGGACTTGCCGGACGCGGTGCCGGTGGCCACCACGACGTGCTGGCGGTCGTACGCCAGGCCGGCCGCCTCAACCTGGTGCTGCCACGGTGTTACCACTCCGCGCCGGGCGTACGCCGCGCGCAGCTCCTCCGGAGCCCAGGACGGCCACGGTGCCGGCGCCCCGACCCGGGGCGGTACCCGCTCGACGTGGGTGACCGGATCGGCGGGGTGTCGCTGGCGTAGCCGGCGCAGCAGCTCCCCCGGCGACACGACCGGCGGGCCGGCCGGGACGGCATCCGGCGGGTTGGCCACGGGAACCGGACCCGGCGGGTCGGCCGGGACCGTGCCGGGCGGTCGCTCGGGGCCGCTGCCGGCGGATACGGTGGCTGCCGAGGTCACGTCCTGCACTCTCGCACTGGTGTTCGGAAATGGGAAATCGGCGTGCCGGGTACGGATGGACCTGCCCCGGTGAGTGGTCGGCCCGACCCTGGGGTAGTGGTTAGATGCCAAGAGAGTTTACGGCTGCCTGAGGAGGACGGATGGAGCTGTCACTGGCGACCCGGACCGTGGGTGAGCACACGGTGCTCGAGGTCGGCGGTGAGGTGGACGTCTACACCGCCCCTCGGCTGCGCGAACGGCTCCTGGAACTGATCGACGCCGGGGCCCGGCACGTGATCGTCGACCTGGGTCGGGTGGATTTCCTCGACTCCACCGGGCTGGGTGTGCTGGTCGGCGCGCTCAAGCGGCTGCGTACCGCGGACGGCACCTTCGCCCTGGTCTGTGACAAGGAGCCGCTGCTCAAGATCTTCCGAATCACCGCGCTGGACCAGGTGTTTCCGCTGTACCCGACGGTCGAAGCGGCGACCGGCGCCGGCCAGTGATGGCCACGGTCCGGCTCTCCTTCTCGCCCGCGCCGGTGCACGTGCGTACCGCCCGGCTGGTCGGCGTCGCGGTGGCCCGGCGCGCGGGCGTTCGCGAGGATCTGCTCGACGAGGTCCGCCTGGCCATCGGCGAGGCGTGCACCCGTGCGGTCGCCCTGCACCGCCAGTACGGCGTGGCCGAGCCGGTGCTCGTGGAGATGTCCGACTCGGGGGCGTACTCGGTGCGGGTGGTGGATCGGGCGCCGATCGAGGCGAGCATCGGTCTGGCCGCGCTCGACGCCGACCAGTTGGCCAACGAATCACTGAACGAGGACGATCTGACCACCGGTGTCGGCTTCGCTCTGCTCGCCGGATTCGTCGAGGACCTTCAGGTTCGTCCCGTCGACGAGGGCGTCGGCACCGAGGTGCGGATGGTCTGGCCGGTCAACCACTGAATCGAGGGCCTGGCCGCTGCCGGATCACCATGGACCGCTTCCTATATCAGATTCCGGTTCATAACACAGCGACGGAGATCATCCAGACCCGCCGCCACCTCGGTGTGACCTCGAACACTGGAGAGGGCTAGAGTACGCGGGTTGTCAGCAAGTGATCCACCCGGCAGCCAGCACAGATGGGCGTGGAGTCGCTGGTTCGCCGGGTGGATCGGCGCGCGCTTGCGAATTCGCATCCAGGCGCCGGACGGTGCGTCTCCACCGGCCGGCGCGTTGTTCGGCACAGGAGGACACAGATGTCCGACACCTTGGCCGCCGAGGGCGGCGGGATCTCCCTCACCGGAGCCAATGTCACGTACGTCGTCATCGCCGCGGTGATCGCGCTGGTCGCGCTCGCCTTCGCCGCCGCGTTGACGAAGACGGTGCTGGCCGCCGGCAGGGGCACCACAAACATGCAGGAGATCTCCGGGGCCGTGCAGGAGGGCGCCTCGGCCTACCTGCTCCGGCAGTTCCGGACCCTGGCGATCTTCGTGGTGATCGCCGTGGTGCTGCTGTTCCTGCTGCCGGTGCACGACACCGACGGCAGCGAGATCGCGGTGAAGATCGGTCGCTCGCTCTTCTTCGTGGTCGGCGCCGTGTTCAGCGCCTTCATCGGTGGCGCGGGCATGTGGCTGGCGACCCGGGCCAACCTGCGGGTGGCGGCCGCCGCCCGGGAGCGTGAAGGTGGCCGCGAGTCGGCCATGAAGATCGCCTTCCGGACCGGTGGCGTGGTCGGCTTCCTCACGGTCGGCCTCGGCCTCTTCGGCGCCGCGCTTGTCGTACTGATCTTCAGGGGTGACGCGCCGACGGTGCTTGAGGGCTTCGGCTTCGGCGCCGCGCTGCTGGCCATGTTCATGCGGGTCGGTGGTGGCATCTTCACGAAGGCCGCCGACGTGGGCGCCGACCTGGTCGGCAAGGTGGAGCAGGGCATCCCGGAGGACGACCCGCGCAACGCCGCCACCATCGCCGACAATGTGGGCGACAACGTCGGCGACTGCGCCGGCATGGCTGCCGACCTCTTCGAGTCGTACGCGGTCACCCTGGTCGCCGCGCTGATCCTGGGCCGGGCCGCATTCGGCACCGACGGCCTGGTGCTGCCGCTGATCATCTCCACCATCGGTGTGCTCGTCGCCATCATCGGCGTCTTCATCACCCGGCTGCGCGCCTCCGACCGCAATGCCCTGACCGCGATCAACCGCGCCTTCTACCTCTCCGCGCTGATCTCGGCGGTGCTGGTCGCGGTGGCAACGTTCGCCTACCTCCAGCCCACCTGGGCGGCGCAGCTCGGTGACGACTGGCGGGAGACGCTCAACGTCAACGGCGGAGATCCGCTCTTCGGTCCGCGCGGTGTGGTCATCGGCGCGGTCGTCATCGGCATCGTGCTGGCCGCCGCCATCCAGGCGCTCACCGGCTACTTCACCGAGACCAACAGGCGCCCGGTGCAGGACATCGGCAAGAGTTCGCAGACCGGCGCGGCAACCGTCATCCTCGCCGGCATCAGTGTCGGCCTGGAGTCGGCGGTCTACTCGGCGCTGCTCATCGCCGCCGGTGTCTACGGCGCCTTCCTGCTGGGCGGCGGCTCCATCACGCTCTCGTTGTTCGCCGTGGCGCTGGCCGGTACCGGTTTGCTCACCACCGTCGGCGTGATCGTCGCGATGGACACCTTCGGCCCGATCTCCGACAACGCCCAGGGCGTGGCCGAGATGTCCGGCGACATCGACGAGCACGGCGCCCGTACGCTCACCGAGCTGGACGCCGTCGGCAACACCACAAAGGCGATCACCAAGGGCATCGCGATCGCCACCGCGGTGCTGGCCGCGACGGCGCTGTTCGGCTCCTACACCGACACGCTGCGCACCGCGTACGCCGACGCGGGTGTGGGCGACGTCAACGACATGATCCTCAACGCGTTGAACGTGTCGAACCCGCAGAACCTGGTCGGCCTGATCATCGGTGCGGCTGTGGTGTTCCTCTTCTCCGGTCTGGCCATCAACGCGGTCTCCCGTTCGGCGGGTGCCGTGGTGATGGAGGTCCGCCGGCAGTTCCGTGAGCTGCCGGGCATCATGGACCGCACCCAGCGTCCGGAGTACGGCAAGGTTGTCGACATCTGCACCCGGGACGCGCAGCGCGAGCTGATGACCCCCGGCCTGCTGGCCATCCTGGCGCCGATCGCTGTCGGCTTCGGCCTCGGGCCCGGCGCGCTGGCGTCGTACCTGGCCGGTGCGATCGGGGCCGGCACGCTGATGGCTGTCTTCCTGGCCAACTCCGGTGGTGCCTGGGACAACAGCAAGAAGATGGTCGAGGACGGCGCGTACGGCGGCAAGGGTTCCGAGGCGCACGCCGCGACGGTCATCGGCGACACCGTCGGTGACCCGTTCAAGGACACCGCCGGCCCGGCGATCAACCCGCTGCTCAAGGTGATGAACCTGGTCGCGCTGCTGATCGCGCCGGCCGTGGTGGCCTGGAGCGTGGGCGACGACCGCAACGTGGGCCTGCGGATCACCATCGCCGCGGTGGCGACGGCGATCATCGTCGCGTCGGTGGTGTTCAGCAAGCGCAAGGGCATCGCCATGGATGACGACACCGACAGCGGTACCGGCACTGCCGACCCCCGTCCGGAGTCGATCAAGGCCTGACGGGTAGGACACACCGGTCCCCGGTTGGCAACGTCTGCCGGCCGGGGACCGGTCGCCGCTCCGGACCCGGTACCGATGACCGGTGCCGACCGGGAAGAGAAGCCGTACGCTGCAACGCATGCGTACGTGCCGGGCGGCAGCCGCCGGAAAGTTCACGGTTGTCCTGGCCACGCTGATGATGTTGGTCGCCTGCGGCTCCAGCGGCCCCAGTCCGCGGGCCTGGGCCGCCTCGGTCTGTTCGGCGCTCACCCCCTGGCGGGCCGAGATCAGCAAGTTGACCAACAGCACCGATCAGCAGATGACCGCGCAGACCACCCCGGCGCAGGCCAAGGAGAACCTGGTTCGGCTCTTCGGCGGTGCCGAGCAGGCCAGCGAGACCGCCCGACGCAAGGTGGAGCAGGCCGGAGTGCCCGAGGTCGAGCACGGTGAGGAGGTCTCCGCCGGCTTCCGCGCCTCACTCGCGTCGATGCGGGACGCCTACGGTCGGGCCCGGAGCACCATCGACGGCCTCGGCACCGGCGAGGCCGGCACCTTCTACGACGGTGTCCAGGCCGCCGTGGAAACCCTCCAGCAGGAGTACGACGCCAGCGCGCTGGACACCAGCCGACTCCACTCCGAGGAGCTGAAGCGCGCCTTCGACGAGGTACCCGAATGTCGTTGAGCGGTTCCGGCGAGACACCGGCGGCGCAACCGCTGCCGGTGTCCTTCCCACCGCCCGTCGAGACGCCACCGTCGTCGCGCCGTCGTCGGCCGACCGGCCGCCGGCCCATGCCCGTCGACCCGCCGGCCGACGAGGACTCTCCGGACCGCCCGACAACCGTGCCGGCCGAGGCCACCGGCACCGACCGGCAACTGGTCTTCTTCGGCGCGGAGACCGGTGAACCCTCGGTGGCCGACCTCGCCGGGCTGCTCGCCGGCCCGGGCGAGGTGCACCGGATGGGCGGCACGGCCCGGTTGTCGGTGGTGGTGGAGGCCGCATGGCGGGTGCACGTGCTCATCGCTGAGCTGGCCCAGCGGGGCGTCCGGAGTAGCTGGGCACCCACCGAGGACCAGCGCTACGCGGTGCGGACCGCGTACACCCGGACGATCGTGCCGCTCGCGGCGGCCTGGCTGCGCGGTCCGACACAGCATCCGCCGCCCGGGTTCCAGCTCGACGGCCGGCGGCTGCGCCTCTGGCTCGCCGCGGCCGGAGTGGCCGATCCGCCCGATTTCCTGCTCCGCCTCGGCGGTAGTGACCCACGGCGGTGGGCAGTGGTGGGTGCCGCCCTGGCCACGGCCGGGCTGACCGGTGAGCTGATCGAGGCGGGCCCGGGTGGGCCCGCGTACCGGATCGCGGGCCGCCGCCGGACGCAGCGGCTGGCCGAGCTGGTCGGTGAGCGCCCGCCCGCGAGCCCGCCGTCGGCCTGGCCGACCCGGGCCTGACGGTCGGCGCGGCTGTCCGATCGGAGACAGCCGGGTGTCGGGGAACACAGGGAGAATCGGCCGGGTTTGACCTCCACCGAGGGGCTGCCATGGTCACAGCGGCCCGCTCGACACCCTACCCAGGGTGTACGGTGACGCCGTCTGGCGTGACCACAGATCGTCCGGGGCGGATCCTCGCCCCCGAAACCCGAAACACGGACGGCGCGTTACGTTGGACATCCGGACCGCCGGGTACCGGTGGGCCGAGTGCGCCCCAATCCGGCCAGGCGCGGCCATTGAGTGGGAATGAGGTCGAAACAGACGTGCCGAGCAACGCTGGAACCACCCGTCTGGTCATCGTCGAGTCTCCGGCGAAGGCCAAGACGATCTCGGGCTACCTGGGCCCGGGGTACGTCGTGGAGGCCAGCTTCGGGCACGTCCGTGACCTGCCCCGCAACGCCGCCGACGTGCCGGCGAAGTACAAGGGCGAAGCGTGGGCGCGGCTCGGCGTCGACGTCGACAACGGCTTCCACGCCCTCTACGTCGTCTCCGCCGACCGTAAGCAGCAGATCAGCAAGCTGGTCAAGCTGGCCAAGGAGGTCGACGAGATCTTCCTGGCCACGGATGAGGACCGCGAGGGCGAGGCGATCGCCTGGCACCTGGTGGAGACGCTCAAGCCCAAGGTGCCGGTGCGGCGGATGGTCTTCCACGAGATCACCAAGCCGGCGATCCAGGCGGCGGTGGCCAACCCCCGGGAGATCGACCGGGATCTGGTCGACGCCCAGGAGGCCCGGCGCATCCTCGACCGGCTCTACGGCTACGAGGTCTCCCCGGTGCTGTGGAAGAAGGTCATGCCGAAGCTCTCGGCGGGCCGGGTGCAGTCCGTGGCCACCCGGATCGTGGTCGAGCGGGAACGGCAGCGGATGGCCTTCCGCACCGCCGAGTACTGGGACATCCTGGCCACCCTCGCCGTGACCAACCCGGGCGAGGGGCCGCGCAGCTTCAACGCCACCCTGGTCGCGCTGAACGGCGACCGGATCGCCACCGGCAAGGACTTCGAGCCGACCACCGGCCGGGTCCGGCCCGGTGCCGGCGTGGTCCACCTCGACGAGGGTGGTGCCCGGGGGCTCGCCGCCCGCCTGGAGGGCCGGCCGTTCGCCGTCACCCGGGTCGAGGAGAAGCCGTACCGGCGCCGTCCGTACGCCCCCTTCATCACCTCCACCCTCCAGCAGGAGGCTGCCCGGAAGTTGCGGTTCTCGTCGCAGCAGACGATGCGCACCGCGCAGCGGCTCTACGAGAACGGCTACATCACCTACATGCGTACCGACTCGGTGAACCTGTCGGACACCGCCATCGCCGCGGCCCGCCGGCAGATCGTCGAGCTGTACGGCGAGCGCAGCGTGCCGCCGGAGCCGCGCCGCTACACCGGCAAGGTGAAGAACGCCCAGGAGGCCCACGAGGCGATCCGCCCGGCGGGGGACAACTTCCGCACCCCGGGTGACGTGGCCAAGGAGTTGTCGGCCGAGGAGTTCAAGCTCTACGAGCTGATCTGGCGGCGCACCATCGCCTCGCAGATGACCGACGCGGTGGGCTCCAGCGTCTCGGTGCGGATCCGGGCGACCACCTCCGGCGGCGAGGAGGCCGACTTCGGCGCCACCGGCAAGACCATCACCGACCCGGGCTTCCTGCGGGCGTACGTCGAGTCCAGCGACGACGAGAACGCTGAGGCCGAGGACGCCGAGCGCCGGCTGCCCAACCTGGTCAAGGACCAGCCGCTGACCGCCGACGAACTGGCCGCGCAGGGCCACCACACCCAGCCGCCGTCTCGCTACACGGAGGCGTCGCTGGTGAAGGCCCTGGAGGAGCTGGGCATCGGCCGCCCGTCGACGTACGCGTCGATCATGCAGACGATCCAGGACCGGGGGTACGTCGTCAAGCGTGGCCAGGCGATGATCCCGTCGTTCCTGGCCTTCGCGGTGATCGGGCTGATGGAGCGGCACTACCCGCGCCTGATCGACTACGACTTCACCGCCAGCATGGAGAACGAGCTGGACGAGATCGCCGGTGGCGACCACGCCGCCGTCGACTTCCTCACCGCCTTCTACTTCGGCAGCAGCAACGGCACCGGCGACCAGGCCATCGCGCACGCGGGCGGGCTGAAGAAGTTGGTCACCGAGAACCTCAGCGAGATCGACGCGCGCAGTGTCAACTCGATCCCGCTGTTCACCGACGAGGACGGGCGTGAGGTGGTGGTGCGGGTCGGCCGGTACGGGCCGTACCTGCAACGCTCGGTGCCCGGCGAGGAGCAGGCACCCGCTGCGGAGGGCGAGGAGGGCACCAGCCCGGGCGACCGGGCGCCGATTCCCGAGGGGCTGGCGCCGGACGAGCTGACCCCGGAGAAGGTGCACGAGCTGTTCCTTGGCGGCGGAGGCGAACGCAAGCTGGGCGACGACCCGGCGACCGGCGAGCCGATCCTGCTCAAGTCCGGCCGGTTCGGCCCGTACGTGGCAAGTGGCGAGCGCAAGTCGTCGCTGCTGCGCTCGCAGTCGCCGGATTCGCTCACCCTCGACCAGGCGCTCAAGCTGCTCAGCCTGCCCCGCCTGATCGGGGTCGGCCCGGACGGCGCGGAGGTGTTCGCCAACAACGGCCGCTACGGCCCGTACGTCAAGCGTGGTGACGAGTTCCGTTCACTGGACTCGGAAGACAAGATGTTCACCGTCACGCTTGACGAGGCCCTGGCGTTGCTGGCCGCACCGAAGACCCGCCAACGTCGGGCCGCCGCCCCGCCGCTGCGGGAGATGGGCGTCGACCCGCTGACCGAGAAGCCCCTGGTCATCAAGGACGGCCGGTTCGGCCCGTACGTCACCGACGGGGAGACCAACGCCTCGCTGCGGCGCGGCCAGACGCCCGAGGCGTTGAGCATCGAGGAGGCCTCCGAGATGCTCGCCGAGAAGCGGGCGAAGGGTCCGGCGCCGAAGAAGAAGGCCGCCGCGAAGAAGGCCCCGGCCAAGAAGGCGACAGCCAAGAAGGCGACCAAGTCCACCGCCACCAAGGCCGCGAAGACCACCGCCACCAAGGCCACCAAGGCGACCGCGAAGAAGACCCCCGCCGCCAAATCCACCCCGGCGAAAGCCCGCACCACCGACTGACCGCGCCGATCTTGGTCCGAAACTGCCCCTGGAGGGGCGCTGGCGGACCAAGATCTCTCCGCTGTCCACAGGGGCCGGGGAGACGGGGGCGCGGCAGGGTGGGGGCGTGGAGTGTCGGAAGCCGGGGACGGGATGGCCACGCGCTTGGGAGCGTAGGCCAGGGCCTACGTCCCGAGATCGGGTACTGGCCCTGCCGAGGGACGACGCGGACGAGCTGACGTGGTTGCTGTTCCATCAGGAGCAGGTGCTCAGCCTCGATCAGGCCCGGCTGCACCTGTCGCTCAAGGCCATCCGGCATCGGGTGACCTCCGGTCGTTGGCGGCAGGTGCACTGGGCCGTTTACGTGACACACAACGGGCCGCTGACACCTGGGCAACTGCCGTGGATCGCCGTCCTGTCGGTAGGCCCGGCGGCGGTGCTTGGCGGGCTGAGCGCCGCGCGGGCGTGGGGCCTGCGCAGACACGGCGACGGAATCGTGCACCTGCTGATACCCGCGGAGCACCGGCCGCGATCCTTACCGCCCAGCATCCGGGTCCACCGCACCACCATTCTGGCCGCCGAGGACATCCTCGATGTCGGGCTGCCGCGTCGGACGATGCCCGCCCGTTCGATGGTGGACGCGGCGCAATGGGCGGCCAGCGACCAGGACGCGTGTGCCATAATCGCGGCCAGCTTTCAGCAGCGCCTTGTTGGCGGCGACGATGTGCAGCGGGTACTCGATCGGCTGCCTCGCGCCCGGCGGCGCGCCCTGATTCGACGGACCGCCGTCGATGCGGCTGGCGGTGCCCATTCCCTGCCGGAGTTGGATTTCCTCGCCCTCGTTCGTCGCGCCGGGCTGCCCGAGCCGACTCGGCAGGTGGTTCGGCGGGATGCTGCCGGCCGGCGCCGCTACCTGGACGCGTTCTTCGAGGAGTGGCGGGTGCTCGTGGAGATCGACGGCGGTCAGCACCTGGACCCGGCTACCGCCTGGGCGGACATGCGACGACAGAACGACCTTTGGCAGCGCGGTGACCGGGTGCTCCGCTTCCCGGCGTGGGCGATCCGCCACGCACCCACCCAGGTCATCACCCAGCTCCGCACCGCCCTGCTGACCGCGGGTTGGTGCCCGTGACCATGCAGATCTTGGTACGACAGCGCCCCCTGAGGGGCGGATTCGGACCAAGATTCGCGGTGGGTTCAGCCGAGGAGGGTGGTCAGGTAAGGGGTGGTGAGGGTGTGGTGGGGGTCGAGGTGGGCGCGGATGCGCTGGAAGTCGGGCCAGCGGGGGTAGGCGGCAGCCAGCGAGGCGGCGTCGCGCCAGTGCAGTTTGCCCCAGTGCGGCCGGCCACCCAGCCCGGTCGCCACCTCCTCGAAGGCCCGGAAGTACGGCTCGTACGGCATGCCGACGTACTGGTGCAGGGCGAGGTACGCCGAATCACGGCCGTAGGCGTGTGACAACCAGATCCCGTCACCGGCGCTGAACCGGACCTCGACCGGGAAGAGCACCTTGAACGGCAACCCGTCGATGATGCGACGCACCGCCTCCAGCGCCTCGACCAGCGCCTCCCGCGGTAGCGCGTACTCCATCTCCAGGAAGCGGACCCGGCGTGGGCTGCAGAAGACGGCGTCGGAGCGACCGGTGTAGCGGCGCTCGCTGAGCGCCCGCGCGGAGATCGCGCTGATTCCCGGTGCCAGGCCCGGCACGGCGCGGCCGAGCCGGCAGGCCCCGGCGAAGACGGTGTTGGCCAGGAAGTCGTCGTCCAGCCAACCGCGCCAGCGGGACAGCGGGCGGTCGTTGACGGGCACCCGGTCGTTGGTCTTGAGCTGTACCCGGTCGGTGTAGGGGAACCAGAAGAACTCCAGGTGATCGTGCGCGTCGACCAGGTCGGGCACCTGCGCCAGCACTGCGTCCAGCGACGCCGGACGTTCGTGTGCCAACAGGACGAAGGCGTCCACACAGCGCAGCGTCACCTCGACCAGTACGCCGAGCGCGCCGAGCGAGACTCGGGCGGCGTCGAACACCTCCGGATGCTGCTCGGCGGAACAGTGCAGCACCTCTCCGGCACCGGTGACCAGGGTCAGCGCCTCGACGAAGGTGGCCAGCCCGCCGTAGGCCGCACCCGTGCCGTGGGTGCCGGTGGAGATGGCCCCGGCCACGGTCTGCGCGTCGATGTCACCGAGGTTGGGCAGGGCCAGTCGGTGACCGGCAAGTAGCGCGTTCACCTCCCGTAGGGTCATCGCGGCCGGTACGGTGACGAGGCGTCGATCGATGTCCACACGTACGTCGATGGCGAGTCGGGTCAGGTCCATCCGCTGCCCGTCGCTGACCGCGACGGGGGTGAAGGAGTGGCCGCTGCCGACCGGGCGGATCCGCTCACCGGCTTCGGTGGCACGTCGGACCTGTTCGGCGGCCTCGTCGACCGAGGACGGCCGTAGTACGGCGGTGGCCGTGCCGCGTTGGTTGCCCGCCCAGTTCGACCAGGCGGCGGTCTCGGCGGCGGTGCTTTCGACCATGGGCCCGCTCCTCAAGGTGAATATGAACCGAATTCATATCAGGAACGTTGTCCCTGGTAAACACCGCAATCGAGGTCCGCTCGTTGTACCGGTAGTCACGGACTCGTGACGTGCAGATATGTTCATCCGTCGAGAGGGGGTGGCGAGTGTCCACTTCAGCCGCCACGACCGGGCCACTGCGTCGAGTACCAGTGCAGGGTCGTAGTGTCGCGCGGGTCCAGCGGATGCTGGACGCCTGCGCCGAACTCGTCGACGAGGTGGGGTACGAGGGGCTGACCACCACCCTGCTCGCCGAGCGGGCCGAGGTGGCGATCGGGTCGGTCTACCAGTTCTTTCCGGACAAGCGGGCGATCGTGCAGGCGCTGACGCTGCGCACGATGGAGTCCTACCTCCAGCGGCTCGATGAACGCTTCGCCTCGGACGACCTGACCCACTGGTGGGACGGGGTCGACGCGGGGATCGATGAATACATCACGATGCACCGCACCGTTCCCGGGTTCCGTACCCTGCACTTCGGCGACGTGGTCGACCTGCATCTGCTCGATGAGCAGCGGGACAACAACGGGGTGATCGCCGACCAGTTGGCCCGGGTGCTCACCGAGCGGTTCGGGCTGGCCGACGTGCCGGACCTGCATTTCCATCTGGAGATCGCGGTGGAGGCGGCCGACGCCCTGATCAAGCTGGCGTTCCGGCGCAAGCCGGACGGCGACGACCGGGTGCTTACCGAGGCGAAGGCGCTGATCCGGGAGTACCTGCACCGGCAGGTCAACGCTCGGGGTGACGCCGGCCGTCGGCCGGTGGTGCAGCCGGCGAAGCCGGCCGACGACCAGATCGTCGCCGACGCAGAACCCGCGCAGCCAGCGGCCCAACCCGCCTGACACCGACGGCCCAAGCCGGGCAGTCGAGGCAGCCGACAACCAGGCGGTCAGAGGAAGGCCCGACCCTCGCCCCGGTAGGTCGGCACGGTGGCCACCACCTGGTCGCCGTCCACCAGGTGCAGCTCGTTCACTCGTTCACACAGTTCGCCCGACTTCGCGTGCCGGAACCAGACCCGGTCGCCGATGCGCAGCTGGGCGGCGGTTGCGCCGGTCAACGGGGTCTGGACCTCGCCGGCACCTTCGGCGCCGAGCAGACTGAGCCCGGCGGGCAGCCATGGTCGGGGCAGCCGGCTGCGGTCGGCCGAGCCGGAGGCGATCCAGCCACCACCCAGCACGGTGGCCAGTTCGGGCGTCGGGCGCCGGACCACCCCGCAGGCGAAGAAGGCCGCCGGGGTGGGACGCCAGGCGCGGTAGGCGTCGAACAGCGTCGGCCCGTACAGGCCTGATCCCGCGGTGATCTCGGTCACCGCGGGATCGGCGCGGGTCGCGGCCACGCTGCCGGTGCCGCCGCCGTTGACGAATTCCAGGTCGGCGTGCTCGCGTACGGCGGCCACCGCCGCGCTCCGGCGGACCAGCAGCTCGCGGTACGAACCGCGCTGGGCCAACCGGATCGCGGTGCCGAGCGCCGTCCGCCCGGGCGGTGCGTCGCCCAGGCCGGCGATCTGCGCCTCGTACGACATCAGCCCGACCAGGCGGAAGCCGGGCCGTCGGGCGACGGTGGCGGCCAACCGGCCGGCCGCCCGGGCGCTGTGTACAGGTGACCGGCGGACGCCGACGTGCAACCGCCCGCCCAACAGTCGCCATGAGGCGTCCAGGTCCAGGCAGATGCGTAGCTCGGATCGGTGTCCGGAAGGCGACACCGTCTCGTAAAAGTCCAGTTGATCCGGGTCGTCGACCATCAGGGTGATCGCGTCGGCGAGCGCCGGGTCGGCGCCGAGTTCGGCAAGTGCGCCTCGGTCGACGGTGGGGTACGCCACCAGCACGTCGGCGCTGATCCCGCTGCGGACCAGCCAGATCGCCTCGGGCAGGGTGAACGCCATCACCGCGTGCCAGCCCGGCCGGGCCAGCGTGCGGGCGATCAACTCGCGACTGCGTACCGATTTGCTGGCGACCCGCAACGGCTTGCCGCCGGCCAGATCGACGAGCGCGGCGGCGTTGGCGTCGAAGGCGCCGAGGTCGACCACCGCGTACGGCGGGTCGAGGTGCGCGGTCGCCCGGTCCAGCCGGTGGCGCAAATTCTCGCTGTCGGTGGCCACGTGTGCACGCTAACTGTGAAACGGTGAATGCGAAATACCCTCGCGTCCGCGTTGCCTGGGTCGGGCTGGCCACAGCGGCCTAGGCTCGGCGAGCAGGCGGTGCAGGACGGAAGGACGTCCTTACCGGGTTTAGAGTGTTCCACCGGGGGTGCCCAGCGATGGGCCGGCACGTGGAGGTACGGCCATCGAAAGCGAGTTCAACGGCGAGTCGTCCGGCGTGTCGCCGTCCGCGGACCAACCCACCGGCGCAGCCGGACAGCCCACCGGCGCGGCCGGACGAGACGAGACCGGACGCGGCGCGACCGGCCAGTCCGGCGGTGCCGCGAACCAGCCCGGCAAGGCGGGGACGCAGAGCCCGCCAGGCGGCTCCGGCGGCCAACCCGACCTGACCGGGTACGGTGCGATCCGTTCGGTGCTGCGCATCCGGCCCTTCCGGCGGCTCTGGATCGTGCTCGGCGCCGCCTCCTTCGGTGACTGGCTCGGCCTGCTCGCCACAAGCGTTTTCGCCGCCGCCCAGGTGGAGGGGAGCACCGCCAAGGGTGCGGCCTTCGGTGGCGTGATCGCCATTCGGCTGTTACCCGCCCTGCTGCTCGGCCCGGTCGCCGGAGTGCTCGCCGACCGGTTCGACCGGCGCTGGACGATGGTCATTTGCGACCTGCTGCGGTTCGTGCTCTTCGCCTCCATCCCGCTCTACGCGCTGACCGGTGCCAGCGGCGCGCGGGTGGTCAGTTGGGCGGCGATCGCCACCTTCCTGATCGAGACGGTCACCCTGCTCTGGATCCCGGCCAAGGAGGCCGCGGTACCGAACCTCATCCCGCGGGCCCGCCTGGAGACTGCCAACCAGCTGACCCTGATCACCACGTACGGCCTGACCCCGGTCTTCGCCGCGATCGTGCTCTCGTCGCTCGACGGCATCATCCGGGGTGCCACCGGCGGCGAGATGCCGGACTGGGCCCAGCCGGCCCAACTCGCGCTCTGGTTCAACGCGTTCTCCCGGCTCGCCACCGCTGTCGTGGTGGCCTTCGGTATCAAGGAGATCAGCCAGGGTCAGACCGACGAACGGGAGCGCACCGAGCAGAGCATGATGCGCCAGTTCACCGAGGGCTGGAAGTACATCGGGCAGACCCCGCTGGTGCGCGGACTGGTCCTCGGCATCCTCGGCGCCTTCGCCGGGGGCGGCATCGTCATCGGCACCGCCCGGTTCTTCGCCGACTCGCTCGGCGCTGGTGATGCGGCGTTCTACCTGCTGTTCGGCGCGATCTTCATCGGCCTGGCCCTCGGCATCGGGCTCGGGCCGATGATCGTGCGGGAGATGTCTCGGCGTCGCTGGTTCGGCATGAGCATCGTGCTGGCCAGCGCCTCGGTGATGACCCTGGCCTTCGCCATCCACCTGTCCATGGCGCTTGTCGGTGCGGTCTTCGTCGGGGCCGGCGCCGGGATGGCCTTTCTCTCCGGCACCACCCTGCTCGGCGGCGAGGTCGCCGACGAGGTACGCGGCCGGGTCTTCGCCGTGGTGCAGATCGGCACCCGGCTCGTGCTGATCCTGGCGATCGCGCTCGGGAGCCTGCTGGCCGGTGTCGGTGGCTCCCGCACGCTGACCATCGCCGACCTCGGCATCTCCGTCTCCTCCACCCGCCTGCTGCTGCTCGTCGCCGGTGCGGCTGGAATCTTCGCCGGGATCAGCGCCTTCGGCCAGATGGACGACAAGAAGGGCGTGCCGGTCCTGGCCGACCTGTGGGGGTCGATCCGGGGCCGTCCGCTGATGCCGGCCGAGCCGTTCGTCTCGGCCGGACTCTTCGTGGTCTTCGAGGGTGGCGAGGGCGCCGGCAAGTCGACCCAGCTCGGCAAACTGGCCGAGCTGCTCCGCGGCAGGGAACGGGACGTGGTGGTCACCCGGGAACCGGGCGCCACCGGCGTCGGTGCCCGGATCAGATCACTGGTGCTGGACACCGCGCCCGACGAGGCACCCTCCCCGCGCGCCGAGGCGCTGCTCTACGCCGCCGACCGGGCGCATCATGTGGCCACCGTGGTCCGGCCCGCGCTGACCCGGGGCGCCGTGGTGATCAGCGACCGGTACGTCGACTCGTCCCTGGCCTACCAGGGCGCCGGCCGGACGCTGCCGGTCGACGAGGTGTCCTGGCTTTCCTCCTGGGCCACCGGCGGGCTCAAGCCCGATCTGGTGGTGCTGCTCGACGTCGATCCGCGTACCGGGCTGTCCCGGGTCGCCGCGCGCCCGGAGAGCGCCGACCGGCTGGAGGCCGAGTCGATCACCTTCCATGACCGGGTCCGTTACGCCTTCCTCGATCTCGCTGCCGCCGACCCGAAGCGTTACCTGGTGCTCGACGGTGCCCGCCCGGCCGAGGAGATCGCCGAGCGGGTCGCCCGCCGGGTGGAGGAACTGCTCGGCAGCGCCGACGGGGTCGAACACCCGGGCCCGGCGCACGGTCCGGACACCTCGGTGCAGCCCGAGTTATCCCCGTCGGAGCTGGTGACGACGGAGCGGACCTGATGCCGGACGCCTTCGCCGACCTGGTCGGGCAGGACGAGGCGGTGCAGACGCTGCGCCGGGCCGCTGCGGCTGCCGCCGCCGTGCTGCGCGCCACGGACGAGTCCGAGGTGGCCGCCGGCGCTGACCCGGGCGGGGGGATGACCCACGCCTGGATCTTCACCGGCCCGCCCGGCTCCGGTCGGTCGGTCGCGGCGCGAGCCTTCGCGGCCGCACTGCAGTGCGTACACGGCACCGGCTGCGGCGAGTGTCCCGGCTGCCACACCACCCTCGCCGGCACCCACGCCGATGTCCGGCTGGTGGTTCCCGAAGGGCTCTCCATCGGGGTGAACGAGATGCGGGCGCTGGTGCTCCGCGCGGCCAGTACGCCGTCCGGTGGGCGTTGGCAGGTCGTCATCATCGAGGATGCCGACCGGTTGACCGAGGCGGCCGGCAACGCGCTGCTGAAGGCGGTGGAGGAGCCTCCGCCGCGTACGGTCTTCCTGCTCTGCGCGCCGTCCACCCACCCCGACGACATCTCGGTGACCATCCGGTCGCGGTGCCGGGTGGTACCGCTTCGGCAGCCGGCGGCCGAGGCGGTGGCCGAGGTGCTCGTCCGCCGGGACGGGATCGACCCCGACGTGGCCCGCTGGACGGCCGCCGCCACGCAGGGCCATGTGGGACGGGCCCGCCGGCTGGCGCGTGATCCGCAGGCTCGTGTCCGGCGGGAGGCGGTGCTCGCGGTGCCGCGTCGGCTCACCGGGGTGGGTGCCGCCTTCGACGCGGCGTCCGCGCTGATCGAAGCCGCCGAGGCGGAGGCCGAGGCGTCGGTCGTGGAGGTCGATGCCGCAGAGCGCGCGGCGCTGGAGACGGCGCTCGGTGCTGGCGGCACTGGTCGGGGTGCGGCCGGCGCCGCCCGGGGATCCGCCGGGCAACTGAAGGATCTGGAACGACGCCAGAAGTCGCGGGCGACCCGGGCCCAGCGGGACGCGCTGGATCGGGCCCTGGTGGACCTCGCCGCCTTCTACCGGGACGCATTGACCATGGCGCTTGGTGCGCCGGTGTCACCGGTGCACTCCGACACCGCCGAGCTGGCCGAGGCGGGTGCCCGTAGCTGGCGGGCGGAGGGGTCGCTGCGGCGCCTGGAGGCGGTGCTCACCTGTCGCGCCGCGATCGAGGCCAACGTCAAGCCCCGGATCGCCGTCGAGGCGATGATGCTCGCCCTCTGGAAGGGCTGACCGCCGCCGCTCGACGTCCCTGGCAGCCCTGTAGCCGGACCGTTGCCCACAGCCATCGACAGGCGCAATTCGCGTGCGGTACGGTCCGGTGTGCCGTGGTGACGGTAGCGGCACGCACAGTGATGAAACCGGGAGGAGTCCGGCGATGCCGCGGGGTGAGATCGACGAGGCGTGGATCGAGGAGGCGGTCCGGCGCTACCGCCGTATCGAGTCTCTCCAGGCCGAGTTCGACCAAGCCGTGGCGACGGTCGAGGTCACCGTCCGCTCACCGGACGGCCTGGTCGAGGTGGTGGTCACCGCCGGCGGCCGGATCACCGATGTGCGGTTCCTCGGTTCGCTGCACGCCCGGGCACCGCGTGACGTTGCCGACTCGGTGCGGGCTGCGGTCACCGCCGCCGCCGACGCCGCGGAGTGGGCGAGGGAAAAACTGCACAACGAGACCTTCACCGCGTACCGACCGCTGACGGGGGCCTGAGATGGACAGCCTTCGCATCCTCGCTGGCCGCCTCGACGAGGCGAGCGCCACGCTGACCGCCCTCTCCCGATCGGTCACCGCCGGCGACCCGGCGCAGGTGGCGTTCGGTGCCGACGCGCCGGGCCGGCCGGGCGAGGTCGGTCGGGCCCTGCACCGGCAGTGGGTGGCCGCCACCGGCGATCGGGCCCGGGAGGCGCACACCGCAGCCACCCAGGTGGCTTCCGTGGCCGCCGCGCTGCGCAAGGCTGCCGACCGCTACTCCGACACCGACTCCGCCGTCTCCCGCCGGCTCGCCGGTGAGGCGTGATGGATTTCCTCGACCGGCTCGCCGAGCCCGGCCTCGACCTGCTGGGGCGGGTCGACACGCTGCTCGCCGCCGGTGCTCCCGAGGGGCACCGGGTCTGGCCGCTGCTGCGCCGGATGCAGGTGCTGCCCGGTGACGCGCTGCGTGGCTTTCTCGACCTGCGCCCGGGGCCACTGGCCACCGCCGGGCACGCCGTGCGCCGGCACGTGCACGGCTACGACCACGCCTGCGCCGCGCTGACCGACCCGTTGCTCTGGTCCGGTTCGGCCGCCATGGCGTACGGCCAGTCCCGCGCGACGCTCCTGCGGCATCTTGACGAGGGCCCCGAGAGCCTGGTCGGGCGGCTGGAAGCCACCGCCGGCTACGCCGACGCCCTCGCCGACTGGGTGGAAGGCAGCCGGCTCGCCGTCGCCCGGGCACTGGCCGAGGCGATCGGCTCGGCCGAGGCGGTAGCCGTCGTCGCCGCCACCTCGGTGCGCCGGACGACGGCGGAGGCCGGGGCCTCCGGGTCGGGCGGGGTTGCCGCCGCCGAGATCGGCGCCCGGGTGCTGGCGGTGCTCTGCGTCGCGTACGACGGCGCGGAGACCCTGTTGCGGCAGTGGTCACCGAGCCTGGCCGAGTCCCCGTGGCGACCGGGGGGCGGGCGGTTCCGCCCGGACACCGGTGGTGGCCCGGCAGGTGGCTGGACGACCCGGGTCGGCTGGTGACGCCCGCCGACACTGTCTCCGGTGCCTGCACCCGCGCGTCCACAGGGCGCACGGCGCCGCTCGCGGGCACCCTTGCGGGTGGCCCGTCAGCGGCGCCGTGACCTTCCCTGCACCCCCCGCAGGTCTGCTCTCCACTCAACGCGTTCGGCCCGGGCTTGTCGCGCCCGTGACGCAGGTTTCAGCCGTCCGGGCGGCATCGTCGTACCGGTGGTCGGGATGGGGATCGGTCGAGTCGACAATCGTGGATGGCTGCACGGCGTGACGGCGGCTTGCGGTCTGGTGGAACGCGCCGCCGATCGACCCGGCACGTTCCCGCCCGCGCGACGTAGGGTGAGGGGATGGGCATGCTCTGCGCGGTCAGCTTCCAGCGGTACGGGCGCCTCTACTATCTCGACCCCGGTGAGCTGCGGCCGCAGGTGGGCGACAAGGTGCTGGTGCCCACCGACGACGGCCCCGAGGTGGCGGAGTGCGTGTGGGCGGCACAGTGGGTCACCGAGGAGACGGCGGGCTTCCCCCGGCTGGCCGGGCTCGCGCAGGAGGAGGACCTGCGCCGCGACGAGGAACTGCGGCGGCGCAAGGCCGAGGCGAAGGTCGCCGCCAAGCGGCTGATCCGCGAGCACGGTTTGCCGATGAAGGTGGTGGCGGTCGACCACGTGCTCGGCAACGGCGAGAGTGGCGGTGAGCGCAGCACCATCTACTTCACCGCCCCACACCGGGTGGACTTCCGCTCCCTGGTTCGTGATCTCGGTGCGACCCTGCACTGCCGGGTGGAGTTGCGCCAGCTCTCGGCCCGCGACTCCGCGCGGGTGCAGGGCGGCATCGGCTCCTGCGGGCGGGATCTGTGCTGCGCCACCTTCCTTAACGACTTCGAGCCGGTCACCATTCGGATGGCCAAGGACCAGGATCTCCCGCTCAACCCGCTGCGGATCTCCGGCGCGTGCGGTCGGCTGATGTGCTGCCTCAAGTACGAACATCCCCTGTACGCCAAGTTCGCCGAATCCGCCCCGGCGATCGGCACCCGCGTCACCACGCCCGAGGGCGAGGGCCGCGTGGTCGGCCACAGCGTCCCGAGAGACGCGGTGACCGTCCGCATGGACGCCGACGGCTCCCGCTCCAGGTGCTCCCGCGCCGACGTCTGCGGCTCCCGCCGCGCCTACGACACCCGCTGACCCCATCCCCGCGATCCACCCCTGCTGGTCCGCGTCGATCATGAGGTTAGCGGCAGTTTCAGAGATCGACATCGCCGCTAACCTCATGATCAACGGTAAGGGTGGGGTGGGGTGGGTGGTCAGGTGAGGGTGATGGGGGGTTCGGCCAGGTGGGGGGTCAGGGGGGTGGTGGGGGTTAGCCAGGAGGACTCGGGGGAGTGGTCGGGGTTGACCTGCCAGTCGCGGGCGACGCGGTCGACGGCGATCGGGTAGAGGGTGAGCGTGCCGTCGGGGTCGATGCGCATCCTGACGAAGCCCTTGGCGTCCTCGATGCCCTGCCCGGCGAACAACTCGTTGACATTGACCCCGAAAGCGCTCGCGAGCAGCAGGTACGCGGCCACCAACTGGCTGGCCACCAGCCCGATCACCGGCAGGTAGACCACTGCCGCGGCCACCGCCGGCAGCGGCCAGGACCAGTCGTGGAACGGCAGGGCGAGCCAGGCCCAGGTGCCGGCGGCGGCCAGCCCGACGTGCGCCAACCCGTGCCCGACGCCAAGGATCCAGTGCCGGGCGTGGCGCTTGCCGCTGGAACTGGGCGGTTTCGCGAACATCGCCGCCGCGAGCACCGTCACCAGCACCATCATCACCAGCGGCACGCTGAACAGCCGCTGTTCGGAGGCCTCGGAACGGAAGTCGGTCACGCCGGCCATGGAGAGCATCAGCAGGGTTTGCAGGACGCCCAGCAACGTCGAGAAGCCCGGGTTGCGGCGCGGCAGCCGAGCGAAGATCCCCCAGCCGTACCGGCGGGAGCGGGCGGCGTTGGGGTACCGGCCAGCCAACTCGTACGCCCGGGACGGGCTGGACCGGCGGGCCAGGGTGTCGCGCGGCGGCACCTCGATGCGCTCGGGCAGCTTGTGTGTCGGGTACAGGTAGGCACCACCGCTGCCGCAGGTCACCAACTGCCGCCCGTCCGGCCCGGTATACCGCGCGTAGTGGTGCAGGTCGCCGGAGATCAGCAGCCGGACCTGAGCGCCGGTGGGCGCGACGATGGTCCGGATGAAGTAGTCGATCGAGTCGTACGCGGTGGGTTGGTCGACGGCCTTCACCCAGGCCGGAGCCGGCACCGCCAGGATCACCCGGCTCTGCGGCCCGAGCCGCTTCGCCACCGCGTCGAAGTAGGTGAGCTGCGGGTCGTCGACGTACGAGCCGGACTGGTCGTCGAGACCGAGCAGCCACCAGTCGGCCGGAAGCTCGGCGGCGAAGTACGACCGGGACTGGCCGGTACGCCAGCCACCGAAGTGCCGGTCCCGGGTACGGACGAACAGCCTCAGGAACGCGGTCAGCCCGTCGTACCAGTCGTGGTTGCCGGGCACCGCGAAGATCGTCGGCTGCTCCGGCGGGGTGGCCGGCAGTGCCGCCTGGTACGGCCCCTTGCACCGGTCCTCGTACGCCGCGTACTCCGCCGACGGGTAGACCTGGTCGCCACCCATCACCAGGGTCTGCGCCCGGGGCAGCCGGTGCCCGTCCACGGTGATCTCCCGCTGGGCGAGCAGGTAGGCCACGGAATAGGTGGCGTTGAACCCGTCACCCAGGTCGGCCACGTAGTCGAGCCAGAGCCCTCCGTCCGGCCCCACCTGCCGGGCAATTTCCGCGTCCAGCGCCTTCTGGAGTTCCCGCTTGTCCAGGTACGCACCGAACAGCATCGCCAGCAGCGTACGCAGCCCGGTGCTGATCAGCAGGAACGGCGCGAGCCACGGCACCGGCTTGCGGGGCGTGAAGCCAAGCTCCAGCGGATCGGTACTGCGGGGCCGCCGGGCCGCTCGACCTCCGGCGGCCTCCCCGGCGTACGGCCCCGGCGGCGGCGTCCGGTCGCTGGACGGCGGCCCGACGTCGACCGGTTCGTCGCGAGGGGTGTGATCGTCGGTCATTCGCCGCAGCGTAGTGCGACCCGGGTGACCCGACGACCCCGGAAACGCCCCGGGTGCCCGGTTCGTTCGACTCGGGAGCAATCCCGCTCGGCCGGGAATCGGTGCGTGCCGTACACTTGACCACCGTTGCCGCCTTAGCTCAGTCGGCAGAGCGACGCACTCGTAATGCGTAGGTCGACGGTTCGATTCCGTCAGGCGGCTCGGTATGGAAGCCCAGGTCATCGACCTGGGCTTCGCCGTTTCCCGAGGTCGACAACCTCACCGCGAGGGGGACCTGTTCGCCGCGGCCGAGGCACACCTGTCCACGTGCCGGCTCGACCCCGACGACGCGAGAACCCTCGCACACGTTGCGGACGCCATCCGGAACCGTCCGTCGAGCAGTGGGGCTCCGAGGCACTGCCGGACCGGGCGACAAACCATCGGGCCTTCGTTCTCCGCCGTGCAACCCCGCTCGCTCGCGAATCGTCAGGGGGCTGTGAGAGTGAAGGAGAGCGTGTGTGAAACGTGACCGTGACGAGCAGTTCCACAGCTTCGTGCTCAGCCGGCGCTCCGGGCTGGTACGAACGGCGACGCTGCTGACCGGTGGTGACGCGCATCTGGCCGAGGATCTGGTCCAGTCCACACTGACCAAGCTGTACGTCGCCTGGCCGGCGGTCCAGCGGGCGGACAACATCGAGGGCTACCTGCGCCGGACCCTGGTCAACGCGCTCACCGACGAACGCCGTCGGTGGTGGCGCCGCCACGAACGCTCGGTGGCGGAACTTCCGGACCGTTCCCGCGCCGAACCGGGCAGCGGCGGCGACCTCGACGACGGCCTGCGCGCGACCCTTCGCGACCTGCCACCAAAGATGCGCGCCGCAGTGGTTTTCCGCTACTTCTACGACCTTTCCGTAGCCGACACCGCCGACGCCCTCGGCTGCTCCGAGGGAACGGTGAAGAGCCAGACCGCCCGTGCCCTGGACCGGTTGCGGGCCGCCCTTGACGAATCTTCCCTGACAGGAGTCACCCGATGATGGATCTGCACGACCGGCTCGACCGGATCGCCGGCCCAGCCGCCGAGCCGTCGGCCGCCGAGGCCGACGCCGACCTGGCTCGGGGCCGCCGGGCGCTGCGCCGCCGCCGGTCCGCCCGCGCGCTGGGCGCCTCGGCCTTCGCGGTCGCCGCGCTGGCCGTCGCCGTCACCTACGGCACCCAGGCCGGCCCGACCACCACCACTCCCGACAACGCGTCGGCCCAAGTCGTGGCTACCCGCCTCGTGGCCTACGAGGGCAAGCAGCCTCAAGGCTTCACGATCGACAAAGTCCCAGCGGGCTGGGAGATCCAGGGCGGCACTACCAGCGAGCTGACGATCGCTCCGAAGAACGCGGCGGACAAGAACCCGCTGGCGTTCATCGGCAAGATCGGCATCATGCTGCAGTCGAAGGACGACCGCTCCACCCCGACCGGTACGCAACTCGAGGTCGGCGGCAAGCCTGGCGTGCTCAATGCCGCCGATGGCATCCAAGGCGGCAAGAACCTGTGGGTCAAGCAGCCCGACGGCGTCTGGATGCTGGTGCAGATCTGGGACGCCAGCGGCTGGACCCAGCAGGACATCATCGAGTTCGCCGACGGCATCCACGTCCAGCCGGGGGTCGAACGCATCGCCGGCTGACGTCCGTCGTCCGCCGCGCACCTCCGCAAGGTGCGCGGCGGGTTAGGCGGGACGACCGGCTTCATCGCCGATCATGACCTGGGCCTTTCGATTGCACCCTCGCCAGGCTGAGCAGCCAAACGAGCCAAGCGAATCTGCCGGATGCCGCGAAAATGGTCTTGCTCGATCCGACTAACGTCTCGGCCATGCCTTTCTCGGGCCGCAAACGGCGGCGAGCGTCTCGCTTACCGCTATGGCCCAGGTTCACCATATTTGGCGTCATGACCTCGACCGCGCTTCTCCTAGCGGGCCTGTTCGCCGATCTGGGGCCGCCGCCGCCGGCTGGCGAGTTGGTCCCCGGCACCGTGGTCTCCGTCGAGGCCGACCGCAGCGGACGCCCCGCCTTGGCCCTGCTATCGATCGATTCGAGCGACGGACCGGCCTACTGCGGCATCGACCGGAAGGCGTTTCCCGGAGGGCGCATCCCGCCGGCACAGACGCGGCTGACCGTGGACTTCACGCCCACCGCCTGTGCCCCAGCACCGGTATCGCGCGAGCTGCCCCGTTGGCTGCTCCTCTCGACAGGCGGTGGCGGACTGGCCCTGATTGCGGCCTACCTGCGCCGAGCCCGACCGATCACCTGGGGTCGATTCATGGAGTCATGGACCCGGGGCTACATCGGGCGGAGCGCCTAGCCCCGGGAGCAGCCAAGGAAGCAGCCAAGCCAGCTGCTGCGGCAGGTGTGGCACGGGCCGTCACGGCATGGTCAAGGTGATCAGTTGGCGGACCGCTTGGCCTTTCCGATGCGTCCGAGGTGGGTGTGCTCGAATCCCTCGGTCGTCTTGAGGCCGTAGCCGAGGGCGCGGTCGACGGCGATGTGGAACACCCACGCGATGGCGAGGATCCCGAGCCAGTCGATCGGCTCACGGAAAGCGGCGGCGGCCACCGCGATCGCGCCGAGCAGCGCCGGCAGCGCGTAGGAGTGCCCCAGGTTGTAGCAGAAGGCACCCACGTGCGGGCCACGCAGATAGCCGACCATGGACAGGTCGAAGATCAGGAAGAGGGCGAGCAGCCACCACCACGCGTACCCGACGGCGACGGTAACCACGACGGCGAAGGCTGCCACGGCGACGCCCTCGATGCGCTGCGTCTGGACCGGGTTCAACAACCGACAACTCCCTAGGTGACGATTCGAGTCACAACCAGTCGTGTTCGCGGGCGTAACGCGCGGCCTCATGACGGGTGTGGGTCTGGGTCTTCTGCATGGCGTTGGACAGGTAGTTGCGTACGGTGCCCTGAGCGAGGTGAAGCCGGGCGGCGATGTCGGCGACGGAGTAGCCCTCGCTGGTCACCCGCAACACGTCGAGTTCGCGCTCGGTGAGTGGGCAGTCGTCGACGATGGCGAGCGCGGAGACGTCCGGGTCGATCCACCGTTTGCCCGCGTGCAGGTCGGTGATGACCGAGGCGATGTGAGTCGGCTCGGCCGACTTGCTGACGAAGCCCTGGACGCCGAGCTTCAGCGCCTTACGCAGCACGCCGGGCCGAGCATGCCGGGTCAGCATGAGGACCACCTGCTCCGGTCGGACGCGGCGGATCTGAGTGATGGCACCGAGGCCGTCCACGCCGGGCATCTCCAGATCGATGACGAGCACGTCGGGCCGGTGTCGCAGGGTGGCCTCGACGGCGGTCTCGCCGTCGGTCGCCTCGGCGACGATGTCGATGTCGCCTTCGAGCGGAAGCAGCGCGGCCAGCGCCTTGCGCAGCAGGGCCTCGTCGTCCGCGAGCACGATGGTGGTGGTCATCGGTCATCCTTCGCAGCGCCGCCGGTGGGAGCATCGGCACGAGCGGGCGGGAACCTCGCGGCGGTCAGGAAGCGCCCGTCCTGCTGCTCCACGGCCAGTTCGCCGCCGTCGGCTGCCAGCCGTTGTCGGAGGCTGGAGAGCCCTCTGAGCTCGGGCAGCGTATCGCTGGTCACGCCGTCGTTGGCGATCGCGATGCCGGCTTCGGAGAGCGTGATCTGCACCTGGGTGGCCTGCGCGTGCCGCAGGATGTTCGTGGTGGTCTCGCGCAGGACCTGGCCGAGCAGTTCGCTGCTGCGCGGGCCCACCTCCGCCTCCCGGGTCACCCGGACCCGGATGCCCGCAGCCTCGAACAGGTTCTTCGCATTTTCGAGTTCCGCCGAGAGGTTGAGCCGACGCTGGGCGTACGCCAGCTCTTTGGTCTGGGTGATGGTGTCGCTGACCAGAGCGTACGTCTCCTGCAGTTCCTTCTCGGCTCGATCGGCGTCGCGGAGCACCAGTTTCCGGGCCAGTGCGATCTTCAGCTTGACCACGTGCAGGGTGTGGCCCTGGATGTCGTGCAGATCGCTGGCGAAGCGGACGCGTTCGCGGATGACCGCGAGTTCCGCTTCACGCTCCCGGGCGTGATCGAGCTCCCGGATGAGGTCGTAGAAACGCTCGCCGATGATGGTCAGGATCGTCACCAGGATGGTGAGGGCCGTGGGGATGAGAACGTAGCTGATCAGAACGCCGCGTACGTCGTCCTGCTGCACCAGGAGCCGCATCGTGCCGATGGCGGCGACGTAGCTGAACAGCCCGACCGCTACCAGCGTCCGACGGCGCGGTACCTGGCGTAGGGCGAGGGAACCTACGGCACAGACGCCCCAGTAGGCGTTGGGGCTGCCGGTCAGCAGCACCCCGAGCGGCCACACCACAGCCCCGACGATCGTGCAGGGCAGGGCGACCCGGGCCAGGTCGTCCGCCGTCCAGCGTTCGAAGGCCACCACCGCCGCCACGGCACCCGGGGCCAGGACGATGAGATGCCACCAGGTGTGCGCGTCGGTGGCCAGGAGAACCACCGCGGCGAACACGACCGGCGGAAGCGACGTCAGGAGATTGATCCGGCGCAGTCGCTTCTGCGTCGTCTTGGTGAAGGCCGGCGATCTCGCGGTCACCCAGCCAGTATTCCCATGTCCAGGCGGGGCGAGCAGTGACACCACGTCATACGTGCTGGTGACATGGCGACCCTGACCGATTGGAGCGGGCGCTGCTGTCATTGGGACATGTCCACGACACCAGTGATCGAAGTCGAACGGCTCAACGTCAAGTACGGCGACTTCCACGCCGTGAAGGACCTTTCCTTCGAGGTCCGGCGTGGGGAACTGTATGCGCTGCTCGGCACCAACGGGGCGGGAAAGACCTCGACCCTGGAGACCATCGAGGGACACCGGACGCCGACCTCCGGCACCGTGCGCGTGTTCGGGCGCCAACCGAGTGACCGCCGGGTGGTCCGTCCCCGCATGGGCGTCATGCTTCAGGAGAGCGGTTTCTCCCCAGATCTGACGGTTCGCGAGTCGGTCCGGCTGATCGGCACCCTCACCCGGCGGACCGACGACGTCGACCGGGTGCTCGACGTCGTCGACCTCACCAGCAAGGCCGGCCGGAAGGTGTCCCAGCTCTCCGGCGGGGAGAAGCGGCGGCTGGACTTCGCCACCGCCGTCTACGGCACCCCGGAGCTGATCTTCCTCGACGAGCCGACCACCGGCCTGGACGTCCAGTCCCGCGACCACCTGTGGACGACCGTGGATCGGCTCCGCGAGAACGGCGCGACAATCGTGCTCACCACGCACTACCTGGAGGAGGCGCAGCAGCGCGCCGACCGGATCGGGCTGATGCACGAGGGCACCTTCCACCAGGAGGGCACGGTCTCCGAGCTGACCCGCACGCTCCCGGCGGTCATCCGCTTCTCGCTGCCGCCGACGGCGCCGGCGCTGCCGTTGCAGGCCGCCACGGGCGGCGACGGCAAGGTCGCGATCGAGACCTTCGGCCTGCAGAAGGACCTGCACATCCTGCTCTCCTGGGCGCAGGACCACGCCGTCGAGCTGCGGGACCTCGAGGCCGGGCCGACCCGCCTCGACAACGTCTTCCGCGCCATCAGCAGCTGACTCGTTCCCCGAGAGGAAATTCTTTCGTGTTCCCCATCGCCTTCAGCGAGTTGATCCAGATCTTCCGGAACCGGCTGGTGCTGGTCACCAGCTTCATCATCCCGGTGGTCGTCTCCGCGTACTTCGTCCGCCAGCACGAGACCTTCGCCGCCCTCGGCAGCCTCGGCTACATCGCGGCGATCGTGCTGTTCACCGTGGCCGCGTTCGGGCTCTACGCCACGACCGTGACCACCCTGGCGTCCCGGCGGCAGAATCTCTTCCTCAAACGGCTGCGCTCCACGGCCATCGGGGACGCCGGCATTCTCGCTGGCCTGCTGCTGCCCGCCACTGTCGTCGCCGTGGTGCAGGTGGCCGCGATCCTGACCGCGCTGGCCATGGTTGCCGGCGGGCCGGCCAACGTACCCCTGCTGGTGGTGGCGATCGTCGCTACCGTGGCCATGCTGATCGGCTTGGGGCTGGCCACCGCCGGCCTGACCAACTCACCCGAGCACGCCCAGGTCACCACCCTGCCCGTCACCCTCGGCGTGATCGGCGTGGCCAGCTGGGTGGGTATCAGCGGCACCGAGAACCTCGCCCTGCTCAAGCGGCTGCTGCCCGGTGGTTCCGCCACCGAGATGGTGATGAACGCCTGGAACGGCGGCGTCGCCGTGACCGACTCCCTGCTGCTGCTGGGCCCGACGCTGGGCTGGGTCGTCGTCGCCGTCGTGCTGGCCACCCGCCTCTTCAGCTGGGAACCCCGCCGTTGAGGCGGCAAGCGCCATCGAGGTGCCCGCGCAATGCCCCGACCAGCCAGCCGACCAGGCCGCACACTGCCCGAAGAGACCTACGACGAAGGAGTGATCGTGACCGCCGAGACGACGCCACCCGGAGCCCCGACTCTGGTGGAGGACCTGCTGCTCCTGCTGTTCCAGCCGAGGTCGGGCACCATCGCCGGAGAGAACACCCTCTTCTACATCCTCGCGGGGGCCGTACTCGCGGATCTCGCCCTCAACGACCGGGTGACAATGGCGGACCGGCGCAAGGTGAAGATCGTCGAGGGTAATGCACCGTCGGATGACCTGCTTCGATCGGCGTGGGACTACCTCTCCGAGAAACCCCGAGGCGTGCAGACGGTGCTCGCCGCGATCGGTCCCGAGCTGCGCCAGCCGGTGTTGGAGCGGCTCATCGAACGCGGCGACATCACCCGAGAGGCCCGGAAGGTGCTCGGCCTGTTCCGTACGACCGCACTGCGCGACGGTGGCAACGGACGCCGCGCGCGCCTGCTGGAGGAGGTCCGGCAGGTCCTCGTGGATGGCGCGGAACCGTCGGCCCGGGTCGCCGCGCTCGCGGCGCTGCTGTCCGGAAGTGGAACCCTCCCACAGTTCTACCGGGATATCCCGTGGACCTCGTCCGTGGTCACCCGCGCCAAGGAACTCGAGCAGGGCAACTGGGGCGCCGGCGCCGCAGCGGAAGCCGTGACCCGGACCATGACCGCGACCGTCGTCAACAGTGTCATCGTCACCACCACGGTGATCCCCCGAAGCTAGCCCGGCCGTCTGTGACCCGTGCAGCCCAGCCTGCAACTTCGCGGAGGTTGTCGGGTCGTGATGGACCGCAGGAAGCAACATCCCCGAAGTTGCGGGCCGGGCGCCGGCGGCGACGGGTGGGTGGCGGTGCGGGGGGAGCAGGGGCGGGTCAGGTGTAGAGGGTGGCGGCGTACTGGGGGCCGTAGTGGCGTTCGAGGTCGGCGAGGGTGTCCGCCGGGGCCTCGACCTCCTTGATCAGACGAGCCCGGCTGGGCAGCGGGTCCGATGGCCAGGTCTCCGGCTGCCACAGCTGTGAACGGAGGAACGCCTTCGCGCAGTGGTAGAAGATCTGCTCGATCTCGACCACCACGGCGAGCACCGGCCGGTGCCCCTTGACCACCATGTCGTCGAACCAGGGCGCGTCGCGCAGCAGCCGTGCCCGGCCGTTGATCCGCAGGGTGTCGGTGCGCCCGGGGATGAGGAAGATCAGGCCGACGTGCGGGTTCGCCAGGATGTTGCGGTAGCCGTCGGCGCGCTTGTTGCCGGGGCGCTCCGGAATGGCGATGGTCCGCTCGTCGAGCACGTGGGCGAAACCCGCCGGATCACCCTTGGGTGAGACGTCGCAGGTGCCGTCCGCTCCGGCGGTGGCCACCAGGCAGAACGGCGACGCGGCGAGCCATTGCCGGTCACGCTCGTGCAGGTGGGTGCGCTCCTTGGCGACTGCGCGGGGGGCCGGGGTGCCGAGCAGGTCGGTCAATTCGGCTGCGGATGTGATCTCCACCGTCACTGGGTGCCTCCCCGTGGAGTTGACCGTGGTGGCGGCACCCGGGCGGGAAACCGCCACGGTCAGTCTAGTCGCGCCCGCCCGTGAGGTTTGTCCCTCGGTGACCGGGGTACCGGCCCACCGAGCGCCCTCGGAGAGCAGTGGAGGCCCGGAGATGGAGAGTCGGCTCAAGATCCTGGGGCATCCCGTCCATCCGATGCTTGTGATGTTTCCGTTCGCCCTGCTGGTCACCGCCGTGCTCTTCGACGTCATCGACACGGTCGGCGGGCCGGATTTCCTCGGCGAGGTGGCGTACTGGAACCTCAGCGTCGGCCTGATCGGCGGCCTGCTGGCCGCGGCGGCCGGGACGTTCGACCTGTTGGCCATCCCTTCCGGTACCCGGGCCAAGCGGGTGGCGCTGACCCACGCCGCCGCGAACGTCGCGGTGATCCTGCTTTTCGCCGCCGTCTGGGTGGTACGGCTCAACGCCGACTCGCGGGGTGCGGGCGGGGCGCTGGTCGCCATCGAGGTGGTGGCGCTCGGCATCCTCGGGGTCGGCGGCTGGCTGGGCGGTGAACTCGTCGACCGGCTCGGGGTCGGTGTCGACCGGGAGGCCAGCCTCGACGCGCCGAGTTCCTTGCGGCCGGCGGCCGCCAGTCAACGGATGGGAGATGCGCGATGACCAGGCCGGGACGCGGTTGGCGGGGCGGTCAGCAGGGCTGGGACCCGATGGGCGAGTTGCAGTCGCTGCGGGCCGAGTTGAGCCGGCTGGTCGGTGGTCGACCGGGGCCGCCCGAGGTGGAGCTGGGCGAGACCAGCGACGGCTGGGAGGTGGTCGTCCGGCTGCCCGGCGTCGCCCCGGAGGAGGTCGCGGTAGAACTGGACGACCGCGAGCTGTGCGTACGGGCGCGGACGGAGGCCGAGGTCAACGCCGACCATGGCATTCCCGGCGGATTCGAGACCCGGGGCTTCGAGTACCGCGTGCAGCTGCCGTCGCGAGTGGACCCCGAGGCGATCGACGCGGTGATGGACCACGGTCTGCTGCGGGTACGGCTGCCCCGGGCGAACCGGCCCGCACCACGCACCATCACCGTCGGTCGTACCGGTCCGCGTTCGGCCGGCCCTTCCGGTGGTGTGCCGAGCAGTGTCGACCCGGCGGCGGACCGGGAACTGCACCAGCCGGACGTCGCCACCGGCGATTTCGGCCGGTAGCGCGCCCCGTGGCCCCGGCCGTGCTGGGAGAGGCCGCCGACCGTGTGCCCGACGTGGCCCGGATCGCCGTGCTGCGCGCCAACGCGCTCGGTGACTTCATCTTCGTGCTGCCCGCGCTGGAAGCGCTGCGGGCCGCGTACCCGCAGGCGGAGATCGTGTTGCTCGGCGCGCCCTGGCACGCGCAGCTGTGGCGCGACCGGCCCGGCCCGGTCGACCGGGTACTTGTGGTGCCGCCCGCGCCGGGGATCCGGACGGCGACCGACGGCGAGCCCGAGTTCAGCATGGTCGACTTCCTGGCCGGCGCCCGCGCGGAACGGTTCGACGTGGCGCTGCAACTGCACGGCGGCGGGGCCAACTCCAATCCGCTGGTGGCCGCGCTCGGCGCCCGGGTCACCGCCGGCCTGCGGGCCGAGGACGCGCCGCCGCTGGACCGCTGGCTGCGGTACGTCTACTACCAACACGAGGTGATCCGCTACCTGGAGGCGGTGGCCCTGGTGGGTGCTCCGGCCACCACGATCACCTCGGCGTTTGTGGTCACCGAAGCCGACCGGGCCGAGGCGCGGGCCGTGCTCGGCGAACCGGAGCGTCCCCGGGTGGCGCTGCATCCCGGGGCGACCGACACCCGCCGTCGCTGGCCCGCCGACCGTTTCGGGGAGGTGGCCCGGACGCTGCACACCGACGGGTACGAGGTACTTGTCACCGGTACCCCTGCCGAGCAGGAGGTGGTCGACCAGGTGGTCGCCACCGCCGGTGTGCCGGTCCGTCCGCAGGTGGGCACGCTCAGCCTGGGCGGGCTGGCCGGCTGTTACGCGGGCTGTGAGCTGGTGGTCTCCAACGACACAGGTCCACTGCACCTGGCTGCCGCCGTCGGTACCCCCACCGTCGGCATTTTCTGGGTCGGCAACCTGATCACCACGGCTCCCGTGCTGCGGGGCCGGCATCGGCCGATCACCTCGTGGACGGTGCACTGTCCGGTCTGCGGGGTGGACTGCACCCCCGGCATCTACCCGCACCGTCCGGGCGACGGCGACTGCCCGCACCGCGACTCATTCGTCACCGACGTTCCGGTGGCCGAGGTACTCGAAGCCGCCCGCGAGCTGCTGTTCCGCTGAGAAACCTGCTGGCTCAGCCGTCCGGGTCGGCGAGGACGACCTCCCACGCCTCCACGTCGCGTTCGGTGACCGTGGTCGGCGACTCCAGGTGGTAGGCGCCGCTGGGCAGGACACCGGCGCCGCCGTGCCGCGCCAGCACGGCGAGCTGCGCGGCGACGTCCTCGCCCTGGTGCCGCACCGGTACCCGCCGCCAGAAGTCGAAACCGCCGGAGTCGAGCAGCTTGGCCCGGTCGTAGAGCACGCAACCGCCGACCCAGGAAACCTGGTACGCCCGCCATTCGTCGCCCGTCAGCGCCAGCGACGCCGTCACGTGCAGCAGGTTCGCCGCGGAGTGGATCTGCGCCCGGTCCCACTCGGGCGTGCCTGGCCGGACCCGCTCCGGCACCGGTCGGCCCGGCCACTCCCGGTAGTGCCGGTGGGTGTGCGGCCGGACGTCGTCCAGATAGGACAGGCCGTGCACCCCGTTGCCGACGAAGCCGCAGCCCAACTCGTCGATCGCGGTCACCAGCCGGCGCAGCGTTCCCGGTTCCAGCCAGACGTCGTCGTCGAGGAAGAGCACGTACCGGGCGGTGGAGGCGGTGAGCAGGAAACTGCGGTGTTCGGCGAGCCCTCGCCGGGGTAGCCGCCGGGTCAGCAGCACCGGATGTCCCCGGTGACGCAGCGCCCGGACCATGGTGGCCGCCGCCGGGTGGGCGTATCCGGGGTCGCCGTCGGACTGGTCGCTGACCACCACGCCGAATCCCGGCACCCCCTCCTGAGCGGCGAGCCCGGAGAGGGTGACGGCGAGTTCGGTGGGACGGTTGCGGGTCGGGACCAGCACGTCGACCAGCCGGTCGACGCGGAACTGCGTGGGCGCGCCGGCGTCGAGGGGTCGGTTCACGGCGCCTTGCCGGTCAGTGGCGGCGCATCCGCACCGGTCGTGGCGGCGCTCCCGGTACCGGCCGCGCCGGAGGTCTCCACTTCGGGAGCGGGCGTCGCCGGCCCGCCGTCCGCGCCGGTCGCGCCCTCCTGGCCGTACGCGCGGATCCGGTCGATGATCGCCGAGGTGGAGCGGTCCGGTACGTACCCCAGGGTGCGTACCTGGCCGCCCAGCCGCTGCACCAGGGGCGCCTCCGGCACCAGCTCGGGCGGGTAGTCGCCGCCCTTGACGTAGACGTCCGGCCGGACGGTTTCGATGAGGGCGGCCGGCGAATCCTCCTCGAACACCACCACGTGGTCGACGCAGGTCAGCGCGGCGAGCAGGGCCGCGCGGTCCTCGATCGGGTTGACCGGCCGGTCCGCGCCCTTCAACCGGCGTACGCTGCCGTCGGAGTTGACCGCCACCACCAGCAGGTCACCGAGGGCGCGGGCCTGTTCCAGGTAGCGCACGTGCCCCCGGTGCAGCACGTCGAAGCAGCCGTTGGTGAAGACGATCGAGCGGCCGGCCCGTCGGTGCTCGGCGACGATCTCCGCCAGGTGCCCGGTGTCGACAAGCACCTGCCGGCCGTCGGGTGTCGGCCGGCCCAGCGCGGCCAGCAGGTCCTCGCGCCGGCACACGCAGGTGCCGGTGCCGGCGACGGTGCTCGTCGCGGCGAGCTGGGCCAGTTGGGCGGCGATGGACAGCGGAGCGTCGGCGGCCAGCGCGAGTGTCATCGCCGCCAGGTACGCGTCACCGGCACCGACGGCGTGGCTGGCGGGCACGGGTGTGCTGTGGCTGCGGGCGGGTTCACCGTCGGCCCCGCCGACCACCGCGCCCTCGGTGTCCAGGGTCACCGCGACCACGGCTGCGCCGGTGTGGGCGCGCAGCTCGGCGAGTCGGGACTCGGCCAGGACGGCCCGGTCCACGCCGGCACCGACCTCGGCGTTCACGGTCACTCCCGTGCCGGTCACGCTGAGCCCGTCCCGGGTCATCGCCACCCGGCTCTCGCCCGGGGTGGGTTCGCCGGTGGGTCCGTCGGTACGCCGCATGCCGGCCTCACCCGGGGCCGTTCCCACGGTCATCTCGGAGGGGCCGTCGGCCGGGTCGACCTCGGGATGTTCCAGGTGCAGCTCGTGCCCACCGGTCGTCGCGGTGCCGGCCGGGTCAGCGGGGGCCGCCGGATTCGTGGTCGGCCCGACCGTGCCCGCGCGGGCGAGCAGGCGGGTGGCCTCCGCGAAGCTCGGCGTCACCACGGTCGGGGCGAGGCCCGGCCAGTCGGCGAGGTCGTGGGCGTCGAGCGCGACCGTGGCGTAACGGTCGCGGTGCTCGACCAGCCAGGCGCGTACCGGCGCGGGCAGGGCGCCCAGTCCGTAGTCGCAGACCACCAGGGTCGGCTTCTCGCCCCCGCTGGCGGCCCGTAGTTCCTCGCTCGCGCAGTCCAGGGCGGTGAGCAGGCAGTCCACCCCTTGGTCGCTGAGCGGGTCGTCCGGGTCGCCGGAGTCCTCCCGCAGCAGGATCTGGTCGCCGGCCAGCATCCGACGCTTGACCGGGGTGGGCCGCCCGGGCTGGCTGACCGTGCGGTCCCAGACACCGGCCCGGTCGAGGCAGTCGTGCAGCTCGTCGCCGGCCGCGTCGGCCCCGACGGGTGCCACCAGCACCGAGCGCCCGCCCAGCGTGGCGATGTTGACGGCGGTGTTGGCGGCGCCACCCGCCGCGGAGATGCGGCGGCGCAGAGTGAGGACGGGGGCGGGGGCTTCCCGGCACAACCGGTCGGAGTCGGCGAACCGCCACTCGTCGAGCATGGCGTCGCCGATCACCAGGACGGGACGCCCGAGCCAGCTCTGCACGACATCGGCGAGCCGGAGCTGTTCCGCTGCTGCTCGTGCCATGCCGGCGGTTCCCCTCCGGTCGGCGGGGTCAAACCTGTCGGCCGGGCACCCGCCGGTGCGACGTGCGGTGGGCCACCGCTGCGCCGCGTTTCGTGACGTCGGTGCCGGGAACGGATACGGACGAACCCCCGGAGAGGAGAAAACTATGGCAGCGACGTTGCAGGGTAAGCGGGTCGCCTTCCTGGCCACCGACGGCGTGGAGGAGGTCGAGTACGTCCAGCCGCGTCAGGCCGTCGAGCAGGCCGGCGCGACCGCCGAGCTGGTGTCGATCAAGCCTGGGAAGATCACCTCCTTCGAGCACCTGGACCCCTCCACCACGTACGAGGTGGATGTGAGCGCGGCCGACGCGGATCCCGCCCGGTACGACGCGCTGGTGCTGCCCGGTGGGGTGGCCAACCCGGACTTCCTGCGCACCGATTCCGACGCCGTCCGGTTCGTGCGGTCGTTCTTCGACGCCGGTAAGCCGGTCGGGGTGATCTGCCACGGCCCGTGGACGCTTGTCGAGGCGGACGTGGTGCGGGGGCGTCGGCTGACCAGCTGGCCCAGTCTGCGTACCGACCTGGTCAATGCCGGCGCGGAGTGGGTCGACGAGGAGGTCGTGACCGACAACGGGTTGGTAAGCAGCCGGAAGCCCGACGACCTACCGGCCTTCTGTTCCAAGATCGTCGAGGAGTTCGCCGAGGGCCGGCACTGATCCGGCGGCAGCGCTCATTCGGTGGCCTCGCCCGCACGGGCGAGGCCACCACCGTGTTTCCGGCCGGTCACTTCAGGATCAGGCGGTTGGTCTGCTCGAAGACGTCCAGGTCGGCCAGGGTCTCCAGGACGCTTGCCGAGAGCGGCTGGGGCATCGCCTCGCGGTGGAAGAAGCCCGCGTCGATGGTCTCGTCGGTGACCCGGGCCAGCCGCCCGTCCCACTCCTCCACGCGGAACGCCGTGGTGAAGATCTGGTAGGTGTGGCCGTACATGTTGGTGTGGGTGCGGTCCGGGCCGGTGTAGAGCGCGAAGGCACTGACCCGTAGCGCCCTGAGCCCGGTCTCCTCGCGTACCTCCCGTACGGCGCAGTCCGCGATCGACTCGCCCAGCTCCATCGCGCCGGCGGGCAGCGCCCACTGCCCGTTGTCGGAGCGACGGATCAGCAGGATGCGGGCCGAGTTGTCGCGCACCACGGCTCGCGCACCGACGAACATCAGCGTCCGGTCGCCGGCCAGGGCGCGTAGCTGCCCGACGTACGAATCAGCCCAGGAGATGCTCACCCGGACAATTTACGGGGGTTCCCAACGTGTGACCGGCGACACTAACTTGTTACCCATGCGTAGCACGATGATGGACGCCCCTCTTCAGGTCTCCCGGATCCTCGAACACGGCGCCACCGTGCACGGCGCGGCCGAGGTGGTGACGTGGACCGGTGCCGAGCCGCGGCGCAGCACGTACGCCGACGTCTGGCGGGACGCCGCCCGGCTCGCGCACGCCCTGCGGACGGAGTGCGGGGTGACCGGCGACGAGCGGGTCGCCACCTTCATGTGGAACAACACCGAGCACCTGGTGGCGTACTTCGCCGTGCCCAGCATGGGTGCGGTGCTGCACACGCTGAACATCCGGCTCTTTCCCGACCAGGTCACCTACATTGCCAACCACGCCGAGGACCGGGTGGTGCTTGTCGACTCGACGCTGATCCCGCTGCTGGCGAAGTCCCTGGGCGGCATGACAAGCGTGCGGCACGTGGTGGTGGTCGGTGGCGGCGATCCCGCTCCGCTGGTGGCGGCGGCCGGCGACCGGATCGCCGTGCACCACTGGGACGCGCTGTTGGCCGACCGCCCGGAGGTGTACGACTGGCCCGAGGTGGACGAACGCGACGCTGCCGCCCTCTGCTACACCTCCGGCACCACCGGAAACCCCAAGGGGGTGGCCTACTCGCACCGCTCGATCTACCTGCACTCGTTGCAGATCTGCATGCCGGAGGGGTTCGGGCTCGGGCCGACCGACCGGGAACTGGCCATCGTGCCGATGTTCCACGCGATGTCGTGGGGGCTGCCGTTCGCGGCCTTCCTCTCCGGCGCGTCGCTGGTGATGCCGGACCGCTTCCTCCAGGCCGCGCCGATCGCCGAGATGATCGCCGCCGAGCGGCCGACCCTGGCCGGTGCGGTGCCGACCATCTGGACCGACCTGCTGGCCCACCTGGACAGTCACGACGTCGACACCTCCTCGCTCAAGGAGGTGATCGTCGGTGGTTCGGCCTGTCCGCCGTCGCTGATGCACGCGTTCGACGAGCGGCACGGCGTCGACGTGATCCACGCCTGGGGGATGACCGAGATGTCGCCGCTGGGCTCGGTCTCGCGCCCGCCGGCCGGGACGAGCGGCGACGACGCCTGGCGGTACCGGTACACGCAGGGCCGGGTGCCGGCGGGGGTGCGGGCCCGCATCGTGGGCCCGGCCGTAGAGCCGCTGCCTGCCGACGGGACCTCCGTCGGTGAGCTGGAGGTCCGTGGGCCGTGGATCACCGCGCGGTACGTCGGGGACGACGCGCCGGATCCGGAGAAGTTCCGCGACGGCTGGCTGCGTACCGGTGACGTGGGCACCCTGTCGGCGGACGGCTACATCACCCTCACCGACCGAGCCAAGGACGTGATCAAGTCCGGCGGGGAGTGGATCTCCTCGGTGGAGCTGGAGAATGCGCTGATGGCCCACCCTGCGGTGCTGGAGGCCTGCGTGGTGGGCGTACCGGACCAACGGTGGGACGAACGGCCACTGGCCACGGTGGTGCTCCGGGAGGGTGCCGCGGCGACCCCGGAGGAGTTGCGCGACTTCCTGGCCGGGTCGGTGGCGCGCTGGCAGTTGCCCGAGCGGTGGGCGTTCATCGAGGCGGTGCCGAAGACCAGCGTCGGCAAGTTCGACAAGAAGGTAGTGCGCTCCCGGTACGCCGACGGCGACCTGGATGTGCGGGAACTAGCCACGCCGTAACGTTTTTCGGCGCATCATCGCCATTGGGAGTAGTGGCCTGCACAGACCTCTCTCCGGTGGGCGGCCCCGGCGTTCGCACCGCGCCGGGGCCGCCCGTTCCTTGCGGGGCGACCCGCAATGCCAGTATTGCGAGACTTGTTCGCCTCTGTCCTGCGGACGGCGAAAACTCCCAGGTGGGACCGCTTATTCGCGGGCGCTGAGCAGCACCTTGCCGACCACCGAGTCCTCCACCGCCTGATGTGCGGCAGCGGTCGCCGAAAGCGGATAGGAGTGCAACGGCAGGCCCGCGTCCTCGCCCACCCGGATCCCGCCCTGCGCGGCGGCCGCCGCGACGTCCACCACCGCCTGCGCCTTGGCCGCCTTCGGCATCGTGTAGACCAGCACGAACTGCCAGCGGGCGTTCGGCACCATCAGCTGGCGGACCGGCAACGTCACCTCGTCGCCGCCGTCGTCGGCGTACACACAGACCACGCCACCGGGGCGCAGCAACCGTACGTCGGTGGCCGCGTTGCGCGCGGGGGAGACCTCGACAATCCCGTGCACCCCGTCGGGCGCGAGCTTGTGGACCTCCTCCACCACGTCCTGCTCCCGGTAGTTGACCACCGCCGAGGCGCCGGCCGCCGCAGCCAGTTGCGCCTTCTCGGCACTGCTCACCGTGGCGATCACGCAGGCATCGGCCCAGGCCGCCAGCTGGATCGCCGCGTTGCCCACGGCGCCGGCCCCGCCCTGCACCAGCACCGTGTGATCGCTCAGCGCGCCCGGTCGCAGGCTGTTCGGCAGATACTCCCCGGCGGTCAGGCACCGGTGCGCCGTCAGGAAGGGAATGCCCAGGCAGGCGCCCAGCTCGAAGGAGGCGTCGCCCAGGCGTACCGCCTGGCGGACCGGAACCAGGGTGTACTCGGCGGCAGTACCCCAGGGCCGCTGCCAGGCGGCCTCCCAGACCCATACCCGCTCGCCGATCAGCTCCTGGTCGACCCCCTCGCCGACCGCCTCGACCACCCCGGCGCCGTCCTGACCGGGCGTCTGCCAGCCGGCCGGCAGCGGGCCCTGCCGGCGCGACTTCCAGTCCGTCGGATTCACCCCGGACACCGCGACCCGCACCAGCAGCTCGCCCGGACCGGGTTCCGGCACCGGCCGCTCGACCAGCTGGAGCACGGAGGGATCACCGGTGCGCTCGTACACCATCGCCTTCATGCCACCGACCGTAGGCGGGCCGGGGACCGGCCGGTGCCGGTTCAGCCCAGCCGGTCGACGACGCCTGGAGTCAACTCGTCGACCGACTCCAGCACCGCCACGGCCAGCCGCTGAGCGTCCGGATCCAGCGGGTACGCGCCGTGCGGCACCGCCACCACCGCCATTCCGGCGGCAGCCGCCGCGCGGACCCCGTTTGAGGAGTCCTCCACCGCCACGCAGCGCGTCGGATCGAGGCCAAGCTGCCCGGCCACGCTCAGGTAGACGTCCGGTGCCGGCTTGCCGCGCTCGGTCTCCTCGGTCGACAGGGTGCTACGGAACGCATCGGTCAGGTCGGTGGCGGCCAGCGCCGCGGCGATCAGCCGGGTCGGCGAGGAACTGGCCAGCCCCAGTGGCCACCGCGCGGCCATCCGGCGGACCACGTCGACCGCGCCGTCGATCACCGGCACCCGGGCCGCGTACCGGCGGGCCATCTCCTCGACCACCTCGGCGGCGACCTGGTCCGCGGTGCGCCGCACCCCCAACTCGTCGCTGAGGTACCGGGCCCACTCGCCGGTGCTCATGCCCATCAGACGTCGCTGGGTGTCGTCCTGCCAGGTGCCCCCGTGCTCGGCGACGTACGCCCGCCGAACCTCCTCCCACACCGGCTCGGAGTCGACGATCACCCCGTCAAGGTCGAAAACCACCCCATCCACCATCACACCCCCATCCTCCCCCACCCACCACCGCGTCGATCAAGAAGTTTGCGTCGGGAATCCGCGAGAAGTCAGACGCAAACCTCTTGGTCAACTCGTCAGGGGCGGGAGGCCGATGGGGCTGTCCGGCGGGATGACCGTGTGGGCGGCGCGGGCGATCGGGTCGAGCAGCTCGCGTAGGCGATGGGACCGCTCGGGGCCGAGGGTGAGCCAGGGGCGGGTGGCGGCGACGTCGGTGGCGTCCTCGATCGCCTGGAAAGCCGCCCGCCCGCGCTCAGTCGGCTTTCCGTCGGCGTCCAGCCAGCCACGGACGGTGAGCCGCTCGCGCGCCTGCGACCAGTCCTGCTCCGACCAGCCCCGGCCGAGCAGGTTGGCCGGCGGCATGTCGACCGCGACCCGCCAGGCCAGGGTCTCCACCGGGTCGAGATCGGCGGCCACCAGCGCCGCCACGTGCCCGTCGCCGCGATGCTCGCGAAGCGTGGTGGCGGCCTGCCAGAGCCGAGCCAGCGGATACTCACCACGGGGCAGGGCCGCATTCGCGGCGCTGAGCACCCGGCCGGCGGTCCCGAGCCCCTCGGTGGCGGCCTCAAGCAGGTCGGCGGCCTCCACGAGGTGCCGCTCAGGCAACTCGTAGGTCAACTCGGCGAGCGCCTGGACCGCCCCGGTCAGCCGGGCGCGCAGCGCCTGGTCCGGCGAGGCCAGCTGCCAGACCGCCGGCAGGGCCCGGCTCACCATGTGTGGCGCGAAGTTGTAGAAGGCGGCGATCACCGGCGCCGGACCGGTCGGCCCGAACGGGGCGGCGCGACCAGCGAAGTAACCCCGCCAGTAGCCGCGTAGCCCGGCGGCGCCGTAGGCGGCGCGGGCACGCGGGTGGAAGTAGGTGACGGCGTGCACCGGCTCGTAGTGCGTCCACATCAACCGGGCGGTCCGCCCGTCGGCGTCCACTGCCGTCACGTGCACCTCCGTGTCGCTTCGACAAGCGTCCCGGGCGACATGCCCGGGACGCTGCCGAACCTACTGCCGGTCGGTGACCGTCCGGAAGCCCTCTGTGGTCAACGGCATCGATGTTCTGTCGGAGCGAGCCGACCCGAGGCTCACTCGGCGGCGAGCACGTCCACCACGAAGCGCAGCGGACCCGCGGGGCGGCCGCCCCCACCGTCGCCGTACGCGTCCTCGGCCGGGATGTCGAGTTGCACCCGGCTGCCCACGGTCACGCCCACCAGGCCCTTGTCCCAGCCCGGGATGACCTGCCCGACCCCGATCGGGAAGGTGGCGGGCTGCCCCCGTTCCCAGGAGGAGTCGAACTCCTCGCCGCTCTCGTAGAACACGCCGACGTAGTTGGTGGTGATCGACTGGCCGGCCGTCACCTTGGGCCCGGTGCCCTCGATCAACGGGGTCACGGTCAGCTTGGTCAGCTCCCCCTCCCCGGCAGTGACGGTCGGCTTGCTGCCCAGGGCCGGGTCCGCGCCTTCCGGTAGTTGCGGTGCGGGCGGCGCAGCCGGTTCGTTGCTGGCCTCCGCCGGGGCGGACGGCGTTCCGGCGGCCTGCTCGGGCGCGTCGTCACCACCGCGCTGGCCGAAGATCACGAACACGGTGATCAGCACCGCCACGACGGCGATCCCGGCGAACGCACCGGCCCAGGCCTGCCGGCGGCGCTTCGCCTCGGCTGCCTTCTGAGCCGCCAACTGCTCGGCCAGCCGCCGCCGTGCCTTGGTCTCCTGCTCGCTCACGTCCTCGACTCCCTGCTGAGAGGTGTGGGGTGGGTCCGGCCACGGGCAGCCGTCGCCGACACACGGTACCTGGTGTCGGACGCACTTCCGACCATCGATGGCTCGCGCCCGCAGGCAGGGCTGCGAGAATCATGGAGACCGAGGGTCGCCCCGTAACCGCCCAGAGGCGTATTCGGGCGACCAGGAGGGCAGTCAGGCGGATTTACGCGGAGTGGCCTTCTTGGCGGTCTTGGTAGCTTTCTTCTCCGCGGTCTTCTTGGCGGGCTGAGCCTTCTTGGCGGTGGTTTTCTTCTCGGCCGTCTTCTTCGCGGGTGCCTTCTTGGCCGGAGCCTTGGCGGCCTTCTTCTCCGCCGCCTTCTTCTGCGCCGAGCGTGCCGACGAGATCGGGGTCGGCTCGGCGCTACCACCGGCGGGTGCCTCGCCGCGAGCCGCCCGGGCCCGCTCCACGGACGCCTTCAGTGCGGCCATCAGGTCGACAGCAGCGGCGGGAGCCTCCTCCACCTCCTCCGGCTGGACCACCTCGCGGCCCTCCACCTTCGCGTCGATGACCTCCTGCAACGCCGCCCGGTAGTCGTCGGTGAACTCGTCCGGGTGAAAGTCCCCGGCCATCGAGTCGATAAGCGAGGTGGCCATCGCCAACTCCGGTGGCCGGATCTTCAGGTCCTCGTCGAGGAAACCGAAGTCCGGCTTACGGATCTCGTCGGGCCAGAGCATCGTGTTCAGCAGCAGCACACCCTCACGGACCCGCAGGGTGGCCAACTGCTCCCGCTGACGCAGCGCCACCTTGACGATCGCCACCCGTTCCGAGTCGGTCAACGCATCCCGCAGCAGCAGGTACGGCTTGGTCGCGGTGCCCTCCGGCTCCAGGAAGTACGCCTTGTTGTAGAGGATCGGATCGACCTGTTCGGCCGGCACGAACTCCAGCACGTCGATTGCGTGGGAGGTGCTCAACGGCAGGTCGGAGAAATCCTCGTCGGTGAGGATGACCATCTCCCCGCCGCCGATGTCGTAGCCCTTGGCGATGTCGTCGTAGCTGACCTCCTCGCCACAGACCTGGCAGGTGCGCTTGTACCGGATCCGTCCGCCGTCGGCCCGGTGCACCTGGTGGAACCGGATGTCCTTCTCCTCCGTCGCGGAATACAGCTTCACCGCGATCGAGACCAGGCCGAACGACACGGCTCCCTTCCAGATGGCCCGCATGCTGCGCTCCCTTCCCCGGTATCGACCATGCTCGCATCACAGCGAACCCGGCGCGAGGTGTTCGGCCTGCTACTACAGTCGGCCTGTGCCCGGCGCGCCGCTCAAGCCGATGCTCGCGATGACCGGGCAGCTCCCGACCGGTCCCGATTGGGCGTACGAGTTCAAGTGGGACGGCGTACGCGCGTTGGCCGACATCGCCGCCGGACGACCGCGCCTGTACGCCCGATCCGGCGTGGAGATCACTACCGCCTATCCCGAGCTGATTCCGCTTGGCGAGCAGGTCGACGACGTCCTGCTCGACGGCGAGGTGGTGCTGTTCGACCAGGCCGGACGGCCCTCGTTCACCGCCCTGGCCGAGCGGATGCACGTGCGTAACGCCGCGAAGGCGGCCCGGCTGGCGGCAACCGTACCGGTCACGTACATGATCTTCGACGTGTTGCGGCTGGGCGGTCGGGACCTCACCGGCTGGTCGTACGCCCGGCGGCGGGAGGCCCTCGACGGCCTGGCGCTGGGCGCGGCGCGATGGGCGGTGCCTCCGGTCTTCTCCGACGGCCCGGCCACCTACGAGGCGGCCGGCGAACACGGCCTCGAAGGGGTGATGGCCAAGCGGGTCGAGTCGGCCTACCGGCCCGGGGTGCGTTCGCCCGACTGGGTGAAGGTCAAACTGGAGGTGACCGGCGACTTCGTCGTCGGCGGCTGGCGGCCCGGCGCACGGAAGATCGGCGGCCTGCTGGTCGGGGTCCCGGGCGTCGACGGCCGACTCGTCTACCGGGGTCGGGTCGGTGGTGGGATCGGTGCCGCCCTCGAACGGGAGCTGCTCCACGAGTTGGAGCCGCTGCGCACCACCGCCTCGCCGTTCCGCGGCGACGTCCCCCGCGAGGATGCCCGGGGTGCGATCTGGGTAACTCCCCGGATGGTGGTGGAGGTCAAGTACGGCCAACGCACCCCCGACGGGCGCCTACGGTTCCCCCGGATCCTGCGGATCCGCCCGGACAAACCGGCCGAGGAGGTCGAGGATGCCAGCTGACCGGTTCCCGGTCGAGGTGCAGGGCCGCACGCTGGAGCTGTCCAACCTGGACAAGGTCCTCTATCCGACGGTCGGCTTCACCAAGGGCGAGGTGATCGACTACTACACCCGGATCGCCCCGGTGCTGCTGCCGCACCTGGCCGACCGGGCGCTGACCCGCATCCGCTACCCGAACGGGGTTACCGGCGGCTCGTTCTTCGAGAAGAACGCACCGGCCGCCACCCCATCCTGGGTACGCGTCGAGACGCTGCCGGCGCCGGGCTCCACCAAGGGCCGGGAGACCATCGACTACGTCGTCGCCAATGACCTGCCCACCCTGGTCTGGCTGGCCAACCTCGCCGCCCTGGAACTGCACACCCCGCAGTGGAAGGTCGGCGCCCACCCGGACCTGATGGTGGTCGACCTGGACCCGGGCACCCCGGCGGCACTGAAACAGTGCTGCCAGGTGGCCCTGTCGCTGCGCGACCGGCTGGCCGCCGACGGCCTGGACGCCTACCCGAAGACCTCCGGGAAGAAGGGCATGCAACTCTGCTGCCCGATCTCCGGCACCCAGTCCGCCGACGACGTGTCGGCCTACGCCCGGCGCATCGCTCAGGAACTCGAACGCGACCAGCCGAAAATGGTGGTCTCGAAGATGGCGAAGAACCTGCGACCGGGCAAGGTCTTCATCGACTGGAGCCAGAACAACGCGGCGAAGACCACGGTGGCGCCGTACTCGCTGCGCGCCCAGCCCGTCCCGTCGGTGTCGACCCCGCTGACCTGGGACGAGGTCTCCGCCGGTGCGGCGGGCCGACGTCCGGCCACCAGGCCGTACACCGCCGGTGAGGTGCTGGACCGGGTCGAGGAGCATGGCGACCTGCTTGCCCCGCTGCTCGACGGCGGCCCCGAACTGCCGGAGTAGACGACCAGCGCCCATGCTCACATGGCGGTGCCCGCGGGCCAGGTGGTGTAGGAGATCCGGGCGTTCAGGTTGGCCGGTACGCCGAGCCAGGCGTAGCAGTTGACCAGGACCACCGTGTTCGCCCCGGATCGCCCCCAGCCGGCGAGCACGCAGTGGCCGCGAGGCCGACTGCCGGGAAGGATGCCCAGGTGGGCGTTGGCGAAGGCGGTGCCGAACGCGGTTCCGGTGCCGCTGAAGATCATCTGGTAACGGCCGGTGCCGAGCAGCGTGCCGCTGGCGCCGCCGTAGCCGGGCAGCGTCGAGTTGTAGCTGTCGCCGCCGATGAACCCACTATCGGTGACGTTCTCGCCGTAGAGGGTGCCACTGGCGAACCGTGGGCCCGCCGAGTGGCCGAGCAGGTCGACCCGGGAGCCGTAGGTGACCGCGAACCGGGCGTCGACGTCGTTACCGGCGGCGTTGGCGCACCGCACCTCCCGGCCGTCCGGCCAGTCGATCTGGCAGTTCACCGCGCTGCCGCCCAGCGCCGTGACGTGTGCCATCGGGAAGATCGGGGCACCCGACTCACTTGCCGGGTTGGGGTTCATGTGGAAGCGGTAGCGGCCGGTGCCGAGCCGTTCATAGCTGATCGCCCCACCCGTCGAGTCGTACCGCAGACCGGCCGGGACGGTACGCAGACCGACCGGCGTCGCCTGGTCGGTGGTGAACCAGGCCAACCGTCCCTGATGGATCTGCTGCCGGTTGGTGAACGTCGCCACGAACCGGCTGTCCACCGGTGCGCCGGTCGCCCCGAAGCACCGTACCTGGATCAGCAGATGGTTACCGCCCAGCAGGCTCCGGTACCAGCTGGCCACCGTGCAGTGCACGGGTCCGCCACCGTACGCCACGACGTGCGCGACGCCGGTGCTTGTCGCCGCGTGCTGCAACTCGACCGTGTACGCCCCGGTGCCGGTCCGCCGTACGACAATGTCACCCTCGGTGGAGGACCAGCTCCAGCCGTTGTCGACTGTGTACTCGGTCGCGGCCGGCTGGTTCGCCCACACGGTCGCGATGACCGCGACGTTGGGTAGCGGATCAGCCGCCGCGGCTGCCGGCGGGGCCAGCACCGCGCCCACCGTGAGCATCACCAGTGCGGCCCGTAGCCGCGTCGATCGCCTCATTGCCAGCCTCCCGCCCGACAACACCCGGCGTCGACATCGGACGCCCGCGCCACGAGTCTGGCAGCCTCCGGCAACGGTCGCGCTCTCAGCACTGGTGGGCCGGCGCCGACCCGTCGTGTCGCCGCAGTCGCGCGTACGCGCCGGTGAGCACGGCGGCCGCGAGCAGGCTGACGATCACGTCACTGAGCAGGGCCTGGGTGGGCGATGCCGGTGAGTACGGAGGCACCAGGTAAGCCAGCACGGCCGCCCCGACGAGTGCTCCCGCAGCACCGGCCAGCACATGTCCCTGACCCCACCCGGCGCGTCCCGACCACCGGACCAGCACGCCCACCAGCGCGGTGACGGCGACGACCGACACGGCGACGCCGATCCAGCCGGAGAGCATGGCGACACCCAGGTAGACGAGGAAGACCAACAGGCCGGAACGGAACGGTCGGGGTGCGCCGGTCGGAGCCGGCACCGGCCGACGCCGCAGCGGGGCAGGGCCGCCACCACGACCAGGGCGAGAACGACCGACGTCGCCCCGATGAGCTGACCGGGGCTGGCCAGGAACCCCTTGCGTCCACTGTCGTCGGCGAAGACGAGCAGGCTGCCCAGCAGGTAGACGACGGTCATGGCGACCAGGCCGGGTGCCCGCAACCAAGGCCGCAGCCGGCGGGCCGGGGAGAGGTACGACTCGACGATGGCGATCGGCGCGCAGATGGTCAACGCCACATGGTTGCCGAGGAAACTGATCGCCTCCTGCGCGCTGATACCCAGCACCGGAACGCGGGTGCGGTCCGCCGCGCTCAGCTCCGCGAACTCGGTGTCGGCCAGGTAGTCGGGGTTGAACAGCGACTGGTCCACCAGGCCCGCCTGGACCACCCCGAACCCCGCCGCCAGCAGTACGATCATCGGCCAGCCACCGCCGGTACGCCGGGCCGCCTCCCGGATGAGCACCGCCGCGCCCCCGTACATCGGCGCCAGTACCACCACGACGAGCAGCATGTCGGTGCCGGCGAACCCGCCCCACGAGCATTCGGCGGCCCAGGGGGCGAGGAACAGGAGCGCCACGACCGGTACGAGTCGTCGCAGCATCGGCTGCCGGCCGCCGTCGAGTCGCGCTAGCCCGTGGGTGGTCATGGCTCTGACTCTCCATGCGAGGGGGCACCCTCCACCAATGCCATCAGTCATGTCTTCACCGGCCCGCCGGGCGGGTCGGCCTCGACATGCCCGGATGGCAGGAGTAGGACCTACGTATGCGCGCTGCCCTTCCCGTACCGTCCGCCGCCGGTCTCGCCGACCCGGACCGACCGCTGCTCAGTTACCTCGACCACCGGACCGGCGCGCGTCACGACCTGACCGCCGCCGCGCTGGGTGACCTGGCGGCGCGGGCCGCCGGGCTGCTGCGTGACGGCTGCGGGCTAGCCCCGGGCAGCCGGGTGGCCGTGCTGCTGCCGCCGCACTGGCGTACCGCCGCGGTGCTGTTGGGGGCCTGGTCGGTGGGGATGGCGGTGTCGTTCCGGCCGCGCGCCACCGCCGGGCTGCCGGTGCTGGAGCCCGGCGGCGACCGACCGTACGACGCGGTCCTGGTCACCCCGGAACGGCTCGACGACTGGCTGGAGGACGTACCCGACGGGCTGCACCGGTACCTCGTCGGCACCGGGCCACAGCCGTTGGTCGACGTGCCGGCCGGCTGGCTCGACTGGTCCGTGGAGGTGCTGCGGCACGGCGTCGCCCCGACCGACCGGCCCGTGCTGCACGCGAACGACGCGGCCAGCCCGGACGGCACCAGCTATGCCGAGTGGGGCTCGATCGCCAAGGCGGTGGCTGAGCAACTCGACCTGCGGACCGGTGACCGGCTGCTTGTCGACGTCGCCGAGCACGATCAGCCGCTCAAGTGGCTGCTCGCCCCGCTCTCCGCAGGTGCCTCGGTGCTGCTCTGCGCCAACCTCGACCCCGCCGACCGGGACGCCGTCGCCGCCGCCGAGCAGGTCACCCGCGTGCTCTGAGGACCCCAGGGTCACCCGATGCAGCAACATCCCTGTTGTTGCTGTATCGGCCCGAGCCCGAGTTGAGGCAGCAACAACAGGGATGTTGCGGGGATCTGCTGGTGACGCGGTCAGTCGACGGTGGGCAACGGTGGGCCGAGGACGTCGTCGGCGTCGACGATGGTGTACGCGTATCCCTGCTCGGCGAGGAAGCGCTGGCGGTGGGCGGCGTACTCGGTGTCGATGGTGTCCCGGGAGACCACCGTGTAGAAGTGCGCCTGCCGGCCGTCGGCCTTGGGGCGCAGCACCCGGCCCAGACGTTGCGCCTCCTCCTGTCGGGAGCCGAACGTGCCGGACACCTGGATCGCCACCGCCGCCTCGGGCAGGTCGATGGAGAAGTTGCCCACCTTGGAAATCACAAGCGTCCGGATCTCCCCGGTGCGGAAGGCGTCGAAGAGGCGTTCGCGTTCCTTGTTCGTGGTGGAGCCCTGCACGATCGGGGCGTCGAGATATTCGCCCAACTGGTGCAGTTGGTCGATGTACGCGCCGATGACCAGCGTCTGCTCGTTCGGATGCCGGTCGAGCAGGGCGCGTACCACAGGCAGTTTGGTGCGGGCGGTGGCCGCCATCCGGTAGCGCTCCTCCGCCTCCGCCGTCGCGTACGCCATCCGCTCGGCGTCGGTCAGGGTCACCCGGACCTCGACGCACTCGGCAGGGGCGATCCACCCCTGCGACTCGATGTCCTTCCAGGGCGCGTCGTAGCGCTTCGGACCGATCAGGCTGAACACGTCGCCCTCCCGGCCGTCCTCGCGTACCAGGGTGGCGGTCAGGCCCAGCCGGCGGCGGGCCTGGAGGTCCGCGGTGAAGCGGAAGATCGGCGCGGGCAGCAGGTGCACCTCGTCGTAGACGACCAGGCCCCAGTCGCGGGCACCGAACAGGTCCAGGTGGGTGAAGGCGCCGCCGCGTCGTGAGGTGAGCACCTGGTACGTGGCGATGGTGACCGGGCGGATCTCCTTGCGCTCACCCGAGTACTCGCCGATCTCCTCCTCGGTCAGCGAGGTGCGGGCGATCAGCTCGCGCTTCCACTGCCGGCCGGCCACCGTGTTGGTGACCAGGATCAGCGTGGTGGCCTTCGCCTCGGCCATCGCCGCCGCCCCGACCAGCGTCTTACCGGCCCCGCAGGGCAGCACCACCACGCCCGACCCGCCGGCCCAGAACGCCTCGACCGCCTCCCGCTGGTACGACCGCAGCGTCCACCGCTTACCACCGTCCTGGCCGGCCTCGGCCAGCTCGATCGGGTGCGCCTCGCCGTCGACGTACCCGGCGAGGTCCTCCGCCGGCCAGCCCAGCTTGAGCAGCGCCTGCTTGAGCCGCCCCCGCTCGGAGGGGTGCACCGCGATGGTGTCGTCGTCGATGCGGTTGCCGAGCATCCCGGCGAGCTTCTTGCTCTTGGCCACCTCGACCAGGACCACCCGGTCCAGGGCGCGCAGGACGAGGCCGTGCGCCGGATCGTTGGCGAGTTGGAGCCGCCCGTACCGGTCCATCGTCTCGGCCACGTCCACCAGCAGCGCGTGTGGCACCGGGTACCGCGAATACTTGATCAACGCGTCCACCACGCCCTCGGCGTCGTGGCCGGCGGCGCGGGCGTTCCACAACCCGAGCGGCGTCAGTCGGTACGTGTGCACGTGCTCGGGCGAGCGTTCCAACTCGGCGAAGGGGGCGATGGCCATCCGGCAGGCCTGTGCGTCGGGATGGTCGATCTCCAGCAGGAGGGTCTTGTCCGACTGCACGATAAGCGGTCCACCACTCACGCCGAATCCTCTCGTCCGTACGGCTGATCCGGCCGCCGAAGCAGGTGGCTGACCTGCCAAAGGGCGACCATCCAGTGTTGCACGCGCGGGCGGGTGGCGAGAAAGTGCTCATCCCGCGCAACCCAGCGGGTGTCCCGGTGCGTCTAGCAGTAGGGGACGAGTTGTCGAGGTCGGCGGCCCGATGGGTCGCGAAACGGGCCACCGTACGCCCTCGCGGTCGTCATGCCGGTCGGCGCCGGTGCGTAGCGCGTTCGATCCACGGCCGGACGGGCCAGGAAAGCGGGGGCCGTTCCCGTCGCAGTGGAAGCCAACGGGGGCGAGCGGCGCGCCCGGGCCGTACCGGCGACCCCACCTCACCGTTTGGTCGCCGGGCCTCGCAGGGTACGAGCCGAGTCGGATCGGTACGAAATGGTGCTGGCCGCCAGACGTCAAGGGTGACACCCTTGACGTCCAGGGCCGGACCGTACGGGGGAGGGCAGATGACCGTTGACCAGGAAGTTGTCCCCGAGCGCAAGCAGGTAGAGTCGTCCGAACCCGTCTCCACCGCCACGGTGGTCGCGTACGCGATCGTCGGGGTCGTCCTGTTCGGCTGGTTCCTGTTCGGCTGGCTGGTGCTCCAACAGGGCTTCATCGACTCGGTCGGTGAGGCCGCCGGGACCGGGTTCGCCCTGCTGCTGGTCGTGGCGATCGTCGGGTCGGTACGGCGCAGCCGCCGCTGAATCCGCCGCCCCTCACTTCTCCAGCACCGCCGCGGTGATCCGGTGCAGCGCGAAGGTGTGCAGCATCTCGGTGCGCTCGTCCTCGGCACGCAGGTAGCCCGCGCCGAGTGAGACGGGTCGCACCAGCCGGGACGCGGTTGCCCCGTGCGCGTCGACGTAGCCGACCCAGACCAGCGCCTTGTCGCGTACCGCCTGCTGGAGCACGGCCAGGGCGTCGTGGTGACTGTGCGCGGGAGCCGGCCCGTCCGGTGCCGCGCCGCGCACCACCGCCGGGGCCCGCCGGGCCGCCCGCGCCACCGCGTCACCCCGCCGGATCTGCTCCACCACGCCGAGCAGGCGCGGCAGCGGCAGGCGTGGGGTGGCGAGCGGGTCGAGCGCCCGGGTCGCCACCGACACCCGGGCCGGTGCCCGTCGGGTCTTCGGCCGGGTGAGCACCGTCGACCCGGTGGCGTCCTCGGCCACCGGGGCGTAGCCGGCCTCCCGTAGCACGCTCAGCAGCCGGCCGCCCTGGTACGGGGTCACCAGCACGGTCGGCGCGAGCCGGCGCAGCGCCAGCGCCTCGACCCGCCGGTCGGCCAGCACCTCGGCCAGCAGCGCCTCGTCGTCGCTGCGCAGGTACGCACCGGCGGAGCCGATGCGCAGCCCACCGTGCTTGCGGGCCACGTCGTCGACCAGGTACGTCAATCCCTGCGGCACCGGCGTGCGGGATCGGCGGCGGAACAGGTCGTGCAGGTCCTCCGCGGAGTAGCCGGCATCCAGGGCCCGGCGCACGCTGCCCGTGGTGATCCGGTGCACGCTCGCTCCACCGGCCGACTCCGGCTCGGCGATCACCTCCAGTTCGGCGGCGAGCGCCGGCTCCGGCGGCCCGGGCACCACCACGCTCAGGTCGGCCTGGACGAGGAAGTGGTCCACCGGGGCGGGCAGCAGTGTGTCCAGGGCCCGGATCGCGCTGCCGCCGTCCTCCGCCTCGGCCCGCAGGCCCAGCGGGTCGTCCGTGGCGCCGTCCTCGCCCGCCGTCGCCTCGGCCAGCAGCAGCCGTCCGTACGAGGTGAGCGCTCCAAGCCCGGTCACGCCCAGCGTGGCCGCCTCGGCCAGCACCTCCCGATGCGCGTTCTCCCGGCCACGGCTGCGCCGGGGCGCCCGCCAGTCCAGCAGCGCCAGTACCTCCTCGGCACTGGGCGCGGTGGCCGGTTCCAGATCCGCGAGTACGCCGAGCACCGAACGTCGGGTGGCCGGGGCACCGGCCCGTTCCGCCTCCGCCGACAGCACCGTGATCGGCCGGTCCCGGTCGTCGCGCTGCCCGACCAGTCCGACCTGCCGGGTCATGGTCAGCCAGGCCCGGGCCAGTTGCTCCCAGCGCTGGGCCAGCGAACCGGCCCGCCACATCTCGTACCCGGCGGTGGGCAGCACCTGCTGGTCGGCGCCGTACCTGCCGGCGGCACCGGGCAGCTCCATCTCACCGGTCAGCCCGGCCGCGTACGCCACCTCAAGCAGCAGCGCGGCGGTCGACTCGTCCAACCCGGTGGTCCGGGCCAGCCGGCGCAGGTCACGTACGCCGATTCCGCCGGAACGCAGGACCGGCGCCGGTTCGGCGGCCAACTGCTCCAGCAGCGCCTCGGTGTGGCGTACCACCTCCATGGTCTGCCCGGCCCCGGCGGAGTCGGCCGCCTTCGGCTCGCGCGGCGTCGCGGACACCAGGGGTGGGCTGCTGCTCAACGGGCCCAACGGACCGGTCTCGCGGCGCAGCAGCAGCCCGATCTCCCGGGGCAGCTCGACCATGCCGGTGGTGCCACCCTTGCCGCCGGAGACCCGCACCAGCAGCCGGTGGTCGACCAGCCAGCGCACCGGAGAGCCGGTCGGGGCCCCGCCGTTGGTGTCGTCCGGCGGCAGGTCGTCGTCCGCGCCGACCGCCGGTGCCTGCAACGCGCCGGGCGGCACGCTGCCGACCGGTGGGCCGGCGGCCAGCCGGTCGAGGATCGCCCGGGCCGACGGCGGCGCGGACAGCAGCGTCCGCCGCAGCTTCGCCGGGTCCGCGCAGAGCGCGGCCGTGCGCGGGTCCAGCTCCGTCGCCGGTCGACCGAGCCCCGCAGGGTACGGGGAGATCTCGTCGATGCCACCGACGAGGTGCAGGGCGCTGTCGGGACCGTACAGCAGGAAGCGGGCACGTAGCCGGTCGACGGCGGCCCGGACGGCGGTGGGCGCGGGCGGGTTGGGGCCGGTGGTGGCCAGGGCGAGAACCCCGTCGACCGAGGTGGTGCCGTCGGCCGGGTCACGGGTCAACCTGGCGGCGTCCATGATCTGGAGCGTGAACTGGTCCAACCCGTCGAGCGCGCGCGACACCGAGACCCGGGACTGGGCCCGGATGGCGAGGGCGGCCACGTCGGCGGGAACCGGTACGACGAGGTCGGGCCGGAGCTGAAGGAGCGCGGCGAGGGACTCGTCGGGCAGCGACCGCAGGTGGTCGGCGAGTGAGGTGCTCATCGTCGTTCCACGCTAGCCCGGCCGGGGGCAGGTTCGCCCGTCGGACGACCCGGCCGGTCCGGCTGGCCGGGTAGCTTTCCAGGATGCCTTCGTTGACCGTCGGATTCGACCTCGACATGACCCTCGTCGACTCGCGTCCCGGCATCGCCGCGACCTACCGCGCGCTGACGGCGCGGACGGGTGTACCCGTCGACGCCGCCGCCGCCGTGTCCCGGCTCGGCCCGCCACTTCGCACCGAGATCGCCCGCTGGTTCCCGCCCGAGCAGGTCGAGGAGGCGGTGACCATCTACCGCGAGCTTTATCCGGCGTACGCGATCACGCCGACCGTGCCGCTGCCCGGCGCGGTGGCGGCCCTCGCCGCCGTCCGCGACCGGGGTGGCCGGGTGTTGGTGGTCACTTCCAAGATCGGCCGGCTGGCCCGGCTGCACCTGGACCATCTGGGGCTGGCCGTGGACGAGCTGGCCGGTGACCTGTTCGCCGAGGAGAAGGCGACCGCGCTGCGGGCGCACGGGGCGACCCACTACGTCGGCGACCACGTGGCGGACATGGTGGCCGCCGGTGCGGCCGGGGTGCCCGGGATCGCGGTGGCCACGGGCCCGTGTTCGGCGGACGAGCTGCGCGTCGCCGGGGCGGCGGCGGTGCTGGCGGATCTCACCGGATTCCCGGCGGCGCTCGACGGGATGATCCGGCTAGCCTTGAGGCAGTAGACGGTTCAAGCGAAGCAGAGGTTCTCAGGTGCCTACGGGTCGAGTGAAGTGGTACGACGCGGCCAAAGGATACGGGTTCGTCACCAGTGACGAGGGTGGCGACGTGTTCCTGCCGAAGGGCGCGCTACCGGCGGGTGTCACCGAACTCAAGGGCGGCCAGCGCATTGATTTCAGCGTGGTGGACAGCCGGCGGGGTGCGCAGGCGATGGGGGTGAAGTTGCTGGACGCTCCGCCGTCCGTCGCGGAACTGCGCCGACGTCCCGCCGAGGAGCTGCACGGCCTGGTCGAGGACATGATCAAGGTGCTGGAGGCGAAGGTCCAGCCGGACCTGCGCCGGGGCCGCTTTCCGGACCGCAGGACCGCGCAGAAGATCGCTCAGCTGGTCCACGCGGTTGCCCGCGAACTGGAGGTCTGAGGCACGAGCCCGGCGTCGGCGGCCCGGCCGAGCAGCGCCTCGACGGCAGCGAAACCGGCTTCACCCAGGTCCGCGGTGAACTCGTTGACGTAGAGGCCGATGTGCCGGTCCACCACGTCGGGCTCCATCTCCTGGGCGTGCGCCAGCACGTACGCCCGGCTGGCCGCCGGATCGGCCCAGGCCCGCTGGACGGAGTCCCGGATCCAGCCGGCGGCCTGCTGTGGGTCGACCACGCCTCGCCGGGCCAGGATGGCACCGAGCGGGATCGGCAGCCCGGTGTCCGACTCCCACCACTCGCCCAGGTCGACCAGGGCGGTGAGGCCGTGTCGGGGATAGGTGAACCGGGCCTCGTGGATCACCAGTCCGGCGTCGTACCGACCGGCGGCCACGCCCGGCATGATCTCGTGGAACGGCGCCACCTCGATGCGCTGCGGCGTCCGTCCGGCCGCCCAGAGCCGGAACAGCAGGTACGCCGTGGTCCGGTCACCGGGCACCGCCACGGTGGCACCGGTGAGATCGTCGCGCTCCGGCCCGCCGCCGCGGTCGGTGCGGGTGAGCACCAACGGGCCACAGCCCCGACCCAACGCACCCCCGCAGGGCAGCAGGTGGTAGTCCTCCAGCAGCCACGGCAGCGCCGCGTAACTCACCTTCACCAGGTCGAACGCGCCGCGCTCGGCGGCCGTGTTGGTGACGTCGACGTCCGCGTACGTCACCGTCACCGGTGGCGCACCGGGCACCTGCCCGTGCACCAGGGCGTGGAAGACGAACGTGTCGTTGGGGCAGGGCGAGATCGCCAGGGAGAGCGCCACGCCCCCACCGTAGCCCCGCCGACCCGACCCGCTGCCAGCGCGGCAGCGCCCCCACCCAAGATCCGGGCAACTTCCCGGATGTTGCTGCCTGAACTCGCCGGAATCAGCGACATTCCGAAGTTGCGCGGATCTTGGGATGAGGTTGGCGGGTCAGCGTAGGGCGGGGGCGGCGGCGGTGAGGGCGGTGAGGGCGTCGCGCATGCGCCACGCGTCGCGGTCGCGGGGACCGATCGGGTTCGAGATGGTACGCAGCTCGACGAACGGCACGCCGGCCTGGCTGGCGGCGACCGCCACGCCGTACCCCTCCATGGCCTCGGCCACCGCCTCCGGATGACGCCGGACCAGTTCCTCGGTGCCGGCGGTGGTGCCGGTCACGGTGTTGACGGTCAGCACCGGTCCCACGGTCGCGGCCGGCAGCGCTGTGTGCAGGGCGGCCAGCAGCGCCGGATCGGCCTCGAGGGCCGGACCACCGCCCAGCAGTTCGGCCGGCATGCCAAGTTCGTCGATTGGAATGAAGCCGTCGGGCGACTCCGCGCCCAGGTCGGCGGCGACGGCCCGGGTGCCGAGCACGGTGCCACCGACCGCGACCCGGCCGGCGAAGCCGCCAGCCACCCCCGCGCTGACGACCGCCCGGTACGGGCGGCCAGCCGTCTCGGCTAGCGCCAGCAGCCGGGCGGTCGCCGCACCGGCGACCGCCGGGCCCACCCCTACCGGCAGCACCGCCACGGTCGGGTCGGCGAGGCCGGCCTGGATCGCCTCCGCCTCGGCGGGAACCGCGGTCACCACGAGCAGACCGCTCACGTGAGCGAACCCGGTGAGCTGCGCCGCGTCTCGTCGTCGCCGCCACCGGAACCGGTGACCGTCGAGGACGGGCGATAGATGTGGAAGCCCGGTGGTGCCATTCCGGGCTCCTCTGGATCACGTCCGCCCTGGAAGGGGGCCGGGGACGTGGGGGTGTTCCCGGTGCCTTCCGCCTCGGTTGTGTGTTCCGCCTCGGCCTGCTTCTCGGCGGTCAACTCGTCGTCGGTAAGTGGCCGTCCGTGCAGCTTCTCGGCCCGGAGTCGCCGGGCCATCACCAGGCCACGGGCGGCGGCGATGCCACCCACACCAGCGGCGACGGCGATGCCGATCCGGCCGTCGAAGGGTACGAGTCCCAGCCCGCCACCGGCGACGAAGGCGAGCATCAGCACCGTCTCGGAATGGGCGAAGGAACTGGCCCGCAACCGTTCCGGGATGCGTTCCTGGATCGAGGCGTCCACGGCCAGTTTGGCGATGCCGCTCATCATGGCCGTGACCACGCAGAGCAGGGCGACCATCGGCAGCGAGAAGTTCACCACGGTGAGTACCGCCACCCCGGCGACGATCACCATGCCGCTGGACTGGAGGGCGGCCGGGCGATGGATGCGCAGCCGGGTACCGATCGCGGTGGCGAGGAAGGTGCCGACGGCCAGCGCGCCGCCGACCAGGCCGAGTGACCCCTCGTCCCCCAGGTCACGCCCGAACACCACGGTGGTCAGGTCGCCGGCCTTGATGGTGAAGGCCAGGAAGAGCAGCAGGAAGCCGTAGACCGCGCGCAGCGTGGCCGCGCCCACCAGGGTCGAGATCACCAGCCGTCCGGCGGGTCTGCCCCGGCCCAGTGGTCGCTCGTCCGTGCCCCGGCGCAGCGCCCGCAGTGGTCGCGGTACCCGTTCCGGCGGCTCGGAGTCGGCCTTCGGCGGCAGCCGGAGGGAGATCACCATGCCGACCAGGAAGATCACCGAAGCCACCCGCAACGGCCACTGCGGCCCGAACCAGAACGCGGCCAGCCCGATCGGGGCGACAAGTGCTCCCGCGACCGTGCCGTAGACGCTTGCCCGCGCACCGACCTGGGACAGACCGAGCCCTTCCGGCAGCAACCGGGGAACGGCTGCGGAACGCGCCACCCCGTACGCCCGGGAGAGCGCCAGCACGCCGAAGGCCGCCGGGTAGAGCCCGAAGCCGTGGATGTAGTCGGAGATCAGCCAGGCCAGGAACGCCCGGCCCAGCATGGTTGTGGCCAGGGCGTACCGGCGGCCGTGCCGGAAATGGTCGAGCAGTGGCCCGACCACGGGAGCGAGCATGGCGAAGGGCACCATGGTCACCAGCAGGTAGAGCGCGACCTTGCTCCGTGCCTCGCCGAGCGGCACGTTGAAGAAGATCGTCCCGGCCAGCCCGATGGCGATCAGCGTGTCACCGGCGCAGGAGATCGCGTGCAGGTCGAACAGGCGGACCATGCCAGTCTCCCCGCCGGCACCCCGGGACCGGGCCCGGGCGGCGCTGCGGGTCACCCAGCGACCACTGGTCAGTGAGCCGCGCAGCATCAGCCGGGTGGCGCGGATGCCGGTGCCGACGGTCCGCCCGAGGAGGGACCGCTCAGCGCGGGAGAACAGCGGCATGGCACCCATCCTGACCCATCGGCCGGGGCGATGCTGCGCCACCGGCGGAGAACACCTCTGGGGAGTGCCTCACAGTCGACCCACCCGATGGGGAACAATGGTCGGGTGACCAGGCCCGCCTCCGCCCGCGCCGCTCGTCTTGACCAGGTCTGCGCCGCCGCCGTCGAGGTGGCGCGCGCCGGCATCACCGAGGTGGGCCCCGACGACGTCGGCGACCACCTCCAGGTTGTCGCCGAGGGTGACCGGCTCGTCACTCACTATTTCGAGTGCCGGCTGGCCGGCTACCGCGGTTGGCGGTGGGCGGTCACCGTGACCCGGGTTCCGCGCAGTCGTACGGTGACGATCTGTGAGACGGTCCTGCTGCCCGGCCCGGACGCGCTGCTCGCTCCCGGCTGGCTGCCGTGGCAGGAGCGACTGAAGCCCGGCGACCTGGGCCCCGGCGACCTGCTGCCGACTCCGTCGGACGACGAGCGACTCCAACCCGGCTACCTCCTCTCCGACGACCCGGCGGTCGAGGAGACCGTCTGGGAGTTGGGGCTGGGCCGGTCCCGGGTGATGTCGCGGGAAGGGCGGATCGAGACGGCTCAGCGCTGGTACGACGGCGATCACGGCCCCTCGGCGCCGATCTCCGCCTCCGCACCCGCCGCCGCCCGCTGCGGCACCTGTGGCTTCTATCTGCCACTCGCGGGCAAGCTGCGGCAGTGTTTCGGTGTCTGCGGCAACTTCTACGCGCCGGACGACGGCCGGGTGGTCAGCGCCGACCACGGCTGCGGTGCCCACTCGGAGACGTTGGTCGACGCCGACACGGCGGTCGACGAGATGCCCACCGTCTACGACGACAGCGCGGTGGAGCCGATGGCGGTCAGTCGTGCCGCCGGGTCCGTCGAGAGCGGCGAGCCGGCGGAGCCGTACGGGCACTCCTGACCGTAACCGGCCGCTGCCGGCTCAACCGGCGGCGCGACGGCGGCGACGGTTGGCGTCGTGTCGCATCATCACCGCCAGACCGGGAAAGCCCCACAGGAATCCGGCCAGGCAGATCCAGAGCCAGTTCTCGTGGCCACTGGCGGCCAGCCGGTCGCGGAAGATCAGCAGCACCAGTCCGGCGACGGCCCAGGCTGCCATCCCGGCGAGGGCGAACGGCACCATCGGCGGGTCGAGCGGCTCGGGGCGGGGTGGCGGGGTGGGCACCCGGTCAGCGTACGTGACCCCGCTTTCCGGCAGGCCGGCCATCTGCGACGATGCGCGCGACAACCCGATGATCCGCTGTGAGGTTCCCGATGGCAGTAGCGCCGCCCGACAACGGCACCCCACCCGATTCCGGCCCGCCGCGTAACGGCTTCGACCGGTACTTCGAGATCTCGGCCCGTGGTTCGACGCTCACTCGCGAGGTACGCGGCGGCCTGGCCACCTTCTTCACGATGGCGTACATCGTGGTGCTCAACCCGCTCATCCTCGGCAGCGCCGTCGACGGTGACAACCAGACCCTGCCGATCCCCGCGATCGCGGCGGCCACCGCGCTGGTCGCTGGTCTGATGACCATCCTGATGGGCGTGGTCGGTCGATTCCCGCTGGCAGTGGCCGCCGGGCTCGGCGTCAACGCCCTGGTGGCGTACGAGATCGCGCCCGAGATGACCTGGGCCGACGCGATGGGTCTGGTGGTGATCGAGGGTCTGATCATCGCGATGCTGGTGCTGACCGGGCTGCGTACCGCCGTGTTCCGCTCGGTGCCGACCCAGATGAAGACGGCGATCGGCGTCGGCATTGGCCTGTTCCTCACCATCATCGGCCTGGTGGACGCCGGCTTCGTCCGGCGGATTCCGGACGAGGCGAACACCACCGTCCCGGTCGGTCTCGGTATCGGCGGCAAACTCGTCAGCTGGCCGATGCTGGTCTTCGTGGTCGGCCTGCTGGTGACCCTGGTGCTTGTGGTACGCCGGGTCAAGGGCGCCATCCTGGTCGGCATCCTCGCCTCCACGGTGCTGGCCATGGTGGTGGAGGCGGTGGGCAACATCGGCCCATCCTTCGTCGACGGTGTGCCGAACCCGAAGGGCTGGGCGCTGAACGTTCCGACGCTGCCGAGCAACCCGTTCGACGTTCCGGACCTGTCCCTGCTCGGCCAGTTCAACGTGCTGGACTCGTGGGGGCGGGCCGGTTGGCTGGTCGTGCTGATGTTCATCTTCACCCTGCTCATCACCGACTTCTTCGACACGATGGGCACAATGGTGGCCGTCGGTCAGGAGGGCGGCATGCTCGACGAGCAGGGCACCCCGCCGCGCACCAGGGAGATCCTGCTTGTCGACTCGATCGCGGCGGCCAGTGGTGGTGCGGCCAGCGTCTCCAGCAACACGTCGTACATCGAGAGTGCCGCCGGTGTCGCGGAGGGTGCCCGGACCGGCGTGGCCAACCTGGTCACCGGCGTGCTCTTCCTGCTGGCCATGTTCCTGGCGCCGCTGGTGGTGGTCGTCCCGTTCGAGGCGGCGTCCGTCGCGCTGGTGGTGGTCGGCTTCCTGATGATGACGGCGGTACGGACGATCGACTGGTCCGACTACGAGATCGCCATCCCGGCCTTCCTCACCATCGTGTTGATGCCGTTCACCTATTCGATCTCGAACGGGATCGGGGCCGGGCTGATCGTGTACGTGGTGATCAAGCTGGCCAAGGGCAAGTCCCGGGAAATCCACCCGCTGCTGTACGCGGTTGCAGCGCTGTTCGTGGTGTACTTCCTGCGCGGTCCGATCGAGGCGCTGCTCTTCTGACAGCGGCCCGGGCCGGGTGTGTGATCCACCTGACGTGATCCGCACACTCGGCCCGGAGCAGGAAGAACGTCGAGGTGAGCATGGTCATATCCGCTGCGGCTCGGTCAGCTAATTAGTTAGGCTAACTATCGTGACGGAGCGGACGGTGACGGCTCAGAGCATGCCACCGGCGCAGCTGGCCCTCCAGCTGCGTGATGCGATCACCCGGTTGAACCGGCGGGTCCGCCAGGCCCGGCCGGTTGGTGACCTCACGGTCACCCAACTGTCCGCGCTCACCAGCCTTCGGCTGGCGGGCGCGCTCACGCCGCGGGAGCTCGCCGACGTCGAACGGGTGCAGCCACCGACGATGACCAAGATCGTCGCGAAGCTGGAGGAGCGTGGCCTTGTGCAGCGCACCCCCCACCCGACCGACGGCCGGCAGGTCATCCTCGCGACGACCGAGGGGGGCCGGGCCGTGCTCGACCAGTTCGAGCGGGTCCGGGACGAGTGGCTGGCCCGCCGGCTGGCCGAGCTGAGTGACACCGACCGGGAGACCCTGCACCGGGCCGCGGAGATCCTGCAACGAATCTCCCGCGCCTGACGCCGCGCACACCTGGTGTGCGCCCCGCGCCGTGCCGTCCGTCGTTGACGACGCGTACGACCGCGAGGAGGCGCACCAAGAGTGCAGGCACGGCTGAGCACGATGTTCCAGTCCCTACAGGTCCGCAACTACCGGCTCTTCGCATTCGGGCAACTGGTCAAGCTGATCGGTGTCTGGATGATGTTCATCGCCCAGGACTGGCTGGTCCTCGAGCTTTCCGGCGACTCGGCCACCGCGCTCGGCGTGGTCGTCGCGCTCCAGTTCACCCCGGTACTGCTGCTCACGCTGCTCTCCGGCCGGCTCGCCGACCGGTACGACAAGCGGATGCTTCTCTTCGTCGCCAACGTGTTCTGGACCGTGCTGTCGCTGGCCATGAGCGTGCTGGTGCTCACCGATCTGGTCCAGCTCTGGCACGTCTTCGTCTTCGCCGCTCTGCTCGGTGTGGCCAACGCGGTGGAGACCCCGGTGCGCCAGGCGTTCGTCTCCGAGCTGGTCGGCACGGCGCTGCTGCCCAATGCGCTCTCGCTCAACGCGGCCGTGTTCAACTCGGCCCGGATCGTCGGCCCGGCCGTGGCCGGCCTGGCCATCGCCGTCTTCGACGTCGGGCCGGTCTTCCTCTTCACCGCGCTCAGCTCGATCGCGCCGCTGGTGACGGTGATCCGGATGCGCCCGGCCGAGCTGCACCGGGATCCGCTGCCACCGCGGGACGAGCGGGCCGCCGCCACCGTCCTCGACGGGCTGCGCTACGTCGGTCGCCGCCCCGATCTGCTGCTCCCGATGGTGGTGATGTCGGTGATCGGGATGTCGCTGTTCAACTTCCAGTTGACGCTGGCAGCCCTGGCGAAGACCGTTTTCGACACCGGGGCGGCCTCGTTCGGCCTGTTCAGCACCACGCTCGCGGTCGGCGCGCTGATCGGCGCACTCGCCGGGACCGGGCGGCGCAGCCGCCCCTCGGTGTGGCTGGTGCTGGGTGCCGCGGTCGGCTGCGCCACCTTCGGCACGCTCGTCGGGCTGGCCCCGGCGTACTGGATGGTGGTCGCCCTGCTGCCGCCGACCGGCTTCTTCATGGTCTACTTCGCCCAGGCGGCGAACCAGCGGGTGCAACTCGGTACCGACGCCGCGTTCCGCGGGCGGGTGATGGCGCTGTGGGTGCTGGTGTTCCTCGGCACCAACCCGGTCGGCGCGCCGATCATCGGCTGGGTCGCGGAGACCTTCGGCGCCGGTGCCAGCATCTGGGCCGGTGGCCTGCTCTCGCTGACCACCGCGCTGCTGGCGTTGGCCTGGCAGCTACGCCGGGCCGGGGCCCGGCTGCGGTTCCGTGTCCTCCCGCTGCCCCGCTTCTACGTCACCGAGATGTAAGCGGAGTTCAAGCAGCAGGTCGGCCCACCGGCGCGCCGGCCCACCTGGTCCGCCGTGCCGGCCCACCTGGTCCATCGCGCCGGCCCACCTGGTCCATCGCGCCGGCCCACCTGGTCCATCGCGCCGGCCCACCTGGTCCGCCGTGCCGGCCCACCTGGCCCGGCGAATGCGGAAAATCGGTTACGTGACGCTACGCATCGGCATAGCTTCGATGGGTGGAGGTCCTACGCTTACTGCTCCTGGCTGTGGCGCTGACGGCCGTGGTCTTCGTGCCGGTGCTGATCGCGCTGGCCATCTGCACCGACGAGGTCATCGACCGGCTGACCTGTCGGTACGGCGAGTGGCGACAGCGGCGCCGCGAACGGTGCCTGATCGCCCGGTTGAACGAGGCCGCCGACGCGGTCGCGGTCGCCGACCGGATCGACCTCGACGCGCTCGACCGGGCGGACCGGCGGTCGCTGGAGCAGATCGCCGCCGACCTGCGGTGTCTGCGCCGGGACCGGGCCGGCGGCACCAGACCGGTCGTGTGGCACAGCGACGTGCTCGACGCGTACGACGAGCGGCTTCGGCTGGCCTGCCGCGCGCTGGGCATCACCGAGCATCTCGCCGAGCTGACCGGCCTGGACCGGCAGATCGAACGGGTACGCGTCGAGGCCGAGTTGGACGCCGCCGGCCTACGGCTGCCGGCCGCCCGGCCCGAGCAACCCGAGCGGAACCACTAACTGCCACCCTGTGACAGGTGCGACTCTTCATCGCGATCTACCCACCGGTCGAGGCCATCGCGCACCTGACCACCCGGTTGGCCGAGTTGCGCCTGGCGGCGGCCTCGACCGCCGGCACGAACGTCCGGCTGATCGAGCCCACCAGGGCCCATCTCACCCTGGCCTTCCTCGGTGAGGTCGACCCCGCCCGGCTGGCCGAGTTGCGGCAGGTCCTCGCATGCGCCGTGGCGGCTGCTCGCAGCGGTGCTGCGGCGGAGGAGCCCGCCGGGTGCGACGGCCCGCCGGTGCTGCGGCTGGGCGGCGGTGGTCGATTCGGCTGGGGCCGAAGCACAGTGCTCTGGGTCGACGTGCGCGGCGATGTCGCCCGCCTGGGGACGCTGGCCGGCGCCGTACGCGCCGGACTGACCGCGGCCGGGTTCCCCGGCGACGAGAAGCCGTTCCGACCGCACCTGACCATCGCCCGTCCGGGTGACCGGGTGCCGCACGCCGACATCGAGGCGGACCTGGCCACCCTCGACGACTACCTCGGCCCGCCCTGGCCGGCCCGCGAACTGGTGCTTGTGCAGAGCCTCCCCGGCCCCCCGTCGAACTACCACCAACTCGCCACCTGCCCCCTCTAACCCCGTCACCACCCCCGCCAACTTCTCGCCGATCTTGCACTTTTGGTCGCTGAAACGTCCGTTATCGGACTGATGTCCCGACAGAAAGTGCAAGATCGACGCAGCGAGGGGCGGGGGTGGGGGTGGGCAGGGACTGTGGGTCAGGATGACTCGCGGGCCGCCGGGCCGGTGCCGAAGAGGACGTCGTCCCAGCTGGGGAGGCGCTTGCGCGGCTTGCCGCCAGCCTCGTTGGACTCCGAGGCGCCAGCGGCCGGCGCGTTCGTCCGGCGGGGTCGCAGCACCGCCAACGAGGGCACGGCCGGGACCTCCTTGGGCGCGTCCGCGTCGTCGTCGAAGGCCGAGCCCTGACCGCCGCCGAGCAGCGCCGCAGCGCCCCCGCCGACCGCCCGCTGGCGCTGTGCGTCCGGACCGCCGGCAAGCGCGGCCGGTGAGCGCGGTTCCAGACCACGGCCCGAGGTCGAGCCGAGTGGCCGGTCGAGGGAGGCGAGCAGGGCGTCGCGGCCAGCTCGGATCGGGTCACGACCCGAGCGCCCCGACTCGGCGGGCGAGGGCAGCCCGTGCCCACCGCGGCTCGGCTCGCCACGCGACGGGCCGGGCAGGGCGTGGCCGCCCCGCTCCGGTGCCGGTTCCTGGCCCAGGATCGGCGTCGGACGCTCGGCGCAGAGATACTGCGCCATGTCGTCGTGCGGGGCGACCGACTGCCGGGCCTTGTCCAGATCCCAGACCGCCTGGGCGGTGGCCTTGCCGGACGGCCAGGTCGCGACGATCCGCCAGGTGCCGTCATCGCGACGCCACGCGTCCCAGGAGATTTTTTCGGTGTCGATCCCGTGCTGCGCGAGCCGACCGTTGACCACCTCGGCCAGCGGCGTCGGCTTCTCGGCACCCTTGAGCCGGGTGCGCCGGGCGTGCTGGGCGAGCATCGCGCGCTCCTGAAGCACCGGCCCGGCGTAACGGAGCACCCGGTCGACCGGGACACCGGCGATCCGGGCGACGTCCTCCGCGGACTCGCCGGAGCGGATCCGGGCCTGGATGTCCCGAGGAGACAGCGAGGGCACCGGGTCGGCGGCGGCCGGTGCCACCGCGAGCGTGGGCGTACCCGGCTCGGCGTGCAGCGCTCCGGCGATACGCTCGTCCAACGGCAGGGCGAGCAGCCGCCCGACCTCGTCGGCGAGCACCAGGGCCTGGCCGTCCTCGGAGAGGGCGACGAAGCGTACTGGGCGCATCGCGTTGCCTCCGTCCCGCTTCGCTGGCCGTACGCCACGAGCCGGCCACCCGGGGCGTTGCGCTCCACGGTACGCCCATCCGTCCCCCGGTGGGAGACGCCACGCCCGGGTAAGCGGCGGATCCGCCTGCTCCGCCGCTGTGTCGCGGGTCAGCGGCCGAAGGTTGACAGTGGCGCGTACCGGTCCGAAGTGGTGCGGTTCAACCCACCCGGTTCACCCGCTCGCCGGGGTCGGCCGCGGGCGTCGTACTGTGCCCGGGCCCGGCGCCCCAGGCGGGGTGCCGGGCCTGCGGTCAAGCCCTGTCGTCGGTCCTACAGCCGCTCGACGACGTAGTCGATCGACGCGGTCAGCGCCTCGACATCGGCCGGCTCGACGGCCGGGAAGAGCGCGACCCGCAGCTGGTTACGGCCCAGCTTGCGGTACGGCTCGGTGTCGACGATGCCGTTGGCGCGCAGCGCCTTGGCGATCGCCCCGGCGTCCACCCCGTCGGCGAAGTCGATGGTGGCGACCACGTTGGAGCGCAGCGCCGGGTCGGTGACGAACGGCGTGGCGAAGGAGGAGCGCTCCGCCCAGCCGTAGACGATCGAGGCGCTCTCGGCGGTGCGCTTGGCCGCCCAGGCCAGACCGCCCTGGGAGTTCATCCAGTCGGTCTGCTCCGCGGCAAGGAAGATGGTCGCCAGCGCCGGGGTGTTGTATGTCTGCTCCAGCCGCGAGTTGTCGATCGCGGTGACCAGGTCGAGGAACGCCGGGATGTACCGCCCCGAGGCCTTGACCTCGGCGGCCCGCTCCAGCGCAGCCGGCGACATCAGGGCCAGCCAGAGCCCGCCGTCGGAGCCGAAGCACTTCTGGGGGGCGAAGTAGTACACGTCGGTGTCGCCCACGTTGACCGCGAGCCCGCCGGCGCCCGAGGTGGCGTCGACAAGCAGCAGGGAGCCGGGGTCGGCACCGGCCACCCGGCCGATCGGCACCGCCACGCCGGTCGAGGTCTCGTTGTGCGGGGTGGCGTAGACGTCCACGCCGGCCTCGGCGGCGAGGGCCGGGGCGCTGCCCGCGTCGGACTTGCGGACCGTCGGCTCGCCGAGGAAGGGCGCGTCCTTGACGGCCTTGGCGAACTTGGCACCGAACTCACCGAAGCTGGCGAACTGGGCCCGGTCGCGGATCAGGCCGAACGCGGCGACCTCCCAGAAGGCGGTGGTGCCACCGTTGCCGATGATCACCTCGTGACCCTCGGGGAGGGAGAAGAACTGAGCGATGCCGGAGCGCAACCGGGCCACCTGGTCGCGGACGGTCTTCTGCCGGTGCGAGGTGCCCAGGTAGCTCGTGGCCACCTCGGCGAGCGCGGAGACCGCCGCCGGACGGACCTTGGACGGCCCGCAGCCGAAGCGGCCGTCGGCGGGCTTGATCTCGTCGGGAATCCGGATGGTCGGTGCGTCAGCCACGGTCTTGAAGATCCTTCCGAATGGGCGAGGCGGGCCCGGTCCACGCCGGTGCGGATCGAGGACGCCATGCGTACCCCGCACGGCTCGGTCAGGGGATCCGGGCCCCGGTCCGGCGACACTGCCGATCCTTATCCTCGCACCAGCGCCACCCCGACCGGCCGCTGGTCCCACGACCGGGCCTGAGTCCTGCACCACATCGCCCGCCTCCGACCGGAACCACCGAACGAACCGCGAGCGCCCCGGGTACGCCGGGCGCGCCGCTGTTCGTGCTGACGCTGGTCGGGGCGCGCGGCGTCGCGGAGACCCCGGCTGGTCGGCCGAGATCTCCGCGCTCCGTCAACAAGGGGCCCGTCCGCCACCCGAGGCGACGCGACGGTGCCCCTCCTTACCTCTCAGACGTCGTGCGGGACGGCGTCCCAGCCGTCGACCTCGTGCGGCTTGCGGGTGCCCGGGCCCACGTAGCGGGCCGAGGGGCGGACCAGCCGCTGGAGCTTCTTCTGCTCCAGGATGTGCGCGCTCCAGCCGCCCATCCGGGCACAGGTGAACATGGAGGTGAACATGTGTGCCGGTACCTCGGCGAAGTCGAGCACCACGGCGGACCAGAACTCGACGTTGGTGGCGAGCACCCGGTCCGGCCGGCGGGCCTGCAACTCGGCGAGGGCGGCCTTCTCCAGGGCCTCGGCGACCTCGAAGCGCGGGGCACCCAACTCCCGGGCGGTGCGGCGGAGCACCCGGGCGCGCGGATCCTCGGCCCGGTAGACCCGGTGGCCGAAGCCCATCAGCCGCTCACCCCGGTCGAGCACGCCCTTGACGTAGCCCTCCGCGTCACCGCTGCGCTCGACCGCCTCCAGCATGGTCAGCACCCGCGACGGCGCGCCGCCGTGCAGCGGGCCGGAGAGCGCGCCGATGCCCGAGGAGATGCAGGCGGCGGCGTCCGCCCCGGTGGAGGCGACGATCCGGGCGGTGAAGGTGGAGGCGTTCAGGCCGTGCTCGGCGGCCGAGATGAAGTACGCGTCGACGGCCTTGACGTGCCGGGGGTCGGGCTCGCCGCGCCACCGCTTCATGAAGCGCTCGACGACCGTCTCCGCCTTGTCGATCTCCTTCTGCGGTACCGCCGGCAGCCCGAGGCCGCGAGCGGACTGGGCGACGAAGGAGAGTGCGGTGACCGACACCCGGGCAAGGTCCTCGCGGGCCTGCTCGTCGGAGATGTCCAGCAACTGCTGCAAACCCCAGTACGGAGCGAGCATGGCGACGGCGGACTGCACGTCGACCCGGATGTCGCCGGAGTGCACCGGCACCGGGAACGGCTCGGCCGGCGGCAGGCCCGGGCCGAAACGGCCGTCGACCAGCAGCGCCCAGACGTTGCCGAAGGAGACCTGGCCGATCAGGTCCTCGATGTCGACCCCGCGATAGCGCAGCGCACCGCCCTCGCGGTCGGGCTCGGCGATCTCGGTTTCGAAGGCTACGACGCCCTCAAGTCCGGGTTTGAAATCGGCCATCTCACTGCTCCTGGTGTGTGGTCGGTGCGCCCGCCCGGGCTCGGTGTCCCGGCCCCGGCCGGGTGAGCGCCTTAGGCGACCCTCAGGGATGTGTTCGTGACATCTTGCCTGCTGGGGACCGGGTGCGCGAGACGCTGTCGATGTGCTGCTGGCGACATCCCGCTTGCCGGGCCCCTTCCGGCACGGATAAGACTGGGCCGGACGGGCTGGTCGGCGGGCGCGTACCGGCCCGACGGGGGAGGAGCGGGAACGTGATGGGGGACACACCGGTGCCGGCCGGGATGCGGCACGAGTACGCCGCCGATTCCGGCCTGATGGAGAGCGAGTTGGCCGCCGACTGGCACGCCCAGTTCGACAGGTGGTTCGCCGACGCGGTCGCCGCCGAACTGCCCGAGCCGAACGCCATGGTGCTCGGCACCGCCGACGCCGCCGGGCGGCCGAGCGCGCGGACGGTGCTGCTCAAGGGGTACGACCCGGAGGGTTTCGTACTGTTCACCAACTACGGCTCCCGCAAGGGTGCCGAGGTGGCCGCCAACCCGTACGCCAGCCTGCTCTTTCCCTGGTTCCCGATGCAGCGGCAGGTGATCGTCGCCGGCCGGGTGGAACGACTCGACCGGGCGGAGACGGAGGCGTACTTCGCCAGCCGGCCGCGTGGCTCGCAGCTCGGTGCCTGGGCCAGTGCCCAGTCGTCGGTGCTGCCGGACCGGGCCGCCCTCGACGACGCCTACCGGGCCGCGGCGGAGCGCTTCGCCGACGTGGATCCGATCCCCGCCCCGCCGCACTGGGGTGGGCTGCGGGTTCACCCCGAGTCGGTCGAGTTCTGGCAGGGCCGGGCCAGCCGGCTGCACGACCGGCTGCGATTCCGACGTACCGGCACGGGTTGGGCCGTGGAGCGGCTGGCACCGTGACCGTCGGCAGCACCGACCGGCCGCGCGAGCAGCGCCGCTGGGCGATCGATCTGCGTCCGCTGCGGGTGCCGGCGTACCGGCGGCTCTGGGTCGGCAACGCCATCGCGATGTTCGGTTTCCAGTTCACCGCCGTCGCGGTGCCGGTGGAGATGTACGCGCTGACCGAGGACTCCCTCTGGGTCGGTCTGCTCGGCGTCGCCGCCTTCGTACCGCTGCTGGTCTTCGGGCTCTGGGGTGGCGCGGTCGCCGATGCCATCGACCGGCGGCGGGTGCTGCTGGGTGGCTCGGCCCTGCTCTGGGTCGCCGTGCTGGGACTGCTGGTCCAGGCGCTGCTGGGGGTCGGCAGCCCGGTCCTGCTGCTGATCCTGGTGGCGCTGAGTTCGGTGGCGTTCGCGATCGCCGGGCCGGCCCGGGGGGCGCTCGTGGCCCGGCTGGTCCCGACCGAGCTGGTGCCCGCGGCCACCACGTTGAACTTCACCACCGCCATGGCCACCGCGGTCCTCGGGCCGCTGGCCGCCGGCCTGATCCTGGCGATCTGGGATCTCGGGGTGGCGCTGCCGGTCGCGTACGCCGTGGACGCGACGTTGCTCGCCGCCCTGGTCTGGGCGGCACTGCGGCTACCGGCGATGCCGCCGGAACCCGATCCGGACGGCGGGACGCGGCAGGCGGGGCTGCGCAGCATCGTCGACGGGGTGCGGTACCTGGCCGGCAGCCCGGTGCTGCTGCTCTCCTTCGCCATCGACCTGATCGCGATGGTGTTCGCCTTCCCCCGGGCCCTCTTCCCCGAGGTGGCGACGGAACGGTTCGGTGGCGGCGCGGCGGTGGGCTGGCTCTACAGCTCCATCGCGATCGGCTCGCTGCTCGCCGGCCTGGTCTCGGGTTGGATCGGCCGGGTCCGCCGGCAGGGTCTGGTACTGGTGCTCGCCGTGGTTGCCTGGGGCGTCGCGGTGGCGTTGGCCGGACTGGCCGGCCAGCTCTGGCTGGTGGTCGTACTGCTGGTGCTGGCCGGCGCCGCCGACCTGGTCAGCTCGGTGGTACGGCAGTCCATGTTGTTGATCTACGCGCCGGACCGGATGCGCGGCCGGCTCCAGGGCGTCAACACCGTCGTGGTGGCCGGCGGTCCGCGCCTGGGCGACCTGCGGGCCGGTGCGATGGCGGCCGGGTTCGGCAGTGGGGTGGCCTGGGTCGGTGGCGGTGTCGCGGCGGCGGTGCTCGCGGTGCTGCTCGCCGTGGCCTTCCCGGCGTTGACCCGCTACCGGCCGCCGACCGGAGCGGGCGGACATGAGCACGACGAGGGCCGTCGACCGCGGCGAGCGAACAACGGCGTCGGCGGCTAGGGTCTGGCGACATGGACAGCCGCGATCCGCTTCCCCTGTCGGGAGCGCAGTGGAGCATCTCAGCCGCCGGCCATGAGGCGGTCATCGTCGAGGTGGGCGGCGGGCTCCGCGCCTACCGCCAGGACGGGGTCGAGCACGTCGACGGGTACGCCACCGACGAGGTGTGCCCGGGCTCGGCGGGGCAGGTGCTCGCACCCTGGCCGAACCGGATCCGCGACGGCGTCTACACCTTCGGCGGCCAGTCGAGGCAGCTGAACCTGACCGAGCCGGAGCGGCACAACGCCATCCACGGCCTGGTGAACTGGGCGTCGTGGCACCTGATCGAGCAGCGGCCGGACGAGGTCACGGTCGGCTTCGACCTGCTGCCGCAGCCCGGATATCCGTGGCCGCTGCGGCTGCGTACCAGGTGGAGCGTGGGAGCCGACGGGCTGCGCGCCGAGCACGACGTCACGAACGTCGGCACCGAGGCGGTGCCTTTCGGCTTCTCGGTGCACCCGTACCTGCGGCTGCCGGGGGTGTCCGTGGAGGACATCGCACTGCGGGTACCCGGCCGGACCCGGCTGATGCTGGACGGTCGACTGCTGCCGGTCGGTGCGGCCGTGGTGACCGGCACCGAATACGACTACACCGAGCCGCGTCGCATCGGAGACGCCGTCCTGGACCTCGCCTTCGGGCAGGTGAACCGGGACGCCGACGGTGGCTCCTCGGTGACGCTGACCGGGCCGGATCCCTCGGCCGGGCTACGGATCTGGGCCGACGACCAGTTCGGCTGGTGGCAGGTCTTCACCGGTGACACGCTGACCGGCGAGCGGTTCCGCCGGTCGGTGGCGGTGGAGCCGATGACCTGCCCGCCGGACGCGTTCCGCTCCGGCCGGGATCTCATCACCCTGGCGCCGGGCGACACCTGGCGCGGGAGTTGGGGCATCCGGCCCGGCGTCTGAGCGTCCGGTCGCGGACCGGGCGGGCAAGTGAGGAGTACGGCGTGGAGTTCGCGGAGGTGGTCCGGCGGCGTCGGATGGTGCGCAACTACGACCCGGACCGGCCGGTCCCGCCGGAGGTGCTGGAACGGCTGCTGGAGCACGCGGTGCGGGCCCCGTCGGCCGGATTCTCGCAGGGCTGGGGCTTCCTGGTGCTCGAGTCGCCGGCGGACCGGGAGCGCTTCTGGGCGGCCAGCACCCCGGAGGGCGGCGGGATGCAGCGTTGGCTGACGGGGATGCGGCGGGCACCGCTGATCGTGGTGCCGCATGCCAACCGCTCGGTCTACCTGGAGCGGTACGCGGAGCCGGACAAGGGCTGGGCGGACCGGTCGACGGATCGTTGGCCGGTGCCCTACTGGTATGTCGACACCGGCTTCGCCGCGCTGCTGATGATGCTCACCGCCGTGGACGAGGGGCTGGGTTCCTGTTTCTTCGGCATCCCGCCACAGCGGTTGGCGTCCTATCGGGAGGCGTTCGGTGTGCCGGAGGCGTACCACCCGATCGGTGCCCTCACTGTCGGTTATCGAGCCGCCGACCACCGGTCACAATCGCTGCGTCGCGGGCGCCGTCCGGTGGACGAGGTCGTCCGGCGCGGGCGGTGGAGCTGACCCGAACCGGTGGTTTCGTCCGGTTGAGAACCGGACGACCGGTGGCGAAACTGGCATCAGGGAGCAGAACGTGGGGTGCGGAGTCCGGCTACGCTGGCACGGTCATCGGCGCCGCAGGTCGCGGCGCCGTGCCGCGACCCGGCCCGGCGTCGTGGTACCGGCCGGCCAGGGGGAGGGGAGCGTGCCGTCGTGATCTTCAGAGCGGTCCGGGACGGGCGTCCCTATCCGGAACACAACCTGACCCTGAAGCAGTGGGCGGAGATCCCGCCGCGCCCGCTGCGCCTGGATCAACTCATCACCACCAAGCGCGAGCTGGCGCTGGACAAGCTCCTCGCCGAGGACTCCACCTTCTACGGTGACCTGTTCCCGCACGTCGTGCAGTGGAACGGTGGTCTCTATCTGGAAGACGGTCTGCACCGGGCGCTGCGTGCCGCGCTGCAACAGCGCAACCAGATCCACGCCCGGGTGTTGCTGCTCGCCGAGGCGGTTGAGTGACAGCGGTTGACCTGCTCGACCTGGATGCGTCGCTGACCGAGGAGGAGCGACAGATCCGCGCCGTCGTGCGCCAGGTGGTCGACGATCTGGTCCGTCCGCACGTCGCCGGCTGGTACGAGGCCGGTCACGTGCCGGCCCGCGAACTGGCCCGCGAGTTCGGCCGGCTCGGCCTGCTCGGCATGCACCTGACCGGGTACGGCTGCGCCGGCTCGACGGCCGTCGCGTACGGGCTGGCCTGCCTGGAACTGGAGGCCGGTGACTCCGGTGTCCGGTCGCTGGTCTCGGTGCAGGGTTCGCTGGCGATGTACGCGATCTGGCGCTACGGCAGCGAGGAGCAGAAGCAGCGCTGGCTGCCGGCGATGGCGGCCGGCGAGGCGATCGGCTCGTTCGGGCTGACCGAGCCGGACCACGGCTCCGACCCGGCGTCGATGGCCACCCGGGCGCGCCGCGACGGCGACGACTGGGTGCTCAACGGCAGCAAGATGTGGATCACCAATGCGCCGATCGCCGACGTGGCGGTGATCTGGGCGCGCACCGACTCCGGTGTGGGGGGCTTCGCCGTACCGATGGACACGCCGGGGGTGACGGCGCGGGAGATCACCCGGAAGATGTCGCTGCGTGCGTCGCTGACCGGGGAGATCTCCCTCGACGACGTCCGGCTGCCGGCGGACGCGCAACTGCCCGACGCGACCGGGCTGAAGGCGCCGCTGAGCTGCCTGACCGAGGCCCGGCACGGCATCGTCTGGGGCGCCCTCGGCGCGGCCCGCGACTGCCTGGAGACCGCGCTGACGTACGCGACGACCCGCACCCAGTTCGGTCGGCCGCTGGCCGGCTTCCAACTCACCCAGGCCAAGCTCGCCGACATGGCGGTCGAGTGGAACAAGGGCTGTCTGCTGGCCCTTCAGCTCGGCCGGCTGGCCGACGCCGGAAAGCTGCGCCCGGAGCAGGTCAGCGTTGGCAAGCTGAACAACGTGCGGGAGGCGTTGGCCATTGCCCGGCAGTGCCGGACCATCCTCGGCGCCAACGGGGTCTCCGGGGACTATCCGGTGATGCGGCACGCCAACAACCTGGAGAGCGTGCTGACCTACGAGGGCACCTCGGAGATCCACCAGTTGGTCATCGGCCAGCGTCTCACCGGCGTCTCGGCGTTCACCTGAACCTGGCCCGCTCCATCTGACGGGCTCAGCGAGCGGCTGTCGTACGTTGGGCTTACCGTCATCAACTAAAGACGGCGTCTGACGAGGACGGTGAGGGCGATGGCACGCGACGGCGACATCAACGAGCCCACCAGCAGTTTTGCCGACCACCGGTCGGGCGATGTGCTCACGGACGCCCCGGACACACCACCGCAGGCCCCGCAGTCAGGTGGCGGTGCGGTCCGTGCTCTGCTCTGGGTGCTCGGCGCCGCGGCGCTCGCGGTGGTGGTGCTGCTCGGCGTGCAGACCACCGGGATCCTGCCCGAGTTCCGCAACCCGTTCACCAAGGAGCAGACCGACCGCACGCAGCCCGCGCTGCTCGAGTCGATGCAGGACCTCAGCCGCTACGTGGCCGCCGAGGGCAACTTCCAGGTCGTGGTCGACCTGCAGAACGACCGGCGCAACGTGCCGGACTGGCTGCTCAACCAGCGGACCTTGTTCGTCGGGTCGGGCAGTGTCGAGGCGTACGTCGACTTCGGCACCCTCACCGAGGGGGCGATCGTGCAGTCGGCCGACGGGAAGTCGGTCGAGATCAAGCTGCCGGCGCCGCAACTGGCCGAGACCAACCTCGACCTGGAGAAGAGCTACGTCTTCGCGGAGGAGCGCGGCCTGCTCAACCGCGTCGGTGACCTGATCGGCGGTGACCCGAACCGGCAGCAGGAGGTCTACCGGCTGGCTGAGGACCGGATCACCGCAGCGGCCCGGGACAGCGGCCTGAATGCCCGCGCCGAGGAGAACACCCGCAAGATGCTGGAAGGGTTGCTCCGCTCGCTCGGCTTCGAGCAGGTCCGCGTCACCTACATCGCCCCCTGACCCGCAACCCTCAGCCGCTCCGCACCGCCGCCTGGCCATGCAGGATCAGCAACTTCAGGTTTGCTGCCTCCATCGCAGGGGAGACAGCAACAACCCTGAAGTTGCAGCATCGCGGGTGGGTGGCGTCGTGGGGAATCGGGCAGGGCAGCGGGTCAGCGGCCGGCGACGAGGTAGCGGTCCTCGTTGGGCATGATGATCCAGAGCGCCAGGTAGACGATCACCTGGGTGCCTGGCAGCAGCAGTGACAGCAGGAACAGCAGCCGGATGAACCCGGCCGAGGTGCCGAACCGCTGCGCCAGCCCGGCGCAGACCCCGGCGAACATGCGCCCCTGCCGGGGCCGGACGAGTTTGCGACTCATGGGTGTCACTTCCCCTCTGCGGCGGTCCGCCGCTCCTGGAATCAACGCTAGGCACGGGTGGCCGTCCCGCCCTCGGTCCCAGGGATGAACGCCACCGCGCCGACCCGTAGGTGCATACCCGCCCAGCCACCCGACGACGCCTACCACCCGCCCGCACCTCGTCCCGCCTCCACACCCACCCTTGTCCCGACTCCCCGGCGAGCAGTCATGATCATGCTTGATCCCGGATCGAGTGGTGTCCGAGCCGCTGGGGCCCTCGATCCGGGATCGAGTGTGATCCGGTTGGGGCCACCGGTGGCGTACAGGTGTCAACCGGGTGGTAACCCGAACGCCAGGTCGGGGGGTGGCCGGGGGAGTAGGCTCGCCGGTCGGGCGCTCTCACCTGGGCGTCACCAGGGCCGGGCCACACCCGGGAACGGCCATGACCGGCCGACTCCGGCGGAGCCGGCCATGAAACGGCAGCTGTCCGGCGACCCCGGCGGTGGCGAGGAAGTGCAGTCATGATCAGCGTGTTCGACCTGTTCAGTGTGGGTGTCGGGCCGTCCAGCTCGCACACGGTGGGGCCGATGCGGGCGGCGCGTACCTTCGTCGCCGGGCTCAAGGCCGACGGTCTGCTCACCGACACCGCCCGGGTGCGGGCCGAGCTGTTCGGTTCCCTCGGCGCAACCGGGCACGGGCACGGCAGCGACCGGGCGGTGCTGCTCGGCCTGGCCGGCGAGGCTCCCGAGACGGTCGACACGGACGGCGTCGAGGCGCGGGTGGGCCGGATCCGGGCGGAGCACCGGCTTTGCCTGCTCGGCACGCACGAGATCGACTTTGACCCGGAGCGGGACCTCACGCTGCACCGCCGCCGGTCGTTGCCGTACCACCCGAACGGGATGATCTTCTCGGCGTACGACGCGGGCGGGGCCGAGGTGCGGACGCGTACCTACTACTCAGTGGGTGGCGGGTTCGTGGTGGACGAGGCAGCGGCCGGAGCGGATCGGATCAAGCCGGACAGCACCCCGGTCCGGTACCCGTTCCTCACCGGCGCAGAGCTGCTCGCCGTGACCGCCGCGACCGGGCTCTCGATCAGCGAGGTCATGCTCGCCAACGAGGTGTCCTGGCGGGCCGAGGCGGACGTCCGAGCCGGGCTGCTCGACATCTGGCGGGTCATGCGGGAGTGCGTCGAGCGCGGCTGCACCCGCGACGGCACCCTGCCCGGTGGCCTGAAGGTGCGGCGTCGGGCCGCCGAACTGCGTCGCAGCCTGGAGGCCGACGCCGACGCCGATGCCGACGCCGCCGCCCCGGCCGGAGCCGCGCCCACCGGTGCGGTGCTGGCCGGCCCAGGAGCGGGTGCCGGTGGGGATCCGCTGCACGTGATGGACTGGGTGACGCTGTTCGCGTTGGCCGTCAACGAGGAGAACGCGGCCGGCGGCCGGGTGGTGACTGCGCCGACCAACGGGGCGGCCGGGATCATCCCGGCGGTACTGCACTACTACACGCGGTTCGTGCCGGGCGCCTCGGACGAAGGGGTGGTGCGGTTCCTGCTGGCGGCCGGTGCCATCGGGGTGCTGTTCAAGGAGAACGCGTCGATCTCCGGCGCGGAGGTGGGTTGCCAGGGCGAGGTCGGCTCGGCCTGCTCGATGGCCGCCGCAGGGCTGGCCGAGGCGCTGGGCGGCACGCCGGCGCAGGTGGAGAACGCCGCCGAGATCGGCATGGAGCACAACCTGGGTCTGACCTGCGACCCGGTCGGTGGCCTGGTGCAGATCCCGTGCATCGAACGCAACGCGGTGGCTAGCATCAAGGCGATCACCGCCGCCCGGCTCGCGCTGCGTGGCGACGGAGTGCACGCCGTCTCGCTCGACAAGGTCATCAAGACCATGCGGGAGACCGGCGCCGACATGAAGGTCAAGTATAAGGAGACGGCGCGCGGTGGCCTGGCCGTCAACGTGATCGAGTGCTGAGCGCTCGTGGGGCGGCGTTCACCGGCTGCTAACCTGTCGTCCGTTCAGCGCGACCGGCAGTAGGGCGGTGCAGGCGAGGCGGGCCCTGGCCGAGGCTCTTACCAGGCGGGAGACGGCGGTGACCTCTGGCGTCGGGGCGTTGTGGTCGCACCGCAGCTCGCTGCGCATCCTGGTCAGACGCGACCTGGCGGTGAAGTACCAACAGTCGGTGCTGGGTTACCTCTGGTCGTTGATCGAGCCGCTGGGCATGGGCGCGATCTACTGGTTCGTCTTCGGCGTGCTCTACTCCCGCGACACCAACCGGCATCTCGGCGAGGCCGCCGGGTCGTACCCGCTGTTCCTGATCACCGGGATTTTCGCCTGGATGTGGACCAGTTCGGCGCTGAGCGAGGCCACCCACGCGCTCACCGGCCAGGCCCGGTTGATCACCACGATGAACGTGGCCCGGCAGGTCTTCCCGATCGGCCGGGTCGCCGGTCGCTTCGCCGAGTACGCCGCCGGCCTGCCGATCCTCGCCGCCATCGCGGTCTGGTACGCGGCGCAGGGCCGGATCGAACCGGGTTGGTCACTGCTCGCCCTGCCGCTCGCGGTGCTGGTGCAGGCGATCCTGCTGATCGGGCTGGCGCTGCTGCTGTCGGCGTTCAACGTGCTGATGCGCGACGTGGAGCGGTTCATGCGCCTGGTCATCCGGGTGCTCTTCTACGCCACGCCGATCATCTACCCGCTGAGCCTGGTCCGCGATTCCGGCCTGCCGGGCTGGCTCCGGGTGACGTACGAACTCAACCCACTGGTCGGCATCTTCCAACTCCACCACGCGGTGTGGTATCCGGACGAGTTCCCGGGTGCCCGGCTGCTCGCCACCACCGTCGGCATCAGCGTGCTGCTGTTCGTGGCCGGCTGGTGGGTGTTCCGCCGGCTCGAACCCGCCGTGCTCAAGGAACTCTGATGGGTGAGTCGATCATCGAGGCGGAGGGCCTCGGCATCCGGTTCGTCCGCAACCGCCGTCGGCAGTTGCGGCTGCGGGAGATCTTCATCCACCGGGGTACGCGGGGTGCCTCCGACGGTCGGTTCTGGCCGCTGCGTGACGTCTCCTTCTCGATCGCGTCGGGGGAGACCGTCGGGGTGATCGGCCGAAACGGCACCGGCAAGAGCACCCTGCTTCGGCTGATCGCCGGGGTGCTGATCCCCGACGAGGGGCGGATCCGGGTCTCCGGCGACGTCGCGCCCCTGCTTGAGCTCTCCGCCGGCTTCTCCAACGACCTGACCGGGCGGGAGAACCTGTACCTGGTGGGCGGCCTGCACGGGCTCTCGTCGGGCTATCTGAAACGGCACTTCGACGACATCGTCTCGTTCGCCGGTGAGCAGGTGGAACGGGCCATCGACACCTCGGTTCGGCACTACTCGTCCGGCATGAAGGTGCGGCTCGGGTTCGCGATCATCTCGCACCTGCCGCACCCGATCCTGCTGATGGACGAGGTGACGGCGGTGGGCGACGCCGAGTTCCGGGAGAAGTGCTACACGACCATCGATCGGCTGCTCGGGGAGGGGCGCACTCTGGTGCTGGTGTCACACAACGAAAAGGATCTGACCCGGTTCTGCCGTCGGGGGCTCTACCTCGACGCGGGTCGGCTGAGCGTCGACGGCACGATCGCCGAGGCGCTGGCCGCGTACCACGAAGCGGTTCCCCAGTGACCCTCGCGATCGTGCTCGCCGCCGGGTCACCGGCCGCGAGCCTGCCGACGGGTACCGGTGAGAGCATGGGCGAACGGCTGGCCAGGCAGTGGTGCCAAGCCGGTGCGGCCGAGGTGCGGGTGGCCACCGACCTGGCCGAGCTGGCCGACCTGGCGGGCTCGGCGAACGGCCCGGTGGTGATCAGCGGGGCCGACCTGGTCGCACACACGGCCGTGCTGCGGCACCTGTTGACCAGCCCGGTCGGGCCGACCGTGGCGCTGGTGCTGACCGATCCGCCCAGCGACGGACGGACGGTACTGCGCGAGGAACGCGGCCAGGTGGTCGAAGCGGGCCGCCCTGAACAGTTGGCGGGCGGTGCGGCCACCGGCATCTTCGGCGGTGCGGTCCGGGTCGGCCGGGAGGACGTACCGGCGCTGGTGGCCGCCGCCCGTGCGGTCGCCGCCGGTCGGCTACCGGCCGGAGCCGTCGCGGTCGAGCTGTTCGAGTCGGCCGGGCCGGCCGCCCGCCCGGATGCGGCGGCCGGGCCCGCAGTGGATCAGCTCTTCGCCGCCCTCACCGGGCAGGGCGCATTGGTCTTCGCGCATCGGGTACGCCTGCTCGTCGCGCACCGGGTCGACGAGGTCGCGGGGCTGGAACGGGCGGAGGCGGCGGTGGCGGCGGTCGACGAGGACCGGGCCGAGCTGCGGCTGTCGGTGAAGGAGAAGGACGACTTCTTCACCACCTACTTCGTCAGCACCTGGTCGCCGTACGTCACCAAGGCCTGCGCCCGGCTGGGGTTGAGCCCGACGGCGGTGACCACGGTGTCGGTGGCCTTCGCGGTCGCCGCGGCGGCGATGTTCGCCGCCGGTGGCCGGCCGCTGCTGGTCGTCGGGGCGGTGCTGCTCTACCTCGGGTTCGTGCTGGACTGCGTGGACGGCCAGTTGGCCCGCTACACCCGCAACTTCAGTGCCTGGGGCGGCTGGCTGGACACCATGGCCGACCGGGCGAAGGAGTACCTCGTCTACGCCGGGCTCGGCCTCGGCGCGACCCAGGCCGGGTTCCGGTACGGCTGGGCCCTCGCCATCGCCGCGATGACGATGCAGACCGTGCGGCACATGACCGACGCCTGGTACGGCGTGCTGCACGACGAGGCGGCGCGCCGGCCGAAGAGCGTCGGTGCCGGTGGCGGCGGCATCGGTGACCGGCTGAACGCCGCGTCGACCCGGGTGCAGGCCGACACCGGCTCGGTGTCGTACTGGCTCAAGCGCACGGTGGTCTTCCCGATCGGGGAACGGTGGGCGTTGATCTCGCTTACCGTGGCGCTCTTCGACCAGCGGATCGCCCTGTTCGCGGTGCTGACCTGGGGTGTGCTGGCGTTCGCGTACACCGGTGGGCTGCGGACCTTGCGGGCCCGCTGGATGTGGGTGCCGGTGCTGGACACGCTTGACGCGACCCTGCACCGCGACGACGGCCCGCTGGCCGCCCGGCTACCGGTGCTGCGGCGGCCGGGGCCGCTGGCGCTCGCGGTGGTGGCGGCGTTGGGCGCGGCGGTCCTGCTCCTGCTCGGCCTGGTGCTCCGCCTGCCGGCGCCGTCCGTGGAACTGCTCGGGATCGGCGACGCGGCTGGCGAGATCGATTCGGCGGACTGGTGGCGGTGGACGGGGCTGCCGGCGGTGTCGTTGGTCGCGGTGCCGGTGGCGTTGCTGGTGCTGCTGGTCGGTGCGGCCGGGGCGCGGGCGGCACACAACGGGCCGCTGGACTGGCTGGTGCCGGCCGCGCTGCGGGCGGCCGAGTTCCTGTTCGCCATCGCGGTCGGGCTGATCGGCGGCGCGCCGCCGTGGCTCATCTTCGGGTACGTCTTCGTGCTCACCCTGCACCACTACGACCTGGTCGCCCGGCTGGAGAAGCGGCAGCCCGCACCACCGCTGCACGCCGCCACGCTCGGCTGGGAGGGACGCTCGGCGCTGCTGGCCCTGGCGACGATCGCCGGAATCGTGAGTATTGGTCTGGCTACACTCGGTATCTACCTGTTGGCGCTGTTCGTGGCGAGCGTGGTGCTGGCCTGGGTGGTCCGGCCGGTACGCGCCGCGCAGGTGCCGGCGGCTGCGGGAGGTCGCGCGACGCGCTGAGGAGGAGCCGGGACGATGACGCTTATCAGCTTCGTCGTCCCGGCCTTCCGGGTGCAGGGCTACCTGCGGGAATGCCTCGACTCGATCCTCGCCCAACCGGTTGTCGACATCGAGGTGATCGGGGTCGACGACTGCTCCCCCGATGGCAGCGGCGACATCCTCACCGAGTACGCCGAGCGTGACGACCGGGTGACCGCCGTACGCCTGGACCGCAACGTCGGGCTCGGCCCGGCGCGCAACGTCGGGCTGGACCGGGCCGTCGGCGAGTACGTCTGGTTCGTCGACGGCGACGACTGGCTGGCGGCGGACTGCCTGGTCGAGGTGGCCGCCCGATTGCGCGAGACCCGGCCGGACCTGCTGCTCGTCGACCACGTACGCGCGCACTGGGACGACACGGTGACCCGCAGCGCGATGGCCGAGGTCTTCCCCGTGCCGCCCGGGCCGGTCACGTTCCGGCTGGTCGAGCGGCCGGAGACGGTGAAACTGCTGCACACCGCCTGGAATCGACTGATCCGCCGGCAGTTCCTGGCCGACGTGGGGCTGCGCTTCGCACCCGGCTGGTACGAGGACGTCTCGTTCAGCTATCCGGCGCTGCTCGCCGCCGACCGGATCGGCGTGCTGGATCTGGTCTGCGTGAACTACCGGCAGCGGCGGGCGGGGGCGATCACGAGGACCCGCGGCGAGCGCCACTTCGACGTGTTCGAGCAGTGGCACCGGGTCTTCCGGGAGCTGGACCGGCTCGGGGCCGAGGAGCTGCGGCCGGCGATCTTCGAGCGGATGATGTGGCACTACCTGGTGGTGCTCGGCAACGGCGACCGGATCGGGCCCGAGCTGCGACCGACCTTCTTCGCCCGGGTCGCCATCGAGCACGCCCGGTTCCGGCCGCCCGACGGGCACTGGGTGCCGGGCGGGGTGGCGGGGCTCAAGCACCGGCTGGTGGCGGCCGGCCAGTGGCGTACGTTCAGCGCGTTGCGGACCGCGAGCCGAGCGGGGGAGACCGTTCGCCGGGTTGCCGGCGAGGCCCGCCGACGGGTGCTGCCACCGGCCCGGGTCGGCGTGCGGCGGGCCCGTGACGTGGTGCTGCGCCAGTACCAGCGGGCCGAACGGCGTCGACCGGTGGAGGAGAACCTGGCCGTCTACGCCGCGTACTGGTACCGCGGCTACACCTGCAATCCCGCCGCGATCTACGAGGCGGCCCGCCGGCTGGCACCGCAGGTCCGGGGCGTGTGGATCGTCCGGCGGGACCGGGTGCACACGCTGCCGGAGGGGGTCGAGTACGTGGTCGCGGGCACCGCCGCGTACCACCGGGCGTTGGCGCGAGCCCGATGGCTGATCAACAACGTCAACTTCCCGGACTCGGTACGCAAGCGGCCCGGCACGGTGCACGTGCAGACCCACCACGGCACCCCGGTCAAGGTGATGGGGCTGGACCAGCAGCGCTATCCGCTGGGCGCGGGCGGGATGGACTTCGCCGGGCTGTTGCGCCGGGTGGACCGGTGGGACTACAGCGTCACCTCGAACAGCTTCTCCACCCAGATGTGGGAACGCGCCTATCCGGCCGGGTACACCACCCTGGAGGTGGGGTACCCGCGCAACGACCGGCTGGTGACCGCGACCCCCGAGGAGGTGCTGCGGCTACGCGCGGAGTTCGACGCCGGCCTCGGTGAGCAGGTCGTGCTGTACGCGCCGACCCATCGGGAGCATCTGCCCCGATACCGGCCGCCGTTCGACCCGGAGCGCTTCCTCGACGCGCTGGGCCCCGCCGGCCTGCTGCTGATGCGCAGCCACTATTTCCACGACCGGGATCGGCGGCTGCCACCTCCGGCCGCCCGTGGTCGGCTCCTGGACGTCAGCGCCCATCCGCGGGTCGAGGACCTGTACCTCGCCGCCGACGTGCTGGTCACCGACTACTCGTCGGCGATGTTCGACTACGCCGTCCTGGATCGGCCGATCGTCATCTATGCGCCGGACTGGGACGCCTACCGGCTGACCCGGGGCGTCTACCTGGACATCATCGCCGAGCCGCCCGGCCCGGTGGCCCGGACCTTCACCGAACTGCTCGACGTGTTCCGCTCGGGTGCACTGCGGTCACCCGACGCCGAGCGGGCCCGGGCACGCTTCCGGGAGCGGTTCTGCGCCCTTGAGGACGGGCGTGCCGCAGAGCGGGTGGTGCGCCAGGTGTTCCTCGGGGAGAACCCGGTCTGAGTTGGAAGTTCCGCACAATCGCCGCTAATCGATGGAACGTAATAGGTCTGTCACGATTCAAACATGGCACGTTTACCCGATGTGCCATCCGCATGATCCTGGCCACAGTCATTCGGGGTTCCGTGGACGAGGTGGGGAGGAGACGGTGACCACCGTCGCGCTCAAGGACGTCACAAAAGTCTTCCGCGACGGCACGGTCGCGGTCGACAGCATCAATCTGGACGTGAACGACGGTGAGTTCATGGTGCTGCTCGGGCCGTCCGGCTGTGGGAAGTCGACGGTGCTGCGGATGGTCGCGGGCCTGGAGGACCCGACCTCCGGTGCGGTGATGCTCAACGGGGAACTGGCCAACGACCTGCCGCCCCGGGAGCGGAAGATCGCGATGGTCTTCCAGGACTTCGCGCTCTACCCGCACATGAGCGTCAACGACAACATCGCCTTTCCGCTCAAGCTGGCCGGGGTCGAGCCGACCCCGCGTGGCGAGCGGGTCACCGATGTGGCCAGCGCCCTCGGCATCGGTGACGTGCTGGCCCGGCGCCCCAGCCAGCTCTCCGGTGGGCAGCGGCAGCGGGTCGCGATGGGCCGGGCGATCGTCCGCCGGCCGGGCCTCTTCCTGATGGACGAGCCGCTGTCCAACCTGGACAGCGGTCTCCGTGCGGAGCTGCGGGCGGAGATCTCCGGCCTGACCCGCGAGCTGGGGGTCACCACCATCTACGTGACGCACGACCAGGCCGAGGCGCTGACCATGGCCGACCGGGTCGCCATCATGCGCAAGGGCGTCCTCCAGGACGTCGGCACCCCGACTCAGGTGTACGGGCGGCCGGCGACCCTCTACGTGGCCGCGTTCCTGGGCAGCCCCCGGATGAACCTGCTGGAAGCGTCGGTCTACGTCCACCTCGATCGTTACGTCACGCTCACCCTCGGGGAGCAGGCGCTCTACCTGCCCTGGGACGACATCCGCAGCCGGGCCGTGGCGCACTACCACGGCGAGCGGATCGTGGTCGGGATGCGGGCCGAGGCGCTCACCCCGGTCGCCCCGGACACCCCCGGTGACGTGCTCCAGGGCCGCATTCGCTACCTGGAACACCACGGCCACGAGTCGCTCGCCTTCCTCGACATCGGTGCGACCGCCATCCTGGTGGACGACATCGGCGCTCCGTTGGACGCGGACACTCCGCCCGGTCAGCGCGGTCTGCGCCGGTTCGGCCAGGTGATGCAGCGGATCACCGGCCGAACCAACGAGTCGACGACCCCGACGGCCAACGGCAACCGGACCAGCGTGCTGCACGACCCGGGCCGTCACCACCGCCGCCCGGCCGAACTCGCGGTCCGGCTCGCGCCGTACCCCGCCGTCACCGCCGGCCACCCGCTCGCGGTCCAGGTACGCATGGACGCCCTGCACTTCTTCGATGAGCGCGGCGACCGCATCGACGTCGGCTGGCGCTGACCCGATCCGTGGCAGTGCAGGTGGCTGACACGCCGCTTCAAGTACACCTGCACTGCCACGAATCGCTCCTTGCCTGACGAAGTTACCGGCGGGTAGCTTCAGAGAATGACTATCGACTCGCGGCAGGTGGCGGCCGGCATGCTTGAGGCGGTGCCGTTCGCTCGTACGCTCGGCTTCGAATTTGTCGAGGTGGCCCCGGAGGCGGAGGGTTCCGTCCGGGCGGTGGTCCGGCTGCCCGACTCGCCGGCCACCCACAATCACGTCGGTGGCCCGCACGCCGGGGCCATGTTCACCCTCGGGGAGACGGCCTCCGGTGCGGTGGTGCTCGCCGCGTTCGGTCACCTGCTCGACCGGGCCACGCCGCTGGCGGTGCGGGCGGAGATCGCGTACCGCAAGCTCGCCTTCGGGGCGGTGCGGGCGACGGCGCGGCTCGGCCGCCCGCCGGCCGAGGTGGTCGCGGAACTGGAGGCCGGCGAGCGACCCGAATTTCCGGTACGCGTGGAGATCGCCACCGAGGAGGGCAAGCCGACCTCGGAGATGACCGTCATCTGGACCCTGCGCCCGAACTGACCCGCGCCCACAGCAGCCGGCTCGGACCGGGCCACCGGCCCTCGTCGGCATGCCGCGAGGGCGACTGATTCAGGACGGCGCCGACTGTGCGGCGATGATCGAGTTCGGGGCGCTGCCGAGACCGTCGAGGGCCGTCGATGTTGCCGGGGTGGGCCCAAGCGTGCTGGAATGGCTCATATCGCCGCAGCGCGGGGGCAAACGCGCTGAGCACGGCCAGCACGGGAGCAACGCAGTGCCGGTAGCGCATCGCTCGGGCGGGATGCCTGCGCGCCGCTCAGCTGGGTCCACTTCACCACCGCGGTCACACCTACCCGGGCACGGGTGTTCCGCCGTTCGTATCGCCGGCACGTGTCTTCGCGCCGACCGAGACGGTCGACTGTCGACACGCCGGAGGCGTCCCAGCGGTCCGCAACGCACAGAACCGGCGACGAGGTGAGAAGCGATCATGATTTCCCGGGAGAGTTTCGCAGGGTGGCTCCGGCACCGCTACGTGTGGGCGGCGGCGATCCTGCTGGTGGTGTCGGCGGGCGCTGTCGTACTGGTCAAGTCGGCCAGTTCGGAGACCGGGCCGCCGGATCTGCACGGGCAGATCATGAATCGGATGCGTACCACGCTGGAGCAGGCCGACCCGGAACAGCACAACCACGCCGGGCACGACCTCCAGCAGGTGGCCAACGGCGATGAGGCCAAGCCCGCGGTGATCTGCGGAGTCCACGTCTACGGTTACGAGCCGGCCGAGGTCACCGTGCTCGCCGACGTGAAGACGGTCTACGGATTCCACCTCTGCGGGGTTGCCGAGCAGGGACGTACCTGGGACTGGGCGGTCAAACTGGCCGGCCCCGTGATCATGGACATGTCCACCGAGCCGGTGGGAATCCAGGTGGTCGAGGCGACCGAGGACACCAGGTTCATCGACCGGCTGCGGCAGATGTTCCCGGCCAAGTACGCGGAACTGGCAGAGAAGGAGGCGCTGGAAGCGTCCGAAATGGCCGATCTGCGCCGCCGGTACGACTCCGCAGCCGGACTCTGATCACGCCGGGTGGGCTGGGTGCGGCCGACTGACCGCACCCGTACGACGTCGCGTCGCCGCGCGAACCGCCGCGCCGGTATCCGTGGAAGTGCGTTTGCCGGTACACGTCGGCGGATAGATTGATACGATGCTCGGCCTGCCTGATCATGTGACCGCTGTTCTGTTCGACCTCGACGGTGTGCTCACGCAGACCGCCCGGGTGCACAACGCCGCCTGGACCGAGACGTTCGATGACTACCTGCGCCGCCGGTCGGCCACCACCGGTGAGCCGTACCGGCCGTTCGATCCGGGGCCGGACTATCACCGTTACGTCGACGGTCGCCCGCGTCTCGACGGGGTGCGCACCTTCCTCGCCTCGCGTGACATCACCCTGCCGGAGGGCGCGCCGGAGGATCCGCCGGGGGCCCAGACCGTGCACGGTCTCGGCAACCAGAAGAACGCCCTGGTGTTGGAGCGGATCCGCACCGTCGGAGTGGATGTCTACCCCGGCTCGGTCACGTACCTCAAGGCGGTGGCCGCGGCGGGGCTGCGGCGGGCGGTCGTCACGGCCAGTGCCAACGGCCGTGAGGTGATCGCCGCCGCCGGCCTGGAGCCGCTGCTGGAGGCTCGGGTGGACGGGCTCACCGCCCGAGCCGAGGGGCTTCGCGGCAAGCCGCATCCGGACACCTTCCTCGCCGGGGCGAAACTGCTCGACGTCACGCCGGAGAAGGCGGCCGTGGTCGAGGACGCGTTGGCCGGCGTCGAAGCCGGCCGGGCCGGCGGTTTCGGGTACGTGATCGGCGTGGACCGGGCCGGCCACGCCGACGAGTTGCGCGCGCACGGTGCCGACGTCGTGGTCGCCGACCTCGCGGACCTGCTCGACACCGGGCGGCCCGAGTGATCCGGGAACGGGCGTACCCGGTCGAACCGTGGCACGTCCGGGAGACCCGGCTGGACATGGACGTGCTCGCCCAGTCCGAATCGGTGTTCGCACTCTCCAACGGCCACGTCGGCCTGCGCGGCAACCTGGACGAAGGCGAACCGCACGGGCTGCCCGGCACCTACCTCAACTCGTTCTACGAGCTGCGGCCCCTGCCGTACGCGGAGGCCGGGTTCGGCTTCCCCGAATCCGGCCAGACCATCGTGAACGTCACAAACGGCAAGCTCATCCGGCTGATGGTCGACGACGAGCCGCTCGACGTGCGCTACGGCGAGGTGCTCGCCCACGAGCGGATCCTCGACATGCGCGCCGGCACCCTGCACCGGTCGCTGCACTGGCGCTCGCCGGCCGGCCGCGAGGTCCGGGTGAACAGCACCCGGTTGGTCTCCTTCCGCCAGCGTTCGGTGGCCGCGATCCGCTACGAGGTGGAGGTGGCCGACGACAAGCCGCTGCGGTTGATCATCCAGTCGGAGCTGGTGGCCAACGAGACGTTGCCACCACAGAGCCGCGACCCGCGCGTCGCCGCGGTGCTTGAGTCACCGTTGCAGGCGGAGGAGGAGCTGACCACCTCCGCCGGTGGGCTGCTGATCCATCAGACCAAGGTCTCCGGCCTGCGGGTCGCCGCCGCCATGGACCACGAGGTGGCCTCGCCGGCCCGGACGTCCGTCGGCTCCGAAGGCTACGAGGACTGGGTGCGTACCACCGTGGCCTGCGTGCTGGCGCCGGGCCAGAAGCTCCAGGTGGTCAAGTACCTGACCTACGGCTGGTCCAGCCGGCGTTCGCTGCCGGCGCTGCGCGACCAGGTCGGTGCCGCGTTGGCCGCGGCGAAGTTGGACGGCTGGGACGGGCTGGTCCGGGAGCAGCGGGAGTACCTGGACGAGTTCTGGGACGCCGCAGACGTTGTGGTCGACGGGGATCCGGAGGTGCAACAGGCGGTCCGGTTCGGCCTGTTCCACGTGCTCCAGGCGGGCGCGCGGGCGGAACGCCGGCCCATCTCGGCCAAGGGGCTCACCGGCCCCGGGTACGACGGGCACGCGTTCTGGGACACCGAGATGTTCGTCCTGCCGGTGCTGACGTACACCCACCCGGCCGCCGTACGGGACGCGCTGTACTGGCGTTCCTCCACCCTGGAGCAGGCCCGGGAACGGGCGCGGACGCTCAACCTGGCCGGTGCCGCCTTTCCGTGGCGCACCATCGAGGGGCCGGAGTCGTCGGGATACTGGCCCGCCGGCACCGCCGCGTTCCACATCGCGGCCGGCATCGCCGACGCGCTGCGCCGCTACGTGCTGGTCACCGGCGACCGGCAACTGGAGCGGGAGATCGGGCTGGAGCTGCTGGTGGAGACCGCACGGTTGTGGCGCTCGCTCGGGCACCACGACCGCGCCGGCAACTTCCACATCGACGGGGTCACCGGTCCCGACGAGTACACCGCCGTCAAGAACGACAACATCTACACGAACCTGATGGCCCAACGGAATCTGCATACCGCCGCCGAGGTGGCGATGCGGTACCGCGACGAGGCGTTCCACCTCCGGGTCACCGACGAGGAGGCCGCCGCGTGGCGGGACGCCGCCGCAGCCATGCACATCCCGTACGACGAGGACCTCCGGGTGCATCAGCAGGTGGAGGGATTCACCCGGTTGCAGGAGTGGGACTTCGAGCAGACCCCACCGGACAAGTACCCGTTGCTGCTGCACTATCCGTACTTCGACCTGTACCGCAAGCAGGTGATCAAGCAGGCCGACCTGGAACTGGCCATGCACTGGCGGGGCGACGCCTTCACCACCGAGGAGAAGCTGCGAAACTTCCTCTACTACGAGCGGCGTACGGTCCGCGACTCCTCACTCTCGGCCTGCACCCAGGCGGTGCTGGCGGCGGAGGTCGGTTACCACGATCTGGCCCACAGCTACCTGCGCGAGGCCGCGCTGATGGACCTGCACGACCTGAACGAGAACACCCGCGACGGGGTGCACATGGCCTCGCTCGCCGGCGCCTGGATCGCGCTGGTCGCCGGGTTCGGCGGCCTGCGGGACCACGATGGAACGCTGTCCTTCGCGCCGTGCCTGTCGAGCCGGCTCAACGGCCTGTCGTTCTCGCTCCAATGGTGCGGGATGCGGCTGCGGGTCGACGTACGCGGCCACGACACGACGTACGCCCTGCACCACGCCGCCCCGGACGCCGTCATCGAGCTGCGTCACCACGGTAAGCCAGTGCGGGTCACCTGCGACGAGCCGGTGACCGTACCGAATCCGCCGCCGCGTGCGGGCCTGCCGACGCCGGAGCAGGCACCCGGTCGGGCACCCCTGCTCCGGCTGCCGGAGAACCCGGCCTGACCCGGCTGGGCCGCCGTCAGATGGGCTCGCCCTGGGAAGGGCGGCCGGTGGCGTCGTGTGGCGTCCTCGCCCGGGGATCGTCGGCCGAACGCGCCTGGGCCGCGTCGTCCGCCCAGTCCCGTCCGCGCTTGTCGTCCTGTTCCCGCCGCTCACGTTCGGCGGCGGACTGCACGGGCTCGCGCTGGTGATGCGCCATGACGGTCCTCGCGATCTGTCGGCGGCGCCGGTGACGCCGGTCCGTCTGCGGTCGTCCGTCGGCTACCCGCCACCCCCCGGCGCAAACCCGCTCGCCGGGCGACCGGAGGGCGTGTTGTCGGCCGGGCCGGGTATCCGGGCGGGTGAGTCAGCCACTGGGGGGCGAGATGGACGTGCGCAGCGAAGCGGTGACGATCCCGGCGGGTGAGGTCCTGCTCCCGGCCGATCTGCTGGTGCCGGCCGAGCCGGTCGGTGCGGTGCTGTTCGCGCACGGCAGCGGCAGCTCCCGGCACAGCCCGCGCAACGTGGCGGTGGCTCACCAGCTCAACAGTGCCGGGCTCGGCACCGTCCTGGTGGATCTGCTCACCCCGGCCGAGGACGAGGTGGACGCGGTCACCGCCGAGCTGCGCTTCGACATCGGGCTGCTGGCCGACCGTCTCGCCGGGATCGTGGACTGGCTGGCCACCGAGCGGCCGTTCGGGACGACCCCGGTCGGCCTCTTCGGCGCGAGCACGGGGGCAGCCGCCGCGCTGGTCGCCGCGGCACAACGGCCGGATCTGGTACGAGCGGTGGTGTCCCGCGGTGGTCGTCCCGACCTGGCCGGTGCCGCGCTCGCCCAGGTACGCGCCGCCACGCTGCTCCTCGTCGGCGGACTGGACGAGCAGGTGATCACGCTCAACGAGCAGGCGCTCGGTGCGCTGACATCCCGGGCCGAACTGCGGGTGATCCCCGGCGCGACGCACCTCTTCGAGGAGCCCGGCACGCTGGACCAGGTCGCCGGGGCGGCGGCTGGCTGGTTCCACGACCACCTGCACCCGCAACCCGCCTCCGCCTAGGGCGCGCTCGCCGCTCCCGCACCCAGGTCGCTGGTCGGCGTGAGGTCGCGTTTGCGGTATGTCGGGCTATCCGGCCGGGCTGATGGCCCGACTTGCCGCAAGTTGTAAGGCGGGCCGGGGGTCGACCCCGCTGACCGTGAGGTCGCGTTTGCGGTATGTCGGGCTATCCGGCCGGGCTGATGGCCCGACTTGCCGCAAGTTGTAAGGCGGGCGGGGGGTCGACCCCGCTGACCGTGAGGTCGCGTTTGCGGCATGTCGGGCTCTCCCGCCGGGCTGATGGCCCGACTTGCCGCAAGCCGATGCCGAGCGCCGAGCGCCGAGTGCGGGGCGCCGAGTTCCGGGCGCTGAGTGCGGGGCGCGGGAGCCAAGTGCGGGGCGTCGGCCGCGTCAGGTGGGCTCGGGGGCGGGTCCGGGCGACGACGGTCCGGAGGGCGACGGTCCGGAGGGCGACGGTCCGGAGGGCGACGGTCCGGAGGGCGACGGTTCGGAGGGGGACGGTTCGGCGGGAGTGGTAGAGGGGCGGGACGGTGGCTTCGTCGATGGTGGCGAGTCCGATGGTGGGGGACCGGATGCCGGGTCGGCGGTAGCTGCGGCGGCCTGCCGTTGACGCTGCACGCTGTCGATGACCCGCCAGGCGACGGCCGTGATCGGGACCGCCACGAAGGCACCCGCGATGCCGGCGATGAGGGTACCGGCGGTGACCGCGAGCAGGATCACCACCGGATGCAGCCGTACCTGGCGCTTCATCACTAGCGGCTCCAGCAGGTTGCCCTCGATCTGCTGAACAGCGATCACGGCGGCCAGGGTGAGCAGGGCGGTGGTGGGCCCGTTGGCGGCCAGCGCCACCAGCACCGCGACCGCGCCGGCCACGGTGGCACCGATGATCGGCACGAAACCGCCGATGAAGGTGATCAATGCAAGCGGGAACGCCAGCGGCACCCTGAGCAGCACCAGCGCCAGACCGATACCGATGGCGTCGATGGCCGCGATCAACATGGTGCCCCGACTGTACGAACCGAGGGTGTGCCAGCCGATGCGGCCAGCCTCGGCGGCGATGTCCCGGTGGCGCCCGCCGGCCCGGCGCAGCGTCCAGTGCCACATCTCCCGGCCGTCCTTGAGCAGGAAGAACAGCAGCACCAGGGCGAGCAGGGCGGAGCCCACGACCTCTGCCACGGTGCGGGCGCTGGCGACCGGGTCCACCTCCTGCTGGCTGATCGCCTGGCGCATCTGGTCGAGCAGGCTGTCGAGCTGTGCGTCGCTGACCGGCAGGGTGGAGGTGACGAACTCACGGGTGCGCTCCAGCCCTTGACGCAGTTCCTCGCCCAACTCGCTGAACTGGTCGGCGGTCAGACTCCACACCAGCGCGCCGACGCCGCCCAGGATGCCGAGCAGGAGTAGGACGCTGAGCAGAGCGGCGAGCGCGCCCGGCAGGCGTAGCCGGCGCAACGCGAGTTGCACCGGATCGAGCAGCGCGGCGAGGAAGAGGGTCGCGGCCATGGCGATGGCCAGCGGGGTGACCAGCAGCGTGATCCGGGCCAGCAGGTAGAGCCCGGCGGAGATCACCACCAGGCAGGCGCTCCACATCACCGCGGAACGGACCAGCCAGGGCAGAGCGGCCCAGGTCTGGCGCGGTCCGGCGCCCCGGACCGCCGTTTCGTCGGGCGGGTTCCCGCCATCGCTTGCGACCACGTCGGCCCTCCTCAATGTCCGGCGAGGTCGGTACCCGATCGACGTCCCTCCGACACTAATTGCCGGAAACCGGGCCGGAGGGCGTTCGGCCTGCGAGACCCGACTCAGTACGCCGCGACCGGTGCCCGGCCGACGACCGCCGGGATCTCCCGGGTCTGCTCGGCAGCGCCGGGCGTGCTCAGCGGAAGGATCGACTCGCGCTCCTTCACCACCGGCAACAGTGCGGCGGCCGCTTCCTCGCGCAGACTGCGGGCCGCGGCGGCGGCGAGCTCCGCGGCCCGCCAGGTGGCCTGCTCCCGTTCCCGGGCCGCCCGCTGCCGGGCCAGGAGGTGGTCGCGTACCGCGCGGCGCAGCATCAACTCCTGCTCGACCGGGTGCAACCGGGGATCCCAGCCACGGTGCGCGAAGACATCGCTGAGCTGTTCCACCGACAGCTCCCGCCGCCAGTACGCGTCCAGGGCGGCCCGGTGCAGCCAGCGCTCCCGGTCGGCGTACTCGGCGGGGGTGCGGGCGGTCTGCGGCAGCGGCATGCCGGCGGCACCGGAGAGTCGGCGTACGTCCGCCTCCGCCGCCTCGTACGCCCGCCACGTCTGCTCGGCCTCGTCCTGCGCGGTGAGCCATTCGTCACGGCGGTGCCGGGCCGTGGTGTCGGCCCGGTCTGCGGCGACCGTGACCTCCTCGGCCCAGCGCTCCTGATCACGTCGGTGCTCGACGTGGTCGGACCGGCTCGGCAGTGCAGCCTCGCGGATGCGGGTGCCGGCGTCGAAGCGGAAGAGTCGAGGTCGCAGCAGCAGGCCGGTGACGGCGAGGGTCACCACGCCGAGCAGGCCCAGCCAGATGGCGGCGGCGCGGGGCGCGTCGAGCAGGACGGAGGAGAGTGCGGTACGCATCATCAACACCTCGCGGTCGGGATGAGTCGTCGACTGTGATGGACGCGGGTTGTGACGGCGGGCCGGGTACCCGGGGCACGGCTGATGCCGTTTCAGGTCAGCCGGATCGGGCTTGCCGGGTGGTCCCGGGATCACCGTGGCACTGGCGCGGCGAGGTCGGTTGGCCGCTGGACCGCCCTGGCGTCTGGCCGGTGGGGCGGCGGCGTCACCTGGCTCGATCGGTCGGCCGGACCGCCGTCGGTCAGCCGGTGGGTGGGCCGCGCCGGGTCGGCTCGCCCGCGCGGACGGCGGGTACCGGGGCGACGCGGTGATCGATCCGGGCGGTTTCGGCTGGCGTGGCGTCGGCACGGTCGGGCCGCAGCGTCGCGTCGGTCGACGGCTGCCGCCAACCCTGGCCGGCGTCGACTCCCTGGCCGGTGTCGATCGCCTGGGCGGGCTCGACGGTGGGCCGGACGGCGGGCATCGCGGTGGACGGCGAGCCGACGGCGACTGCGGCGCTGAGGGGTACGGCGGTGGACCGGGCCGACGGATCGGCCGCGACGGCCCCGCCGAGGCCGACGGCGAGCACCAGGGTCGCCAACGCCAACCGGGTCAGCTCACGCAGTGCGCACAGCATCGCCGGCCACAGTGGACGGGCGAACGCTGGCGACGGCACGGGATCCAACCTATCCCGCCGTCGGCGTGATCGCAGCGCCGCGATCGTTCGGGGCGGGTGAAGCGCGCCACGTCGTCCCCTCAGGACGACCGTCGGCTCAGCGGTCGGCGGTGCCGGTCACCTGCTCCTTGGTGAAGAGGGCCAGCAGGTCACCGACCTGGTGGTCGGCCTCCGCCGGGTGGCGGAACCGCCCGGCCGGGTTGAGGGTGTACTCGTTGCGTCGGCCCACCCGGGTGCGGTGCAGGTAGCCGCCCGCCTCAAGGTCCGCGACGATCGCCTGAGCGGCACGTTCGGTGACGCCGACCTCGGTCGCGACGTCGCGCAGCCGAGCGGTGGGGTTGCGGGCGATGGCGAGCAGGACGTGCGCGTGGTTCGTGAGGAAAGTCCAGTTCCGCGCGTTTTCCCGTCCGTCAGTGCTCGCCATGCCCGCCATCGTATGACCTGCCATTCGGATACCCCGGCTCGCGCCGTTGCCGGCCCCGGTTCGGCCGATCGCAAGCGTCGACTGATGCATGAAATGCATATCACGTATAGCTTGACGTGCGTTATGCCGCGTGTGACCGTGATGGCAGCCCGTGACCAGCGCCGGCCCGGGATGACCAGGCATTCCTCCCAGAGATGAGGTGCAGCCGGATGAGTCGACCCGGAACGCCCGGCCCGCAGCCCGGACCGGAACGCGAGCTGCTCACTGCGGATCTTCCGGGTGCCCCGCAGCGGGCCCTGGCCGAGCTGCTCGCCGGCAACCGGCGGTTCGTCACCGACACGCTGCGGCATCCCAACCAGAACGCCGGGCGGCGGGCCGCCGTCGCGGCCGAACAGCATCCCTTCGCGGTGATCGTCGGCTGCTCCGACTCCCGGCTCGCTGCCGAGATCATCTTCGATCGCGGGTTGGGCGACCTCTTCGTGGTCCGTACCGCCGGGCACACCGTCGGGTCGGAGGTACTGGGCAGCGTGGAGTACGCGGTGGCCGTGCTGCGTACGCCGCTCGTGGTGGTGCTCGGCCACGACTCGTGCGGCGCCGTCCAGGCGGCCCGCGAGGCACTGGCCACCGCCACCATGCCTCCCGGGCATCTGGGTGCGGTGGTCGACGCCGTGGTGCCGAGCCTGCACCGGGCACAGGACGCCGGAGTGCACGAACTGGACGGGATCGTGGACATCCACATCGCGCGGACCGTCGAGACGATGCTGGCCTCCTCCACGACCCTCGCGGCGGAGGTGGCTGCCGGGCGGTGCGCGGTGGTCGGCATGTCGTACCGCCTCGCCGCCGGTGAGGTGCGGGCGGTGGCCGCGGAACCCGCCGAACTCGGCGGTGCGATGGCGACCGCGCCCTGATCCGCGACCGACGACGACGTCCTGAACGACGAGGGCCGTCCCGCCACGGTTGGCGGGACGGCCCTCGGTGCGTCGCGTCGGGCGATCAGAGGAGTGACACGTGAACGTGGTCCGTGTGGTTGGACGGGCCGCTGTAGGAGCTCCAGCGCTCGGTCGCCGCGAACCAGATCTGCCGGTTCCAGATCACGTAGTAGACGCCCAGCCGGTCGGCGTTGCGGACCAGAAAGGCGGCCAGATTGTTGCCGTAGATCCGGGTGTCGTTGTTGTGCCACGGCCTGAAGCCGCTGTTCTGCAACGACCAGTCGCAGGCCCGGCCCTTGGGGTGCTCGAACTTGTCACCCGGGCGGAAGCAGCCGACGAACCGGTTGAATCCGGCCCGCTTGACCTCCTTGTACATGTGCAGCGTCCGGGGCGTGATGCAGCCCGACGTGGTGGGGTCGTTCTGGCTGCACGACTCGGGCTTCCAGCCGCCGTCCGAGGCCCGGTTCGGCGCGATCCGGGCCACCGGCGAGGTGGCGTCCACCAGCCCGCCGGTCAGGCCGACACCGCCGACCAGCCGGAGGGACTTCTCCGCCTCGCTCTTCTTGCGCGCCATGTCGTTGGTCAGCTTCTTCTGCTCGCGCACCTCGGCGTCGAGCGCGAGCTTGGCCTGCTCTGCGCGGAGCTTGATCGCGTTGACCTCGCCCAGCTTCTTGTCGTTGACCAGGTTCAGCTCGTCCAGTGCCGAAGCCCGGTCGATGAACGAGTCCGGTGCGCTGCTCTGCAACAGCATGGCGATCGCGCCGACCCGGCCCGTCCGGTACGACTGGGTGGCGATCTGGGCGACCTGTGGGGAGAGCGCGTCCAGGTCGGCCTGAGCGGAGCGGACCTCGACCGCCAGTCGGAGCTGGCGCTTCTTGGACTTCTCCAGCTTGGCCTTGGCCTTGGAGTAGTCCCGGGTGGTCGCCTCGATCAAGTCGTTGAGCATCGGCGGGTCGTCGTCGTGCTCCGCTGGTTTCGGGTCGTTCGGTGCGGCCGTCGCCGGCATCGGACCGGCGAATACGGCGAACGCGGCGAACACGGCCACCACGGGTGTCAACCAGCGGCGTAGGGGTGCCGTCACTGTTTTCCCTTCCATCGACCGCCGACCGGGTTAGCTGACGGGTTCGGGACGGAAGTGGCCCCTACCGCTTTCGCGGATTCACCCCACGTACCTGGGTTCCCGGCTCGCCTGACGGCGATTGGGCGGTGGCACCGCAGGCGCCGCTGCGCGCCTTCGGCGGTGACCGGCAGTGAGGTTACCCGACAGTCCATCTGTGCCTCTACGCCCCGAACCCGACGAGATGCGTCATTTCGTAATCGCTTTGAGTGACCAGCGACACGGTTACGAGCCGCATCGGCAGGGGCGGTCACGTTGAGGAGTGTCACCATGTGGTGTCCGTGCTCCTGTCCGGGTCGGGCCACCCCGAGGGGGTGGCGGGGGATGTGTTTCGGGTGGGTGGGGTGCTGAGGGCGCGGAGCGCCTCGGCCCGGTCCGTCGCCGGCCGGGGAACCACGGGGGTGGATCCACCACTGCGGACGCCGGTGTCGCCGCGCCCGGCGGTGGTGACCACCGCGGCCAGCGCGGTGGTCAGCGGTACCGCGGCGATCAGCCCGAGCGTGGCGACCACGCTTCGAACGATCTCCGTGGTGAGGAACTCGCTGGTCAGGATCTGCCCCAGCGCACGGGAGTCCGCGGTCAGCAGGAGCAGTAGTGGCAGCGAGGCGCCGGCGTACGCCAGCACGATGGTGTTGACCACCGAGGCGATGTGTGCCCGCCCGACCCGGGTGGCCGAGCGGTACAGCTCCCGGCGGGAGAGGTTCGGGTTGGCGTGGCGCAGCTCGTTGACCGCGGCGGCCTGGGTGACCGTGACGTCGTCCAGTACGCCCAGCGAGCCGATGATGATGCCGGCGAGCAGCAGGCCGTGCAGGTCGACGTCGCCGCGGAACATGGACAGGGTGGTGGCGTCCTCGCTGCCGAATCCGGTCAGGTGGGTGGCCCCGGTCGCGGCCAGCCCGAGCAGCCCGGTCAGTACCAGGCTGGCGAGCGTGCCGAGCACGGCCACCGAGGTCTGGGCGGATACGCCGTGGGTCAGGTACAGCACCACGAACATGATCAACGAAGCGCCGACGATGGCGACCGCGAGCGGCGGCTGGCCCGCGCTGATGCCGGGCAGCACGAAGGTCAGCAGGATGGCGAAGCTGGCGGCCAGGCCGCCCAGAGCGGCCAGGCCCCGCAGTCGCCCGAAGGCGACGATGGCGGCGGCGAAGAGTACGGCCAGCCACACCAGCGGCTTGCCGCGTTGGTGCTCGGCGATGTTGTAGGTGCTGACCGAGGGGTCCTCCGGATCGGTCAACGAGACCAGGATGATGTCGTCGTCGACGTCGACCCGGGGTGCCCCGGGCCCGGTCGGGATGGGCGTCTGCACCTCCTGCCCGGCGTCCGGTCCGGTCTGCACCCGGACGGTGACGGTGCCGCAGGGGCCGTCCGCGGCCGTCGGGGTGCCCTCGGGCACCGCCGGGTTGGGCGGGCAGGGCTCGCTGACCACCCGGGTGACCGTGCCGTGGTAGCGGGGAGTGTCGTCGGCGGCCTCGGGCCTCGGGGCGTCCCGGGGCCAGAGCACGATGGCGGCGACCAGGGTGGCGAGGAAGAGGGGGACCACCGTCACGACAAGGATCCGCCGCACCCCCGGTGGGGTGGGCGGAGCGGAACGGGTGTGGTCGGCGCCCATTCAGTGTCTCCCAACGATTTCAGGGCTGAGTACGTGTCGATGGGCGAGACGGTTCAGTGCCGCCGGACGACCGTGTCGAAGGGCAGCCTGAATGGCCTGAACGTGGCGGGGTGGCTGCGTACCGTGAGCTGTGGACCTACTCGCGACGGGCGTGCGGACGTGCGCCTGACAGCGACCTCGGGCCGCGAGGCACGGATTTCGGCTGGCCATCGTGTGCGAATGGTAACCAGCCGGACCTGCCGACGCCTGTCGTGCTGGTGCGTCGGCGGGTCGGGTCAGCCGCGCTTCATGAGCCGGCCCACGGCGGCCATCATCTCGGTCGCCATTTCGTCGGCACGCCCCTCGGCGGCACCTTCGTGCATGCAGTGCCGGGCGTGCCCGTCGAGCAGGCCGAGAGCGACCTTGTCCAGGGCGGCCTGGATGGCGGAGATCTGGGTGAGCACGTCGATGCAGTAGCGGTCGTCGTCGACCATCTTCTCGATGCCGCGTACCTGGCCCTCCACCCGGCGCAGCCGGGCGAGGAGTTGGTCCTTGCTGGCGGTGTAGCCACGGATCGGCGCGGGTGTGCTCATGCCGGCAAGGATAACCTACCCCGGGGGGGTATGGTACGGTCGATGCGACGGATACCCCCTATGGGTATGGGGTGGGTGCTTGGCCCGCCCTTCCGAACTGGTGAGGAGAGTTCCATGGTCAGCACGACGTACCAGGTGCAGGGCATGACCTGCGGGCACTGCGTCAACGCGGTCAGCACCGAGATCGGCGCGATTGAGGGCGTCAAGGACGTCCAGGTGGACCTGGCCGCCGGTCGGGTCACCGTCACCAGCGACCAGCCGCTGTCCGACGACGCGGTGCGTGCCGCCGTGGACGAGGCCGGATACGAGTTGGCCGGCGCCTGAGCCGGCCGGCGGGCAGAGACCGAGGGGTCAAACCATGAACACGGCGACGAAGCTGAGCGGCTTCGTGCTCGGCCTGGCGGCGGTGTTCGGCGCGGCGTACGGGGTGGGAGAGCTGACCGGCCCGGTGAACGCGGTCGCCACCGACCACGACAGCGAGAGCACCGGCCACGGCGGCGACGCCCGCGACGAGGGTGACGCCGGCCACGAGGGGACGGTCGGGCGCGACGAAGGGGCGGCCGGGCACCTGCCCGGCGGCCTGCTCGTCTCCGACCGTGGCTACACCCTGGTGCCGGTCGACGCGCCGCCGGGTGAGTTCGCGTTCCGGATCACCGGTCCCGATGGCCGTCCCGCGACCGGGTACGACATCACCCACGACGAACGGATGCACCTCATCGTGGCCCGCCGCGACCTGTCCGGCTTCCGGCACGTACATCCGGAACTGGCCGGGGACGGCACCTGGCGGGTCGCCTCGCCGCTGGACTCTCCGGGGGTGTGGCGGGCCTTCGCCGACTTCACCCCGACCGGCGGCGACCCTCTGACGCTCGGCGTCGACGTGACCGTCCCCGGCGCGCTGACCGAGCGACCGCTGCCCGCCCCGGCGAGCAGCGCCACGGTCGACGGCTACACCGTCGCCCTCTCCGGAGCCCCACAGCCGGGGCGCACCACGACACTGACGCTGACCGTCAGCCGCGACGGCGCACCGGTCACCGATCTGGAGCCGTACCTCGGCGCGTACGGTCACCTGGTGGCGCTGCGCCGCGGTGACCTGGCCTACCTGCACGTACACCCCGAGGGCAATCCGGGAGACGGGCGGACCGCCCCGGGCCCGCAGGTGAGCTTCGCCACCGAGTTCCCCTCGGCCGGCGCGTACCGGCTCTACCTCGACTTCCGCCACCGGGGTGTGGTGCGTACCGCCGAGTTCACCGTGCAGGTCGGTGACCCGGGCGGCACCAACGCACCGGCCGACGAGCACGCCACCCCCGGGCCCGAGGACGGGCACGGAACCCCCGGGCACGGGCACGACTGACGGGATCAACCATGAGTACGAGCCGACCCCTGACCGCCGCACCGCACCTGATCGAGTTGGCCATTGGCGGGATGACCTGCGCTTCCTGCGCCGCCCGGATCGAGAAGAAGCTCAACCGGATGGACGGCGTGCAGGCCACCGTCAACTACGCCACCGAGAAGGCGACCGTCTCCTACGCCGACCCGGTCACCCCGGACGACCTCGTCGTCACCGTCGAGAAGACCGGTTACCGGGCCACCCTGCCGCCACCGCCCACCTCGGCCGCACCGGCCGCCGCCGAACCGGCGGACCCGCTTTCCGCCCTGCGTACCCGGTTGTGGGTGTCGGTGGCGCTGAGCGTGCCGGTGATCGCGCTGGCGATGGTGCCGGCCTGGCAGTTCACCTACTGGCAGTGGCTGTCGCTGACCCTGGCCGCCCCGGTGGTGGTCTACGGTGGGCTGCCCTTCCACCGGGCCGCGCTGGTCAACCTGCGTCACGGCGCTGCGACCATGGACACCCTGGTGTCGCTGGGCACGCTGGCCGCTCTCGGCTGGTCGGTGTGGGCGTTGTTCCTCGGCACCGCCGGCACCCCGGGGATGACCCACCCGTTCAGCTTCGACATCGGCCGTACCGACGGCGCCGGCAACATCTATCTGGAGGCGGCCGCCGGGGTGACCACCTTCATCCTCGCCGGTCGCTACTTCGAGGCGCGGGCGAAGCGAACCGCCGGGGCGGCCCTGCGGGCCCTGCTGGAACTGGGTGCCCGGGACGTGTCCGTGCTGCGCGACGGGGTGGAGACCCGGATCCCGGTTGACCAACTCGCGGTGGGCGACCGCTTCGTGGTGCGGCCCGGCGAGAAGATCGCCACCGACGGAACGGTGGAGGAGGGTTCCTCGGCGGTGGACGCCAGCCTGGTGACCGGCGAGTCGGTACCGGTCGAGGTGGGAACGGGTGACACCGTGATCGGCGGCTGCGTCAACGCCGGCGGCCGACTGGTGGTCACCGCGACCCGGGTCGGTGCCGACACCCAGCTCGCCCAGATGGCCCGGCTGGTCGAGCAGGCGCAGAGTGGCAAGGCCGCCGCCCAGCGGCTCGCCGACCGCATCTCCGGGGTGTTCGTGCCGATCGTGATCGCCCTGGCCGTCGGCACGCTGGGCTGGTGGCTGGGTAACGGCGCCGGACCGGCCGCCGCCTTCACCGCCGCCGTGGCGGTGCTGATCATCGCCTGCCCGTGCGCCCTCGGCCTGGCCACGCCGACCGCGCTGCTGGTCGGCACCGGTCGGGGCGCACAGCTCGGCGTCCTGATCAAGGGGCCGGAGGCACTGGAGTCCACCCGGCGGGTGGACACCGTGGTGCTCGACAAGACCGGCACCGTGACCACCGGCCGGATGAGCCTGCTCGCGGTGACCCCCGGCGAAGGTGAGCGACGCGACGAGGTGTTGCGGCTGGCCGCCGCCCTGGAGAGCGGCTCGGAGCATCCGGTCGCCCGGGCGGTGGTGGCCGGTGCCGCCGAGGTCGGCGCGCTGCCGCCGGTCACCGACTTCGCCAACGTGGCCGGGTTGGGCGTCACCGGCACCGTGGACAGCCGCCGGGTGCTGCTCGGCCGGGCCCGGCTGCTGGGCGAGCGGGGTCTGGTCGTACCGGATGATCTCGCCCGGGCGGCGACCGACGCGGAGGCGGCGGGGCGCACGGCCGTGCTGGTCGGCTGGGACGGCCAGGCCCGTGGCCTGCTCGCCGTGGCCGACCAGGTGAAGCCGACCAGCCCGGAGGCGGTCCGGCGGCTGCGTGCGCTCGGTCTGAAGCCGGTGCTGCTCACCGGTGACAACGCCACGGTCGCCCGGGCGGTGGCCGCCGAGGTGGGTGTCGACGAGGTGATCGCGGAGGTGCTGCCCACGGAGAAGGTCGAGGTGGTCGCCCGGTTGCAGGGGGAGGGCCGGGTGGTGGCGATGGTGGGCGACGGAGTCAACGACGCCGCCGCGCTGGCCCAGGTTGACCTCGGCCTGGCGATGGGCACCGGCACCGATGTGGCGATCGAGGCCTCCGACCTGACTCTCGTCCGGGACGACCTGCTGGCCGCGGTGGACGCCATCCGGCTGGCCCGCGCCACCCTCGGCACCATCAAGGGCAACCTGTTCTGGGCGTTCGCCTACAACGTGGCGGCCCTGCCGCTGGCAGCCGCCGGGCTGCTCAACCCGATGATCGCAGGGGCGGCGATGGCGTTCTCGTCGGTATTCGTGGTGGCCAACAGCCTCCGGCTGCGCCGGTTCCGCCCCGTTTCTTGAACAATTCCGGTTGGCCGACGCCGGGCTGGGTACCTGACTGGATGTAGCGACAGGATCCCCCGGGAGGCTGACATGGGCGTCGAGGACAAGTTCAACAACACTGCCGAGAACACCGGCGGCAAGGTCAAGGAAGGCGTGGGTCGGGCCACCGACGACGAGCGACTGGAGGCCGAGGGCCGCGCCGACCAGTCGAGCGCCAACCTCAAGCAGGCCGGCGAGAAGATCAAGGACGCGTTCCGCAAGTAGTCCCGTACGCGACGAACCGCCGGGTCGGCGCAGGCCGGCCCGGCGGTTCGGGTGTGCTCAGCGACCGTCGGGAACCCTCGCGGCGCCTGGACTCCGCCTCGGTCGCCCGGGGGTTTCCCGACGGTCGCTCAAACGCCCGGCGGTCGACCGGCGGTGAGTCGCAGGGTGAACCCCTGGTCGTCGCGGTGGTAGGTGACGTGGTTGCACGACTGGTGGGTGATCCACAGGCCCAGCCCGCCCGGCGCTCCGTTGGCCGACGGCAGCAGCCCGGCGTACGGATTCAGCGGACCGGGGCCGGCGTCACTGACGGTGGCGACGATGCGGTCCGCGCCCGCCCACAGCCGAAACCGGACCGGGGGACGGCCGTGCCGCAGCCCGTTCGTGACGGTCTCGCTGACGGCGACGACGAAGTCGTCGAACTCGTCATCCCGTAGCCCACCCTGGCCGACCTGGTGCACGGCGGCGCGGGCCTGCGCCGCCGTCGGGCCGAGCAGGTCCACCAGGGGCGGGACCGTCTGCATCGGGTCGGGTGGCATCGGGCGCGTCTGGCGCAGGAAGGTCTCCGGCGCGACGTAGTCGACACTCGGCACATGCCGCCCGTCGACGGTGGCGAAGCACGGATGGGTGGCGGCGACGTCCGCCAGCACCCCGGCTGCGGTGGTCCGGGTGTCGTACGCGCACATGCTCCACAACGGCCAGTCGTCGTACGCGTGGTTGATCGCCGACTCGTACCGGGCCCACCAGTCCCAGGTTGGACCGAGACCGGCCGGCGGCACCTCGCCGATGATCCGGATCTGGGTGGCACCGTCGGCGACCAGATCGGCGAGGAGCTGGCGGTACATCCGGATGGCGGCGGTGGGCCGGCCGTAGACGTCACCGCCCGACAGGAACTCGACCTTCGTGTCGGCGGGCAACGCGGCGCGGACCAGATTGCTGGTGCGCTCGCCGAGCGCGACGAAGGTGGGCTCGTTCGCCTCCACACCACCGACCAGGAACGGCACCACGACGGCGAGCAGTTCCTCGTCGGAGCCGTAACAGAGAGCCTCGTGGAGGTAGCCGGTGCGTCCGGCGGCCGCACCAGTCCTCACCGAGCCACCTCCACCCGCAGGTCGGGCAGGTCCAGCAGGGCGGCGAGCCGGGCCACCCCGGAGCGGGCGGCCCGCAGCACGATCGTCACCTGCCGGTCTCGGGCGTACTCGTTCAGGTGGATGAGCGCCCGGTGGTCGAGGAAGCGGAGTCCGTCGGCGTCCAGCACCAGTGTGTCGTCGACGGGTTGCAGATCCGCGCGGTCCAGCGCGGTGCGGAACAGATCATGGTTGGAGGGGTCCAACTCGCCGGCGAGGGCGGCCTGTCCTCGACGCAGCGGTACGGCGTACAACCGGAACAGCAGTTGGCCGAGGTTGTGTTCCGGGTGCAGGCAGGCCAGCTCGGCGACCGCCGATTCGCCCAGCTGTGAGCGGTCGTACGCGCACATGGCCCGGAACGCCTCGGTGCGCATCATCTCGTTCACGCGCTGCTCGTAACGGGCGAACGCATCGCGTTGAGCGGCGGTACGGACCAGCTCGGTGGCGTCGGCAGCCACCCGCAGGCCGGTGTATCCGTCGGCGACCGCCTCCCGGGCGGCCCGGCGGTAGGCCGCCACCTGACTCGCCGGATCGATCACCGCCATGCTGGTGTACGCGCCGTCGAGGGAGCGGACCTGGGCGGCACCCGTCAGCAATGCGTCGGCGAAATCCCGAACACCGAGCAACTGGTCCCGGATCGGCTCGGCGGGACCGGAGACGACGAACCAGACCCGCTCGCCGGCCGCCAAGCCGCCGCGCAGGAACTCCACGGCGTGGGTCATGAACCCGGCCGGGTCGTCGTACGCCCAGCAGAGGTGCCAGTACGGCGGCGGCTTGTCAGTCAGCACGGCACTCCGCTGGCTCACGTGAGGTGCCCCATCAGCGCAGTCTACGGCGTCGTCCGGGGCGGGCCCGCCACGTAGGTCCTTCGGTTGTCGGCCCGCCGAGGGAACCAACCGGTGGGTCCCACCGACCAATACGGCGATGACAGCCGTGACCGACGACATCAGCGGGTACGCCCTCGCTGCGGGCCGGGGCGACCACGCCGCCGCGGCAGCGTTCGTGCGGGCCACTCAGCACGACGTACGGCGGTTCCTGACCCACCTGCCCGGGGTGCGGGAGGTCGACGACCTGGTCCAGGAGACGTACCTGCGGGCGTGGCGGGCACTGCCGTCGTTCGCCGGCCGCTCCACGGCACGGACCTGGCTGCTCGCCATCGCCCGCCGGGTAGCCGTGGACCAGGTACGCGCCGCCACCTGCCGGCCACGAACCGCGAACCTCAGCGACTGGCAGGCCGCCGCGGAGAGCGTGCCAGCCGGAGTGCGTGCCGGTGTGGACGAGCAGGTGGTGCTCCGCGGGTTGCTCGACGGTCTCGCACCCGAGCGACGGGAGGCATTCGTGGCCACCCAACTGCTCGGCCTGTCGTACGTCGAGGCCGCGCAGGTGTGTGACGTGCCGGTCGGCACCATCCGGTCCCGGGTGGCCCGGGCCCGCGAGGACCTGGTCGCGGCGATGGGGTCGGCCGACCATCCGGCCGATCGGCCCGGCGCCGCCGGCTGAGGCGTACCCCGTCAGGCGACCCGCCGCTGGTCCCGGTTCCGGTCGCCGCCATCGTGGGTGGCCCGGCGGCGGGCCGGGTCGGTGCCGTGGTGGGCGTGCGCGGTGCCGTGCCGGGCCTGGGCCGAGTAGGGCGGCAGCAGCCGCAGCGGGGCGGGCTCGTCGACCTCGTCGAGGCGCAACCGCCAGCGGGACCGCTCCGGCTGGTGCCGGTCGCTCGGGGCGCCGGGCTGGCGGGAGCTTCGCGCCAGCAGCACGGTGATCAGGTAGCCGACCACCAGGAAGCCGTGACTCACCAGCCGTTCCACCGCGACCTGCGACGCGACGAGGTCGTTGACCGACAGCAACACCAGGGTTACCACGAAGGCACCGAGCATCGGCAGCAGCCCCGACGGCGAGGTCCGACGCAACGCGACGAAGAGGAAGCCCGCACCCACCGCGACGTTCCACGCGGCGGACTCGTGCCACAGGTGCTGGCCGGTGGAGTGAAGGTGCTCGGCGACCTCGGCCCGGCCGATCTGCGCCAGCCCGAGCACCAGTTGCACGGCGCCGAGCAGACCCAGCGCGGCGCGTAGCCCGTTGACCAGGGTGGGTCGCCCGTCGGTCGCCGACCACCAGCGACTCGGCACCCCGGCGGCGACGAGCGTGCGCCAGCGTCGGCGTGGCGGCGGCGCGGCGGCGAGGATCGCCTCGGTCAGGTCCGGCAGCGAGGTCACCACCTGGGTACGCGCCCGGCGGGTCACCTTCGCCGCCGAGTCCAGCCAGGCCCGGCAACCGGCGCAGGTCTCCAGGTGCCCACCGACCCTGCGCTGCTCGTCCGCCGTGACCTCACCGTCCAACTGCGCCGACAGAATCTCCCGCCACTGCTCACACCGCATGTACCCATAGTCGCTCCCCGGGCCGGCATGGTTCCCGGCCGGGACCTGCGGAACCGGTCGACGCCGAGGTCAGGGCCGGCCGATGCGCTGCGGCGAGGGTCGTGGGCGGTCAGCGACCGGGCAGGCTGCCGAGCAGGACGGCCCGCGTCGACCGGTGGGTGAGGCCCTCGGCGACGCTGCCCAGCAACCGGTCGCCGATCCCGTGTCCGTGCCGGCCGACCACCAGCAGGTCGACATCCCGGTCGTCGGCGACCGTCAGCAAGGCGTCGACGGGGTGACCGGTGACGATCGCGGTGGTGGGCCGGGGCAGCCCTTCGGGCAGTCCGGCGGCCCGTTCGTCGATCATGCGGCGGGCCCGCTCGTGCTCCCGCCGGGACTCGGCGTCGGACAGGTCGGGGCTGGTCACGGTGACCAGGACGAGTTCACTGGTGCTCCCGGTTAGGGTGCGGGCGATGGCACGCAGCGCCCGGTCGGAGTGCTCGGAGCCGTCCACCCCGACCAGCACCCGCAGCCCGGTGCCGACCGCCTCGGACGGTCGGTGGCGTACGTCGACCAGCTGTGGGCGGGCCCGGCCCCGCTCGACGGCGATCGGCACGAACAGCGGCCCGAGCAGTGCACCCACCAGGTACCAGAGTGGGCTGCGGTGCCCGCCACGGGTGACGAAAACCGCCGCCGTGCCCAGGCCGACGGCCAGCCACAGCACCGCCACCAGCGCCGCGTGCCACCACTCAGACACGACGTACCCCGCCGACGGTGCGGGCCTCGGATGCGGACAGGACGGATTCGGCCATACCCACGACTACCCCGCCAGGCCGGGGGTAAGCGCACGGTTCGTCCGTCGCGAGGAGGTTGCCGGGGGTGTCCCGCCCGTTCGTGAACTGGTCCGGCAGTCTCGCCTTCACCCCATCCGGCTACGCCGAGCCGGCCGACGAGGACGAGGTGCGGGAGCTGGTGTTGCGAGCCCGAGAGTCGGGAAACAACCTGCGCCCGGTCGGCTCGGGCCACTCGTCGAGCCCGCTGGTACGCACCGACGGCACCCTGGTCAGCCTGCACCGGATGGCCGGTGTGGTCGACAAGGCCGGCGACCGGGCCACGGTCCGGGGCGGTAGCCGGCTCAAGGAGCTGGGTGCGGGCCTCTACGACGCCGGGCTGGCGATGGACAACCTCGGCGACGTGGACTACCAGTCCATCGCGGGCGCCACCGCCACCGGTACCCACGGCACCGGCCTCGGCTTCGGCAACCTGTCCACCCAGGTGTCGGAGATGCGCCTCGTCACGGGCACCGGCGAGGTGCTGGACGTCTCCGCGACCAGCAACAGCGACCTGCTGCCCGCGGCCCAACTCTCCCTCGGCGTGCTCGGTGTGGTCACCCAGCTCACGCTTGACCTGCAACCCCGCTACGACCTGCGACGACGGGCCTGGTTCGCGCCGGTCGAGTGGACCCTCGACCATCTGGCCGACCTGCAGCACACCAACCGCAACATGGACTTCTACTGGTATCCGCGCAGCGACCTGACCCAGATCCGCACCATGAACCGGACAGACGGCGCATCCGGACCGTCGGCGGCGGCCAGCCGCACGCCGAAGTCCGACGGGTGGTACGAGCCCCGGGAGCTGGCGGTCGGGCCGACCCATCGCACCATCCCGCAGAACCGGGAGCTGCGTTTCGAGGAGATCGAGTACATGCTTCCGTCGGAGGCGTTCCCGGCCTGCTTCACGGAGGTCCGGCGACGGATCCTCCACCGACACCGGCGCACCGTGGGTTGGCGGGTGCTGGTACGCAGCATCGCCGCCGACGACATCTGGCTCAGCAACGCGTACGGTCGCCCCACCACCGCCATCGCCTGCCTACAGAACGCCTCGTTGCCGTACGAGGAGTACTTCCGGGACATGGAGGCCGTCTTCCGGCAGTACGGCGGACGGCCGCACTGGGGCAAGAAGCACTGGTTGACCGCCGACGACCTGCGCCCGCTCTTTCCCCGATGGGACGAATTTCAGGCGGCCCGCCGCCGCCTCGACCCGGACGGGGTGTTCCTCACCCCGGACCTGGCCCGACTGCTGGAGGTGGCGTGATGGCGCAGGTGTGGGCGGTGCCGGGCGGGCACGTGCCGTTCGGGGGCACCGGCGGCGAGCCGCAGTTCACCAGTTTCGACCAGTTGTGTGTGCTTAACACCACCGACTCCGAGGCGGAGGTGACGCTCCGCTTCTACTACGAGGACGCCGAACCGGTCGGGCCGTACCGGTTCACCGTCGGTGCCCGACGGATCCGGCACGTACGGGTCAACGACCTGATCGATCCCGAAGCTGTCCGCCTCGACCGCCCGTACGGCTGCGTGCTCAGTGCGCCGGTGCCCGTGGTGGTGCAGTTCCTCCGCCAGGACACCCGGTTGCCGGGCACGGTGGCACTCACCGGGACCATGGCCCACCCCGTCGGCTAGCCGAGGACACGTCTCGGCCGCCGGCAGGCGCAGCTACGGCTGCGGTGCGTCGCCGGCCAGTGGTCACCCCAGCAGGTCACGGCGCCGGTGGCCGAGCCTGCCGAGGACGGCGGCGACGACCGCGATCCCGATCATGATCTTCAACGCCGCCCGGCCTGGGGACTCGGCCGGAACGGCCGCCAGATGGGTGAACGGCGAGATCGCGGCCACCCATCCGGGAAGGTCGGCGCTGTCGGCGAGCACCTGGAGCAGGAAGCCGCCGATCGCGGGTAGGGCACCGACGGCCGCGGTGGCCCGGGGCAGCCAACCGAGGGCGAGTATCGCCGCGCCGAGGCAGAGCAGCACGACCGGCAGCACGTTCCAGGTGCCGGCCAGGGCTGCGGCCAGCGGCAGTGGGGCGTCCACCAGATAGGCACCGAGCCAGGTCGCCGTCGCCGCCACGGTGAGAAGTACCGCCACCCCGGCGAGGGTGGCCAGCGTCTCGGCGGTCAGCAGCCGGTTGCGGCTGACCGGCTGGGCGTACAGCGACGTCAGCCGGCCGTCCGTTTCGGCGGCCACGAACTCGGCGAGCCGGGATGCGGCGAAGACCCCGACGGGCACGGCGAGCAGGACGAACAGGGATGCGCTGTAGCCGCGTACGCTGCCCAGCTCGGTGAAGCCGGCCTGCGCGGCCAGTTCGGCGAAGCGCGGATTGTCCGACAGGAAGCGGGTCATCGAGGTCGCCAGCAGACCGATCAGCAGGAAGTACGCGCCGATCCCGGTGGACCAGCCGGCCAGCGGGCGCAGCATCCGGCGTACCGCGAACCCTTCGACCGTGCCGAGCAGCCACTTCCGGGGCGGTCGGCCGGCCGGTGCGGCGACCAGCCCGGCCCGCACGTCCCGACGCCCGGCCAGTGCCATCGCCGCCGCACCGACCAGGAGCGCCGCGCCGGCCAGCACGAGCAGCGGCAGCAGCCGGTCGTCGTGGTAGGGGCGGATGAGGGCGAGCAGCCCGTACGGCGACAGCCAACGCAACCATCCGAGCGCGGCGACGCCGTCCCCGACCATCCGGGCCAGCAGCCCGACGCCGAGCACGGCCAGGGCCGACCCGCTCGCCCCGGCCCGGGTCGGCATCACCTGCGCAGTCAACAGCGCCGTCGACACGGCGAAGAGCGCGACCAGCACCAGACCGGCCGCGTACCGAAGTGCGCCGCCCGGTGGCGTGCCGGCCGCGACGAGCACGACCCCGGTTGCGGCCCCGGCGATCACCACGGCGGCAGCCAGGACGGCGAGGTGCCGGCCGAGCACGGCCGGCACCGCCAACCGGCCAGCCAGCAGGAGGTCCCACCGGCCGCTCTCCTCCTCACCCCGGGTGACCCGGGTGGTGGCGAGCACCCCCCACACCGAGAGCAGGACGGCCAGTACGGTGCCGGTCCGCCAGACCGTGAACCCACCCGGGGTGTCCAGCGCGAACGGTTCGCCGAAGAGGGTGCGGACCGCCGGGTTCTCGGCGAGGGCGGCCAACGCGGCGGCGTCGAGCGCGGTGCCGGCCGTGCTCTCGTACCCAGCGACGACGACGGCGGTGGTGCCGGCCGCCACCGCGGACACGACGAGCGCAGGCCTGCGGACCTGGCGCAGGGCGAGCCGGGTGACGGCGGCCGTGGCGGTGCCTCGGTCACCGGCTCCGACGGGGGTCATCGGCTTCCCTCGCCGTAGTAGTCGAGGAAGATCTCCTCCAGCGTGGGCTCGCGCATGGTGAGGGTGGTGACGTCGGCCGCAGCCAGTGCCCGCAGGGCCGGGCCGGGCGGCCCGGTGAGGGTGAACCGCAGGGCGGCCCCGTCGACCTGAATGCCGTCGATCCCTTCCACACCGGTCAACTCGGGCACGGGGCCGGCGCAGCGCACCAGCACCTCGGTGCGGTGCAGCCGCCGCAACTCGGGCATGGTGGCGACGTCGACGAGGCGCCCGGAGCGCAGGATGCCCACCCGGTCGCAGACGGCTTCCACCTCCGCCAGCTGGTGGGAGGAGAGGAACACCGTACGTCCGGCGTCGCGGGCCTCGACCACGGCGCGGCGGAACTCGCGCTCCATCAGCGGGTCCAGGCCGGCGGTCGGCTCGTCCAGGACGAGCAGCGGCGCGCGGGTGGCGAACGCGGCGACCAGTGCCACCTTCTGCCGGTTGCCGGTGGAGTAGGCCCGTCCCGGCTTCGACAGGTCGAGGGCGAACCGGGCCACCAGTTCGTCACGGTAGGCGACATCGACGCCCGGCCCGGTGGAGCCGAGCAACTCCAGGATCTCCGCACCGGTGAGCTGCGGCCAGAGCGTCACATCGGCCGGCACGTACGCGATCCGCTGGTGTGCCGTGGCCACCTCGGCGGCGGCGGTACCGAAGATCCACGCCTGGCCGGCGGTCGGGCGGGCCAGGCCGAGCAGCAGCCGGATGGTGGTGGACTTGCCGGCGCCGTTGGGGCCCAGGAAGCCGAACACCTCACCGGCGTCGACGGTCAGGTCGAGATCGTCGAGGGCGAGCAGGGAACCGTACCGCTTGGTCAGATGCTCGGTGCGGATGGCGGGCGGGTGCACGGCGGCCTCCGTAGGGTTGAGGACATGACCGCCGACCAGGCTTCCCGGCACACCAGCCTCACCGTAGAGCCTGTGTCAATGCGCCTGACCGGTTGACCGACGTGCCCGCACGATCGCGAGGCGGTGCACCGTGCGGTCCGCTTCCGGTGCTGCTCAACCAGCCGACCGCACGAGCGCCGACGGCGACTCGTCACCGGTGTCCGGCGGCGGTGCCGCGCGCGGGGGGATCGTGGGGGTGTCCGGGGGGCGGCGGATCCTGGCCGGCTGCTCCGGGTCACCGGTCTCGCCGCGCCAGTGGGCGAGCCGTCCGGCCCGGGCGACCGCCCGCAGGCGGCGTTCCGCCCGGTCCCGAACATGTGGCGTGGTGACCACGAGCATCTGATCGCCGTGGCGCAGCCGGGCGTCCGGCTCGGGTACGAAGGCGGTGCCGTCGCGGACCACGAGGGTGACCGCGGCCGGCGGAGGCAACCGCAGTTCGCGGATGTGTACGCCGTGCATCCGGGAGTCGGGCTCGACGGTGAGGTGCAGCAGGTCCGCGTCGATGGCGTCCAGTGGCGCGGACTCGACCTGCAGGTCCGGACCGATGCCGGCCGAGCCGAGCCGCAGGCGTTTGGCCAGCCACGGCAGCGTCGGAGCCTGCACCAGCGTGAAGACCACGACCAGCACGAACACGATGTTGAACAGTTGCCCACTGCCGCCGACCCCGGCCACGACGGGAATGGTGGCCAGCACGATGGGCACGGCACCACGCAGCCCGGCCCAGGACAGCAGCACCTGTTCGCGCAGCGGAATCCGGAACGGCAGCAGGGTGATCAGGACCGACAACGGCCGGGCGAGCAGCAGCAGCACCAGCCCGACGGCGAGGGCGGGCAGGACAGCGGCGGGCAGTTCGCTGGGATTGGCCAACAGGCCGAGCATGACGAACAGGCCGATCTGTGCGATCCAGCCGAGCCCTTCGGCCACCGACACCGTGGCCCGGCGGTGCGCCAGCCGCGCGTTACCCAGGATCAACGCGGCGAGGTACGCGGCGAGGAAACCACTGGCCTGGGCGAGCCCGGCGGCGGCGAAGGCGAAGATGCCGCAGGAGAAGGTGGCGATCGGATAGAGGCCCGAGGCGGGCAGGGTGAGCCGGCGCAGGAACCACACTCCGGCGATGCCGATCGCGATGCCGACCGCGCCACCGATGCCGAGCTGGTAGACCATCTGGACCAGCAGTTCCAGCGGACTGGTCGCGGTCAGCCCGGTGGCGCTGAAGGCGAGCACCAGGATGACGGTGGGCGCGTCGTTCAACCCCGACTCGGCCTCCACCAGCCCGGCCAGCCGCCGGGGCAACGGCAGGGTGCGCAGCACCGAGAAGACCGCCGCCGCGTCCGTGGACGACACCACCGCGCCCAGCAGCAGGGCCAACTGCCACGAGACGTCGAGCAGCAGGCGCGCGCCGAGGGCGGTGACCCCGACGCTGATCAGCACACCGGCGGTGGCGAGTGCGGTCGCCGGTGCCAGTACCGGCCGAATGTCGGAGAACCGGGTGGTCAGCCCACCCTCCACCAGGATCACCGCGAGCGCCGCCGTACCCAGGGCCTGCGCCAGGGCGGCGTCGTCGAAGCGTAGGCCGAGCCCGTTCTCACCGAGCAGCAGCCCGATGCCGAGGTACGCCAGCAGCATCGGTACGCCGACCCGGGTGGCCACCCGTGCGGCGGTGACGCTGACCAGCACGGTCGCCGCCGCGGCGATCATCAGCAGGTACACCTGTTGCAGGGTCATCCCGGAACCCGTCCCAGCCGCAGTCGACCCATGCTTCCGCTCCCTCACGCTCGCGCCCAGTGCGGGGTACGACGCCGACACCCGCCCCCACGGGCCGCACAGCCGTCACCGCCCGGCTCTGCCAGCCGAGCGGCGACCCGTGCCACGGTGTGTCCCCGCGCTCACGTTACCGGGCGGACAGCCACCGAATGCCGAGCGTGACGGTGAATCGCTGCCCGGACGATCCGCGGACCGCCTGTGGGGACCGATGTCCCGCTGCGCAACCATGGCCCGGTCACGCGTACGACGACGGAGCAGACGGGAGCCGGCTGATGGGCGGCGGGACAGCGCAGCGGACCGATCGACTGGCGGCATGGGAGCGGGTCAGCGCCGCACCGCTCACCGTGCTGTCCGTGGTGTTCCTGGTGGTGTACGCGGTACCGATCCTCGACCCGGACCTCAGCTCACAGTGGCGGGCCGTGTGCACCGCCACGACGGTCGTCGTCTGGTTGCTGTTCTGGGCCGACATCATCGTGCGGCTGCGGCTGGCCACGGACCGGCAGAGGTTCCTCCGGGAGCACCTGTTCGACCTCGTGGTGCTGACGCTACCGATGCTGCGACCACTGCGCGCGGTACGCCTGGTCATGGTGGTGCTGACCATCAACCGCCGCACGGAGGTGTGGGCGCGCGGCCGGCTGGCGGTCTACGTCGCGGCCACCACGGCGCTGCTGGTGCTGGTTTCCGCGCTGGCCGTGCTGGACGCCGAACGACTCGCGCCGGAGGCCAACATCACGGCCTTCGACGACGCGCTGTGGTGGTCGACGGTCACCATCACCACCGTCGGCTACGGCGACTTCTATCCGGTGACCACCGCGGGGCGATTCGTCGCCCTCGGTCTGATGATCGGTGGGATCGGCCTGATCGGTTTCGTCACGGGCTCGCTGGCGACCTGGATCGTCGAACGCGTCTCGGCTGCGGGCGACAAGCCGGCGGCCGCCACCGGCGACGACGTGGCGGCCCTGCGCGCCGAGATCGCCGCCCTGCGGCGGCGCCTCGACTCCGAGCCGGCCGATCGGACCAGCGGCTGAGCGGCAACGGCCGGCTGAGCGTGGGCCGTGATCAGGCGTTCCGGCCTGCTCGGCCGAGTTCGTCCCGGAAGATGGTGTACGCGGCGTCCGGCCGGCCGCCGGGGCGGGAGGCGGCGACCCGGGCCGGCGGCGCAGGTCCGGTTCTCTGATCGTCGGCGGGGTGACGGTGACGCTCGAACAGTCGGCGGGGACGTCGCGGTCCAACGAACACCACGGCATGTCCGCCCACGAGGTGGTGCTGCTGCTGGAGACGGATCCGCAGCGTGGCCTGAGTAGCGCCGAGGCCACCCGGCGGCGGGAACGGTACGGGCCCAACGTGCTGCCCGCCGCCGGTGGTGGCGGCCTGCTGCGTCGGATCCTGCGGCAGTTCCACAACCCGCTCATCTACGTGCTGATCGCGGCCGGCGTGGTCACCGCGGTCCTCGGGGAGTACGTCGACTCCGCGGTGATCTTCGCGGTGGTGCTGATCAACGCCGGGATCGGGTACGCCCAGGAGTCGCGGGCCGAGGCGGCCCTGGACAGCCTGCGCTCGATGGTGCGGACCGAGGCGCGCGTGATCCGCGACGGCGAGTTGCGGGCGATCTCCTCCGACGACCTGGTCCCCGGTGACCTGGTGGTGCTGGAGGCCGGCGACAAGGTGCCGGTGGATCTGCGGTTGGTCCGGCTGGCCGAACTACGGGTCGACGAGTCGGCGCTGACGGGTGAATCCGTGCCGGTGGACAAGCTGGAGGCCGAGCTGCCGGTGGGTACACCGGTCGCCGACCGGCGCAACATGGTCTGGTCGGGCACGCTCGTCGCGGCGGGCGGCGGGGCCGGTATCGCGGTGGCCACCGGAGCCGAGACGGAACTCGGCCAGATCCATCGTCTGGTCGGTGCGGCGGAGGTGCTGGCCACCCCGCTGACCCGCAAGCTGGCCCGGTTCAGCAAGGTGCTGACCGTGATCATCCTGGTGCTGGCGGCGGTGACCTTCGCGGTCGGCCTGCTCCGCGGCCAGGACGTGGTCGAGACGTTCACGGCGGCCGTGGCGCTCGCCGTCGGTGCGATCCCCGAAGGGCTGCCGGCGGCGGTCACCATCACCCTGGCGATCGGGGTGACCAGGATGGCCCGGCGACGGGCGGTGATCCGTCGTCTGCCGGCGATCGAGACGCTGGGCAGCACGACGGTCGTCTGCTCGGACAAGACCGGCACCCTCACCGAGAACCAGATGACGGTCCGGGCGCTGTGGACCCCGGACGCCGAGTTCGAGGTGACCGGCTCCGGCTACCGGCCGGAAGGGGAGGTCCGCGACGCCGGCCGGGGCGGTGCGGCGTTGCGCTGGTCCCTGCTGGCCGGTGCCGGATGCAACGACGCACGGGTACGCGAGCAGGACGACGAGTGGCTGCTGGCCGGTGATCCAACCGAGGGCGCGATGCAGGTGGTCGCGGCGAAGGTGGGGATCGACCACGGCCGGCTGTCCGCCGACTATCCGCGCCGGGACACCATCCCCTTCGACTCGAAGCGGCAGTACATGGCGACGTTGCACGACGAGCGGTCCACGGGCCGCGCGGTGGTCCTGGCCAAGGGTGGCGTCGAGCGGATCGTGTCGATGTGTCGGGGCGAGATGGGTGCCGACGGGGAGATCCGCCCGCTCCGCGCCGACACCGCGCTCCGGGCGGCCGAGGAACTGGCCGGTCGCGGGTTGCGGGTGCTGGCCACCGCCGTACGACCACCGGACGGTCCGGACGACGGCTTCGACGAGGTCGCGCTGCCCGGCACCCTGGTCCTCACCGGGTTGCAGGCGATGCTCGATCCACCCCGCAGCGCCGCGGCCCCGGCGGTACGGGCATGCCACTCGGCGGGCATCGACGTCAAGATGATCACGGGGGATCATGCGGCGACGGCCGGCGCCGTCGCCCGCCAGCTCGGGCTGCTCGACTCCGAACGGCCGGACCGGGTGGTCACCGGCACGGATCTCGAAGAACTGCCCGCCGAGGGGTTCGCCGAGGCGGTGGACCGGGCCGCCGTCTTCGCCCGGGTCTCCCCGGAACAGAAACTCCGGCTGGTCGAGACGCTTCAGCAACGGGGTCACGTGGTCGCGGTGACCGGTGACGGGGTCAACGACGCCCCTGCGTTGCGGCAGGCGAACATCGGCATCGCGATGGCCCGCTCCGGGACCGAGGTGGCCAAGGAAGCGGCCGACATGGTCCTCACCGATGACGACTTCGCGACCATCGAGGCCGCGGTGGAGGAGGGCCGCGGGGTCTTCGACAACATCACCAAGTTCATCGTGTGGACGCTGCCGACGAACCTCGGTGAAGGGCTGGTGGTGCTGGTCGCCATCTTGCTGGGTGCCACCCTGCCGCTGCTGCCCACCCAGATCCTCTGGATCAACATGACCACCGCGGTCCTGCTCGGCCTGATGCTGGCCTTCGAGCCGAAGGAACGCGGCATCATGCGACGGCCGCCCCGCGACCCGGACCGGCCGCTGCTGACCGGTGCGGTGGTGATCCGGATCTTGCTGGTGGCCACGTTGCTGGTGGCCGGGGCGTGGTGGGTGTTCCAGTGGGAGTACTCCAACGGTGCCGATGTCGCGCAGGCGCGTACCGCCGCGATGAACGTCTTCGTCGTGGTCGAGACGTTCTACCTCTTCAGCTGCCGGTCGCTGACCCGGTCGGCATGGCGGATCGGCTTCTTCACCAACCGTCTGCTGCTGCTCGGCGTCGCCGCGCAGGCCCTGTGCCAACTCGCCATCACGTACCTGCCACCGATGAACGCGCTCTTCGGCACGGCGCCGATCGGGCCCGACGTGTGGTTGCGCATCCTGGCCGTCGGGGTGGTTTCCGCCGTCGTGGTCGCCGTCGACAAGCGGCTGCGCCCCAATCTCGGCTGAGTAGTCCCACCCCGGGCGTGCCGGCCTCCGGTCACAGCGAGAGGACGGTGTGCGCGACGGCGAAGTAGATGATCAGACCGGTGGCGTCGACCAGGGTGGTCACCATCGGTGCCGACACCACGGCCGGGTCGATGCGCAGCCTCTTGGCCAGCAGCGGCATGGTGGCACCGACGGTGGCGGCCCAGGCGCAGATCACTATCAGGGAGATCCCGACGATGAGGGCGATCTGTCCGCCGACCACCACTGCGCCGACCACCAGACCGACCAACGCCAGCATCGTCCCGAGCAGCAGGCCGACCCGGGCGACCTTCGCCGGTGCCTCGGTGAGCATCCGAGCCCGGTCGTCGGGGTCCATCCCCTCGACCAGATCGTGGAACGTCAGATCACGTAGGCCCATCAGGATGCTCCGCTGGTCGACCGGTTCCAGCTCCTCGAAGACCGCAAGCGCACGGTCCTTGTCCAGCAGCCGGAACGGCACCCCGGCGGCCACGCCGTCCAGCCGGGCGAGCGCGTCGGCGATCTCGTGCGGCGGGTGGTCATCGAGCCACCGGCGGATCAGACCCAGGTCGTTGCGCTCGACAAGCTGCTGCAACGTCGCGGTCATCCGATCACCTCCACCGGCGGCGCCGTCGTCGTCGGGAACCGGATCGCGGCCGGCTGGATGATCCTCGCGGCCGGCTCAATGATCCGAACCTATCCGCCGCATCCCCTGGGCGAACCCGTTGAGGTCAGGCCCACAGCGTCTCGGCGAGGGCGACCCCGACGAACGCGGCACCGAGCGCGGCGACGACGCTGACACCGGCGTTGAACAGCGCGTAGAAGCGAGCGCCGGTCTCGAAGAGCCGAACCGTCTCGTAGCCGAACGTCGAGTAGGTGGTCAGTGCACCGCACAGGCCGACGCCGAGCAGGGCGACCAGGGATCCGGGCACCGCGCCCACGGCGGCGCCACCGATCAGCACGCCGAGGAGAAGTGAGCCCACCACGTTGACCACGAAGGTGCCCCACGGGAAGACGGAGTCGTGACGTGCCTGCACTGCCCGGTCGACGAGGTAGCGCAGCGGCGCACCGAGGGCGGCACCGAGCGCCACCAGGATGACGGTCATCCGGTGCTCCGGTTGCGGTCGACTCCGGTCGCCAGCCGGGTCAGGGTCAGGCCCACCCGGACGGCGACGAGGGCGGCGACGAGGGTGCCGGCGAGGTACAACAGGCCGGTCCGCGCCGCGCCGGCCGCCACCGCCTGCTGCGCCTCGACGGCGTACGTCGAGAAGGTGGTGTAGCCGCCAAGGACACCGACGCCGAGAAAGGGCCGGACCAGGCGGTGCGCGGTCCACGCCTCGGTGATCAGCACCATCAGCACGCCGATGAGCAGGCAGCCCGAGACGTTCACGGCGAAGGTGGCCCAGGGAAAACCGCGAGGTGGGTGTGGAAAGGCCACGGCCAGCCCGTGTCGCACCACCGCGCCGACCATCCCGCCGACGGCGATCGCGGCGAGCAGGCTGGTGGACCCGCTCCGCAGTTCCGCGCGTTGACGCGGGACGCTGAGATCAACATCCGGATCGACCGGCGGTTGTGGTGAATCCACGGCTGCCCCCTACCAGCAGATGTGCCCTGGCAGGGACCGTTGGCGGCGGAGGCCGCGGTTGTCCCGCACCGGCGAGGTGGCGGGCCCCACCGCCACGGGCGCACTCGGGGGCGCCTGTCGCGAGGATAGCGCCACCACGACCGGATCGGTGATCGCACGACCGCTGCCCCCGCATCGGTGCGGGTAGGGTGCCGCGGGTGACCGTGCTGCGTTCCGTACTGCTGTTCGCCCTGGCCGCGATCGCCGAGATCGGCGGGGCCTGGCTGGTGTGGCAGGGCTGGCGGGAGCACCGGGGGCTGTGGTTCGTCGCCGCCGGGGTGCTTGCCCTCGGCGCGTACGGCTTTGTCGCCACCTTCCAACCCGACCCGAACTTCGGCCGCATCCTGGCCGCGTACGGCGGGGTTTTCGTCGCCGGATCGCTCGCCTGGGGGATGATCTTCGACGGCTTCCGCCCGGACCGGTGGGACCTCACCGGGGCGGCGGTCTGCCTGCTCGGCGTCGCCATCATCATGTACGCCCCGCGCGGCGCCTGACGCCGCACACCGTAGCCGGGATGTGCCGAGCGGCGATGACCGGAGCCCGGCGGGCGGGTCGGGCGGTTCGGCACGCCGACAGGGCTGGACCACCGCCGCATCGACGGTGACTATAAGTAGCTGGTTGGTCGCCTTTGGCTATGTCAGCGGTGTCCGCTCATCGACGGTGCCGAGGCCCGGCGGAGGCGACCGCCACGTGTCGCCGACCCCTGGAGGTGTCGCCATGGCCGCCACGTCGACCCGGCGTCGTGACCGAGCGGAGCAGGCCGGGGCACCGGCCGGAGAGTCGGTGCTCCCCGAGATGCGGGCCATGTGGTGGGAGACGGGCATGCGGGCGCGGACCCAGGCCGGCCTGCTCGCCGTCTTCGCCGAACTGCCCCGGCTGATCTGGGCGGCCCTGCGGATCAGCTGGCGGGCCGACCGGCTGCGTACCTCGGTGGTCGCCGTCGCGACGGTCGGTGGCGGCGTGATGTCGGCGTTCGGGCTGCTCGCGACCCAGCGGGTGCTGGTGGAGCTGTTCGCTGGTGGGCCGACCGGGGAGAAGGTGGCGGCCGCGCTGCCGGCGCTCGCGGTGCTCGCTGCCGCGACCGCGACGCGGTCCGGCATGGCGATCGCCACCGGTTACGCCCTCAACGGGCTGACGCCCAGGGTCAGCCGGGAGGTGGAGCGAGGGCTGTTCGAGGTGACCACGGCCGTGCGACTGGAGGCATTCGACGCGGACGCCTTCGCCGACGACATGGAGCGTGCCTCCCGGGGCACCGATTCCGCCGTCGCCCTGGTGCCCGCCTCGATGAATCTGCTCGCCGGGCTGGTGGGGGTGATCGCGGTGACCGTGGCCGTCGTGGTGATTCATCCGCTGCTGCTGCCGGCGCTACTGGTCGCGACCCTGCCGAACGCGTGGGCGTCGCTGCGGGCGGGGCACCTGCGGTACCAGACCTACATCGCCGGTTCGGTCCGGCGACGCCGGATGTGGCTACTGCACCGGCTGATGGCCGAACGGGCGTCGGCACCGGAACTGCGCTCGTACGGCCTGCGTCGGTTCCTGCTGGACCAGTACGACCGGGTGATGGCGGTGGAGACCGACATCGAGCTGGCCCTGGCCCGTCGGGTGACCACGACGGTCACGGTGGGCTCGATGATCGGGGGCGTCGCCACCGCCGTGGTCTACGTGCTGCTCGGGCTGTTGCTCATCGACGGGCAGATCCCGCTCGCCGCGGCGGCGACCTGTGTGATCGCGGTGCAGGCGGCGCAGCGTTCACTGGCCGTGGTGACCTTCCAGATGGACCGCGTCTACACCGAGGGCCAGCACTTCCGCGACTACACGGGATTCATGACCCGCGCCGCCACCTACCTGCCGGAACCGGCGCAGGCGGCGACACCCGACCGGCTGCGCGTGCTGACCGTGGACGAGGTGAGTTTGCGGTATCCGGACCGGGAAAGCGCGGCCGTCGACCGGGTGACGTTGACCATCGAGGCCGGGCAGACCGTGGCCTTCGTCGGGGAGAACGGTTCCGGCAAGAGCAGCCTGGCCGCGATGATCGCGGCCCTGCGTACGCCCAGCGACGGTGTGATCCGCTGGAACGGACGGCCCCTGTCCGAGTTGGACCGCGACGAGTTGCGCGGTCGCATCGCCGTGGTCACCCAGGAGTACCACAAGTGGCCGTTCACCGCCGCCACGAACATCGCCATCGGGGACATCGACACCGAGGCCCGGCAGGACCGGATCGAGGCCGCCGCCGCCCGGGCGGTCGCCGACGAGATGATCCGCGAGCTGCCGCACGGATACGAGACGCTGCTCGACCGCACCTTCGCCAAGGGACAGGACCTCTCCGGCGGGCAGTGGCAGCGGATCACCGCGGCTCGCGGTTTCCTCCGCGACGCCGAACTGCTGGTGATGGACGAGCCGTCCTCCGCGCTCGATCCGCGCGCCGAGGACGCGCTGTTCCAGGCCATCCGTGACCGACGCGGCCGGGCCACCACCATCCTGATCACGCACCGGCTGGCCAACGTCCGGCACGCCGACCGGATCTTCGTGCTGCATCACGGTCGTCTGATCGAGGAGGGCACCCACGACGAACTCGTCCCCGCCGGTGGTCGGTACGCCGACCTGTTCGCCCTCCAGGCTGCCGGCTACGCGGACACCGACCGTCCGCCCGTTCCCCGGCAACATCCGCACCCGGCAGCCGGCTGACACCGGCTTGCGCGTCGGGCGGGGAAGCCGCGCGGCCACGTTTGCGTCATCCGACGGCGGGAACGGGGGTGGCCCAGGCCGGGTCTCGTAGGGCTCGGGCACGGTCGGACAGAACGCGGCCCAACGGCAGGAGCAGCGCATGAGCGAGCCGGTGCCCGACGAGCCCGTCGGCGAGCTGGAACTGATCCACGCCTTCACCGGGCCCATGCCCACCGGGGTCAGCGTCTCGCACACCGGCCGGATCTTCGTCAACTTTCCCCGCTGGGGCGACGAGGTGCCCGCCACCGTGGTCGAGCTGCGCGACGGCGCCGAGGTGCCGTACCCGGACGAGCGGTGGAACCAGCCGCGTGGCGACGACGACTTGGGGGCCTTCGTCTCGGTGCAGAGCGTCGTGGTCGACCCCGTCGACCGGCTCTGGGTGCTCGACACCGGCAGCCCGATGTTCCAACCGACTCGGCCGGGCGGCCCCAAACTGGTTCGCATCGACCTGGGCAGCGACACCGTTTCCCAGGTGATCACCTTCCCGCCGGACGTGGCGCTGCCCACCACGTACCTCAACGACGTGCGCTTCGACCTGCGGCGCGGCGAGGCGGGCCTCGCGTACATCACCGACTCCGCGGTCGCCGGGTCGAACGGGATCATCGTGGTCGACCTGGCCACCGGTGCCTCCTGGCGACGGCTGCACGACCATCCCTCGACCAAGGCGGAGCCGGTGTCCCGTTTCCGGCCGGTGGTGGAGGGGAGGCCCCTCCTGCAACGGCCGGCCGACGGGCCGCCGACGCCGGTGACGATCGGCGCGGACGGGATCGCCATCTCCGCCGACGGTTCCCGGCTCTACTACTGTCCGTTGGCATCGCGCCAGTGGTACAGCGTCGCCACCGACGCGCTCGCCGACGTGTCCGCCGGGGCGGACGAGGTCGCCGCGACAGTGGTCCACGAGGGCGACAAGGGCACCGGCTCCGACGGGCTGGAGACCGACGACGCCGGGCGGATCTACCTCACCGCGTACGAGCACAACGCGGTGCTGCGGCGACGCCCGGACGGCGGGTACGAGACCGTCGTCCACGATCCTCGGCTGCTCTGGCCGGACACCCTGTCGGTGGCGGTGGACGGGCACCTCTACGTCACCGCGAACCAGCTGCATCGACAGCCCAGCTTCCAGCAGGGCAGGGATCTGCGCCGCAAGCCGTACGCGCTGTTCCGGACCCGGATCGACGCCGGACCGGTGCTGCTGCGCTGAGACCCGCCGGTGCTGACCGCTGGGTGCCGCCCCGACGATGCTCAGCGCGCCGGGCCGCCCCCGACGGCGTTGCGTCGGCGCAGCAGAAGCACCGCCGCGGCGGCCACCAGAGCCAACACGATCCCGCCGCCGGCCAGCAACGCCACCGTGCCCGGGCCGTCGGAGGAGCCGCTCGCGGCCGGGCTGGCGGCTGCGGCGGACGGGGTCGGCTCCGCGCTCGGGACCGCCGTCGTCTCCGTCGGCTCGCTCGCCGCAGGGCTGGGGCTCGGTTCGGCGGTGGCCGTCGGTTCGGCGACGGTGAACTTGTACGACCCCTGCACGGGGTGCCCGTCGGTGGAGACCACCCGGTACGCGACGGTGTAGACGCCGTTGGCCAGCGGCGGCTCGACGGTGACGGTGCCCTTGGTGCCGCTGACCTCCGGCTCGCCGGTGGCCACCTGCTGCTTGTCGGCGTCGCTGAGGGTGATGGTGGTGAACGACGGGTTCAGCTTCTGCAGGAACTCCAAGGTGATCCTGGTCGGTGCCTTCGTCAGCTCGGCGTCCTGCGCGGGAGTGGCCTTGCGCAGGACGTTGTGCGCGTACGCGGGGGCAACCGGCCCGATCAGCAGCGCGGTGGCGGCCAGCGCGGTGGCGAGGGCGGCGGCGAGCGGCCGGCGTATGCGGCGGGACATGGCGGTCATTCTCCTCGTCAGTCGAGCAGTTGCTGGCCGATCCAACCACCCTCCGGGCAGCCGGGCGGGACGGCGAAGACGGCGGAGCCGATCGGGGTGGTCCACTCGTTGAGCAGGTCCCGTTCGGCGAGCCGCTGCTGGATGGGCAGGAACTGGGTGGCGATGTCGGCCTGGTACGCCGCGAAGATCAGCCCGCTGTCCGCGGTGCCGTCGGCGGCGGGTACGCCATCGTAGTTGTAGGGCCGGCGCAGGATCCGGAACCGGTCGTCGGTGACATGCGCCCGGGTGAGGTGCGAGAAATCCGGGATGACCGTCAGGCCGTCGGGGCCGAGGGCGGCGAAGTCGGGTTCGTCGTGTTCGCGGGTGCCGGTCAGCGGGGCACCGCTGTCCAGCCGCCGACCGACGGCCAGTTCCCGGTCGACGCGGCCGAGCAGGTCCCAGGTTTCCAGGTTCATGCTGATCCGCCGCACCACCAGCGTGGTGCCGTCGCGTAACCAGTCCGGCCCATCGGCGATCCAGACCGCCGTGTCCACCGGCGTACCCGGCTTCGGGTTGGCGGTGCCGTCGAGCTGGCCGAAGAGGTTGCGTTGGGTCCGGCCCGGCTCGGCACCGGCCGCCCGCCGGAAACCCTGCTGCACCCAGCGCACCGTGGCGAAGGGCCGACTGTCCTTGACCAGGACCCGCTGCGCGTGCACGACGGTGATCGGGTCGTCGGCGCAGATCTGCACCAGCAGATCCCCGCCGGACCAGTGGGGTTGCAGCCGATCGATCGGGAACGCCGGCAGGTCGACCACCGAGGGCGGGCGGCGGTCGTCGAGACCGGCGGCGGCGAACAGTCCCGGGCCGAAGCCGAAGGTGACGGTGAGCCGGGCCGGCAGCAGCCCCAGCTCGGGTTCGGTGTCGGCGAGCGCAGGTCGGCCCTGGGTGAGCCGGGCGGCGTCGTCGGAGAGCAGCCGCAGCAGCCGCCCGAGGGCGGCCCGGTCGGTGCCGGGGCGCAGAGTGAAGGCGACGAACGCGGCATGCGCCTGTGGTTCGGTGACGATTCCCGCCTGCCGTACCCCGTGGAACGGTTCGACCGCCTCGCCGACCCCCGCCACCGGCGTCTGCTCCGGCGGGCGTCCCGCTGGCTCGCTGCGGGTGGTGGCCAGCGCGGCGGCGCCGGCCAGCGTGCCACCGGCGGCCAGGGCGCCGCCGGTGAGCAGGCCGCGCCGGCTCACCGGCCGGCTGGTGGGCCTCACGGTGCCGGGCTGTGGCTCGTCGGCATGTCCGGCATCGGCTCGCCGTGTCCGGGGGCGTAGCTCTCCTGCGCCCCGGTGAACGGCTTGGCCACCGCGCGGAACGTCTGAGTCCGCCCGTCGGCGAAGCTGAGGGTGAAGGTCAGCTCGTCTCCGGCCCGCAGCGGCTTGGCGAGGTCCATCAACATCAGGTGATCGCCGCCCGGTTCCAGCTTGTACTCGCTCCGGGCCTTGATCACCACGCCACCCTGCTTGGCCCGCATGACCATCTTGCCGTCTGCCATGGCCATCTCGTGCAGTTCCATCGGCGACACCGCGGTGGCGGCACCGGTGATCGTGACGTCGGTGTCGCTGTCGTTGACCAGCGTGGCGAAGGCCGCCGTCATCCCCTCGTCGGCGGCCTTCACCCACGGATCGCGTACGCCCAGCACGCCGGCCTCGACGGTGGCTGCGGCGGACGGCGTGGGAGTGGTCGACGACTCCCCGGATGATCCGCCGCAGGCGGCCAGGGACACGATGAGCGCGGCCCCGGTGAACAGGACCGCCGGGCGCAGGAACCGGCGAGGCAGGGCGCTGGCCATGAACTTCCCCTCGAAGATCGATGTCATGAGGTTTGTCGGTCGGTGCCGCCCGGAAGTTCCGCCCGCCGCAGTTGCCCTGGTCACTTGCGCTTCGGTGGTGGCCGCTGGCAGAGCAGCTACAGTTCGGCCGTGTCCGGGCGACAGCAGGTACGGGTCTGGTCCCCCACGGTCAGCGGGATCAGCGAGGTGCTGCACGCCAGGTTCACCGACCACGCCTACCCGATGCACACCCACGAAAGCTGGGCGCTGCTCGTGGTCGACGAGGGAGTTGTCCGGTACGACCTGGACCGCCACGAGCACGGCGCGTTCCGGCAGGTCGTCACGCTGTTGCCGCCGAACGTGCCGCACAACGGCTCGCCCGTCACCTCGCAGGGGTTCCGCAAACGGGTGCTCTATCTCGACCCCGGGCAGCTCGACGAACGCCTGGCTGGTCGGGCGGTGGACCGACCGACCTTCGACGACGAAGCCCTGCGGCGGCGGATCGATCTGCTGCACGCACGGCTGACCGAGCCGGGTGACGAGTTCGCCGCCGAGGTGCATCTCGCACTCGTTGCCGAGCGGCTGCGGGCGCGACTGGCCCGCCGTACGCCCGTGGTCACATCGCTGCGGGATTCACGGATCGCGCGGCGGCTACGTGACCTGCTCGACGAGCGCTTCGTGGTGGGACTGACCCTGGCGGAGGCCGCCGGTCTGCTGCATGCCCACCCGACCCACCTCGTGCGGGCCTTCTCCGCGGCCTTCGGTATCGGTCCGCACCAGTATCTGATCTCCCGCCGGGTGGATCTCGCCCGACGACTGCTGCGCGAGGGCGTACCGGCCCGGGAGGCGGCTGCCACGGCCGGCTTCCACGACCAGTCACACCTGAGTCGGCACTTCAAGCGGATCCTCGGCTTCAACCCCGGCCAGTACACCCGTCACCGCCGGTTCACGGGTGCATCCGGGCCCCTTTGAGGATCTTGTCCACCGCGTTCTTCGGCCCGTACATGGCCAGGCCGGTGAGATCGAGGTGGTCGCGGCCGACGGCGCGGACCGCCGCCCGGTTGTCCCGGTCGTTGCCGGTCCGGAACAGGTCCGAGGTGAAGACGGCCAGCGGCAGCCCGCGGGTCACGGCGCGCTGGTGGGCGGCGGTCACCGTCTCCTTCGTACCGGCGAACACCAGCACGGGCTGCCGGAACATGGGCAGGTAGGGCGTGCCGTCCGCGTCGGCGTACGGCTGGCCGATCACCTCGGGCGCGGCCTGACCGATGCCGCTTACCAGGAACGCGGTCATGTTGAGTCGCTGCCAGGTCGGCAGGTCGTCGCGGAGCAGGACTGCGATCTTGGTGTCGAAGCGTACGGGCTCGGTGACGGTTTCCATGTCGCCGAGTCTGGGCCCGCAACAGCGTCGGGGTCTTGTACGAAACTGACCTGACGGGTGTTCAATCCGGTGGGCGCAGTTCGACGCGGCGCAGCAGTTGGGCGTTGAGCGCGACCACGATTGTGGAGGCCGACATCAGCACGGCGGCGACCGCCGGGCTCAACGCCACGCCGGCCCAGGCCAGGACCCCAGCGGCGAGCGGCAGCGCGACCACGTTGTAGCCGGCGGCCCAGGCCAGGTTTTGGAGCATTTTCCGGTACGCGGCCCGGGACAACCGGATCACACCGCTCACGCCGCGCGGGTCGGAGGAGGCGAGCACCACCCCGGCGGACTCGATGGCCACGTCGGTGCCGGCGCCGATCGCGATGCCGACGTTCGCGCGGGCCAGGGCAGGCGCGTCGTTGACCCCGTCGCCCACCATGGCCACCCGCAGTCCGCGCTGCTGCAAGCCCGACACGGTGTCGTCCTTCTCCGCCGGGAGCACCTCGGCGAAGACCTCGTCCTCACCGGAGCGGAATCCGAGGTCGGCGGCGACCGCATCGGCGACCGGACGGGCGTCCCCAGTGATCATCACGATCTTGCGGATGCCCTGCTCCCGCAGGTCGGCGACGGCCTGCCGGGCCTCCGGTCTTACCTCATCGGCCAACGCGAGGGCGCCGAGGACGACGGCCCCGCCGTCGTGGATGCGCAGCAGGTACAGCACCGCCGCACCACGGCGCGACCAGTCCTGGCGGTGCTCGTCGAGGTCGTCCGGAACGGCGACGTCGAGTTCCCGCAACAACGCCGGACCGCCGACGGCGTAGGTCACCCCGTCCACCTCGGCGCGTACGCCGCGGCCGGTCATCGAGTGGAATCCGGACGCGGCCCGCTGGTCGCTCTGGTCAGCGGCGGCGGTCACGATCGCCCGGGCGAGGGGGTGCTCGCTGTCGGCCTCCACCGCCGCCGCGATGGCGAGTACGTCCCGTTCGGTCGTGCCGCTGGTGGCGGCGACGTCGGTGAGGACGTGCTCGCCCCGGGTCAGCGTGCCGGTCTTGTCGAACAGCACCGTGTCGATCGTGCGCATCCGCTCCAGGGCCAGCCGGTCCTTGACCAGGATCCCGCCCTTGGCGGCCACCGCCGTGGACAGCGCGATGACCAGCGGGATGGCCAGTCCGAGCGCGTGCGGGCAGGCGATTACCAGCACCGTCACCGTGCGCACGACCGCCTCGTCCACATTGCCCAGCAGTGACCAGACCACGAGGGTCAGCACTGCCGTCGCGGTGGCGATGTAGAACAGCCAGGCGGCGAACCGGTCGGCCAGCACCTGCGCCCGGCCGCTGGACTGCTGGGCCTCGCTCACCAGCCGCTGGATGCCGGCCAGCGCGGTGTCGTCCCCGACCGCCTCGATCCGGACCCGCAGCGCCGCATCGGTGGCCACCGTGCCGGCCACCACCCGGTCACCGGTGGAGCGTGACACCGGCCGCGACTCGCCCGTGATCATCGACTCGTCCATCTCGGCGCGACCGTCCACCACGGTGCCGTCCGCCGGGACCCGGGCACCCGGACGGACCAGCACCACGTCGCCGACGCCGAGTTCGGCCACCGCCACCCGTTGCGGCGCTCCGTCCGGGTCGAGCCGCTCGGCGTCGTCGGGCAGCAGGGCGGCGAGCGCCGACAGGGCGCCTCGGGCCTGACCGATCGCCTTCATCTCCTGCCAGTGCCCGAGCAGCATGATCGTCACCAGTGCCGCGAGCTCCCACCAGAAGTCCAGGTCGAAGGCGCCGAACGAGGTGGCCAGCGATGCCGCGTAGGCAACCGTGATGGCCATCGCGATCAGCAGCATCATGCCCGGCGCCCGGTCTCGGATCTCGCGCACCGCACCCTGTAGGAAGGGCCAGCCGCCGTAGCCGAAGACCACCGTGCCGAGCACCGGCCCCACCAGGCCGATCCCGGGGAAGTCCAGTTCGTAGCCGAGCCAGTCCATCACCATGTGACTGGTGGCCACGATCGGCACGGTCAGTGCCAGGCTCAGCCAGAACTTGCGGCGGAACGCCGCCGGATCATGCCCGGCATGCTTGTCGTGCCCGCCGTGCCCGTGCTGTTTCGGGTGGTGCTGGGTGTCGCCGTGGGACATGTCATCGCCTCCCGGCACCACCGTATACCCCATAGGGGTATCGGCCGTCGCGCATAACAAGATCGAGTCGGATCGGACCTCGACCTTTCCTCCATCCGTTCACAACGATTGGTTGAACAAGTTTCGCTATCGTGCTTCCGGTTCATGTCCGAGACGTCAGTCAACCTGCGAGCGACCGAGTAGGGATCTAGAGGTGAACCGATACATCGTGGTAGGAATGGCGCTCTGACGTGGGCAGGCACGCCCACCCTCCACCATGTAACCGGCGCCTGCGTCGGTTCCTGCTGAGATCAACGTAGATGAGGCAAGGGGGCGGAGTACGCCGGTGACACGTGCTACAGCGGCAGCCGCGGTGCGTACCCACGCCGAAGTGCGCCGGGGATGGCTGGCCCGGGGCAGCATCGTCCGCTTGCTACGGCTGCTGGTCGCCGTACCATTGATCGCCGTCGTGGGGTTCGCCGGCCTGGCCCTTGAGGGCACGGTCCGGCAGGTACTCAACGCGGGCACCGTGCACGACGTCGTCACACTCTCCACCCAGGCTGGCGCGCTCGCCCGCGCCCTACAGGCCGAACGGGTGATCGCGGCGGTCGAGGTGACCACCCAGAGCCAGGCCGCCAGCGCCGCCTTCGACGATCAGGTCGCCCGGACCGATGCCGAGATCATCGAGTTCCAGCAACGCAGGGACGAGGTGGCGACGGGGAACTCCGCCCTGCAACGGATCGATGCCGGTCTGACTGCGCTCGGCGCGGTACGCGAGCAGGTCCGCTCCAGCCCTCGCGCCACCCTGTCCGCGATCGCCTTCAGCTACCGCATTCTCGTCGCGGACCTGCTCACCTTCCGCGCTTCCGTGGCCACCGACACCTCGACGAACATCGCCGACGACGTCCGGGCCGCGGTGGCGGTCTCCGAGGCGGGCGAGGCGATCGGTCAGCTTCAGGTCATCGTGCTGCGCAGCCTCGCCGGGGGCGAGCTGACCCCGGCCGGACAGCAGGAGATCGTCGGTGCCCAGGCCCGGTACGCCGAGGCCACCAACGCCTTCCTGGCCCTCGCCGAACCGGGGTGGGCGGCCAGTTGGGAGCAGATCGGTACCGATCCCCAGGTCGTCGCCGCCCAACGGCTTCAGGATCAGGTGGGCCGGACGCTGCCCGGCGGACGGCTCGTCGTCGACCCGGACGCCTGGGTCGAGGCCACCGACGGCTGGGTCAGCCAGATGTTCCGGATCCAGAGCGACCTGGATGCCGCCGTCGCCGACCGGGTGTCGACCGAGCGCGGGCAACTGCTGCGTAACGCGCTGCTACAGGGTGTCGGCATCTTCCTGGTCCTGGCGCTCACCGCCGTACTGACCGGTGTGGTGGCGCGGCGGATCACCCGCCGGCTGCGGTCGCTGCGCAACACGGTGACCAAGGTGGCGTACGACCGGCTACCGGCCGTCGTCCGGGAGCTCACCGCGGCTCCACCCGGCAGCGTGCAACCCAACGAGGTGGCAGACCGTTCCGTTTCGGAATTCCGGATCACCGGTTCCGACGAGATCGCCGAAGTGGCCACCGCGACCCGGGCACTGCACCGGGAAGCGGTCCGGATCGCGGGCGAACAGGCGGTGATGCGGGCCAACATCGCGGAGATCTTCGTCCATCTCTCTCGACGTGAGCAGCGGCTGGTGGACGCGATGCTCGCCCAGGTCGACGAGGTGGAGCGCGACGAGGCCGACCCCGAACGTCTCCAGCAGCTGTACCAACTGGACCATCTCGCGACCCGGATGGCCCGGATCAACCAGAGCCTGCTGGTGCTCGGTGGTTCCGGCATCTCCCGGGTACGCCAGGAGCCGGTTCCGCTCGACCACGTGATCCAGGCCGCGCTGTCCCAGATCGAGCACTACACCCGGGTCCGGATCGGCACCGTGGACAAGGAACTGGCGATCGCCGGTACGGCGGTCGACGAGATCGTGCACCTGGTCGCCGAACTGCTGGACAACGCGACCGGGTACTCCCCGCCGGAGGCCGAGGTGCTGGTCACCGGGCACGCTCTCTCCGACCGGGCGATCGTGCAGGTGGTGGACCAGGGCGTCGGGCTCTCCACCCAGCGGTGCGAGCAACTGAACATGGCGCTCGCCAACCCGTCGTCGATCGACGTGTCGGGCGTGCGGGCCATGGGTCTGACCGTGGTCGCCCGGCTCGCCGCCCGGCACGCCGTCCGGGTCGAGCTGCGCCCCGGGCCGACGGGCGGCACGGTGGCCGAGATCACGCTGCCGGCATCGATCGTCGTACGCCGGCCGGTGCAGCAGCCGCAACCGGTGGAGCCCGAGCTGGGCCGTGGTCGACCCTCCGCAACCGGGGGGCGTCCGGCCATGACCTCCGGGACCCGCGCCAGCCTCCCGGTGGCCGGCTCCGGCAACCCCATGCCGAACGTCGGGCGCGTCCCGGTCGGTGTCGGAGCGGTCGGCGCGGTACGCGCGAGCACCCCGGCGCCACCCAACTCGGTCGCCGCGCCTCCCGTACCCGCACCGCTGTTCCAGCCAGCAGCCCAGCCCCAGCCCACCGCGGTGGGGCTGCCGGCCGGGCCGACGGTGAACGGCTGGTTCAAAACCGCCCTCGACGGCGACTCGGTGGCCGTCATCTGGCCGGTCGATGCCGGTGAGAAGTGGGCGACCGCCACTCCAGCGCCGTCCACCCAGGTCGGGTTGCCACGCCGGGTGCCGCAGCCCCATCTGGTGCCCGATACACCGCAACCGAGCGCGGACCCGCAGCGGAAGCTGGATCCGGCAACCGTGGCAGCGGCCATGTCGGCCTACGCCAAGGGCGTCGCCGGACGCCGATCCCCCAACTCCTTCTGACGCTGACTGTCCACCCCTCCCCGATCTGGAGTGACGTCGTGACAAGCCCGAACGACCTGAGCTGGCTGTTGCAGAACTTCGTGAGCCGTACTCCTGAGGTCAGTCATGCCCTGGCCATCTCCACCGACGGGCTGGTCCTGGCACACAATCACGGCCTGCCCCGCGACCGGGCGGATCAGCTCGCCGCCACCGGCAGCGGTCTGATCGCCCTGCTGGTCGGGGCCGCCCGGTTCTTCCAGGCGGGGACGGTGATCTCGAACGTGACCCAGATGGACGGCGGTTTCATGTTCTGCATGTCGTTCAGCGACGGGGCCTCGCTGCTCGTGCTGGCGTCCCCGGTCTGCGACGTGGGCCAGGTCTCGTACGAGATGACCGACCTGGCGAACCGGATGGGTGAGGTGCTGACCCCGGCGGTGCGTTCCCAGTTGCTGGGGATGCTGTGAACGCCAGCCGCCCCGCCCGACGCGCCGCGGCTGCCCGGCGACTCGTCGCAGCTCTGCTGACCGGCGTGCTGGTCGCCGGCACCGCCGCCTGTGACGGTGGGTCGGAGCCGGAGCGACAGACCATCCGGATCGGGATGATCACCGCACTGGCCGGGTCGCTTGAGGCGCCGGGCTCCGAGCTGCGCGACGGCTTCCAGCTCTACCTGGACATGCGCGGCAGACAACTGGGCGGCCACCCGGCTGAGCTGATCGTCGCCGACGAGGGATACGAACGCGATGTGACGGTCGAATCCGCGACGAAGCTGCTGGAGCAGGATCGCGTCTCGGCGATCACCGGCATCATCAACGGCGGTAGCGTCGCCGCGATCCTTCCGCTCATCGACCAGCACAAGGTTCCGCTGGTCGGTGCACTGGGGCGGCCGGCGGTGACCGACGTGACATACGTCTGGCACACCAACCTGATCTCCGTCGAGCCCGGTGTGGCCATGGCACCGTTCGTCAAGCAGGAGGTCGGTCAGGGCAGCGTCTACGCCATCGGGCCGGACTTCCAGAGCGGTCGCGACGAGTTGCGCGGATTCGTCGACACGTTCACCGACCTCGGTGGCCGACTGGCCAACCCAGGCGGCAAAGCCGTCTTCAGTCCGTTCCCGGTCACCGAGGACTTCGGGCCCTACCTGGACGAGATCGCCGAGTCCGGCGCCGAAGCGGTCTACTGCTTCTTCGACGCGCAGAACGCCATCACCTTCGTCAAGCAGTACGCCGAATCCCCCGTCGCCGACCTGCCGCTCTACGCGGCGGGCTTCGTGACCGAGCCGGCAAGCCTGGTCGAGCAGGGCGACGCGGCCGAGGGCATCTACAACGGTCTGAACTACTCACCCGACCTCGACAACGCGGCCAACCGGGAATTCGTCGCCGCCTGGAACGCGGCCTACCCGGGCCGGGTACCCACCTCGATCGTGATGGCGTCGTACGACGCGGCGGCCGTGCTGGACCGGGCGATCGCCGCAGCGGGCACGAACCCCAGCCCGCAGCAGATCAACGCCGCGATCGCCGGTCTCGGGCAGCTCAACAGCCCTCGTGGACCCTGGCAGTTCGCGAAGTCCACCCACGCGCCGATCCAGAAGTGGTACCTCCGCCAGGTTCGCCGGGACGGTCGGGCACTGACCAACGTCGTCGTCTCGGAACTGGCCACCCTCGGCGGCTGACCAGGCGGTACCCGCGGGTCAGCCGGGGAGGACCGATCCCGTCGGACGACAACGCCGAGCCGTGGGGGGGGGGGGGGGCCCCCCCCCCCCCCCCCCAGAAAAAAGCGGGGGGGCGGGGGGGGGGGGAGGAGGCGGCCCACCTGCCGCGGGACGGTGTTAGCGCACCCCCCCCG